>JBJXGZ010000016.1:0-47651 GCA_046160625.1 Saprospiraceae bacterium
CGCGTGGTATATTTCTAGAATCGAGGCTCTCAATGGCACTGAGCGTGAAGGATCCGGAGGCCGACCGCCTGGCCCGCGAGGTGGCCGCCCGCACAGGGGAGACCTTGACGACTGCCGTCGTCGTGGCACTGCGTGAACGGCTCGCGCGCCTGCGTGGTCGCCCGAGACGCCGACGCCTGCGCGACGAGCTCCGCGAGATCGCGCAGCGCTGCGCCGAGCTGCCGACGCTCGACGACCGTTCCACGGAGGAGGTTCTCGGCTACGACCACCGGGGACTGCCCCGCTGATGGTGCTCGACACCTCGGCGCTTCTGACACTCCTCCTCGACGAGCCCGGGGCCGAAGAGTTTCGTGCGGCCGTGGAGGAAGACACGACGCGCCTGGTCTCGGCCGCGACGCTCCTCGAGACGGCGCTGGTCATCGAGGCACGCAAGGGCGAACCGGGCGGGCGCGAACTGGATGCACTGATTCACAAGGCGGAGATCGTCGTGGTCGCCGTCGACTCGGAACAGGTGTCCGAGGCGCGGAGGGCCTATCGGCGCTTCGGCAAAGGGCGCCACGCGGCGGGGCTCAACTTCGGAGACGTCTTTGCCTACGCACTGGCTCGCACGTCGGGCGAGCCGCTCCTCTTCAAGGGCGATGATTTCGCCAAGACCGACGTCAGCCGAGTCGGATAGCCGCGACTGAGATCCCGCGTTGGCGTGGATCTGCGCTCAAGGTCCCTTCCTCCAGGCCGATTCCTCTTCTGGGGATTCCCGCCCCTCAGAACGAGATGTCCTCTTCAGGTCGCTTCGACGAGATGGCCGCCGTGGCGGCGCACGACGACGCCGCGCGGTCCCGCACGGAGGCGGCCCTCGAACTCAGCGAGCGCCGCTTCCGCCACCTGATCGAGCAGGTGACCGACGTGCTCTTCGAGCAGGACACGGCGGGGCGCTGGACGTTCCTCAACCCGGCCTGGGAAGACCTGACGGGATTCCCGGCCGACGAGTGCCTCGGCCGCGGCTACATCGAGTTCGTCCACCCGGACGACGTCCCCGGATCCCGCAAGCGGTTCGCCGACCTGATGGCCGGGAAGGGCCACTCCGGCACGAAGGCCGTGCGCTACGTCACGAGCGACGGCGAGTTCCGGTGGATGGAAGCACGGGTGCGTCGGCGCGCAGACGCGGACGGCACCCCCGTCGGCACGGCCGGCACGCTGCGCGACGTCACGGCACAGCGCGCGATGGCCGACGAAATCGAGCGCGCGCACAAGGACGCGGTGCGGTCGTTCGCGCGCCTCTCCGAGTTCCTCGCCAACGTCAGCCACGAAATTCGGACGCCGCTCAACGGCGTCCTGGGCTTGACGACCATCCTCCTCGACACGGCCCTGACCGACGAGCAACGGCAGTACGCGTCGGGCGCGCACCAGTCCGCCGAGACGCTGCTGGCGCTCGTCAACGACATCCTCGACATCTCGAAGATCGAGGCAGGAGGCCTCACCATCGAGCCGGTGGCCTACGCCCTCCGCCCGTGGCTCGACGAGGTGCTGGCGCCGGCTTTCGTCCGCGCGCGCAAGAAGGGGCTCCGGGTCTCGGTGACCGTGTCGGCCGACATGCCCGCGCGCCTCGTTGCCGACCCGACGCGGACGCGGCAGATTGTAGGCAACCTGACGGACAACGCCGTGAAGTTCACGGAAACCGGGGCCATCGAGGTGCGCGTGGCGCCGCAGGCCGACGCCAACGGCCGCCGCATGGCCCGGTTCGTCGTGCAGGATTCGGGCATCGGCATCGCACCCGAGCAGCACGCGGCGGTCTTCGAGAAGTACCGCCAGGCCGACAGCTCGACGACCCGCCGCTACGGCGGCACGGGGCTGGGCCTGGCGATATGCCGGCAACTGGCCACGCTGATGGATGGCGACATCGGTCTCGAGAGCGTCCCGGGCGAAGGCACGTCGTTCTGGTTCACGATCCCGCTCGCGCCGGCGCTCGACATGGTGGACCCGTTCGAACCGCCGCGCCAGCCAGAGGCGCCGCGTCCGCCCGACGCGGGGGGCGAGGCAGCCGTCCGGAGTCCCATGGTGCTCGTGGCCGAGGACAACCCGACGAATCAGCTCGTGGCCCAGCGCTTCCTCGAGAAGGCCGGATGCCGCGTGGCCATCGCCGCCAACGGCGCCGAAGCCGTGCAGATGGCCGCCGCCCGCCGCTTCGACGTGATCTTCATGGACTGCCAGATGCCAGTCGTCGACGGCTACGAGGCCACGCGCCGGATCCGGGCCGGGGCCACCTTTCCACAGGTGCCGATCGTCGCGATGACCGCCCACGCGATGACGGGCGACCGTGAGCGGTGCCTGGCCGCCGGCATGACCGACTACGTGTCGAAGCCGCTGACGCGCGAGCAGATCGCCGCCGCGCTCGCGCGCGTGCTCGCCCCATAGCGGTCGGCGTCACACGTGAGCCCAGAGCCGGGAGCCTTCAGCCCCGAGCCCTGAGCCGAGAGCCCTGAGCCTTTCTAGACCGCGAGGTCGCCGGCCATCGCCAGCGCGGCGGAGTACGCGGTCGGGAGGACCGCGTCGGACGCCGACGCGGACCGCGCGGCCCGGACGGCGTCGTCCCACTCGCCCCGTTCGTACGCGATGACGGCGTCGAGGAGATACCGGGACGCCGTGGGCTCGCCGAGCAGCGCGTGCTCGACAGCCGGCGAGAGCGCCATGTGCCGCAGCGCCTCCGCCATGGGCCTGTCGAGCATGGCGTCGAGCAGCGAACACAGGCCCACGAGGAAGAGTTCCTCCTCGGCCACGTGCGGCACGCCCTCGCCGAGCCGCTCGCACGACCGCGCACGCACGAGGGCCAGCGTCGCCAACTCCGGCGTGCGGCCCGCGCTCAGGGCGGCCAGGCACCACACCGACGCCCACTTGCGAATCGGACCCAGGCCGAGCAGGACGAGCGCCTCGCGAATCGACGAGACATCCCGCCGGATCCCGAACGCGGCCGAGTTCACGCACCGGAGCACGCGCAGGCTGATCGACGCGTCCTGCTTCACGAGGGCCTCCAGCCGGGCGACGATATGATTGGCGCAGGCAACGGACGCTTATACTTCGCCATGGTTTATGGCAAAAACGTGATGGGTGGCTATACCGACAAACTCTCCTATGAAGAGCGTTGGCAGGTGTTGCACTATATCCGCTCCTTGCAAGCCAAGAGTAAAAACCTCGAATATAGCGAAAATGCCAACTTACTGAGTAATATCGAAAAACCAGCCAAAGGCGTAGCTACTGGACCAGGACGCGTGGCCCCTGTCGCCCCCGCTCTTCCACCAGCTGCCCCTGCAGGAAAATAGATTTGACAGCTTAAATAAAGTTGTCAAATCTCGATTGCCCTGTAAATCAACAACATCGAACATAATTCGGCTTCGTCCGACCTTGCGATATGAACCTGAATACACAATTTGTATTTGAAAGCAAAACCAAAACGCTGCTGATTGGCGGCATGGTTTTGGGCGCGGTGTGCCTTGGACTCACGTACTTCAACGACGATGAGTACCACACTCGGTTTTGGACAAACTGGCTGCACAATTCCGTGTTTTTCACAGGAGTTGCCTTTACCTCCATGTTCTTCCTTTCGGCACAGGTAACTGCGTTTGCTGGCTGGAATTCGGTGGTACGGCGCGTTTGGGAAGCCATGAGCCAGTTCATGTGGGTTGGCCTGATTCTCATGGGCGTAGTTGCTTTAGGGGTATGGGGGCATTTCCACCACCTCTACCACTGGAACAGTCTCGACATCAATCTCACCGACCCCGAAGCGCCGCATTACGATCGCGTTCTGGCAGGCAAGAAGGGTTTCCTCAATCCTGTTTGGTTCACTATTGGCACCATTGGGTTCTTGCTTATTTGGTATTACTGGGCAAAAAAACTTCGCCAGGCATCAGTGGATCAAGACACCATGGAAACCAGTGATTTTAAATACTACAAAAAACAGCGCAAGTGGGCGGCTTCGTTCCTTCCCTTGGGTGGCTTCCTTAGCACGGTGTTCCTGTGGCAAGCGGTTATGTCCGTTGATCCACATTGGTATAGCACCATGTTTGCATGGTATTCAATGATCTCGATGTGGCTCGGATCGCTTGCCCTGACGATTATTATTATCATTTACCTCAAATCGCTTGGTTACCTTGAATATGTGACTCAAAACCACTTGCACGATATTGGCAAATTCTTGTTTGGTATTTCTGTTTTCTGGACCTACCTCTGGTTTGACCAGTTCATGTTGATTTGGTATGCCAACAACGGGGAGGAAACGATTTACTTCAATGAGCGTATGACGCACTACCCGGTGCTTTTCTGGGGAAACCTGGTCTTGAACTTTGTAACGCCGTTTCTTATTTTAATGCGCAACGACACCAAACGAAAGTTCGGCACCATGTTCTTCGTGGCCATTATCGTTTTCTTTGGCCACTGGTGGGATTATTTCTATATGATCAAACCCGGCGCTCGCATTGCGGCACATGAGGCGAAAGAACTTGCCGAGGGCAAACATGGTGGTGAAAGCCACGGCAGTGCTGCTCCTACTTCCGTTGAAACTACGGCAGATAAATCTACTTCCGATTCAGGCCATGACACGGCGCCTGCCTCCGAAACTACTGTGGAAGAACCTGCGACTGAAGATACAACGGCATATAAACATTCGGAAGAACATAGTGTTGATCATGCCAAAGGCGAACAGCACACCCATCCTGATAAAAACGCAGACCCGACAACTACAGATGCTCATGAGCCTGCGGGTGGATCTGAACATCCTGACGGAGACCACCCAGCCTCCGTTGAAACTTCTGCGGGTAAACCTGCTGAAGGGGCGGCGGCTCATGGCGGCGAAGGCCACGGCAAAGACGGTCACCATCATGACGAATCCAAGGCCTTCAAATTAGGATATACCATTCCCGGCTTGGAAGAAATTGGTGTGCTAATAGGTTTTTTGAGCTTGTTCCTTTTCTTCTTTTTCAATCAACTTTCAAAGGCATCGCTTGTACCTATGAAGGATCCTTATCTGGACGAAAGCCTCCATCATGACACTGGGGCGCTAATAGAAGGAGAAGGTGGCGGGCATCATTGATCAACCTCATCGTAAAAGAAAATAGCAATGACTACGCTAATAGTACTATTCTGCATCGTCCTGATCACCGTTGTTTTGGTGCAAATCGGGAAAGTCTATGAACTGACCAATACCATCAAAGGCGAGCGGCAGGTTTTGCGCGACAACAGCAAATGGAATGGCTGGTTCTCACTCGGCTTTATGGTTTTGTTTCTCGTCGGCGTGTGCTGGTCGGCCTGGGACTACAAAAATGTGATGCTTGGCTACGGCCCTCACGAATCAGCCTCTGAGCACGGCACACTTTTGGACGATTTATTCAATGTCACGTTGGTTCTTACGGGTATCGTGTTTGTTTTGACCCATATCGCGTTGTTCTGGTTTTCCTATCAATACCGATATCAGGAAGGGCGCAAAGCAAAATTCATCCCGCATGATAACCGCCTTGAAATTTGGTGGACAGCCATCCCTGCGGTGGTTATGACCGTTTTGGTGGTGCGTGGCCTCAATGCCTGGAACACCGTTATGGCCGATGTGAAAGAAGGCGAAGACTATATGGAAATCGAAGCCACTGCACAGCAGTTTGGCTGGACACTCCGCTACCCAGGCCCTGACGGCAAAATAGGTACCCGCGACTATAAAAAGACTACTGGCGCCAATACGCTCGGTATAGATTTTACTGACCCCAAATCTTGGGACGATGTGATCCCAGGACAAGAATTTTATTTCCCGATCGGCAAAAAGATTCGTGTACGTATCCTCGCAAAAGACGTGCTGCACAACTTTTACCTTCCGCAGCACAGGGTAAAAATGGATGCGATACCTGGGCTGCCAACCTACTTCGTATTCACCCCCACTAAGACAACTGCTGAGTATCGCAATGAACTCCGCAAATATCCTGAGTACAACGAACCCTTTGATCCTACAGACCCGAGCGGCCCAAAGCGCTGGGAAAAGTTTGACTATGAGCTTGCTTGCGCAGAACTCTGTGGCAATGGACACTATTCCATGCGCCGGGTGATGAAAATAGTCACGCAAGAAGAATACGATGCATGGTTCAAACAACAAAAATCGTATTACCTGACGGAAATGCGTGGGAAAGAAGAAGACCCAAACAAGGACAAGGTGCTTGATATTGAGGTGCGCGAACGCGCCAAAGAATTTGGAGCCAACCTTAAAAAAGCGGTGGAATCTACCACGGCCACGGACAAAACCTTGACACTTCGGCACATCAAATTCGAGTCTGGCTCTACCGCACTCACCACGAACAGCAAATACGAACTCGACAACCTCGTAACGGGCTTAAATGCCTTCCCGACCATCAATATTGAAATTGCAGGACACACCGACAATGTTGGAGAACCTGCTGCCAACCTTGCGCTTTCTGCTTCCCGTGCCGCTTCTGTGGCGAAATATCTGAGCGACCGGGGCATATCTACTGGCCGCCTCAAGCCTCGTGGCTACGGCGATACCAAACCCCTTGTTCCCAACGACACGCCTGAAAACCAAGCAAAGAACCGAAGAACCGAATTTACCATTTTGAATTAAATGCGGCCAATGTGATGAATGTGGTCAATGTGCTCCCGTTTAGCACGATGAATCACAACAACCAATTGCCACATCAATCACAAAGACCACATTAATCACACATTGACCACATTAATATAGAAAGATATGGCACACGTCACTTCTGTCGCTGAAACACTGGAAGATAAACTTACCCATGAACTTGGATATGACGACCATTTCCATGAGCATCATCATGGCGATAAGTTCCAGTCGAACTTTCTGACGACATATATCTTCAGCACGGACCACAAGATCATTGGCCGGCAATTCCTTATTACAGGGATTTTCTGGGCTTTTATTGGTGCGGCGATGTCCATTGTTTTCCGACTCCAATTAGGCTTCCCCGAGGCTGATATGGCTTGGCTGAGACCTATCTTGGGCAAGTGGATTCAAGTGAACGAGGCTGGCATTGGCAAGCTCGACCCTGAATTTTACTACGCATTGGTGACGATGCACGGCACCATTCTGGTGTTCTTTGTACTCACCGCTGGATTGAGCGGCACATTCGCCAATCTGCTCATTCCGTTGCAGATAGGTGCGCGCGACATGGCTTCCCCCCTTCTAAACGCCTTTTCATATTGGTTTTTCTTCCTGGCCGGCCTGGTCATGTTTATCTCCCTGTTCCTAAATACAGGACCATTTTCAGGCGGTTGGACGGCATATCCGCCATTAAGTGCCTTGCCGCAGGCCTCTGAAGGGTCGGGGGCAGGTATGACAATGTGGATTGTATCCATGGCGCTATTCGTGGTATCGTCGCTGTTAGGCGGCATCAATTACATTACTACCATTCTCAACCTGCGTACGAAAGGGATGAACATGTGGCGGATGCCACTCCCAATGTGGGCTCTTCTGGTAACTGCTATCCTTGGGGTGCTTTCATTCCCGGTGCTTCTTTCAGGCGTATTGCTTTTGATGTTCGACCGTAGCATGGGTACGTCTTTCTACCTGAGCGAAATTGTGGTAGGTGGACAAATTCTTGACCGAATCGGTGGTAGTCCGGTCTTGTACCAGCACTTGTTCTGGTTCCTGGGTCACCCGGAGGTGTACATTATTATCCTTCCGGCGATGGGTATCGTATCGGAAGTGCTTTCGGTACACTCCCGCAAGCCGATTTTTGGTTACACGGCCATGGTTTACTCCCTGCTTGCCATTGGCTTTTTGGCCTTCATCGTGTGGGCGCACCACATGTTTATGTCGGGCGTCAACCCATTCATTTCCAACTTCTTTGTGATATTCACGCTGATAATAGCCGTGCCCTCAGCCGTGAAAGTTTTCAACTGGATAGGCACGATTTATGGCTCGAATTTCCGATTCAACTCGGCGAGCCTTTTTGGAATAGGCTTTGTTTCAATGTTCATTTCGGGCGGCCTGACGGGTATCTTCCTTGGAAACTCTGCTATTGATATTCCGCTACACGATACCTATTTTGTAGTGGCGCACTTCCACATTGTGATGGGTATTGCCGCGTTCTTTGGTATGTTCGCAGGGGTTTATCATTGGTTCCCAAAGATGTTTAGTCGCTACATGAATGAGACCCTCGGCAAGATACACTTCTGGGGCACGATCATAGGCGCCTACGCTATATTTTGGCCAATGCACTACACTGGCATGGCGGGTGTTCCACGTCGCTATTACGATGGGGGCGCCTCTTTTGATGCATTCCGGCACTTCCAAGACCTAAATCAATTTATCACAGTGGCCGCGATTTTTGTGTTCTTCTTGCAGGTAATGTTCATGGTCAATTTCTTCTACTCCATTTTCAGCGGAAAAAAACTGACTACGAAGAATCCTTGGGGCGCAAACACACTGGAATGGACCACTCCGATCAAACCCGGTCACGGCAACTGGCCCGACAAAATCCCATCTGTGCAACGCTGGGCTTATGATTATGGCAAAAATGGTGAAGAGTTTATCCCGCAATATGTGCCGCTGAAAGAAGGAGAGCATGATCATGGGGAGGGGCATTGAGGTTTAATATATTGGGATAATAGGATATTGGGATAATCATAAAAATATCCCAATATCAAATATCAAAATAAAAAAATGCAGCGCAACGAAGTAAAACAGGTATTGATTTTTGAGGGCTTGAGGCAAGCGGTCACAGATTTTGGGCTGTTGGTCAAATTCAAGTTGACGTTATTAGTTCTTTTTTCTGCGGTAATGTCCTATGCAATCGTGTGTGAGGGTGCGGTGAACTGGGGTGCGATGTTGTTGCTCGCGGTCGGTGGTTTTTTAGTGACCGGCGCGGCCAATGCGCTTAATCAAGTGCTGGAACGCGATTATGACCGCTTGATGCCCCGTACAGCCAACCGACCTGTGGTAACGGGACGAATGAGTGTCAGTACAGCCGTTTTGCTCGCTGGATTGATGGCGCTGATTGGTATTTCGATGCTTTCGTGGTTCAATCCTTTGACGGGTTTTCTCGGTACGCTGTCGTTCATCAGTTATGCATTTATCTACACGCCGATGAAGCGTTCTACGCCATTAGCGGTTGTTGTGGGCGCTGTTCCGGGGGCTTTGCCGCTCATCATCGGTTGTGTGGCTTACGAAGGGTTTATTTCGCCCACGGCCTGGATGCTTTTTGGCTTGCAGTTTTTGTGGCAATTCCCACATTTCTGGGCAGTAGCATGGCTGGCGGACGAAGACTATAAAAAAGCTGGTTTTTACCTCCTCCCATCTGGGAATGGTGAAAAGGACAAGACGACAGGGTTGCTGTCTTTTGCTTTTTGTCTTTTGCTGATAGGGAGTGCAGTGTTGAGTTTTTCGCTGGGTTACGTGGGCACGTTGGCTACCGTAGTGCTTGTTTTGCTTAATGTATACTGGGCTTGGCATTGCTGGCAGTTGTTCAAAACTTGTGAAAGAACGGCAGCGCGGAATCAGATGTTTGTTTCATTTGTGCATTTGCCGTTGTCGTTGATAGTGTTGTTGCTTGACAGAGTCTGGTAATCCCCAAAAACAAAATAAAATAACATGGCCGCATTAAGGCAGGAATATAACCAAAGCAATATCCACCCGCACAAACTTGCGCTGTGGGTTGCTATTGGCTCAATCATTATGATGTTTGCGGCGTTCACGAGCGCTTATGTGGTACGTCGGGCGGCGGGCAATTGGTTAGAGTTCAGGTTGCCGGATATTTTTATGGTGAATACGGCGGTGATTTTGCTGAGCAGCATTACCATACACTTGGCCTACACGGGCTTCAAACAAGGAAAGGAACAACGGTACAAAGGGATGCTGATTGCGACATTTTTTCTGGGGTTACTTTTTGTAGTGCTGCAATACAAGGGTTGGGAGGAATTGACGGCCATGGGCGCTACATTTACTGTGAACCCTTCTAGTTCGTTTATTTATGTCATTTCAGGGCTTCATGCAGCGCACGTTTTGGGCGGTATTGCTGTATTGACAGTTGCATTGACCCACGCTTATGTGTTGCCCTATAAACCCACCTTGCGGCGCAAGCAACGGTTTGAACTGGTGGTGCATTACTGGCATTTTGTGGACATCTTGTGGATTTATCTCATGGTGTTCTTTATGATTCAATCTTGAAAATTTTGACTTCTGACTGTTGGACGTAAGACGTTGGACAGTCCAAAGTCCAACAGAACAATATCCAACGTCTAATAACTTACTGACTATCATGGCAGAACCTTCTGTTTCACACGCACACGAGACGCACGAGCACGGCAATGACGACCAGCTTTGGGAAGGTGGGCAAGCGCCCATGAAAGTGAGCTACGGCAAGCTGATGATGTGGTATTTCCTCGTGTCTGACGCATTCACGTTCGCAGGCTTTTTGATCGCTTACGGTACCATCCGTTTTAGTGTGCCAACCTGGCCAGAGCCTGATTTTGTGTTTGCTTCGTTCCCGTTCGTAAAAGCGCACTGGCCGCTGGTCTTTGTAACGTTCATGACCTTCGTCCTTATTTTTAGCTCCGTCACCATGGTACGGGCGGTACAGGAAGGCCATCGCGAGAATAAGCGCGGAGTGGTATTCTGGATGTTCCTTACTATTCTGGGCGGCGCAACATTCCTTGGAAGCCAAGCGTACGAATGGACGACACTGATCAAGTACGAAAACGTTTCAATGAACCGAAACCCATTTGGCCGTCACATCGCTGATGGTGTGATGGTGGATGTCAACGGCAAGGAAGTCATGGAAAATGGCGCGCCGCAAGCAGTCAAAAAGAACGACTCCTACTTGCTGCACGGGCACGAACACGATGGCAAGATCGAGCTGGAGAAAAAATATGTTCGTTACACTTCTGGCCCATATGCCGGGCAAACCCATCAAATCGAGGAGGGGCCAAAAGCTTTTGGAGCGCTCTTCTTTTTTATCACAGGTTTCCACGGCTTCCACGTATTTTCCGGGGTAGTCTTCCTCCTCATTATTATGGTCAATGCAATGAGCGGACTCTATGCAGCACGTCGGAATGGCTACGAAATGGTAGAAAAAATTGGCCTTTACTGGCACTTTGTGGACTTGGTGTGGGTGTTTGTATTCTTGGTATTCTACCTATTGTAAATTAAACCTACTCTCACGACCTCACGTCTCTCACTTTCTCACGACTCTTACTCATGGCTCATCAATCATACGAAGATCAAAAGAAACTTGTGTTCTACGGCTTGAAACTGCTTGGCATCATCACTGTAGTCGAAGTGGTATTTGCCCTGTTTGCTAAAGGACACATTGTGCCCAGCGTCACGTTTGGCAAAGACGGCGGTTTCGGTCAAGCCATCTACATGGTGGCGATGATCGGCGCTAGCATGTACAAAGCCTATTTTATCATTTTCTTCTTTATGCACATGGCGCACGAGGTGCGCGGTCTGGTACTGAGCGTACTTTTGCCTACTACATTGCTCATTTGGGCCATCATTGCCTTCTTCCAGGAAGGAGGCCAGTGGGGAGCTGCTCGTGAGCAAATCAAAGAAAAAAACGAGG
This sequence comes from Saprospiraceae bacterium, assembly GCA_046160625.1. Lineage (GTDB taxonomy): Bacteria > Bacteroidota > Bacteroidia > Chitinophagales > Saprospiraceae > M3007. Next base: position 11,565 of record JBJXGZ010000016.1, read on the forward strand.
AAGTGGTGCAACCCGCGCCTGTCGGCAAACCCACCGGCTATCTGTTGCCCGGAACGAAGAAAGGGTAGGGTTGGGATATTTAGAAATTAGGATATTTGGATATCCCATTATCTTAATTTCTTAATATCCTATCAAAAAAGGCGCGGAACATCTCCTCGCCTTTTTTGTTGGGTATTGTCAAATCAATGTATCCCCAAATACCCGTATCAACCGTTATTATTATGAGCGAGGAACAACAAAAACCTTCGACCAAGCGCAGAATACTTACCGTGGCAGCACTGACGCTTGTTTTGGTGGTACTGCCGGCTATATCCTGGTTTTACCTGAAGGGCGGTCTGCAGTGGCGCAAAGACGCGGTGGCAGAGCTCGGATTTTACGGCAAGATTCGTGGCGCGCACATTATTTACCCTGACGGTTCCAAAGAGGATCAGTTAAAGGAAAGTGTCTGCGTTATCCACAATTTTGGGTCTGAACCTGAGCTGACTGAGGACAACAAGCAAATCATCGAAACCAACAAACGGCTTTACGATCAGTTCGGGAAAACGAGCGACGGCAGGCCGCGCCCATACTTCAAGATCGTCATGATTTATGAAGGCGGCTCTACGGAATTCCGTTCGGCAATCCAGACCATTCCGAGCATTGACTATGCTACCTGGGTTCGGACGGCCGGCCTTGGCTCTTGGGGCACCATCTTGAACAACGGTTATGAGAAATTTGCATTGGAGAGAAATGTCAAACAGCACAAAGAATTTTATGCCCTCGCAGATGCAACGGGCCAGATAAAATGCTTTTACAATGCCCTTGATGAGAAACAGGTTAACCGAATGGTGCAGCAAATTGCCCGGCTATTGCCTCCTCTTTAGGGGATGAAGTGATGCCCTCCGACGCCAGAGGCTTTAGCGGGTAAAAGTGATGAAGTGATATCCTAACCGTTCCAATATTCACGATATGACACCAAACATTGCGCTCGAAAAAAAACTCAACCGCTGGGCTTATGTGGTTTCAGCGGTGGTGCTGTTGCTGGTTGGTCTCATGCGACGCGTGAAGTTTGACCTTGGGATAGATTTCAGTTTTCTGCCTCCTTTTCATGCTTCATTGAATGCGCTCTGCGCGGTTATCCTTCTGGTGGCATTTTGGCATATCAAAAATGGCCGGATAGAGCAGCATCGTCGGGCGATTTATGCAGCAATGGCTTGTTCGGTATTGTTTTTGGTTTCTTACGTGCTTTACCATTTCACTACGCCCGAGACCCGTTACGGGGGTGAAGGCGTCATGCGTACAATTTATTTTTTCTTTCTGATTACGCATGTTGTATTGGCTGCAGTCATTTTACCTTTTGTGTTGTTTACCTTTACGCGGGCATATACCGGACAGTATGAGCGGCACAAGAAAATGGCCCGATGGGTATTCCCGATTTGGCTATACGTCGCCATAACTGGCCCTATTTGCTACCTGATGTTGAAACCGTATTATTGAAAATTAGGAAATTTAGATATTGGGATATTGTTCTCAAGCCTTCAAACAATTCATGTTATGAAAAATAAAATCCTGATCATCACTGGTTTGATCCTTGCCTTTTGCCTTTTACCCTTGGAGCCATTCGCCCAATGTGCCATGTGCAAAGGAGCCGCCGAAGCTGCCCTCAAACAGGGTGGGGGAGACCCCGTTGGCCTGAACAACGGCATCCTTTATATGCTATCCATTCCTTACCTGCTTGTGGGAACCATAGGCTACTGGTGGTGGCGAAACCGCCGTCAGGAGCGTGAACAAGTCGCCGATATGACGGAAGAGGATTTTGCCAGGTATGAATAAGAAAAGGCTTGCCAAAATGCTTGGCAAGCCTTTTTTATTGGCACTGATGTCCAATTCTAATGATGAACTGACGCTTCTTACTTGACTTTAAGGTGAAGACCGACATTAAATACCGCAAAACCATAGCCCAATTCACCATAAATCCCCAACTTGTCGGTGAGCTTGTAACGAGTCCCTGCATAGAGAGACCAGCCGACGGAACTGCTAACCGGCGAATCGTACAGGTCTTCATTGACATTAGGATCATCAGAATGGAACGTTGCATTTGCGATATAATAGCCCAACATCAGACCTCCATAAGGATCCCATTTTTCATCCATTTCAAGCAATTCACGGAAGTGATAAGCACCACGTGCACCCAGTAAAATATAGTTGTAGTTCCAGCGATAATTTGTGCCCAAACCGTTATACTTGTACCGTGCCGTGGAATAACCTAAAAACCCACCGACGCCAATATTGTCTGCTACTCCGGTTTCAAAAGCGATATTGACGGGCGGGAGAAGGGTGTTAACGCCACTGCCGTAAAATGTGCCCAATAATCCGATGCCAAAGTGCAAGTCTGTTTGACCTTTGCCATAAGATTGAGCATTGGCTTGATTGGTACTAAAAAATGCCAAAATGCCAAGTGCAAAAGCGAAAAATAGTTTTTTCATAATGTGTAAAATTGTTTTAAATGTGGTGAGTAAAAAGTTGGGGCAAAACTACCACTCAAAAATTGTCTGCCAACAAAATGAACAAAAATCTCGCAGTCTTTCCCGGTTCATTCGACCCTATCACTATCGGCCATGTTGACCTGGTGAAAAGGGCTCTGCCTCTTTTTGACGAGATCATCGTGGCTGTAGGCATCAACAGCACCAAAAAATACCTATTCCCGCACGAACAGCGTATGGAATGGCTGCGCCAGGTGTTTCAAAATGAACCCCGTGTGCGGGTTGATGCGTTTGAAAAACTCACCGCACACTACTGCCAGCGCATAGGCGCGCGCTTCCTGCTACGCGGTCTGCGCAACTCCTCGGATTTTGACTACGAAAAAACAATCTCACAACTCAACCATATCGTGGGCGGTGGCATCGAGACGGTGTTTTTGATTGCCCAGCCTGAGTATTCGCATATCAGCAGTACGATTGTGCGGGAGATCATCATTGGGGGGGCGGATGCAGGGCCATTTATTCCAGAGGAGATTCGGGTATCTTTGGGGAGACTGAAGCTTTGACAACTTTACAAAAGTTGTCAAAGATTGACCTTTCAAATCTTCACCACCAATGCTCCTGACAAAACTCCGCTCCATCTGGAACCCTGACCAATTTCAGGGTTGGGGTCGCACGAACCGATACTTCGAGGGCTGGTATTTCAAGATTGTATCCGCGGATGAACAGCATGCGATGGCCTTCATTCCAGGTATTTCAATGGGGGAGAACGGCGATAGCCACGCTTTTATACAAGTTATGGACGGCAAGGCCTGTAAAGCAGAATACCATCGCTTTGACGCAGCTGAATTTCGACCGTCCAGGCATGGATTCGAGGTTTTTGTGGGTAACAATTTTTTTTCTTCAAAAAAGATAATCCTCGATTTGCCGGGCATTTCCAGCGAAATCCATTTTATAAACACCACGCCCTGGCCGAAAATGCTGGGTGCTCCGGGCATTATGGGATGGTACTCCTTCGTGCCGTTCATGGAATGCAACCACGGCATCGTTAGTCTTCACCACCAACTGGAAGGAGAACTTAATATTGCGAATAGCATGGCAATTGACCGGGTGACTTCAAGTCACTCGATCAATTTCTCGGGCGGTCTTGGCTACATCGAAAAAGACTGGGGCCGTTCTTTTCCACGCGCTTATGTTTGGATGCAGAGCAACCATTTCGATACCAACGACCGCGCCTCAATGATGGCTTCTGCGGCGTATATTCCGTGGTTGAGAAGTCACTTTATTGGGTTCATTAGCGGGATGTGGATAGAGGATAAATTGTTTAAATTTGCCACCTATACGGGCGCCCGGAAGTTTTTGAGCATCAATAAGGATTCTGTTGAACTGGTTTTTAAAAATCCAAAAACCGAGTTGCGCATTTTGGCGAATCAAGCCGCTGGAACATCACTTGTATCACCACTTTCGGGCGAGATGAAAGGTAAAATTCAGGAGAGTCTGCAAGCAACTTTGAAGGTAGAATTGCTCGAAAACGGGCAGCGAATTTTTGAAGGAACGGGGAGAAATGCAGGGTTGGAGGTAGCGGGCAAAGTGGAGGTCTTGCAGTAATTGGTTTCATCTAATCATTCAAACCACATAGATATGAGCGAAGTCATAAAAAAGTACACCAATGGTGAAATCACAGTAGTTTGGAAACCAGAGGTTTGCACCCATTCCAGGCTTTGCTGGACACAACTAGGAGCGGTATTCGATCCGCGCTCGCGACCTTGGATAAACATGGATGGAGCTGACACCGAGCGTATTATTGAACAGGTCTCAAAATGTCCCAGCGGGGCCTTGAGTTTTTATCGAAACGAAGAAGAAAAGTAAGCGGGCGAAATAAACCACACATTTGACCACTCCCTGACCAAGGATTGAGCTTGCAGATGAACAATCCGCTGTAGCACCTTTGTGCCATCAAAAACGGTAAAACATCATGCAAACAATCGAAAATATCCTCGAAACTCCCGCAACTCCCGAACAAATTGCTACGCCTCCGATTCCTGACGAGGGTAGGAAGGAGACCTACAACTTTCTTACTACCTGGCGTGTACGGGCCAGCAGGGAAGAAGTTTATCGCATCCTTGAAGACGTAGACGCATTGTCAGCATGGTGGCCTTCCGTTTATCTCGACGTGAAAGTGCGCGAAAAAGGCCAAGCTGGTGGCATCGGGAAATTGGTGGAAGTCTACACCAAAGGTTGGCTTCCTTACTCCTTGCGCTGGCATTTCCGTGTTACGGCAGCCGATTTCCCGCGCGGTTTTTCGCTCCGTGCGATGGGCGATTTTGTAGGCACGGGCACCTGGGAATTCCGGGAAGATGGCGAATTCTGCATCGTGACCTACGATTGGCGAATCTCTGCGGAAAAGCCCCTTTTGAAAAAACTCACCTGGCTGTTGCGTTCTGTATTTTCGGCCAACCACGAATGGGCCATGCGCAAAGGATTGGAAAGCCTCGAACTCGAATTGCTCCGCCGCCGGGGTGAACAACAAGTTCCACCACCTCCAAAGCCTACTTTTCCGCACAATTTATTAGACAACAAGATTTTGAAATAAAAATCATCATGGAAAAAAGGGAGGCCGTAATTTTACGCCATGGAAATCGCCGTCACCAATGGCATTACGGTCACTGTTGAGACCAACTACCTGCCGCATCACTCCGATCCCAGAGAGGAGCGGTACATTTTTGGCTATCATATTATCATAGAAAATGGAAGCCAATATACCGTACAACTGCTTCGCCGCCACTGGTTTATCATTGACGCAGCGGCGCAAGTCCGTGAGGTGGAAGGCGAAGGTGTAGTGGGTGAGCAACCCATTTTGCTTCCCGGCGAGCACTACGAATACGCTTCTTATTGCGATCTGAATACCGAAATGGGCAAAATGCGCGGCACTTACTTAATGACCCGGCAGGAGGATGGCGCACTTTTCGACGCAGAAATCCCTGAGTTCAAGATGGTTGTTCCGAGCAAGTTGAATTGAGAAAATGTGGATTTGGTTATTTGTGGATTTGGTTATTCGAATCCGTAAGCCTGGCCACCCGAATCCACAAATCCCCAAATAACCAAATCCACATTCATTCAATTCTTCAGCAATTCCAACTGCCCCGCTGTTTTCAATAGTTTCAACACCGCCAGTTTGTAACTGAACACCTGCTGCCAGTAATTCGTCTCGGCTTCGGAGAGAGCCGTTTGGGCGTTGAGCAAGTCGGTTAGAGATGCTACCCCTTCTTTGTATTGGAGCACCAGTTTGTCTGTGATTTCGCGGGCGAGCGCCACGTTGTCGCTTTGCGAGCGGAGCGTGCGCAGGCTGGTTCCTAATTGTTCCCGGGCTTGCCGGAATTCGAGCGTTTTTCCCTCATTTAGTTGACGGCGGTCTTCTTCGAGTTTTTGGACCTCCAATTTATAGACCCAGGCTTTGTTGTGTACCCGAAAACCATCGAAAATAGGGATTTTAAGTTTTACCCCGGCGCCCGCTGCACCATACCACTCGTGATCAATGTCAAAAAAATTGATGTCCGATCGGAATCCTTGTGCAGAGATAGTAGCGAATGCACTCAGGCTTGGCAATGCCTCGGCAATGGCACTTTTCCGCTGAATATGCAGGAGTTCAAGATTGTGAACCAAAAGGCGGCTTTCCGTCGTGGTCGAAGGGTCAAGCGAAAGGCTTTGCCAGCGCGCCGAGTCGGCAGCCGGAGAACCGATTTCAGCACTCAGGTCGAGGGTTTCGTCCAGCGGAAGACCGCAAAGAAACAGCAGGGTTTGGCGCAGACTACTGATGCCAGTGAGCAGGTTTTGGCGCTGCGTTTCAAGATTCGTCTTCGCCACGCGGATACGCTTCACATCGGTTGGCACGGCATACCCGTTGTCGAGTTGGAGTTGGGCCATACCTTGCAGTGCTTCTAATTTTGCCAGATTCGCATCTACAGCGCGGAGCAATTGTTCGGTCTGCAGGGTTTGGTAAAAGACCGTGGCTGTATTAAAAATCACCTCGTATTCGGAGCGCACGATGAGCAGGTCACTGATGTCTCGTGTGGACCTGAGCGCAGGCAGATTGCGCCTGGCTGCTTCATTAATGATGTTTTGCTGGAGCGTGACGTTGCCGCCAAGTTGCCAGGAGCGCCCAAATTGGACAGGCACGTAAGTGCCTTCAGGTTGGTTAAAAATTTCACCGGGCATGATTTGCGTAGGCAACAGGGGCCAATAGTCCAGCTCCACACCTGCACTAATTTGCGGAAAACCTTCGCTGCGGGCTTCTTTCACGCGGCGTTCGAGTATCTGGCGGTCAATCTTTGCTTTTTTGATCTGGGCGCTGTTGTCGAGAGCCAACTTGATACTTTCACCCAATGCGAGCGGGCGGGCGTTGGATGGAGTGGAAGGTTGCGCTGATAATTTGGTTATTAAAAGGAAAACGGGTAGGAGGGAGGCCAATCTTTTCATGGGGCAAAGGTAGGAAACTGTGCGCGGGTGTTTTTCTCGTCCGTAAAAAGCAGCCTGCTTCCTAGAATTGTGATGATTTTGATTGACGAGTGCTGAATACATGATTGTTGATTGTTGAAGGACATGGAAAATGGAGGAATTTTCGATGGATGAGGTCGTCAATATTATCAACATCAACCATAAAAATTCAAAAAATCACCCATCACTTCAACACTCAACAATCATGTATTCAGCACTCGTCAATCAAAAACCCCTAGAAACTTGGCAAGGTTAGTTCCCTCTAATGAGGGTATAGAGGGCGGGAAAGCAATTCACAATTCCTCCGCTTCTTTCAGCCGACGCAGGTACCCCGTCTCCTTTATGCGCCGCAGCGCCTCGGCTTTGTGCTGGGCGGCCGCTTCTGGCTGCCCCTCTGCCCTGCGCAGCCGCGCCATTTCGATATGATAGTCCACCATATACAGTCCCATGCTGCCGCTTTCGGCGATTTCCAGGGTTTCTTGAAGGTCGGTGAGGGCTTCGGCATGGCGGCCTTCGTAGCGATGCCAGGCGGCGCGGGCGAGGAGGGCGAGTGGCAACATATGCAATGTTCCAGCTTTTCGCAAACCCTCCACTGCCGAATTCAGCCACTTGCCTGTTTCTTGGTTGGCAGTTTTTTCGGCTTGCGATTTGGCAAAATGGGCGTGACCGAGGCTGAGTTGGTCGATGGCAATTGACAGTAAATCCAGATTGGTGGCTGTTACCCATTCCAGCATCACACTTGCTCTCTCCAACATTTCCTCCCATTTCCCCAAATACAACAGCAGGTCGCAATACCGATAGCCCTGCAGTGAATAGAGATAGTGATACTCTGGTTGACTTTTTTGCTGCATAGTCTCAGCCTCCGCGAACAGCCGCTCCGCTTCTTTTGGATTGCCGGACTGATGAAGCGCGTTGGCATGGGTGGTTCTTTTTGATTCTTTTTCAAAATTATCCCCGCTCTGGTCGGCGTATTCGACCGAAAGCCGTCCATATTCTACTGCTTGTGGAAGGATACCAATGGCGAGGTAGAGTTCGCTGAGGTTTCCGGCATCCTGCGCCGCGCCGCGCCAATCGTTTTGCTGAACTGCCATTTTCATACTTGCCTTCATCGGTTCCGCGGCCTCTTGCAGCCTGCCCAACCCGCGCAGCCCGAAGCCCGCCCAACTCAGCACCACCGCCTGGTTGGACTCACTCAGATTCTGAGAAGGCTTGTCCCAAACCTGCTCGAACAAATGTGCCAGCGCGGTCAAATCCGAGCCGTAGGCACCTAATTTATACCATGTATATTGATTGTTTTTTCTTTTGACCCTTTCCCAATACACCTCATATAGCACCTCATGCTGCTTTCCCGCTCTGCACCCATGCGCCATGGCGAGAAAAAGCGGCTCCATTTCTTCTAGCGTATCGGGCAGTTGTTTTTCAGGCAGGTTACGGTAGAAATCGTAGAGACGGGCATTGGCTTCCCGCCAAGCATCCGAGTTGTTGTTTTCGAGCCGCTGGCCAAAATACTCGCGCACAAGTGGGTGAGCATCAAGGCTTTCGAGGTTGTGCAGCATGGGCAGGTGGCGCAGTTCTTTGGAGGCTCCCACAGGGTGATAATTTTCGCTCAGCAAACCCAATTTTTTCAGGTGGTTGAGGGCTTTTTTTATGCGTTTTGGGTCGAGCTCTCGCAAGCCTTCGGTCAATCCAGGAATGTTTGGCTCGGCGAGTAAAGCATCGAGTGCTGCCACGGGCGAGGGTCGGTCAAAGAGGCCGAGTAATTGGAGCAAGGCTACTTCGGGTGCAATACCGTCACCAGTATGATTTTCAGCAAACCATGTGACATACGCCTCCATCACATGCTGGGCATGATTACCAGATTTTTCTTCTTCGATGAGATGGCGTCGAATGCCTTCGCATTTTTGCACATCACCATCATATACCTCGGCGAGGTAATTACCCAAAAGGCGCAGAGATAGTGCATGGCCGTCGTAATCACGTACAGCACGGCGTAGCGCCTCTTCACTACCGTTCACGCCAATTCTTCGTAGCAAAGCTACTCCGGTTGCTTCGTCAAGATTTTCAAGATTGCAAGGCCGATGGCGCGGCTCGGGCTGGCCTTCCAATTCTCTTACAACAATCCGCGTCGTAAGAATGCAGAGGCCAGGATGCGCGAAAACCAATTCTCGGAACAAGGCTTTGAGCGCGGGGTCTTTAAGTTCGCCTTCGAGCGGGCCGGGTGGGTGTTGTAGCGGCTCAATACCATCAAGGATAAGCAGGCAGCGTTGGCGGCGCAGGGCATTGGCGAGGGCGCGTCCGCGTTCGCGGGGGTCGGTGGGCATTTCTTTTTCCTCCAAAAAATCCATCGCGCGCTGGAAGAATAAATCGGAGGAACTTTGCTTGTGGTCATCGGTGCCTTGGCTGTAAAACGACCAGGCGTAAATCACATCAGCGGTATCCTTGGGCATTTGGTTTTCAAGCCAGTAGGTCACCAGCGTGGTTTTGCCCGTACCGCCGGGAGCAATGAACTGGACAATGTTTGCATTTGGGTCTGCCCAGGCGGCATCAAGGAGCGCCAGTTCTTTTTCGCGGCCCGTGAAGTGGGGCTGGAGCGTAGGAAGGGCAGAAACGGAGATTTTTGATTTGCGACTGGAGCGATTTGACGCGGAAAAGGCCTGGTGAAGGTGTTTATTAAGGTCGTCTTTAAAATGCAATTCAAATGCCGTCAGGTCTGAATATTCTTTGGAAAGCAATTTGTTGGCTTTTTCCAACGCTTCTCTGATTTCGATCACCTTGAAGTAACGTTCAGATTCGTCTCGATTTTTAGGGCTAAAACCTGTTCTGAAATATACAAAGGTCTTTGGACAGGATTCTTGGGCGAGGTTCAGTTCTTCAACAGTGAATTCTCCTGCTTTGGAGAAAAAGAGGACATAGGCTATTTGGCAGTCTTGTAAAAGGGGATTAATGGCTTCCTGGATAGGCCTTCCTCCAAAATTGCCACCGGGCAAGTCAATTTCCCACTCCACGATTTCGAGGTGGAGGTGCTTGTATAGTTTGTTGACATCGGCGACAATTTTAAAGACACCGTCGCGCTCGGCACGAAGTTCACCAGAAGAAGCGAGAAAAATTTTAACTGTCTCCATGTTGCGGGTATGGGTTTTTCCGCCACAAAGCAAATAAAAAATACATGAATAACGCCCTACTTCTCAAAACCGCAGGTGCTTCACCGTCATGCTCTTGTTCATCAGTTGCTTGAGCGAATCCACGCCGATGGCGAGGTGGGTTTTGGCAAATTGAGAGGTCACTTCTTTATCGCTGGCTTCGGTTTTGATTCCTTCGCGGGTCATGGGCATATCGCTCACGAGCAGGAGTGCCCCGGCAGGCATCTGGTTTTTGAAGGCTGCTACAAACAGCGTCGCCGTTTCCATGTCAATGGCGATGCAGCGCAGGTCGCGGAGTTTTGACTTAAAATCTTCGCGGTGCTCCCACACGCGCTTGTTGGTGGTGTACACTACGCCTGTCCAGTAATCGCGCTCGTATTCGCGGATAGTGGTTGACACCGCTTTTTGGAGCGCAAAGGCGGGTAAAGCGGGTACTTCAGGCGGGAGATAGTCATTGCTCGTGCCCTCGCCCCGTATGGCGGCGATGGGGAGTATGAGGTCGCCATTGCGGTTTTTGCCCGTTTTGAGACCCCCGCATTTTCCCAGAAACAGCACGGCTTTGGGTTTGATTGCCTCCAGAAGGTCAATCACCAGACCTGCATTTGGGCTTCCGATGCCAAAATTTATAATAGTGATTCCTTCTGCGGTGGCGGCTTGCATGGGCCGTTCGAGTCCAAAGACATCCACCCCGTGTTGTTCGGCAAAATCCTTGACATAGCCGGCAAAATTGACCAGCAGGATATAATCGCCAAATTGGTCGAGTGCCATCCCGGTATACCTTGGCAGCCAATCCTTTACGATTGAATCTTTCGAGGCCTTTTCTATTTCAAAATTTGCCTGCCACAATTGATCCAGCTCTGCCTGGGAAAGGGAGCGGGGTTGGTCGTCGTGCTTTTTCATGGTTTGAAATTTTTCGTACCGCGAAAGTCCTGCTAATCTTTGAGTTTGAAGATTAATTTCATTAAAAACGCAATCCCTATCATGCGGCGGAGCCGCTCCGTTTGCACGCGAGCGGCTCTTTCACCAACTAAAATTCCAATTGGATAGTTGATAGTTGTTGGTGGCACCTGAATTGGTTATTTGTTTAATTGGTGATTTGGTGATTTGTTTATCACCAGTGATACCATAACCATATCCCCCCAAATAACCTTCTCATTGGCACACCCGGTTGTCGTGGTCTTCCTTGAAATAAACCATTTTGCCTGCGCTGTTGAACTTCCAGATTTGGATGAAGCTCGCGGTACAGGTTTTTCCCGTTGCAAAATCCGTGAAAGCCAAGTTCCCGTTCACCGTCACCACATCACCCGATTCGTAAAAATCTATCGGGTTGATAAGGGTCGGTTGGCCTTTATCCGAGAGGTCGCCGAGGAAAGCCATGAACCCGTCGTGGCCGTTGTACACCTTGCCGGGGTTCAGGATTTGGTTTCCCGTGATGTCGAACACACAGTTCTCGTCGCAACCATTGAGGAATGAAGGGATGTCGCCCGTACCGAAATAGCCAAAAAGTTGTTTCACAATCTCTGTGTTGTTGGTGTCCGGTGTTGGAGCCTCCTCTTTATCGCAGCCAATGGTAGCGAGGGAAAGGGAGAGGAGGAAAAAGAGTGCTGAAATTGAAAGGATATTTTTCATTTTAAAAGTGTTGAGTTAGTAACCCGGAACGCCGTTCCGGGAAATGAAGTAAGAAGGAGAAGAATCGTCGCGGAACAGCGTTCCGCGTTACTTGCCTGCGCCAGGAGGCGGCACCACGCCTAGTTGGATCATGAGGCCCATGATGTCCATGACGACCCAGTTCTCGACAATTTTGCCATCTTTTACGCGCCAGATGTCCATGTATTCCACATGGACTTTTTTCCCAGTGGCCGGGATGCCCATGAATGGACCGCTCTGGGTGGCTTCCCAGAAAGCATAGGTGAACACTTTGTCCCCTTCTTCATATTGCTGAAGGCGGGTCACTTTGATGTCAGGGAAACCGGCGAACAAACCCGTCATGCCGCCAATGAAAGCGGCTTTGTTGTTGTTGCCCGGAGCGGGGAAGTGATGGCTCACAAAGTCGTCGGCCAGCAGTTCGTTTAGGATTGCAGGGTCGTGAGTTCCAACCACGCCGTCAGAAAAGCGATTTTCCAGTTTGGCAGCACCTGAGGATTTTGGGGCTTCCACTTTTGGGTTTTGGGAGGTGCAAGACATTGCCATTAGTAGGCACATTGCGAGACTGAAGAAATTTAGATTTTTCATTTTTGAAATGTTTTTAGTTAGTGAATGAATGAAAAAATTTGATGGGACAAAGGTGTTGGCCTCGTCCATCCCATTTCATTCACCTAGGTTAAGAAAATGCGTCATTAGGCCAAAGGGTCATTAGGACATTTCGTCATTAGGTCATTGGGTCATTAGGTCATTGTGCTCATTGAGCAAAGACCCAATGACCTAATGACGAACTGTCCTAATGACGAAATGCCCGCTCCGCCATTTGCTTGCGGATGCGGCTTAGGCTTTGCGGCTTGATGCCGAGGTAGGATGCGATATAGTGCTGTGGCACACGCTGGAAAATGTCGGGGAAGCCTTCCAAAAGTTTGGTGTATCGCGCTTCGGCGGAGTCGGCGCGTTGGCTCATCATGGTTTCAAGACGGGCATCGGTTGCCTTTGCGTGGCGGATTTTGACGTATTGGTCGTAGGCCGGGATTTCGCGGCGCACGGTTTCAAAAGTGTCTTTGGTGTAAAGGAACATTTCGCAGGGTTCAAGAGCCTGCAGGTTGAAAGTACTAGGCTGACCGCTATAAAAACTGCTGAGGTCTCCAATCCACCATTCTTCAATGGCGAAATAAATAATGTGCTCCTCCCCCTTTTCGTCCAATCGGTAATAACGAAGACAGCCTTTGTTCACAAAACCTACATATTTTGCTAACTGCCCCTCCATAAACAGGTGCTCCTTCTTTTTCAATTTGGTTACTTTGGCGAGATGCAACATTTTTTCCGCCTCGGCATCCGAGATCGTCACGGTGCGGTTGATATGTTCTAGCAAAAGCGAATGCTGGGCCATGGGATGCTGATTTGGTGGGTAGGCTTTTTCTCGACAAAAATAGGGTGTGGAAAAATCTGCAAGCGCGATATTTTCCAATCTATTTTTTGTTAAAAATAAAAGGGTGCAACAACTCGAAAGTTCAAAACTTTCGGGATGTTTGTTCTGACAATCAGATCAAACATTCACTTAGATAAAGAAATCCAGCACATGAAAGAGAGCCTTTTCAACCCTGGCACCCAGCAAACCATCATCGAACGCATCCAGCGACTTAGCCCTGATACACCCCGTCAATGGGGGGTTATGACCCACGGACAGCTTGTTTGCCACATGGCCGACCCATTTCGCGATGTACTAAATCTCCGAAAGACCAAACCCGCTTTTCCGCGGCTTTTCCAGCCACTGTTGCGCATGATGGTTTTGACCGAAAAAGATTGGAAACCTGGTACGCCTACGCTCCAGGTTTATCGTCAGGGAGAAGGAGGCGGCGGTACTCAGCCCACGGATTTTGAAACGGATAAGGCCACTTTACTTGGCCTCGTTTTGCAGTTTTCCACTAAAGACCCCGAATATAAATTTGGGCCCCACCCTGGCATTGGTCAGCTCAACCGGGAGCAAAACGGCTTTATGATGTGGAAACATACCGACCACCATTTAAGGCAGTTTGGCCTGTAAAAAATGATTCGTATTGGAGAAATGGCGCAAATTGAAAAACCACTCTATCTTTCGCCCCACGAATTTACAAAACTAAAACTCTTCTTTGTATGGCAAACCTTTGGGTACGAAAACCTCTTTCTCAACTTTTGGCACAAGCCGGCGACTCTGAAAAAGGCTTGAAACGCACGCTCGGTGCCTGGAACCTCGTCGCACTTGGCATTGGAGCCATCATCGGCGCTGGCCTTTTTGTGCGCACCGCAGCCGCAGCTGCCGAAGCCGCAGGGCCTTCGGTCACGCTTTCTTTTGTCGTTGCAGCCATAGGTTGTGCGTTTGCGGGTTTGTGTTACGCGGAGTTCGCGGCCATGATACCCATCGCTGGTAGCGCCTACACCTACGCCTATGCCACCATGGGCGAGTTTGTGGCCTGGATCATCGGTTGGGCACTTATCATGGAGTACGCTCTTGGAGCGGCTACTGTTTCCATCGCCTGGAGCGAATACCTGAACAAACTTTTGGGAGGCGGCATACCTTTTGAATGGTGTCACGGTCCTATGGAAGGGGGCATTATGAATGCTCCCGCCCTCGTTATCCTGCTCGCCCTCACGTTGATACTGATCAAGGGCACCCAGGAATCTGCCTTTGTGAACGCCATCATCGTCGCCATCAAAGTTTCCATCGTACTGATTTTCATCGCAGTTGGCTGGCAGTTCATTGACCCTTCCAACCATACACCTTATATGATTCCTGAAGGCACTGCCGGTCATGAAGGCGTATTCAAGCATGGTTGGGGTGGAGTATTGGGTGGCGCAGCCATTGTATTTTTCGCTTTCATTGGATTTGATGCGGTTTCTACTGCTGCCCAGGAGGCAAAAAATCCAGGGCGAGACATGCCAATCGGAATTTTGGGTTCACTGGCTGTGTGCACGATACTTTACATCCTATTCTCTTATGTCCTCACGGGAGTAGCCAACTGGACAGAATTTGCCGGGGCGGGAAAAGAAGCCTCCGTGGCGTACGCAATCCAGAACCACATGCCCGGCTACGAGTGGCTCGCGACGGCGGTCACGGTCGCCATTTTGGCTGGTTTTTCTTCGGTAATCCTGGTGATGCTGATGGGCCAAAGCCGGGTTTTCTACTCCATGGCAAATGATGGCCTTATCCCTAAGGTGTTTTCAGAACTGCACCCGAAATTCCGCACGCCTTACAAATCCAATATGCTATTATTCCTGTTTGTAGGCGCATTTGCGGCCTTCATTCCGGGTAATGTAGCAGGCGACCTTACTTCCTTTGGAACGCTTCTGGCCTTTACCCTGGTGAGCATCGGAGTATTGTTTATGCGCCGTTCCAATCCTGAGCAACACCGCCCATTCCGTACCCCCTGGGTACCTGTGGTGCCAATTCTCGGGGCGCTCATCTGCTTGGGCATGATCGTCGCTATTGATGTATTTACGCTCAAAGCCGCTATTGTCTGGATGGTTCTGGGCTTCCTGGTCTATTTTGGCTACAGCCAGCGTCACAGCAAATTGCAGAAGTAAATTATAAGTGTTGAGTGATAAGTGCTGAGTGATAAATATGTACGCCGCGCCCGCTTTTGGTGGGCGCGGCAGATTTTTTAGAGAAATCACCAACGCTTACTACCAATCACCAATCACTTACCACTTACCACTTACCACTAAATGATCATCTCCGCCATAGTCGCCACAGCCAAAAACAACGTGATCGGGAAAGACAACCAAATACCCTGGTATTTGCCAGCAGACCTGGTTTATTTCAAAAAAACAACCCTGAATCACCACCTCATTATGGGGCGCAATTGTTTTCGGAGCATTGGCCGGCCACTGCCGAAACGCACCAATATAGTGGTGACCCGCGACCCATTTTTTACTGCCGAAGGCGTACTGGTGGCTCATTCGTTGGAGGAGGCGCTCGGCATGGCATTTGACGGTGGGGAAGCGGAGGTTTTCATCATTGGCGGTGGAGAAATTTATAGAGAGACTGCTGATCTCTGGGACCGGATTTACCTTACGGAAGTAGACCTGGAGGTGGAAGGCGATGTTTTTTTTCCTGAGACTGACCCTGCGGATTGGGAAGAAGTTTGGCGCGAAACCCACCAGCCCGACGAGAAGAATGAATGGGCTTACACCTTCCGGGTTTTGGAGCGAAAAATAGAAGATTAATCGTGCTCAAAATATTCTGTCCAAACTCTTTGGAAAAAAAACCTATTTTTTTTTATACTTTTGCACCCGAATTTCGCGGAGTATATCCTGCCCGAATTCCGGTTTCGTAATAAATCGTGCATCACACACACCAATTCAAGTCTGTTTTTTTGACACATGGAAAAGAAGCGACTGCTCCTGATCACGCAAGAACTCGCACCCTACACTGAGGGCACCGACATTTCTGAACTCGTGGGGAAACTGCCCAAATTTTTTGCAGACCAAGGTTATGAACTCCGCATCCTAATGCCCCGCTTCGGCGTGGTAAACGAACGCCGTCACCGGCTTCATGAGGTTGTACGCCTCAGTGGGATGAACATCATCGTGGACGACGACGATTACCCACTGCTTATCAAAGTGGCATCGTTGCCCGGCTCCCGACTTCAGGTCTATTTCCTGGACAACGAAGAGTTTTTCAAGCGCAAAATGGTGTTTGAAGACGAAAAGGGCAAACCCTTTGAGGACAATGCCGACCGCGCAGCCTTCTTCTGCAAGGGCGCCATTGAAACGGTGAAAAAATTCGGCTGGCCACCCGATTTCATAATGTGCCAAGGCTGGATGACCAGCCTCCTGCCACTCTACCTCCGCACTGCTTACAAAACGGAGCCGATTTTTGCCAATGCCCAAATCATTTACGGGGCTTATGACACACCGCGGGAACACGAGGGTGGAGAACGCTTCTTTCAAAAAGCAGCGATCAACAACTTGACGAAAAAGCACCTCGAACCTTTCCGGGAGGGTGAAGGCGTATCTATGCATAAAGGCGCGGCACATTACGCCGATGCGGTGATAATCGGCAGCGAATCACTCGATACCAGCGTTCCGTACCTGTCAGTTGCGGGCGACAAACCTGTGCTTCCATGGCAACCTGCTGATGAAGCACTGCCGGGTTATCTTGAGTTTTTCAAGACATTGACGGAGGGGGTCCCTGCATAACTCGATTGAATTTGTGGATTTGGTTATTTGTGGATTTGGTTATTCGAGCACCCGAGCTTGGCCACCCGAATAACCAAATCCCCAAATCCACCTATAACCAAATCACCAATAAACCAATCACCAATAAACCAATCACCACATCACATGACAACATACACTAAGCAAAAACTCCCGACCCTGGTCGGCATCTTATTGGTCGCACTTGCACTTTGGGTGGGCTGCAAAAAACCAAACAGTCTGGGTCTTGGACTGATAGACGACGAATCCGAGTATGTGTTTACCGATACTGTGGAATTGCGCTGCACCATCGAACGCGAAGACAGCTCCTTGACCTCGGACCGGAGTTCTACCGCAGAGTTTTTTTTGTGCGGCGAACTGAACGACCCACAATTTGGGAAATCTACTTCCGATATTTATGCATTACTTCTGGGCGAGACGCTGAACCCAAATTTCGACACGACTACACAGGCCTTTGACAGCATTGTGCTGTACCTGCGTTATGCTATAGACGGATTTTATGGGGATACAACGACCGCTCAAACCTTGCGCATACTGCGGCTGGACGACGGCCATTCAATCAGCGATACCAAAGATTATTATTCCAATCAATCATATCCAGCAAGCGAAGAGTTGGCAAGTCTCACGTTCTTTCCGCGGCCTAACACCCAGGACAGCCTTTTTGGAAGTTTTAGAGGGCCTTATTTGAGGGTAGTGCTAAAGCCTGAATTTGGCCAGGAACTTTTCCGCCTGGATAGTGCTTCGTATACCGTAGACTCCTTGTTTATTCAAAAACTACGGGGTTTGAAATTCGTGGCCTCTTCAGGCGGATCATCTCCCGGCACCATGATGGCCTTCAATTTGAACGAAGGTAATTTGAGCCGTATGCGTCTTTACTATCACGAGAAGTCGGACAACTCGGCCGAATCTTTTGACTTCTTTTTTAAAGGCGTGAATAAATTCACCTACTTCAAACATGACCATAGCGGAAGCCCTGCAGGACAATTGATCGGTCAACAATATGCAGATGACAAGCTTTATGTGCAAGGGATGCAGGGTGTGCGGGTTAAAATAGAATTTCCACACGCCCACCGGCTTGATAATATAGCGGTGAACCAGGCCCAACTCGTGCTGACCATCGCTGACGAAACTCCTAATCTTTTACCCGCTGACCAGTTATTCTTATCACAAATGCAGGCCGATTCAACATTTGATTTTATCAGTGATATATACTATTCCTTTGGCAGCAATCTTACGGGGGGATTTTTTAATTTTGGCGGAACACCCAAAAAAGTGATTGACAATGGTACTACGGTGACACGCTATCGGCTTACACTCAGCGAACTGTTCCAGCACATTGTAGACGACGACAGCAGCATCGACACCAAGAACAGAACGGTCTATCTTGGTGTTTTCCCGCGTAGTCGAACCGCAGAACGTGCTGTGTTGCACGGCCCTAAAAGCTTGACATTCCCAGCCAAATTGGAATTGAAATACACCAGAGTCAAGTGATGAAGTGATGAAGTGATCCTATTGAGGCACTCCATCACTTTATCGCTCCATCACTCCATCACTTCATATTATGTGCGGAATTGTTGGTTACATCGGTCCAAAAAAGGCCTATCCGATTTTAAT
Source organism: Saprospiraceae bacterium (assembly GCA_046160625.1). GTDB lineage: Bacteria > Bacteroidota > Bacteroidia > Chitinophagales > Saprospiraceae > M3007. Next base: position 30,112 of record JBJXGZ010000016.1, read on the forward strand.
AAAAGGCCTTACCCGCCTCGAATACCGTGGCTATGACAGCACGGGCGTTGCCCTTCAGGATGGCTCGCTAAGGGTGTATAAAAAGAAAGGGAAAGTGGCAGAGCTTGTGGATTTTGCAAAAGACAAAGACACCAGTGGAAACGTCGGCATGGGTCACACACGCTGGGCCACCCACGGCAAACCAGACGACACCAACGCCCACCCACATACCAGTAGCAGTGGTCGGCTTGTTCTGATTCACAACGGTATTATTGAAAACTATTCAGTGCTGAAAAGTGCCCTGCTTCGCCTCGGCTATGATTTCAAAAGCGAAACCGATACAGAAGTATTGGTAAACCTCATCGAAGAGGTTCAAAAACAGGAGAATCTGCCAATAGAAGAGGCTGTCCGTCAGGCACTTACTCAGGTGCACGGTGCATATGCCATTGTAGTGATGGATCGCGACGACCCCAATAAAATTGTGGCTGCACGCAGATCAAGCCCCCTCGTGATCGGTATTGGGAAAGGTGAATTTTTAATCGGGTCTGATGCCACACCTATTGTTGAACATACCAAAAACGTGGTGTACTTAGAAGATGAGCAGGTGGCCACTTGCGCGCTTGGACATGAGTTGAGCATTAAAACACTGCGCAACGAAGTCGCAACCCATACCGTGCATAAAATTGAAATTGAGATTGAGCAGTTGGAAAAGGGAGGTTACGATCATTTCATGCTAAAAGAGATATTTGAACAGCCTACCACCATCGCTGAATGTATGCGTGGTCGTATGAATGCGGAAGATGGCTGGGTGCGCCTTGGCGGCATGGACGAACACCTGAAACGACTCGTGAACGCCGAGCGCATGATTATTTTGGGCTGTGGTACATCGTGGCATGCCGGGATGATCGCTGAGTATTTGATCGAAGACCTTGCCCGTCTGCCTGTAGAAGTAGAGTATGCATCCGAATTCCGATATCGCAATCCGGTGGTGCGCGACAATGATATTGTGCTTGCTATCAGCCAATCGGGAGAAACTGCCGACACTTTTGCGGCCCTCGAACTGGCTAAACAAAGAGGAGCGCTTACCTATGGAATCGTCAATGTTGTAGGTTCTTCTATTGCACGGCTCACACACAGCGGTTCCTACATTCACGTAGGGCCAGAGATTGGGGTCGCCTCTACTAAAGCCTTCACAGGGCAGATCACCATGCTAAGCATGATGGCACTTATTTTGGGATACGAAAGGGGGTTTCTTCCAAAATCTCAGTATCAAAAACTGGTTCAGGAACTTTCTTTGATCCCACAAAAGGCAGATGAATTGCTCCGAAAATGTCAGAAACAAGTAGAGTACATCGCGGGCGAGTTCAAGGATGCCAGCAATGCGCTTTACCTTGGCAGGGGCTACAATTTCCCTGTTGCGCTCGAAGGCGCCTTGAAACTCAAAGAGATCAGTTACATCCACGCCGAAGGCTATCCGGCTGCTGAGATGAAACACGGCCCCATTGCGCTTATTGATGAGAATATGCCCGTTTTTGTCATTGCCACTAACAAAAGCGCGTATGAAAAAGTAGTGAGTAATATACAGGAAGTGAAGGCCCGGAAGGGCGTTGTTGTAGCCGTTGTAACCGAAGGCGACGAGATCATTAAGAAACTTGCTGACCACACCATTGAAATACCGGAGACAGAAGAACCGTTTACCCCATTGCTTTCTGTTATACCTTTGCAATTGCTCGCTTATTACATCGCCGTTATGCGCGACTGCGACGTAGACCAGCCAAGAAATTTGGCGAAATCTGTGACGGTGGAATAACCCACATTTTTACCCGCCGAAGCTATAGCGTAGGCGGGGACCACATTATAAAATATGAACAGTTTAGATATAGAATACAATACCGAGCGACCGGACATACAATTCCCTGAGTATGGCCGCTCTATTCAAGAAATGCTCTTGCACGCCAAGACCATTGAATCGCCTCAAAAAAGACAAAAAACGGTGGAATCCATCATCGGTCTTATGATTCAGCTCGGCCCGCAAGGCAACCGCAATATGGACGACTACCGCGAAAAACTTTGGAACCACGTCTTTGCGCTCACCAACTACGAACTGGAGGTGAATGTCCCTGCTGGCATAATTATCAGACGGGAAGAAGACCGCGCCAAACCTCAACCGCTTGGTTATCCTAACACGGCCACAAGAATGCGGCACTATGGCAACAGTGTACATGCGCTTATCCAAAAAGCCATTGAAATGCCCGAAGGCCCCAAAAGAGAGGGGTTTGTGGAAGTCATAGCTTCATACATGAAACTGGCCTATAAAACTTGGAACAAGGAACACTATGTCAGCGATGACATTGTAAAAGAAGACCTTGAAATCCTTTCTAATGGCCTTTTGGTGTTGCACGAAGGCCATGATTCTCTGGATAAACTGGCTGCCGGAGTAGGGAAACTGGACAACAGAAACCGAACCAGCAACGCAGGTGGAAATGATCGCGGAAGGCGGCGCGGAGGCCGTAATCGGGGAAGTTCTGGCGGCGGCGGCGGCGGTGGAAGGAGCAATAACAACAATAATAACAGTGGAAGGAGAAGAAAACGCTGATTTCACCGATTTTATTGAATCTTTAATTCCCTAAGAATCAAGGAGTTTACAAATCTGAATAAAAAAATAAAAAAATTTAAAGCTGCTAACACTGGCTTTCCAAAAACCCATTTACCTTTGCATAATTAAGCAAATTGTCGCTTATTTCTTTCAAATAAGAATTATTAGCCGAAAGGCTCTAAGATAAAGGTTTAAAATGAAGCGTGTTTTGATGACGTCCTTCTCCGAAAACGTTCGGAGGGGGACTTTTTTTTAGCCTTAATTCGTCCGCGTTTCTTGCTTACCTTAGCCCCATGTCCTCTCCTCCGTCCATCTTGCATCCCTTGCTAGTACGCGTTGTTGCGCAAAACCTGCGTTCCATTTTTCAGGAAAACCGCTATGCCGACAAGGTAATTGAGCAAGCGCTGCGCAGCAATCCTAAAGCGGGCAGCCGCGACAGGTCCTTTATTGCCGAAACTACCTATGAGGTGCTGCGATACTATCGTTTGTATGTGGAAATACTGGGCAAAACACCCGACACCGAACTTGAATTCTGGCGACTCATTGGAGTTCATTTAGCATTTAAAAACATCGAGCTCCCGGATTGGCAAGAGTTTAAAAGCTTGAAAACCAAAGACTTTTATGCAAAAATAAAAAAATGGCAAGGCTCAAACGATACTGATCTTGCTCAAGAATTTCCACGTTCCATTCGAGAAAGCATTCCGGATTGGCTCGATGAGTTGGGCAATTCCGAACTCCAAGACCAATGGGACGAAACGCTTCATTGGCTCAATCGCCCTGCACAAGTCGTGTTGCGAACCAACCGCATCCGCACCAATCCTTTGGAACTTCAACAGGCACTCTTGCTAGAGAAAGTAGAAACCAAAGCAATACCCAATTCTGACGCGCTCGTGCTAAGTGCACGGAAAAATGTTTTCCAAACAAGCGTTTTCAAAAAAGGCTGGTTTGAGATGCAGGATTATAGCAGCCAACTTGTCGCGCCAATGTTGGATCCCCAGCCAGGGATGCGTGTGGTAGATGCCTGTGCCGGCGGCGGCGGCAAAACCCTACACCTCGCAGCCATGATGCAAAACCGGGGAAGCCTCATCGCGCTCGACACCCAAGCCTGGAAACTGGAGGATCTTCGTGCCCGTGCCCGCCGTGCAGGCGCCACCAACATCGAGACACGACCCATCGAAAACCGCAAGACTATCAAGCGATTATATGGTTCCGCGGACCGGCTTTTGCTCGATGTACCGTGCAGCGGACTGGGTATTCTGCGCCGAAACCCTGATGCGAAATGGAAACTTCAACCCGAACAAATTGACAAACTTCGCGTCACGCAACAGGATATTCTTCAAAATTACAGCGCCATAACAAAGCCAGGTGGTCGCATGGTTTACGCCACTTGCAGTATTTTGCCGTCCGAAAATCAGCAACAAGTGGAAAAATTTTTAGCAAGCGAAGCAGGGAAAGATTTCAAACTTTTGGAAGAGCGCCGCATTCTGCCACAAGATGATGGGTTTGATGGATTTTATATGGCACTTCTATCGCGGCAATGATCAGAATGTCAGCATCCCATTTTTAAATAGGATTCGATGGTTTAGTATCTACCGATCACCAATCACCAATCACCAATCACCAATCACCAATCCACCAGTCACCACAATTTATGACACTCGAATCTCTACTCAAAGACTATGCAAGTTTCAACCTTTGGGCGAATACCCAATTCGTAGACTGGCTGAAAACCAAGCCATTGGAACTGATGGGACGTGAAATGCCCTCTAGTTTTCCTACCATTCGGGATACCCTGCTCCATATCTGGGGGGCTGAGGAAATTTGGCTCAAACGCCTGCAATTGATTCCATCTCCTACTTTTCTGTCTCAAAACTTCGACGGTACTGTAGAGGACATTTTTGTTGGAATTTTGAAAAAATCCGAGGAATTTGCCGGGTATGTGGATGCCTTGCCGGATGCTGATTTTCGAGAGATTTGTACTTTTAAACTGCTGAATGGTACGGAAGACAGCCGCCCTCGCTCCAAGATGATTCATCATTGCATGAACCACAGCACTTACCACCGGGGGCAAATTGTGACCATGGCGCGAAATTTCGGCTTAACCGACCCGCCTGGGACAGATTATATGAAATACGTTCGTTTAAAATGAAAATCATTCATTTTTCCGATACGCACCTGGGCTATCAAGCCTTTGACCGTGTAACAGATGAGGGCATCAACGCCCGCGAACAAGATGTATACGACGCTTTCGAGCGCGTCGTGGATCGAATATTGACCATCAAACCCGATATCGTAATCCACTCAGGCGATTTTTTCCATCGGCCCAGCCCAAGCAACCGCGCGTTGACTTTTGGGTTGGAACAGCTCCGGCGAATTGGCCAGGCGGGCATCCCGACGGTAATTATTTCGGGCAACCACGAAACGCCGAAGACGATTTACAATGCACCCATCCTTCGTGCACTTCGCACCCTTGAGCATGTCTACCCGATTTTTGGCGAACAATGGGAAACGTTTGAATTTGGGAACGTGACGATTCACGGCGTTCCTCACATCAATGACAACCGCTTGTTGCTCAATGAATTGGAACGGCTCGAACCAGTGCCGGGTAAATTCAACATCCTCATGCTGCATACCTCACTCGGAAAACGGTACCTGATGGAAGAATACGGCGAGCAGGTATTTCCGGCTGAATTTGAGACCAAACTGGCAGGATTTCAGTACGTCTCTCTCGGCCACTGGCACGACTGTCAACCCGTTGGCCTGCACCCTTGCGCCTGGTATTCGGGCAGTACCGAACGGTTTAGCGATACGGAAATCGCATCAGAAAAGGGTTTTTTAATGCTTGACATTCAACCAGATAATTCTTGCAAGGTGACATTTGAAGCCATCCCTACCCGTGCATGGCTGCGTTGGGAGCGAAATGCATGTCATGAAGTTTCTGTACCTGAATTGGAAGCCGATTTGGAAGATTTCAAAGGAAAAAATGCCACGGCCAACGCAATCATTTCCCTGACGTTTAACGACATCCGCCCGGAACAAACCCTGGAACTCGGCAACCTCCACCTCCGGCAACTTTTCCCCGATGCTTTCCAACTCATTCCGAAGCGCAAAACATTCATCGACCGGACTTTTGTTCATGGCATCGAAGCCAACCAGTTTGACAGCCTTGACAAGGTTTTTGCGGATTATTTGAGAAGCAAATACATGGAGGATGAGGTAATGGCGGAGAAGTTGGTGGAGAGATCGAAGCGGTATTTTAATCATGAAAACCTATGATCCTCAACACCCTTCGCCTCTCGAACTACAAACAATACAGCCACCTCGAACTGGAATTCAGGGAAGGCCTGGTTGGTATTATCGGTAAAAACGGCGCAGGCAAATCCACCATTTTCGAAGCGATTCTGTACTGCCTTTTTGGTCGAGACGAAGGCAACAAAGCCCACGTCCGCACGGCCTTTGCTGACCCTAAGTCCACGGTGGAATTGCAGTTGGATTTCAGCATTGGCGAGATCGGTTACCGAGTGAGGAGAGAGTTTCGGGGCAAGGCACTGGCAGTTGGAGCCGAGTTTTACAAAAATGATGTACTGATCTCCAAGGGGGTTTCTCCTGTGAACGACGAACTAGTGAAAGTGCTGCACATGGAGCGCGATGCTTTCAAACGATCCGTTTTTTCGGGACAAAAGGAACTTTCGGAACTTTCCGACACCTCAGGCGAGGCGCGCAAACGTATGGTGCGTCGTATGCTCGGACTTGATACGCTGGACGATGTGCAGACCCGTGTGAATGCTGAGCTGCGTGAACTCAGCAGTCAAGCCGCCGGACAGCGCCAAAACCTCCTGGCTGATGATGCCATGAAAAGCCTGAAAATCGAAATGGCCGAGCGTGAAAAGGCATTGAAAGTGAATAACCAGGCAGCAAAAAAGGAACGGCAGATACTCCAGGACATACAGGAGAAACACCTCGCTGAGAAGGAAAAATTCGACCGGGAGGAGGCACGGTTCAAACGGCATAGTACACTGCGCAACGAACTCGGTCAAGCCGAAGAACGTCGCGCCGGACTAATTTTACAACAAGAAAACCTGCAAAAAAAGGAAACCGACTTGCAGGAGCAAAAGACTAGGTTGAATGGAATGCGGGGTGAATTTGCGGGCTACGAAACCGACAAAAAACTGCTCGACACATTGGAGCACGAGCGTTCGCGACACATCAATCGGGAAGCACGGCTGGCAAAAATCGCGGAGACCAAAGAGCAGTTAGGTACGAGTGTTTTGAAAATTAAAAATTTAGTGGAGCAATTGGCGGGGCGATCTGTGGTGGAATTAGCGCTGAACGAAAAACAGAAAACCATTGCCGATCTTGAAACAAAGATCAAAGCCAAACTTGAGGAACACCATAAATTCGAAAAGCAAATCGGCGGCATACAGGCTGGTATTCGCGAAAGGGAGCAGAAGTTGGAAAGCCTGCGCGCTTTGGGCAACGAAGGTAATTGCCCTACTTGTCTCCAGCCATTATTTGATGGTTATGACCGTGCGCTAGAAGAACTCAGCAACGAAATCAACAACCTCCAAACCAAGCAGTTGCAAAATTTTGAAGTTCAAAAAATGGAGGTCGTGGAAGCAGGAAAAGTGCTGCGAGAACAACAAGATGCCCTGCGCAACGAGGTAAGCAAACTACTCCAGGAACAAACGCGGTTGTCAGAAATTGTCCGCCAACATTCCGCTGAAGAAAGCCATCAGCGACTGCTGGAAGCTCGTTTGACGGCTGATGAAACCATTCTTCGTGAAATTGGCGAAGTCCATTTTGACGAGGCCGCCTATCTAGAATTAAAAGCAAAACTCACGGTGCTGGAGCCGCGTTACCGCGAATTTTTGTCGCAGGAAAATTACTTTGCCCGCGAACTTCCTGCCACTCTTTCCGCATTAAAAAATGCTGAATTGGGGATTGCCGAAGCCCTTCAAAAAATCGCTGGGTTGACAGCAGAACTCACCACCGTTGGCTACAACGAGGATACATACAATCTTGCTAAACAGGCAGTTGCCAGTTTTACCGAAGCATATCAAGCACAAACAGAGACCTTTCGAGCCTTGGAAAAAAAAGGGCTCGAACTACAAAATGAGCAATCCAAATCAACGGAAAAACTCCGCAACAATGAGCGTATCCTTGCCCAAATCAGCGACAAACTTGAGGAGGTAGAACTACTCAGAAGGCTCACCGAAATGCTCGGCTTGTTCAAAACGGAGATTCTCGAAAAAATCAGCCCTGGCATCTCTCGCGAAGCCAGTGAATTGTTCAGCCGGATCACAAAGGGAAAATACGAGGGCATCCGCGTGGATGAGAATTTTGACTTTGCCATCACCGACGGCGGTGTGTTTTATCCCATCGAGCGGTTCAGCGGCGGAGAAGTTGACTTGGCCAATTTCTGTCTGCGCATAGCCATCACAAAAGCCATAATGGATCTGAGTGGTTCAGGGCAGCAATTGGAATTCCTTGCTTTCGACGAGATTTTCGGCAGCCAGGACGAAGAGCGTCGGATGGAAATGATGTTGGCGCTCAACTACTTGCAAGAGCAGTTTCGGCAGATTTACATTGTGTCGCACATTGATAGTTTGAAGGATTTTTTCCCGCACTTGCTGGAAGTGCAGTTTGCGGCGGAGGGAAGCACGGCGGTTTGGAGGTGAGCAATGTCCAATGTCCAACAAGGAATTTCCAATGTCCAAGTAGTGTCAAATTTGGACATTGGAAATTCCTTGTTGGATATTGGACATTGTCACGCTCCACTCACCACCACCACAATCTCTCCTTTCACCTCTTTTGTAGTAAAATGCACGAGCAATTCCGAAAGCGGGGCTGTTTTCACCTCTTCAAACTTTTTGCTCAATTCCCTTGCTACGCAGGCTTGCCGCTCCGCGCCGCAATGCGCGATGAGTTCTTCCAGACATTTCACCAATCGGAAAGGCGATTCGTATAGCACAAAGGTGTGTGGCAGCACAGAAAGGTACTTCAACCGGGTTTGACGGCCTTTTTTGTGCGGCAAAAAACCTTCGAAATGGAAGGTGTCACAAGGCAAACCGCTGGCTACGAGTGCTGGTACAAACGCCGTTGCGCCGGGCAAGCATTCTACCCGAACCCCTCGGCGATGGCAGGCACGTGCCAGCAAAAATCCCGGGTCTGAAATCCCCGGCGTACCAGCGTCAGAGATAAGCGCCATCGTGACACCGGAAGCCAATTCGTCTACCACATGCTCTACCTTGGCGTGTTCGTTGTGGGCATGAAAAGCGCGGAGATGCGTTTTAATCTCGTAATGGTCGAGTAAACGGCGGCTCGTACGGGTGTCCTCCGCCAGCACGACCGACACTTCCTTCAGCACCCGGATGGCGCGGAGGGTGATGTCTTCGAGATTGCCGATGGGCGTTGGGACGATGTAGAGCATTGATATAGTGGCAGTAGGCAGTAGGCAGTAGCAGTAAGCAGTGGCAGTAGGCAGTAAGAAGTAGCAGTAGCAGTAAGCAGTAGCAGTAGGCAGTGGCAGTAAGCAGTAGCAGTTGACGGTTCCCCGACTGCCACTGCCACTGCCTACTGCCACTGCCTACTGCCACTGCCTACTGCCTACTGCCACTGCCACTGCCTACTGCCTACTGCCACTGCCAACTACTTCAGGCTAATTTAATCGAAAACGAATACGTCTCCATGATAAGATTGGCCAGCAATTTCTGGCAGGCGGTCTCAACTTTTTGGCGGGCTTCGGTTTCGGAATTGGCCTCCAGCGTCATGCTGACGTGGCGGCCAATGCGCACGTCCTGAATGCCCGAGAGATCAAGGTGTTTCATATTGTTCACCACAGCTTTGCCTTGCGGGTCGAGCAGTTCGCGGTGGGGCATGATGTCAATTTCGGCGATAAACTTCATTCTATGGTGGATTTGTTTATTTGTAGATTTTTTACCCGCCGGAGCCGGAGCGTAGGAGGGGGTGATTTGGTTTGCCACTAATTCGCCGTGCGTGAGTCTTTTGACCCCGCGCTATCCAGCGACAATATTCTTCTTAAAGACAATAGACAAAACAATGTAGCAAACGATGATGGCCGACAAAGCCAGTTCTTTCAAAAAAATTACAAGCACGATAAACAAGATCAAAAAAGCCAGGTTGAACTTATTGCTTTCCCAATCAAAACTTTTGATTTTCATCCCAAACATCGGAATTTCACTTATCAAAAGCCAGGAAAGTAGTCCGACAAGTGCGTATAAAAACCACTGATTTTCAATCAATTCTTTCAACCCAAAAAGATTGTGATGTGCAGTCAAGGCCAATCCCAAAACGAAAACCGTACAAGCTGGTGTACTCAGTCCAATGAAATAATTAGCCTGCCGCGTGTCCAGATTAAACTTTGCCAAACGAAGCGCAGAGAAAGCAGAAAGGACAAAAGCAGGCAAGGCCATGACATTGACAAAATTAATCCCATAAACAGTGCTGATAGATGGCGCGCCCACCAGCAATTGGAATAACATCGCTCCCGGCACCACGCCAAAACTTACCACATCAGCCAGCGAATCGAGCTCTTTGCCAAGCGGCGAACTGACTTTTAGAGCCCGCGCCACCATTCCGTCGAGGTAGTCAAAGACGAAGGAACCAAGGGTAAAAAGGGCAGCTATTTCGGGCTGCCAATAAAAAGTGTAGAGCAATGCGCAACAGCCGCAAAATAAGTTGGCAAGCGTTAGTGCGTTGGGGAGATGTTTCATTGGCGGCAAAAGTAGAGAATCTCTGGCGAAGCTTATTTTGCTAATTTGCGGCGTTAATACAGGTTTCCAAATGGTTCAGAAGGGGTTTCAGGTTGGATTTCAGCATTTTAAGAAAAATTTGACTAAAAATTCAGCCAACAAAGAGGGCTGTTTTTGCGTCTTGGCAGTTACAATGCCCCAAGCCGAATATCCCTTGCCTACCGGCAGGCAGACAACATCCCGATTTCAACAGTACACCATGAGAAAAACTACCCTCTTTTTTGTCCTTTTTATGTGTGGAGCAGGTGCATTCGCGCAGCCTACCAATGACGAGTGTTCCAGCCCAATCGTCATTCCCACCGTATTGACTTTCTGTAGCCCTGTAGAAGCTTACACCAATGTAGGCGCAACTCCTTCCACCTATGGGGTCTCGAGCTGCTTTGGTTCCGTGCAAAACGATGTTTGGTTCAGTTTCACACCACAGGCAACCGACATGACAATCACAGTACGCGGTGCCACAGCGCAATCCCCCGGAGGCACCTTGCAAGACCCACAAGTAACGCTCTACTTTGGCACCTGTGGAGGTGTTATCAATGAATTGGTTTGCGATGCGGCTACTGGCAATAATAACATCGCAGAAGCCTACAAAGGCGGGCTTTTTGTTGGTTCCACTTACCTGATCCGTGTTCAGGGTGCGGGGGGGCAAACCGGCACTTTCCAAATTTGTGTCAACAACTACAACCCACCCGTTGAACCAACATCAGACTGCCCAACAGCCTCTATTTTATGCGACAAATCACCTTTTGTGGTACAATATGTGACTGGCGCTGGAAGCAATAACAGCGAAATGCAGGATGCTACCTGTTTTAACAATGGAGTGCCAGGGATTTTTGAATCCAATTCTACTTGGTTTGTATTCACTTGTGCCCAATCAGGCACTTTGACCATGACCTTGACCCCATTGAATGGCCCGGATGACCTTGATTTTGTAATTTATCGTTTGCCAAATGGCATTGGAAATTGTAATGGAAAAGTAGTGGAGCGCTGCATGGCTTCTGGTCAAAGCCAAGGAGTCGAATCTTCCGCCTGCCTTGGTCCAACCGGGATGCGCAATGGCGACCCTGATGTCAGTGAAGACGCAGGCTGTTCCGAACCTGGTGATGATGCATGGCTGCGACCCTTGGATATGATACAAGGAGAAACCTATGCGCTTGCAGTCAACAATTTTTCGGCCACGGGCAATGGGTTTTCTATTGAATTTGGTGGCTCAGGTGAGTTTCTCGGCCCGGAAGCCAAATTTGAAACCATCCCGGAAGCAGTGTGCCTTGGCACTCCCGTGCAGGTCGTAGACGCTTCCACCTTCGCCCTTGGCGCCATCACAGCCTGGAATTGGAGCTTTGGCGCGGATGCTATGCCGCAAATTGCAACAGGCCCCGGCCCGCATACCGTGACTTTCAATACGCCTGGGGTTCATCCTGTTGTGCTTACTTTGGAAACTGATCTTGGTTGTAAAGTCACTGATATTCAATCGGTGGTGATTTACCCTGACGTCCAGGTGGACACCCTTATTGCCGCTCCCGATTGCAATGGCACAGCAAATGGCCAGATTACCATCAACAATATCACAAGTGGTACTCCCCCTTATCTGTTCAGTTGGAACAACGGGCCTTTTACCACCGAAAACTCGCTCGACAGCCTGGGCGTTGGTTTTTACACGCTTGCCATTGTTGATTTTAACAACTGTAAAACTGATTTGGGTATTCAGGTAGAGGAGCGGATTCTAACAGCAGAAGCCAGCGTCGAAAAACCACTTTGTTTTGGTGATGCCAACGGGGTCATCACGCTCAACGTGACCAATGGCAAGCCCATCGTGCAATTCGATTGGGGAAGTGGTTATATCCCCAGCAATTCGCAGGGAGGATTTGCCGCGGGGACATATACTATAAAGGCCATTGATGGCGTATTGTGTGAAGGAACGTTCATTGTGACAGTGATGGACAATCCTCCACTCGAACTGATGATAGACACGGTAGATATATCTTGTTTTGGTGCCAATGATGGCATGGCTGAAGCAATCCCTTCCGGCGGTACAGGGTTGTATACCTATCAATGGTCAAATGGGGCGCTTACACAAACCATAAGCAATTTACCACCGGGCCAATATGACGTAACCGTTTCAGATCGAAACGAATGCATCATTGTTGGAGGCGTGTACATCACCGAACCACCAGATGTTGCGGTAAACCTGATTGATGTTTTGGACCTTATCTGCAACGGTACGCCTGAAGGCGAAATCCGTGTGGAAGGCATTGGCGGCCGTCCCCCCTATATGTTCAGCCCAGACGGCATCACGTTTTTCGCCTCCGATACTTTGAGGAATTTGTTGGCGGGCGATTATTGGGTGAAAGTCAAAGATGCTTACGGTTGTCAGGACTCGGTATTTGCCACTATTTCACAACCTCCCGCGCTCATAGTGGCAGCAGTACCAACAGACACAACACTTGATCTTGGTTTCACGGTAAATATCAGTACAGTTACAGCGCCATTTGGTCGATTGGTCACTTTTGAATGGTCGCCCGGCATTGGGCTGAGCCAAACCAATATTTCGGACCCCACCGCTACAGCCATTGACGATATAGTTTATGTTGTCAAAATCACGGACGAGGACGGCTGCATGGCTTTTGATACCGTTACCATTCGTGTAAAAAAAGACCGGCCGGTATATTTCCCAAATATTTTCCAACCTGAAAGTTCGGATTTCTACAACGGACGTTTTACTGGATACAGCGGGCCGGCTGCGGAACAAATAACCCTGTTGCGCATTTACGACCGCTGGGGTAGCCTGATCTATGAAAATCGCGACTTCGACCTGAATGTACCTAGTATCGGATGGGATGGCACTGCCAAGGGCCAAAAGGTTGATGGCGTCTTTGCCTGGTATGCAATGGTGCGCTTTATTGATGGCACAGAGTTGCAATACGAAGGGGATGTGACGGTGATCCGTTGAGCACTACAGATTTTACACAGAAAACTTTGAGTCCTGCTTGGATAATAGCAGGAAGTAGAACTACCTTTGCCACCGTTTTGGAAAAAGGGAGTGCTTTTTTATCCTTTTTTCATTGATTTTGAACGAGTTACAAAAATTTCAGCAAAAATAACAGTATGCCAACCATCAATCAACTTGTGCGGAAAAGCCGCGAAAAGGTGGAGTATGCGAGCAAGAGCCGAGCGCTCAATTCCAGCCCGCAGAAGCGTGGCGTATGCACCCGTGTGTACACTACCACTCCGAAAAAACCTAACTCAGCCCTCCGCAAAGTGGCGAAAGTGCGCCTCGTAAACGGTCTTGAGGTCATTTGCTACATCCCCGGTGAAGGCCACAACCTTCAGGAACACTCCATTGTACTCGTGCGCGGCGGTCGTGTAAAAGACCTTCCAGGGGTACGTTACACCATTGTACGTGGCGCGCTTGACACGGCTGGTGTACAAAAACGCAGCAAGAGCCGTTCGAAATACGGCACGAAGCGTCCAAAGAAATAAATTTCAATGTGGTCAATGTGATAATGTGGTCAATGTGACCAATATTATACATTGACCACATTATCACATTGACCACATTCATTAAATTTAACCATGCGTAAGCACAAACCGAAACCTCGAGTATTGGCCGCCGATCCGCGTTATAACGATACGATGGTAACACGTTTCGTGAATAACCTGATGTGGGACGGCAAGAAGAGCGTTGCATTTGGCATTTTTTATGATGCGCTTGACATCGTAAAAAGCCGCACCAACGAGGACGAGTTGCAGATTTGGAAAAAGGCGCTCAACAACGTCATGCCACAAGTGGAAGTCCGCAGCCGCCGCGTAGGAGGCTCCACTTTCCAAATTCCGACAGAACTCCCCCCCAACCGCAAAGTCTCTATCGGGATCAAGTGGATGATCAAATATGCCCGAGCCCGCAGTGGCAAAGGAATGGCTGAAAAACTCGCCGCTGAAGTTATGGCTGCTGCCAAAGGTGAAGGCAATGCCGTTAAAAAGCGCGAGGATGTACACAAAATGGCAGAAGCGAACCGTGCTTTTGCTCACTTCCGTGGACGTTAAGCCAGGCTAATTCACCGCCTTACCGCCGAAGATTGCTGCACCCAGCATGGTGTTTGGGAAAGCAATTTTCGGCGGTATCGGCATTTTTAGAGGTTTTGAAAAAGCGATTCAAATATGTTTTTCAAAATTTTTCTAAAAATCAAAGAGTTTACTCAGAATTAACATTCAGCAAATAAGGTAACTGCCCCTTGTGACAATACTTTGTTCTGATTGTGACAACTACGCCCCCCCCCAATTCACTTCATTCACTCATTCACTCACTTTTTCAATAGATAAAGTCATGGCAACGGACCTTCGGTTTACCCGGAATATTGGTATAGCCGCCCACATTGATGCGGGCAAAACGACTTTCACCGAGCGCGCGCTCTATTATACTGGTGTCACCCACAAAATCGGCGAGGTGCACGAAGGTGCTGCCACCATGGACTGGATGGAACAGGAGCAAGAGCGTGGCATCACGATCACTTCTGCCGCCACCAGGTGTCATTGGACAGTAGAAGACCAACTTTTTGATTTCAATATCATTGACACACCTGGCCACGTGGACTTTACAGTGGAAGTGAACCGTTCGCTGCGTGTGCTCGACGGTTTGGTGTTCCTGTTTTCTGCTGTGGACGGTGTAGAGCCTCAATCAGAAACCAACTGGCGTTTGGCGGATACCTATAAAGTGCCGCGCATCGCATTTGTCAACAAAATGGACCGGGCTGGCTCTGATTTTATGATGGTGGTCAACGATATGAAAGCCAAGCTCGGCTCAAATGCTATTCCACTTCAGGTGCCTATCGGTTCGGAGCACAATTTCCGTGGCGTGGTGGACCTGGTAACTGGCAAAGCCATCATCTGGAATGAGCATGATCAGGGCATGACATACAAGGAAATACCCGTACCGGATGACTTGGTAGAAATAGTGTACGAAATGCGCCAAAAACTCATCGAAGAAGTGGCTTCTTATGACGATGATCTGCTTGAAAAGTTCTTCGACGACCCGGAAACCATCACGGTTGAAGAAATGCGCGCAGCTGTTCGCGCTGCCGTTTGCGATTTGAAAATGACCCCCGTGATGTGCGGCTCGGCATTCAAGAATAAAGGCGTGCAAGCCTGTCTCGATGCAGCTTGTTACTTCCTTCCTGCACCTATTGATATTGAATCAGTGACAGGTACCGACCCAAAAACAGAGAAAGAGATAACACGCAAACCTACAGTAACTGATCCGTTTACCGCTTTGGCGTTCAAAATTGCAACCGACCCATTTGTAGGCCGTTTGTGCTTTATTCGCGTATATTCAGGAAGACTTGATGCCGGTTCCTATGTGTTGAATACCCGTACAGGCGACAAGGAGCGCATCAGCCGCTTATACCAAATGCACGCCAACAAGCAAAACCCGATCGACTCGGTAGAAGCAGGCGACATCGCAGCAGCTGTCGGATTCAAAGACATCCGCACAGGCGATACGCTTTGCGATACCAATCACCCGATCGTACTCGAAAGTATGGTGTTCCCGGAGCCTGTAATCGGCCTAGCCGTAGAACCCAAAACGCAGAAAGACCTCGACAAACTCGGTATGGCACTCAACAAACTTGCCGAGGAAGACCCAACCTTCCGCGTAAAATATGACGAAGACACCAACCAGACCGTCATCAGCGGCATGGGCGAATTGCACCTGGAGATCATCGTCGATCGCTTGCGCCGTGAATTTAAGGTAGAATGCAACCAGGGTGCTCCTCAGGTAAACTATAAGGAGGCATTGACGCGTACCACCACACATCGCGAACGCTTGAAAAAGCAGACAGGTGGTTCAGGTCTTTTCGCCGATATGGAATTTGAACTCGGCCCAGCCGATGAGGAATTCCTCCTGAGCGACGACTTCAAGAGCGGCAAAAAGAAACTCCAGTTTGAATGGGGTATCGTGGGCGGCGCTATCGACAAGAACTACCAAAAGCCTATTTCTGATGGTTTTACACAGATGATGAACAATGGAATTCTTGCGGGCTACAATATTGACTCTATGAAGGTGAGGGTGATCGATGGCGGTATGCACGCCGTTGACTCCAAACCGATTGCATTCGAATTGTGTGCCAAAGAAGGCTTCCGCGCTGCTGCTCCTGCCACCAAACCCGTCATTATGGAGCCGATCATGAAACTTGAGGTGATCACACCTGAAGACTATGTCGGCCCTGTAATCGGCGACTTGAATCGCCGCCGTGGTCTGCCGAAAGGCCAGGAAGGCCGAATGGGCGGTGCAGTAGCCATCCAGGCCGAAGTGCCACTTTCCGAAATGTTCGGTTATGTGACACAACTTCGTACCCTGACTTCTGGCCGCGCTTCGAGCACCATGGAGTTTAGCCACTACGCTCCGCCACCCGCAAGTGTTTCTGAAGCGGTGATTGCGGCTGCTAAGGGTTCGAAGTAACAAGTTGAAAGTAACAAGTTGAAAGTTATACGGCTCCCGGTAGTGCATTGCGCTGCCGGGATTTTTTTTACCATAATGTCATGCCTACGGCATTTTTTCGTTCGTGTTTGGTCAGTTGCTGGTTTGTCAAATGCATAAGGTGAAACAAGAATGCCGTAGGCTTGACATTTTTTATGAAGGCAAGCGGTATGCACCCCTTGCATTATCCATTTTTATCCCATAATTTTATATAATACATTTTATAACAAAACACGTTAATCATGGCTAACACTTACCATCAAATCCACATCCAGGCTGTATTCGCGGTCAAATTCCGAGAGGGCTTAATCCTACCCGAATTCAGGCAAGAACTCTTTGGCTACATCGGCCAAACCATCAATGAACTGGGGCACAAAACTTATATTGTCAATGGCGTGGCCGACCTACGGTATGCACACAAATATGATTGATAATCAATTTTTTGCCACAATTTTTTGCTGCTAACTTGAGTAATCAAGCTTTGGCTGAGTTGTCGTCC
This sequence comes from Saprospiraceae bacterium, assembly GCA_046160625.1. Lineage (GTDB taxonomy): Bacteria > Bacteroidota > Bacteroidia > Chitinophagales > Saprospiraceae > M3007. Next base: position 47,427 of record JBJXGZ010000016.1, read on the forward strand.
TGACGGGATCTGTCCGCATCAAGTGCGCTTTGCCCGAGTACTTGCCCTATTGAGTGCTCGCGAAGGCAAGTACCCGGGCAAAGCGCAGTTGATGCGGACAGATCCCGTCAGGACGACAACTCAGCCAAAGCTTGATTACTCAAGTTAGCAGCAAGAAATTGTGGCAAAAAATTGATTATCAATCATATTTGTGTGCATACCGTAGGTCGGCCACGCCATTGACAA
>JBJXGZ010000017.1:0-30262 GCA_046160625.1 Saprospiraceae bacterium
CACTGATCACACTGATAAGACACGGATCACACGGATTTTGTTAGTAATATCGCGTCTTCTAACTGCCACTGCCACTCCCCGCCATCCCCTTCCTAATCTCAATTTCCTTCAAAATCCGGTGTGCCAATTTCAAGGCCTCAAAACCATCTTTAAGCGTTACGATCGGCTCAGAATTACTGGCAATTGAATCGTGAAAAGTTTCCAGTTCGCGCTGAATGGCGTTCACGGGCGCAACTTCGGGCATGGAAAGTTGCAGCCATTTTTTCCCCAAAGGCGTGTCGAATTCCATGAGTTGCTCGCTGGGTGGAAGGTTTGAAGCGTCTTGTGCAAAAAGCCGCACGATTTGGGCGTTTTTCTCCAAAAAATCGAGGCTCAAATAATGGTCGGGCTGGAAAAGCCGCATTTTCCGCATTTGTTTCATCGAAATCCGGCTGGCTGTGAGGTTGGCCACGCAGCCATTGGCAAATTCTATACGGGCATTGGCAATGTCGGGCGTATTGCTCAGTACTTCCACCCCGCTCGCACTGACTTTGGTTACAGGCGATTTGACCAGGTGCAATATCAGATCGAGATCGTGAATCATAAGATCCAAAATGACCGAGACTTCCGTGCCCCTCGGTTGAAAAGCCGCCAATCGGTGACTTTCAATAAACATAGGGTTCAGCGTCATTCCGCCCAAAGCGGTGAATGCCGGATTGAAGCGCTCTACATGGCCGACCTGGACTTTTACTCCGTGCTTTTCAGCAAGTTGCAGGAGTTTTCTTCCTTCTGGAATCGTCTGGGTAACAGGCTTTTCGATGAAGCAGTGCTTGCCAGCCCGGATGGCTTTTGCAGCCAAATCATAATGCGAAGGGGTCGGGGTCACAATATCCACGGCATCGCAATCAGCGAGAAGCTTCGCCAAAGATTTGTATCGTTTTGCGCCATATTGGGCTATGGCCGACTCAGCATTTTTATCGTCGAGGTCGTAAAAGCCAGCCAGTTCCCAACACTCTGTGGCGAGTATGCATTTGAGGTGGATTTTGCCGAGGTGGCCAGCACCGAGGAGAGCGATTTTCATTAATTCAATTGTTTCGATTGCAGCGATTGATTCGATTGGGACAATAGACACGATTTATTTTGATGCTTTAGGAATTGAATGTAGGCGGATATAATCGCATCAATCGTTCCAATTGAATCAATCGTCCCAATCGGTTAATCGAACCAATCACCTAATTGATCAATTACCGCAGTCCTGCATTGATTCCCTCTAAAACCTTGGAGCCTGGGCAAAGCACATCTTTCCCGAGTGCATTGAGCGGAGTAGCGGAGGTTTGTAAAATGCTGTGCAAATCGCGCCCATCCGGGTCAATATAAATGAGACCAGTAAGGATTTCACCGCTGGCTTTGGACTCGTAGAGTTTATTTACGGCGGAATGGCGGTCCGTAGGGTTGAAGTCTTTGGATAGTTTGTTCAGATAAATCGTTGAGCCGTCATGGAGTTGCACGGCAACAGAATCTCCTTCGTTGTATTCGGTGGTGATTTCTTCCATAATCGGCACAAAATCAACGGCTGCGGTGGCTTCAATGTGCTCACGAGTGTAGTCGTAGGATTTGGTGGAACCGACATTGTTGTTGAACGTCACGCAGGGCGACACCACGTCAATCAGTGCAAAACCCGGGTGCGACATGGCGGCTTTTATTAGCGGAATTAACTGCTCTTTGTCGCCTGAAAAACTCCTGGCTATGAACGAAGCGCCCAGTTCCAGCGCCAGCCCTGCCATGTCAATGGCGTTGTACATATTGGCCGCGCCGCTTTTGTTGATCGAACCTACATCAGCAGTTGCGGAATCCTGGCCTTTGGTGAGGCCGTAGCAACCGTTGTTCATGATAATGTAGGTGATATTCAGGTTACGACGGATCGCGTGTACAAACTGGCCCATCCCGATCGATGCTGAATCTCCATCCCCCGATACGCCGATGTACATCAGGTCGCGGTTGGCGAGGTAGGCGCCTGTTGCTACGGAGGGCATCCGACCGTGTACCGAGTTGAATCCGTGGGAGTTAGCCAAAAAATAGGTCGGCGTTTTGGAGGAACAACCGATGCCGGAGAGTTTGGCTACCCGGTGTGGCTCCACCGCCATTTCAAAGCAAGACTGGATGATGGCACCGCTCACAGAGTCGTGGCCACAACCAGCGCAAAGCGTGGAGAGTGCGCCTTCGTAGAATTTTTTGGTATAGCCGAGCGCGTTTTTGGGCGCATCGGGGTGGCGGAATGTGGGTCGGACGAATGTCATGTATGCTTGTTGATTTGAGTAGTTGGTGATTTGGTGATTTGTGATTCACCAGCGCTCGGTTTATCTCCGCTGAGAAGTGCATTTTTTTCTTTGCACGGGTCTTATGACCACGCAAACTCTTGGTTATGCTAGGTTGTTCTTCCGCATCGCACTCCAAGTCCACGCTGCCCCCAATAAGTCCACCCCGCCAAAAAGCAAAAGTTGCCATTGCGCCCAACCCATTGCCACAAACAAACCAAACCAAGCGGCGATTAGCACTCGGTTGTACACCGTCCATTTCAGAAACGTCGCGTTGTCAGTCGGTGCGGTAAAAACGTAGTAACTACCGATTGCAAAAGCCAGTGTGCCTACCACCCGTATCCAGACTTCGGAAGCAGGCTCCATCCCGAACATGGAGAGCAGCATATTTGGCATAAAAACTAAGGCTAAACCAGTAGCCAAAAGGTAAAAACCAAAGTAATAAATCGTTTTGGATGCTTTTGTCATAATGTGAAAAATTAATCGATTGATTCAATTGGTTCGATTATTCGATTGGCTCGATTATTCGATTGATTCGATTATTCGATTGATTCGATTGATTCGATTATTCGATTGATTCGATTATTCGATTGATTCGATTTCATGGCAGAAACCTCAATGTTTATCAATTGTACCAATCAAATCAATCGAATAATCGAATCAATCGAATAATCGAGTCAATTTTACTCACTCACCTCCGACAAATTCGGTTCCCCCAACTCATGTTCCACAAATGCCGGGTTCAATTTACCCACAAGGCTTTGGAAGATTTTCTGCCTTATTACATCTGCGGTGATGGGGAATCCATCGTAATTCAATATCGATGTAAGTTTGGCCGGATTTACACCAAGTTCGTTGACCAACAATGATTTGAATTGTGCATCCCGATTTTGTTCAACCACAAAAACCCGCTGGTGTTCATCAATAAAATGCTGTACTTCCGCATTGAATGGAAATGCTTTTACGCGCATGGCATCCAAGGAAATGCCTTGCTCATTGAGTAAATCCTGGGCTTCTATGGCGGCATAGGTGGTTGTGCCGAAGAAAAGCATTGCGAAAGCACTTTGTTTTTTCTTTTGATAAAACTCCGGGCCTGGGACATGCTGCTTCGTGGTCTCCCATTTTTTCACCAAACGGTCCATATTGCGGACATAAGCAGGACCTTCCTCGGTATACACAGCATATTCATCGCGCGAGGTGCCACGGGTGAAGAAGGAACCTTTAGTAGGGTGTGTGCCAGGGATGGTGCGGTAAGTAATCCCGTCTCCATCAACATCCAGATACCGGCCAAAACGCTCGGCGGAAGCCTCCAATTCTTCTGCCGTCAAGACCTTTCCACGGTCGTACACTTTACTATCGTCCCATTGGAGTGGAGGCGACATATTTTCGTTCATGCCGAGATCGAGATCTGTCATCACAAGGATCGGGGTTTGCAGGCGTTCGGCCAAATCAAACGCTTCAGCCATCATCGAAAAACATTCGGCGGGAGTGCTTGGGAATAAAAGCACTTGCTTGGTATCCCCGTGCGATGCGTATGCAGCAATGAGAATATCAGACTGTTGGGTGCGTGTTGGCATTCCCGTACTAGGGCCGCCGCGTTGTACGTCCACAAGTACCGTAGGGATTTCTGCGAAGTAGGCAAGCCCCAAAAACTCGCTCATCAGGGATACCCCTGGTCCGCTGGTGGCGGTGAAGGAGCGTGCGCCGTTCCAGTTGGCGCCAATGACTACGCCGATTGCGGCGAGTTCGTCTTCGGCTTGTACGATGGCAAAGTTGTTTTTACCTGTTTCAGGGTCTACCCGGAGTTTTTTGGCGTATTTGCCAAAAGCATCGGCGAGTGAAGTGGATGGTGTAATGGGATACCAAGCTAATACGGTAGCACCTGCGTAGACTGCGCCCAAACCGCAGGCAGAGTTGCCGTCCATCATGATCCAGTCTTTCACCTTGTCGCGGCGTTCGACGCGGTGTTCGAGCGGGTATTTGAAATTAGCATGGACGTACTGGATGCCCATGTCCATGGCCTCGAAATTGGCGGTCACGAGTTTTTCCTTGCCCTTGAATTTTTCTGTGATAATTTGGTGCAGCACAGGAAGTTCGATATCAAGCAATGCCGAAAGTGCGCCCACGTACACCATGTTTTTGAGCAGTTGGCGTTGCCGCGGGTCAGCGAATTTGTCCATGCACATCTGCATCATCGGGATGCCGAGGTAGTGGATGTCGTCGCGGATAAAATCCTTGTACAATTCCTTGGTGCTGTCGTAGAGGAAGTAGCCGCCGGGCTTTACGTTGGCGATGTCCTTGGGCATACTTTGCGGGTTCACGCTGAGCATGATGTCCACACCCTCGCGACGGCCCAGATAGCCTTTTTCGCTCACGCGCACCTCATACCAGGTCGGCAAGCCCTGAATATTCGAGGGAAAAATGTTCTTGGGCGACACAGGGATGCCCATTCGGAAAATTGCCTTGGCAAACATATCGTTTGCGCTGGCCGAGCCGGTGCCGTTTACGTTGGCAAAGCGGATGACGAAATTGTTGACGGTGGAGTGTGGCATGATTTTCAATTGTACTTTCCTTTGACAGGCACTATATCGCACCCACCATTTCTAATGTCCCAAGTGTGATTCTGTTTATAATAAGCAGGGAATCTTGAAAACTCAAGAAGCCCTTTTCTCTATGATCAATGGTTTCTACATATTGTCTTTGTAGCAGTACTACATATTTAATGTCTTCTTCCCTTCTTTTTTTCTCGAAAGCCCTTCTCATGATTGAAAAGCATTCCTCTAGATTGTTTATTGCAATCAAATTGTAGCATCTCTTCTTATAATTTTTTTTACTTTTAAAATAACCAGTTTCAGGTTCTTGTACTAAGGATTTGTTTGGTTCGGGTTCGGGTGTAATATCACCTTGAGGGTCATTATAAGATTCATCAATTGTAATACGATCAGCACTTTGTTGAGCAAATCTTTGAATTTCATCAGGTTCGAGGATTATTGCGGATTCCTTTCGAAAAAGTAAATTTACGAGCGGAATGATCAGTAATATTTCAAAAAGCAAGAATCCCCAAAAGGTTTTGGTGTAATAACCTAATATACTCAATGAGTCTTGAGTATAAAATGGTTCGAGCAGTATGATAATAAGAAGCGATAAGTAATAAAATAAAATGCCTGTAATTACAAAGTAGTATGTTTTTTTAGATAGAACCGTGCCAGGATAGGGATATAGCCTTTTATGAACCCATAAGAGAACAATAATTGGAAGCGCTAAACCTGCAAACCAACCCCAAATGAACAATTCGATTGATTCTAGTTTTCCAGAAATAGTTTGAAGGAGAATTAGTATTGCTAATAGCAAACTAATACTCAAACAAATTTTTCTAAGTTGGGATAAAAACCTCCAAGCCATTTTGTTTATCTACTTTACCTATCAACTTCCTCGCCAACAACGACAGGAATCACATCAAATCCAACCCAATCCTTTTAAGCTCTTCTATAAAGGTGCCTTTTTCTTTCAAGTTCTGGTCAAAATCACGCCGCCTGCAAGCGCATCACTTCCACATCCACTCCATTGGTCATGGCCTGCTTGATCGCAGCCTCTACACGCAAAGCCGTTGGGGCAGAAAGAAAATAATGGCCACAATGATCGCAAATACGCGCGGGCACATCGCGGATTGCGATAAAAAAAGTGTCTTTTTCATGAGTCACCGTCACTTTTCCTGGATGTAAAGTGCCTTTACTGCACATGACGCAAGTTGCCATAATCTTTATCAGTTTTCCCGCACTGGCATACGTTTATCTTTCCTACTTCCTTCAAATTCTTCCGCAAAAGCCTCAAAGTCCAGTTTAGGTGGTAATCCGGAAAGGATGGATTTGGATTCATTGTCCATCCTTGATTCCGGTTTATGCCATTCACTCATAGAAGCGTGGGTCTTCACAGCATTCACATGCACATAGCCTTTTCCGGCATCTGCCAAAAAGTACCAAACATTAGGCATATCATCTAAGCAAGCGGGAGGCATTTCATCAAGGTCGTTCTGCAAGATTTTTACAAACGTTGCTTTGTTTTTGAGTGTGATTTCAGTCTTTCCAATTACTAACTTGCCCCATGCAATACAGGCTTCGCTAATGGTAAGACCCTTCGCTTGGCTGATAAAGACGACGCCGTTGTATTCCGCGATGAAAGTGTAAGTATCCATGTTTTAATTGCCTTTATTTTTCTGTGAATGTTGTTCACCGCTCCAGTCCTTTTTCTTTTTCCAATGCTTCATTTGGTTGCGCAGTTTTTCGAGCATGACTTTGTCATCTGTCGTTTTACTGGGTTTGGTACTTAGTTTTTCAAACGCAGTCTTGGCTTCTTCGTATTTCTCGCTTGCCGATTGCTTGGTTTTGGGATTTGCATGCTTTCCACTTCTGCCGCTCGATTTCATTTCGACTTTGTTTTTTACACGATTCTGCTGCGTAGTATGATACGAATAGGCCGTATAAAAAATCAAAAATCCCACAAGGAGCACCCAAATAAGGTGTTTCCATGATGATTGTTCGGTGTCAGGCAACTGGGCAGTGAGCATTAATCAAGTATTTCATGCAAAAGTACCGCTTACCCTCAAACTTTCCGCCCCTTCCAAATTCCCAGCGCAATGATAAACAAAGCTCCGAAAGTGATGGACACATCCGCAAAATTGAAAATCCCGGTTCGGAAAAAACCGACGTGGATGTACAAAAAATCCGTCACGGAGCCATAAGCAACGCGGTCAATGATGTTGCCAATGCCCCCGCCGATAATACAACAAACGCTAAGGGCTATACCCAAACCCGTTCGGCCAAAAAAAAGCCAGAAAATCAGGCCCAACATGGTAAGCGCGGGCAAAAGGTTGAGCAACAGCGTTTTAACCATTGGACTGAAATTCTCGCCAATGCTCAGGAACGCGCCGGAGTTCTCGACTTTGGTGAGCAACACATGATCTCCCGCAAAGCGAATTTGCTCGTGATATTCCAGTCGTTCGCGCACCATGGATTTGGAGATTTGGTCGCAGCCGATATTGGCTGTGATAAGGAGCAGGAAAAGCGCGTATCGAAGCAGGTTGAGTTTTTTCATGGTTGTAAGGCAAATATTTGAATTACTTTTTCACCAGTTTCCTGACTAAGCTCCCGCCCTCCATTTTTACCGTTATAAAGTAGGCGCCAATGGGCAAGTTGCTCAGGTCAATTGGAAGGGTAATCTTTTGACCTTCAAGCTTTTTTGCATACACTTGCCGCTGGCTGCTGTCTTCCAGGGAGATGCTCACGGCTCCCGATTTCTTCAATTCCAATTCCATCAAAATACTGTCTTCAGCCGGGTTTGGCGAAAGCGAAAAAATCTTCACAGCATCTGGAAGCTTGGTGGAAGAAACCAGCACAAAAGCACTCGCTTCGGCTTTACAACCAAACTCGCTGGTAGCCACCACGCTATAGTTTCCTGTTTGCCCAGCGACCAGCACATTGCCAATTACGTTGGGAATTGGAGTGCCCTCGAAATACCACTGCAAAGTTGAATTGGGTGGGCTGAAAGAAGCGGTAAGCGTGTCGCCACTGGCAATCAAATCTATTAAGGGTGATGATAGTCCCAATATTTCAAAGGTGTCCCGTCGAATGCAGTTATTCCCGTCTTTCACTTCGACTGAAAATATTCCTGGTTCAAGTCCAGTTAAATTCTGGGTTGTTGCGCCATTAGACCAGGTATAGGTCACCGTACCCGTCGAGCCCGAAGTAGCCAGACTAATCTCGCCAGCCATAGTACCAGCACAAACCCCAGGACTGGCCACACCGGAAACTTGAAAGGGAGAACACAGCTCCTCCACGCGCTGCACTCTGCCGGTTGAAAGCAATGCTACAAACATTTCGCCATCTTTGTTTTCTCCAAAAGTGCTATACTCGTAGCCTGTCAAATTGGCCAATATGGCCGTTGAGAAAGTGCCGTCAGTATTCCGCCTTGTGTACCACCACCTGCCGCTACAATAGTCCGCAAAAAGGTAGCACCCGTAGAGATTCGGGTATTTGCTTCCGCGATAGATAAAGCCACCTGTGACGGAACATCCGTTGCCGCCCGAATGCGAATAGTCGAAAAATGGGGCGGCATAGGCGCTGATAGGCAGACAATTATTGGTATTGAAGTTGTGTGTACCCTCGTAGCATCGCCAGCCATAGTTTAGGCCACCCGTGTTGGCGGGTTCGAAATTAACCTCTTCCCACAAGTTCTGACCCACATCTGCAATCCACATATCACCGGTTAGCCGGTCGAAGGAAAAACGCCAGGGGTTGCGCCAACCTAGCGACCAAATTTCCGGGAAGTAATTCGCATCGCCCACAAAAGGGTTATCGGAAGGCACCACATACGGTTGCGATGCATTGCTGTTGTTCACATCAATACGCAGGATTTTGCCAAGAAAGTTCTTTTTATTTTGGGAATAATTTTGAGGGTCATTGGCGCCGCCCCCATCGCCCAAACCGATATAGAGGTATCCATCAGGGCCGAATTTGACGCAGCCGCCGTTGTGGTTCCAATTGGGCTGATCTTGCTCCAGGATGGTAAGTTCAGAGTTTGGGTCGGCCTCGTTGGGGTTGTTTGGCTTTACAGAAAAACGGGCTACCCGCGTATCCCCGCCATTGTTTTTGGTGTAATTGACAAAAAAGTAGCCGTTTTCGGCGTAATTCGGGTGAAAAGCCAGGCCGAGCAAGCCTTGTTCGTTTTGCCCGGAATTGACCCGAGCGTCAATGTTCAGAAAGGTATCGAGGCGATTTCCGAGACTGTCGAGTACCCAAATAACGCCATCCCTTTCGACCACAAATAGCCGACTATCTCCACAATGCGTGATGTCCAATGGCAAGTCGAATCCAGTCGCAAAGTTGGTAAGTTGGATTTTCGGTTGGGCAAAAAGGAAAAGTGGGGATAGGAAAAACACCGCGGTGGCTAAACCTTTGGCGGGTAAAACAAGTAATTTATTCATGGAAAAATTTGATTGAAAAGCAGCCTTAAAGGTAAAAACAAGCCTTTCATAATAAAACAGCACATCTAGCAAGATGTCTGCAAATGGCGAATGCCAACTAACATGAGTCACCCCGACCTTTGTAATCATATAAAATCGCACAAGTAAAAACATCAAAAAACCACTACATTTTTCCCAGATAACGTAATTTGAACCACAAAAGGCACAAAAGGACACAAAAGTATCACGATACGGTCTTTTGTGTCCTTTTGTGCCTTTTGTGGTTCAAATTATGTCAAGTTTAATGTTGCAATGGAACGGATCAGTCATGTTATAAAATTCGGGGTGACTCATGTTCACTTCTTCACCAGTTTTCGCACAAAGCTCCCGTTTTCCATTATTACGGTTAGAAAGTAAGTGCCGGCGGGCAAGTTGCTCAGGTCAATCGGAAGCACGATTTTTTGACCCTCAACGGCTTTTGCAAAAACTTGTCGCTGGTTGCTATCGGTCAAATACAGTTTGATTGATTGGTTTTTCTCCAATTCCATTTCCAACAAAATAGTGTGTTCAGAGGGGTTGGGCGAAATCGAAAAACGGCGCACAGCGTTTGGAAGTTTGCTACTGCCCTCCAAGAAAAAAACCTCGTCAGAGATATATTGGCATCCATTAGGCGAGGTAACCTGAAGGCTGTAAATCCCTTCTTGCGTCGCGATATGATACATCCCTGTTGCGCCGGGTATGGGTTGTCCATAGAATAGCCATTGGCATGCAGAACAGGGCGACAAAGCGTAAAGGCTGTCGTAATTGGATTCTATCAAAGGCAAAATCGGGGTGTCTTGCAGTACAGTAACTACCGCAGAGGAGGCTATGCAAAACGAATCGTTTACAACCAAGGAATAGTCTCCAGGCTGAGTTACATTTAGTATGGCAGTAGGGGTCAAAGTATATGTAGTCGCCACAATATTTGTCCCATTATACCAGCTCAAGGTGCTGGGAACAGGCAGATTATTCGCGATAAGTATTACGGAGCCATTAATACAGATGACCGAGTCGCTCGCGCTCAGGCTTGGATTATCCGGCCCGACCCTTACGACAGAAACAAAAGCAGAGGGCACAATGCATAGCCCATCGCTAATTATTACAGAAAAGTCTCCAGGCTCTGTTATCTCAAGTGTGGCGATGGAATCAGTAGTATTTGTAGTCGCTACAATATTTGCCCCATTAAACCAAGTCAATGTGCTGGGAACAAGCAAGTTGCTTGCGGTCAATATTACAGAGCCATTGATACAAATGACCGAGTCACTCGCAGCCAGCAATGGAATGTCCGGCCCAATTCTTGAAACGGTAACAATTGAAGATGGTATAGAGCAAAATGCATCGTTAATTACCACAAAATAGTCGCCCGGCAGGGTTATATCAAGTGTTGCGATCGAATCCACAGCATTTGTAGTCGCAACAATATTTGCACCATTATACCAGGTCAATGTGCTGGGAGCCGAGAGCTTGCTGGCGGTAAGTTGTACCGAGCCATTGGCGCAGATGACCAAATCGCTCGCGCTGAGGATAGGACTGTCCGGGCCTATCCTTACAATACTTACAATAGAGGATGGGGCCAGGCAAAGTGCATCGTTTATTACTACCGAATAATTACCCGGCTCTGTTATATTAAGCGTGTCAGTCGAAGCCGAAGCGAGGGTGGTCGCCACAATATTTGGCCCGTTATACCAAATCAGTGTGCTGGGTACCGGCAAATTGCTGGCGATCAATTGTGCTGATCCATTGGTGCAAATTACCAAGTCGCTGGCAGTCAGGATTGGATTGTCAGGTCCAGTCAAAACAACGCTAACGATGGTCGAAGTGGCTGGGCAAAGCGGATCGTTTACAATTACGGAATAATCTCCAGGCTGCGTTACCTCAAGGGTGGCAGTTGAGGCCGAAGCATTAGTGATTGCCACAATATTTGCTCCATTATACCAGCTTAAAGTACTCGGTACGGGCAGGTTACTTGCAGTCAACTGAACCGTACCGGTTGGACATATTACGGTGGCACTCGCGCTAAGGTTTGGATTGTCAGGCCCGACCTTTACAATACCAACGATGGAGGAAGAAACCAGACAAATCGGATCGTTTACAATTACGGAATAGTTTCCAGGCTGAGTTATTTCAAGTGCAGCGGTCGAGGCCGAAGCATTAGTGGTTGCCACAATATTAGTTCCATTATACCAGGTCAATGTGCTGGACAGGGGCAGGTTGCTGGCGGTCAGAATTGCTGAACCATTGGCACAAATTACTGAGTCGCTCGCGGTTAATATTGGCTCGTCAGGCCCGATTTTTACAATACTAACAATGGAAGAGGAGGCCGGGCAAAGCGAGTCGTTTACAATTACTGAATAGTCCCCGGGTTGTGTGACACCAAGTGTGTCAGTCGAGCCCGAAGCGTTAGAAGTCGCCACAATATTGGCCCCATTATACCAGGTCAAAGTACTGGATGCTGTTAAGTTGCTGGCGGTCAATTGTACGAGTCCATTGGTGCAGATTGTCAAGTCGCTCGCACTCAGGCTTGGATTTTCTGGCCCGATCTCCACGATTTCAAAAGTATCCCGCCGGAAGCAATTGTTCCCGTCTTTTGCTTCAACTGAAAACATGCCAGGTCCAAGTCCAACGAGATTCTGACTTGTCGCGCCATTCGACCAGGTGTAACTTACCGTGCCTGTGGCACCTGTTGCAGACAGATTAATCTCACCTGTCATTGAGCCGGGGCAAATCCGAGGGCTGGCCATACCAGAAACTTGAAAGGGCGAGCAGAGCTCCTTCACACGTTGTACTCTGCCGGATGAAAGCAGGGTTACAAACAATTCACCATCTTTGTTTTCCCCAAAACTGCTATACTCATAGCCGGCTAATGTGGCCAATATAGCCGTTGAGAAAGTGCCGTCAGTATTCCGTTTTGTGTACCACCACCTTCCGCTGCAATAATCTGCAAAAAGGTAATATCCATACAGGTCAGGGTATTGGCTTCCACGATAAACAAAGCCGCCCGTGACGGAACATCCGTTGCCACCAGAATGTGAGTACTCAAAAAATGGACTAACGTACGCGCTGGCGGGCTGACATCCAGTTGTATTATAGGGATGCAAACCCTCGTAGCATCGCCAACCATAGTTCAGGCCAGGTGTGTTCGCAGGCTCAAAGTCAACTTCTTCCCACAAATTCTGGCCTACATCACCGATCCACTTATCGCCCGTCAGCCGGTCGAATGAAAAACGCCAGGGGTTACGCCAGCCTAAGGACCATATTTCAGGTTTGTATTGAGCGTTTCCAACGAAAGGATTGTTTGGAGGCAACACATACGGTTGAGAAGCATTGCTGTTTTTTACATCAATGCGGAGCATTTTGCCAAGAAAAGTCAATTTGTTTTGCCCATAATTCTGCGGGTCTCCACCACTGCCGCCATCGCCCAATGCGATGTAGAGGTATCCGTCTGGTCCGAATTTGACACAGCCTCCATTGTGATTCCAATATGGTTGGCTTTGCTCTATAATGGTCAACTCTGAATTCGGGTTGGCTTCATTAGGATTATTCGGTTTCACCGAAAAACGTGCGACACGGGTATCACCGACTCCGTTTTTTGTATAATTTACATAAAAATAGCCGTTTTGGGCATAATTTGGATCAAAGGCCAAACCTAGCAGCCCCTGTTCACTTTGAGTGGAATTTACCCTTGGGTCAATGTTCAGGAAAGTGTCGAGGCGGTTGCCAAGACTATCGAGCACCCAAATAAGGCCCTTCCTTTCTACCACAAATAGTCGGCTGTCGCCGCAATGCGTGATGTCCACAGGGAGGTCGAATCCGGTTGCAAAATTGGTTAGTTGAATTTTCGGTTGGGCGAGGAGGGAAAGCGGAGAGAGCAAAAGGCCCGCTGTCGTCCACACCACCGTCAAGACTATGGCATGTAAAAAGACTTTAGCAGGTAAGGAGTAGCGTAAATTTTTCATAGGAAAAAGCTGATTGAAATACGGCCTGAGATGTAAAACCAGGCTTTCATAATAAAAAAGTGTTTCAGCCAAGATGTCTGCAAATGGTGAATACCAATCAAGGTAATAGGGTTTTAGATTGGCTTGGTAATAGTATTCAACAAAACCGCGTAGCGGTGCCATTTTATTAAAATCAAAAAGCGGCGCGTTCGCCTTCCGAAGCAAACCGAATCAACTCCTCGACAAATTGCCGGTGATTGGCCAGGCGAGGCACCTTGTTTTGGTTGCCGAATTTGCCCCTTGCCCGCATCCAGCGAATGAAAGTGCCTTTTGGCACGGAGTTGAGTAACAAGCGATCAAGTGCCATCCCTTTGTACCGTTTGGCTTCGTAGTCGGAATTAATGCGTTGGAGCGACTCATCCAGCACTTGGTTGAAGCGTTCCATATCAGAGGGTTCTTTTTCAAATTCCACCACCCATTCATGACCGCCGCGTTCTTTTTCTGCAGAGAAATAAACGGGCGCAGCGGTGTATTCGGTTACGGCTGCATTCATTTGGCGACATGCTTCGGCAAGGGCTTTGTCGGCATCGCCAACCATGACTTCTTCGCCAAATGCGTTGATAAACTGTTTGGTGCGACCCGTGATTTGAAAACAGAACGGGTAGCGCCGGGTGAACATGATGGTGTCGCCGAGTTTATAACGGAACAGGCCATTATTCGCCGAAATCATCACGGCATAGTTTTCGCCGATTTTTACATCGGGGAGAAGCACCGTTTTGGGGTGCTCTTTTTCCCATTCGCTTGATGGGACAAATTCATAAAAAACGCCATTATCAACCAGCAGAAGGAGATCATTTTGACGCAGATCACATTGTGCACCAAAAAAACCTTCTGAAGCATTATAGGCTTCCTGATACACAAAATCATCGCTTGGGATCAATTCCCGGAAGGTTTCCCGATATGGGTCAAAGCCTACTCCGCCATGCATATACGCTTGAAGTTTGGGCCATACTTCAAGCATGTTTTGTTTCCCTGACTTTTCAAGGATTAATCTGAAAAGTACGATAAGCCAGGTCGGAACGCCTCCAAATAAACAGATATCATGCTGTTTGCTGGTTAATTCTGCAATTCGGTGAAGTTTTTCTTCGAAGTTGGGGAGCAGATTTGTTTGGGCATCAGGCGTATAAAATAATCGCCCGATGGTAGGCATGTGCTGCACCAGAATTGAGCTGACATCTCCAAAACGTGTTTTGGGATACTCTGGCAATGTTTGGAAACTGCCCGGGACAATCAGGTGTTTGTAACGGAAAGCCTGCATGTCGGGCTTGTTGGCATAAAGCAATGCAAGGCAGTCCCAAGCTCCTGCGATATGGCAGTTAAAAAGGTTGCCATAAGGAACTGGTATGAATTTGCTCTTGTCGCTGGTCGTGCCGCTGCTTTTAGAATACCAATTTATCTCATTGGGCCACAGGACATTGCGTTCGCCCCGCATCATCCGGGTGATATCGTCTTTAACTGCATCGTAATCACGTGCAGGCACTATTTTCGCAAACTGTTCAGGGGTCCGTATCCTGGCAAACTCCCATCTGCGTCCCTGCTCGGTGTCGCGGGCACGGTCGAGGATACGAAGCAGCCAACGCTCTTGTGCCTCTTCAGGGTGCATCATATACCGCTCAATACGCTTCATGCGCCGCGAGAGGTACTGTTTCACTGCCAGGTTGATGATCGAATTCATAAATCTAGTGGCGAAGATACGTGTTGGCTGAACGATGAACTATAAACGGTGAACTATGAACTATGAATGCCAACCCTTGCCTTTACTCGCCAAACCTTTGGTGCCGGCGAGAAGATACTGTCTTGACGGACGTACCCGCCTTCGCTAAAGCTACGGTCTTTGCTGACGTACCCGCCTTCGCTAAAGCTACGGCGGGTAAAGACGCAATTTTTTAAAAACTTATCGAATCTTTGAGGGTGAAATTTGCCAAACACAGAGATTTTGAAACGTTCCTTGATGCGCTCTCGCCAAGTGAACAGGCAATATGTTTGCGAATCAGGGATTTAATCCTTCAAAATTTTCCTACACTGAAAGAAACCTGGGCCTACGGAGCCCCATTTTACAAGGGTCGAGCCAGGGTTTGTTTTATATACCCCTCCAGTCTGCCCTACTCCGGGGTGAAAGAAGGGGTAAATTTTGGATTCAACCGTGGAAATTTGCTGTCCAACGAACATGGATTACTCCACTTGGGAGACCGAAAAGAAGTGGCTTACATTGCTGTTTTGACTGAAAAAGATATTCGGGAAGCCCTTTTTTTGGAAATTTTACATGAGGCGGTGATTCTTGACGGCATGGAACCCTCGTAAGGTTTCAAAACATACCAAGGTTGACAATGAAAAATAATACCCCCCCAATGACCCCCAATGACCCTCAATGACATACAATGAAGAATACCATAAAAATCCGCCCAGCCACTGAAGCCGACATCCCTGCCATTCATGCATTGGTGTATGAACTTGCGGTGTACGAAAAAGAGCCTGAGGCTGTGTTCACCACGCCCGAAGAATACCTCCAAGATTTCAGAAATGGACTTTTTGAAAGCCATGTGGCTGAAATGGATGGCAAAGTGGTGGGTATGACGCTCTTTTTTATGATGTATTCCTCCTGGAAAGGGAAGATGCTTTACCTCGACGATTTTGTGGTAAGCGAGCAATACCGCCGCTACGGGGTGGGACAAAAACTATACGACGATTTTATCGAAGAAGGCCGTCGCAGAGGCTGCCGTTTGGTAAAGTGGCAGGTGTTGGATTGGAATGAACCGGCCATTAATTTTTACAAAAAAAACGACGCCATCATCGAAAAAGGCTGGTGGAACGTGAAGAAATTTTTGTTCGACGGGTGAGTAAACTTCCCGAAAGTTCTAAACTTTCGGGAAGTTGTAGCAAACAAAATCAATCAAACCATGCCCCTATTTCACATCACCCAATTCGATCAACAATACACCGAGGCCATCTGCCAGCTGATACTCAACATTCAGCAGAACGAATTCAACGTGCCCATTACCCTGGCCGATCAACCTGATTTGCTGACGATCCCAGATGTGTACCAGCAAAACGCCGGCAATTTCTGGGTCGCCATTGCGGACGGCGAAGTGGTGGGAAGCATCGGGTTGATTGATTGTGGCGAGGGCATTGGCTGTATCCGAAAGATGTTTGTCCGCGCCGATTGGCGGGGAAAGGGTAGGGGCGTGGCTCAAAAATTACTGGATACGCTGGAGGCTTGGGCGGTGCGGCAGGGATTGCATTCGCTCTACCTCGGCACTGTTGAGCGCTTGCACGCAGCCATTCGGTTTTATGAGCGAAACGGTTTTACTCCCGTCGTGCCAGAAGCATTGCCCGTCAGGTTTCCGAGGATGTCGGTGGACACGCATTTTTTTTGGAAAGGACTTTAAACACAGCGATTGTATTTAAAAATATTAGAGACAAACTTTCTTTGGCTCTCCAAATTCTCCCGCCTTCGAGCGACCTTTGCGGCCGAATTTATGAAGTGGTAAAGCGATAAAGTCATAAAGTGATTTTAGCCGCGTCTACACAACCCATCACTTCATCACTCCATCGCTCTATCACTTCATAAAAGATGTCTGAAAAAATAATCTTCTCCATGTCGGGGGTCAGCAAAACCTTCCCTCCGCAAAAACAGGTGCTCAAAAATATCTGGCTGTCGTTTTTCTACGGCGCAAAAATCGGGGTACTGGGTCTCAATGGTTCCGGCAAATCTACCTTGCTGAAAATCATCGCCGGCCTTGATCAGAACTACGAAGGCAAAATCGAATTTGAAAAACAATTCAAAATCGGCTTTCTCGAACAAGAGCCCAAACTTGATGACACTAAAACGGTCCGCCAGATCGTGGAAGAAGGTGTGCAGCCAATTGTCGATCTGCTAAAAGAAAACGAAGACATCGGAGAAAAACTCGGGGTCGTGACCGACGACGATGAGATGATGAAACTCATTGAGCGTCAAGGCGAAGTGCTCGAACAAATCGAACACTTGGGCGGCTGGGAACTCGACTACCGCCTCGGCGTTTTTATGGATGCACTGCGCTGCCCGGAAGACAACAGGCTGATTAAAATCTGTTCCGGTGGCGAACGCCGTCGCGTTGCTCTGGCTCGACTCCTACTAAGCCAACCAGACATTCTCTTGCTCGACGAGCCTACCAACCACCTCGATGCCGAGTCCGTTCAGTGGCTTGAGCAATACCTTCAAAACTTCCCCGGCACGGTCATCGCTGTGACCCACGACCGTTATTTTCTGGACAATGTGGCGGGCTGGATTCTTGAACTCGACCGGGGCGAAGGCATTCCCTGGCAGGGCAATTACACAACCTGGCTCGAACAAAAAACCAAGCGCCTCGCTCAGGAGGAACGTGCCGACGACAAGCGTCGCAAACAACTCGAACATGAACTTGAATGGGTGCGGATGGGCGCCAAAGGTCGTCAGGCAAAAGGCAAGGCCCGTTTGAGTGCCTACGAAAAAATGGCGGGCGAAGAAGGCAAAGAGAAAGAAGCAAAACTTGAAATCTGGATTCCAAATGGTCCGCGTTTGGGCGACAATGTGATTGAGGTTCAGAATATTAGCAAGGCATTCGATGGACGGGTGCTATTTGAAAACCTATCTTTCAAGATTCCCCCGAACGGCATTGTGGGAATCATCGGGCCAAACGGTGTAGGCAAATCCACCTTGTTCAAAATACTGACCGGAAGAGAAAAACCCGACTCAGGTACTGTGACCATTGGCGACACTGTGCAGATGAGTTACGTGGATCAAAGTCACGAAAACCTGCTGCCTGAAAAAACGATCTATGAAATTGTGAGCGAGGGTAACGATATTATCACCGTCGGCAATGCGACGGTTAATGCCCGCGCCTACCTCTCCCGTTTCAATTTTGCAGGAAGCGACCAGCAGAAAAAACTCGGGGTTTGTTCAGGTGGGGAGCGCAACCGCGTCCACCTCGCCATGACACTCAAAGAAGGCGGAAACGTGCTGCTTCTGGACGAACCGACGAACGACATTGACGTAAACACGCTCCGCGCATTGGAAGAAGCTCTCGAAAATTTTGCAGGTTGTGTGTTGATTATCAGCCACGATCGCTGGTTTCTAGACCGTTTGGCTACGCACATCCTTTCTTTTGAGGACGATGCAGAAGTGGTGTTCTTTGAAGGCGATTTTACCGCTTATGAAGAAATGAAAAAGGCCAAACTAGGCGACATCACACCACACAGACCCAGGGTGAAGCACATTATTGGTTAACAAAAAGGTAAAATTAATGCTTGATTTACCACCTTTGTCCGTGGCAATCAAGCCAAACGTAACATTTCAAAAACCATATTTTCAAATGAATTTCCCTGCTTCCCGCCTTCAGCGCATCCTTGCCGAAGCCCCTGTGCAGTTTCGGATGGGCGACTACATCAGCCGTGGTTTCCAAGTAATGAATGATAACTTTGGTATGCTAATCGGTTTCGTGCTCGTCTCGGCCGTGATTAATTTTTTATGCCAATCATTGCCTTATGTAGGTCTAGTTTTAAGCATGGCTATCAGTCCGGTATTAAGTATTGGTTACTCCCAATTTGCTTACATGGTATCACGCGGCCACAAGCCTGATTTTGGGGAGTTTTTCAAAGGTTTTTCAAAGATCGGTCCGTTGGTGCTTACCTATCTGTTGGTTATGGTGGTTAGTTTGATCGCCATATTGCCAGGCCTTATTTTCTGGTACCAGGCAGGTATGGCCGAGTGGCTGATCGAGTTAATGGCTGCTTATCCATTTTTTGAAGACATTCCCAGCATGGGTGATATGGTAGATATGTCACTATTTGGGATTGGTTTGGCCGTAATACTTTTAGGAGGCCTTATTATTGGACTCTTTTTAGCCTGGGCTCTGCAAATAGCCTGGTTTTTTGAAGTAGGCCCAATGGAAGCGCTTGATGCGAGCCGCAAGCTTATCGCACGCAACTGGACCAGCATGCTTGGTTTTCTTATCTTTTCTGGTTTAATCGCAATTAGCGGGGTCTTACTCTGTGGAGTTGGCGTGCTTTACACCGCTCCAGCCGTTGCCTGCGCTCATTTTTTCGCTTTCGCAGATTCCACGCATATTTTAGACGATGAAGATGATAATAAGCCTGACTTGATTGACCATTTTATTGCCTGATGGATTCGTTCTCGCAGCAGTTTTTTGATTTTTCTCGTACTGTCACTTCTGAAAGCCGATTGCGGCTTGCCCCAACGCCCTCCGGTTTTATCCATCGGGGGAATGCACTCAATTTTGTGCTGAACTGGTTGGCAGCAAAAAGCAGCATGCTCTACGCGCCAGATATCGCTCCAGCCAAGATTTTTCTCCGCATTGATGACCTCGATTCGGATCGAAACAGGCCGGAGTACGTCCAAGACATATTCGATTCCCTCGAATGGCTCAAACTAACATGGGACTCGGATCTCTACCAATCCACCAATTTACCCGCCATAGCCATACCGAAGGCGGGCCACCCATCACCAACCTACCAATCCTCCAATCTCCTGCGCTATTCCAAAATACTTGAAATGCTGCGCGAGCAAAACCTGCTTTTTGCCTGCCGTAAATCGCGTCGAGATTTGGAACAATATGATAATGTGTATCCCCCTGAATTCCGCGAACAAGGTTTGAGCCTTGACGACCCAGATGTTGCGTGGCGCATCAAAACACCTGCTAATTTCCCTTTGCCTGATTTCGTCGTGCGCCGCCGAGATGGGATTCCGGCTTACCAAGTGGCGAGTTTTGCCGACGATCTGCATTATGGCATTACACACATCATTCGTGGGGCCGATCTGGAAGATTCAACCACAGCTCAATGTTTTTTGGCTAAAGTGCTTTCTGAGGATAATTTCTTGAAAATCAGATTTTTGCATCACCCGCTTTTGCTGGATGAAGCAGGTGAAAAACTTTCAAAATCGGCTGGTTCTAGTTCCTTGAAGGCCATCCGAGATGCAGGCATGGACCCGGAAAACGTATTTCAAATGATTGGAAAATGGCTCGGCCTGATAGGTGACTCGGCGTTTGAGTTGTTGGATTCTATGCGCGAAAGGTTGGTTTGAACTGTATGAGATAAGTGTTGTTGGTAGTCCATGCAAAAAAGCACCATTCTCATAGCCGGAGGCTCTGGCCTTATTGGCTCGCGACTTTCGAAAATGCTTCATTCCCAAGGCCATACGGTGCGTCTGCTCAGCCGTTCTCCAAATGGTGAAGGCCAGTTTTTTTGGAACCCCGCATCCAATGAAATGGATGCTGAAGCCCTCCAAGAAGTTGATTTTGTAGTCAATCTGGCAGGCGCAGGCATTGCAGACAAACGTTGGACGGCGACGCGAAAAAAGGAACTGATAGAAAGTCGGGTGAAGACTGCGGCACTGCTATATCGAGCAATGGAGGGCATGGCCAAACGGCCCAAAGCATACCTTTCTGCCTCGGCAGTTGGCATTTATGGCAACTCAGGAGAGACCTGGATTCGGGAAGATACCCCGCCTGTGGACCAAAGTTTTATGGTGGAATGTTGTCAGAACTGGGAGTCTTCTGCGGACGAAATGTTACGCCTGGGAATCCGCACCGTAAAATTCCGAATTGGCGTAGTATTGGCAAAAGAAGGCGGTGCACTGGCCGAAATTGTGAAGCCGCTGCGTTTTGGGTTGGGGGCATATTTTGGCAATGGGCAAGCCTGGTGGCCCTGGGCTCATCGTGATGATGTATGCCGCGCATTTATTTGGGCTATTGAAAATCAGGCAGTTGAAGGGGTGTTCAACCTTTGCGCACCCACGCCGGCACGCGGAAAAGCGTTGGTAAAAGCAACCGCCAATGCCATGAAACAACCCGCTGTTTTCCTGCCCGCTCCGGCCTTTGTGCTACGTCTTATTTTTGGGGAAATGTCAGCGGTGATCTTGAACAGCAACCGTGTTTCTTCAGAAAAATTGACACAAGCAGGATTTGAATTTCAGTGGCCGGAGTTGAATGCCGCACTTCGTGATATTTTTGCGTGACGCTAAATCGCACCAATCGAATCAATCGCATAATCGGATCAATACCTAAATCGAATCAATCGAAAAATGGATATCACCCAGCAAGGCTACGTCCGCACCGACCTCACCCCCGATGGTGTAGCGCACATTCTTTTTTACCACCCCAACCACAACTCCCTTCCGAGCCGACTTTTGGCCGAACTCGCAGCGGCATTTACTGCTGCGGGAGAAAACCCGGAGGCGAAGGTCGTGATACTCCGAAGTGTGGAGCACAACACGTTTTGTGCAGGAGCGAGTTTCGACGAACTCGTTGGTATTCAGGACTTTGAAACAGGAAAGATCTTTTTTTCTGGCTTTGGGAATGTCATCAATGCAATGCGACGTTGCCCGAAAATCATCGTTGGGCGCGTGCATGGAAAGGCCGTGGGCGGGGGGGTAGGACTTGCCGCAGCTACGGATATTTGTTTTGCCTCAAAATGGGCCTCTGTTCGGCTGAGTGAATTGGCCGTGGGATTTGGCCCATTCGTTATTGGCCCGGCGGTGGAACGCAAAATTGGTGCAGCAACTTTTGCTCAAATGGCGCTCACACCCGATGAGTGGCGCACCGCTGATTGGGCAAAAAACCAGGGACTTTTTCAGGAATCCTTTGATACCGTGGAACAACTTGATGCCTACCTCACCCATTTCGCAAATACCCTTTGCAAGTACAGCCCGGATGCTTTGCAGGAGTTGAAAAAAGTGTTCTGGCAAGGCACCGAGCATTGGGACACCCTGTTGACCGAGCGCGCTGCCATCAGTGGCCGACTCGCACTTTCTGAATTTAGCAAAAACGCGATTGCAGCGTTTAAGAAAGGGTAAGGGTAATAAACCAATCACCAAACTATGCCTTATCACTTTAAACCATCCGAGTCGGTTACCAGTGCCTTTATTGAACGGGAACGCCAATTACCGTACAGTTACGCCGAAATTGGCAGCACCCAAAACGAAACCCCGGTATCGGGCTTCGACAACGATTTCAATTTCATAGCATTGGGTCAGGGCGAGGCTGTTTGGGAGGCCGCTAAAGAAGCCGTTGGCCAATGGAAAATGTTCCCAGGCGGCTGGGCCTGTATCTGGCCGGAACGTATGCCACTGCGCGAAGGTGAGGTGGTGGCAATGCTCGCAAAAGTGATGGGTTTGTGGTGGCTGAACTCCTGCCGGATTGTCTATGTGATTGACACCCAAGATAAATTTGGCTTTGCCTACGGCACCTTGCCCGGCCATGCCGAGTGTGGCGAAGAATTGTTTATGGTAGAAAAAATGCCTGATGGCACGGTACGATATGTAGTTAAAGCCTTCTCCCGGCCACGGGTTTGGCTGGCGAGATTGGGATATCCGATTGCCCGTGCTTACCAGCGCAAGTTTATTCGGGATTCAAAGGCTTCGATGGTGGAGTTTGTGCAAAACAGCCGTCCATAAAAGTTTTCTCCGCTTCTCATCAAAAATGCCGGGTTCGATTCAACAATAGAAGCCGTTCTCTCCCGGAGGGCTTCAAGGCGAAGCCGTTAAAATGCGGTTAGATCCGCGCATCATTTCTTCCACGCTTGTCCTTTTATTCAGACTGCTCTGGAATGAATCTTTAAAAGTGTCCTATATTTTTCAGGCAGGTGCTTTGACTTTATGTCAGCAAATCCACGTATGGTACGACAAGCTAGTCTTGGCCAAATGCCCCTCCGTTCGCTATAAAACGCAAAGGCCAACAGCGCATATCCATTTCTGAATCAAAGACCTTGATCTGCTTGCCTTATCCTGGGTACCGACCATTTTTGGGTAGACGGGTGTGGAATACCCCCTGAAAAGTGTCCTTGATTTGTCACACGGTTGCTTTGACTTTTGTGCCAGCAAATCCAATCAGTGCATTGCCAAGTTCGACTTGACCAGATGCTCGATTGTTCACTTCTAAAATTATCAGTCACATGGACAAGCAAAGGTTCAAAACGAAACTCGAACTCATAGAAGAGCTTGGGCTTTCCAAATCCACCTTTTACCGCTTATTGGAAAAGAAAAACATCCAGACTTCCCCTGAGATGCTGAGCCCAAAAACAGAAAACGAACTGCGTGTTGAACTGGGTTTTCCGCCTTTGCCGGGTTTTGAACCAAAGATGGGACAAAATGGGACGGATTGGGATTTATTGGGACAAAGGCCTTCATAGTGATGCCTGTACTTTTGCATCAACTAAATAGCATCAACTTATATAAAACCCAAACCAGAGAATGAATGGCGATGATGTTTCGGCTACTCGGAATTAAAACCAGATAAGTCCATTTCAACTAACAGATAAAATCTAAACACTTCCAGATAACATAAAGAAATTTTCTATCAATAATTTCAGATAGGACCTTTAAAAAATAACCACTAACATTTTTCTCTTATGCGACACTTTTTTTTATTTATCCTCATACTAATTGGATGGAATTGCATAGGGTTCGGGCAAGAACCCCTTAATATCCAAGATAATTCATTCGAATTTATTCGAAGGGTGAAAGGAACGAGTGGAATTCGAAATAAAATTGAATTTTGGGACTCTCTTTCTAACAGTAGAATAAAAACTATCCACCTTGCTGACCTTAATCCATATAAATATATAAATGGAAATGTAATTGGGATTCTACCTGATTTTGAGACCCCAATTTATTCGCCTGACTTGGGTAAAGAAGGGTTAATTCCTGTCAATACAAATGAACCAACTATTGACTCAGGATCTTATAAGATATTGATTCGCTTTACTACATCAAGAAACAGCCAAAACCATATTGGAATAATATATAGTAAATATACAATGTACAATGAGCGAATCAAAGTGGTTCAATCGCACATTAAAGTATTGAACAAAAAGGGTGATATCGTTTATGAATCTGGCAATTTGGATACTGACGGTTTTGCTCCAGTGATTACCTCAGATGGAAAATATATTTTGTTTATGACTGGGGAAGATCGAGGCGAGGGAAACATATCCTCAAGTCCTCAGGGTTTTATCATTTGTGATGTAATGAATGAACGAGCTATTTATCAAAGTACGAAAGGCCGGTACATAGGGGCTAATGTAATTGACGGAAGATTGTTCATGATTGCCAATAATCATAACAAAGGGTTTGTTGAATACCAAATATTTGATTGTGCTGCAAACGTTTCCTACACCAAAGCAATGGAGGACGAATTGTCGTCAAATATTAAAGAGGTAAACGCCACTGGCATGTTGATTGAGGACCAAAAAAATGGGAATAAAACGTTTTTACAATTTAAAAAAGATTTCTTAACCTATAGTATCGAAGAAAAATGAAAAATATATTTCAACTCTTAGTTTCTATACTCCTTTTGGTTCCAGGAGTTGCCCCAGCCCAACAATGGGGAATACAGTATACCAGGTGTAGTACATGTACGGCTGCCAATGTGGAAGATGATCCGAATATCACATTGTTCGAATATGACAATCCTCAGAATTATCTCGGCACCCACACGAGTTCTGATTATGGGCCGCGACCATACAACAATTATGATTGGCACAATGGTATAGACATCAGTAGCGAATCCGGAGATGACGATATGGGCGATAAAATCTTAGCACTCAGTGCTGGAGGTATTGCCCAAATTGACGGGAATGGGTCATATAAAGTTATCCAGATCAACTCGTTTGGCGCCGATTATGCTTATGGCCATATTTTTCGTACGAGCACTGAAACGGGAGATAACTTGGGTAGCATGGTCCTTTTTCAATCCGGTGTTTTTTGGTACATATTCTTCGTTGATGAGGATAAAGTGCTCGGTCAAGTGGGCGCTCCTAATACTGTGGTGTATGATGGGACAACCTATACTGTACAAAAAAATGTCGCATTTAACGAATCAGTAGGACCAATCGGCGACTCAGGGGATAATTCATTTCCCGCCCACGTGCATCTATATTCCATACCGGATGGCAACACCAATTGGAATTCCAGCTCCCATACAATTCTTTTGAATCCCCTTGCTTCGCCTATTCTATACCCGTCATCCGATCACAATCTTCAAATGTTGCATTCGAATAATGCCAACCTGATGGGAGTACTCCTCAAGTACGATAACACACCTACAAGTATTCGGGTCCGGGATAGTTATACACCTGGAGTGGGTTATGTACCCAATACCAATTCGGTTAAGTTTTTCATTAAACCTAAGAATAGCACAGCAGAGTTTCGAAAAATAAAGGGTGGTAGTTACATGGGAGAAATAATTTACGGAGGGCGACCTGATGAATATGCAAAATTTCCGGCATCTATTCTTATTGATCATAATTGGGGAAATGAAACCACTACAGGGGTGCATCCTTATTGGCAAAACGCATCTGGCGGCAGTCTTTACGATGATTTTTACTTTTCCGATTTTTACACGCGGATCCACAAATCCAATGACCGTGTCGGTGCTATATCGCTTGCCGGAAGAAACAAAGATGCCGAATATCCAGATGGAGAATATACCGTTCAATCGGTCGTCTATATTGCTTCTCCATGGGACAATTGGGGAGTAACAAATACTACGCAGGACATTAATCTAGATAATTTTTGGCCATATGTAGAAGGCGTGGATGTTTTCTTTAATGGGAATTCTGTCTATTCCGCAAATTATTATAATCCGGCTTGTCAACCCAGCGCTTTGGAATGCGACAGGCTGAAATTTGCGGAGTCCTCCACTTCGTATCCTTCATTGCCAATTTTGGGTCCGCCGTCATCCGGAACTGTTAAGATGAAAGTGTTGGTGAGCGAACCCCTATTAGGTAATATCAGCGGGCAATTATGGGAGCCAAACGGCACAGCACACAATATTGACAATTTACAATCATTGGATGGAAACCAGGGACTGCTTTGGGAAGTCACTTATGATAATGTTGCTTTTGCTTCCACTGGCGAGTATAAATTCGAGTTTTACGGCGAAGACAAGGCAGGAAATGATATGCTGAATTTTGACACTTGGGGCAACTCTGGGGAGCCTGAGAAAGTACCACATAGGACAAGTGCCTCGGCATGGTCTCCTTCCAATCCACAGGCAAGTGCTGGTAAAAGTCGCGAGTATAAATTCAAATTCAAGGCTGCATGTGGAGTTCCATTTTCCGGTGAGACATCCGAAAACAGCTTCACTTCTTTGAGTCCCATTTGCGATTGTGACCCGCTAGCTGAATTTACATTTATTCCGGGTGCGGATGGTTTGACCGTTCAGTTCAATGCAACTGCCAGCACTGGCACGGAGCCACTATCTTATTCCTGGGTTTTCGGAGACGGAACATCGGGTTCAGGAATAACGCCAACCCATATATTTTCCGAGGGAGGGCAATATTTGGTTACCCTTAAAGTAACTGATGACTGCGGCAATACTTCAACAGCGGAGCATGCAGTTACAGTTCAAGAAGGCTCGCCTGCTTCTATGTGGGTCACTTTGACTGGAGCAACATTAGCTGCAGAATGTCAACAGGTAGCCTTTTCCGCAAATGTTGTGGGAGGCGTACCTCCTTATAAATATACTTGGCACATGGGTGACGAATATTGTGCACCAGCTTGTCCCACCGATTGTACGGGAGATCCAGACTACGAAGGGAATGCCCTCGAAATCGCTACATTTACCTCCACAGGATTTTTTACCAATCCTGTATGTGTGGAAGTAGAGGATGCAATTGGAACAACGGAAACACAATGCTTACAGATAAAGGTTAAGCAAGGGATACAACCACTCGAAATTATTGTAAACGGCACACCAGCATGTGGTAGTTCCTACCTCAAAAATTCACAAATTGTTTTCATTCCAGATATTGATCCACTATCTGCTTTTGAATATCCTACTGATTATTATTGGGACTTTGGTGATGGAGAATCTTATTTAGACAATATAGATGGCGGCGGTGTTGCTATTCATGAATATGCTGCTAATGGTAATTATACGGTTACACTTACTGTATCAGACCCGAATGGTTCAATGCAAGCTCTCAAACCAATATCGATATGTACACCTGGCGGAAATGGCGGAAGCAATTGTGATTTAATAAACTCCAGCAATCCGGATTTGCCGACTGTCGTTTTGGATTACGGCGGCAATAGCGAGACACACTTTGATTTTATTAGCAATCAAGACCCGCTTTGTCAACCAATATATAGATGGACAGGTAGAATGGATGATTGCGGATTGGGCTATTTGTTTTATCAAGCAACAGAATTGGCTGGATTGCCGATTGGAGGAGGGTTGTATACAGATTTAAATGCGGATAACTGGTGGGGTATTGTTACAGAATATAGGCAACCTTGGGGATGCTTATCCCTACAATGTACAGAGTCGGGATCCTTCTGTGAAACATGTACTGGTCCCCAACCCAGTAATCCATGTATTGCATATATTGTTCCAAGTGAATTATTAGTTTCTGAAATTGAAGCCACGGGTTCTTGTCAGAATTATCAGCTTACAGCACTAGTTGAAGGAGGTGGGTGGAAAAAAGTTGGTTCGGAATACACTTACAAGGAGTATCTATGGAAAGCTTATGACATTGACAACTCTGAACAAGAAATTGACATTCTTTCAAACGCTGACACCAAAATCCCTACAATTAATACACAACATGTTTACTTTGATAAATTTACGAATGGGCAATATCCACAGTTTATAGTAAAACTACGGGTTACCGACTTTGCCAATCAGGTAAAGGAAGCAAGTGATATAATTTCATTCAATCCGTTTAGGCTAACGGTCAAGAACGATTACAAGCGCTGCCCTGATACCTGGTCCTATTTTGAGAGCCAACCCTTGGCTACTGGAGGTACAGGCAATTATCAATTCACCTGGACAACTCCGGGAGGTTCACTCGATTTTGAATCAAATGATCCGCATGATCAAAATCCATATTTTAAAGCGCCTGCCAATGGTAGTAAGCAATATAACCTGTTGGTAGAGATGCTCAATGCTTCAGGCGGTGTCGAATGCCAATTGTCAAAACAAATCAATGTGACTGCAACACCTTTGGTTGTCGACATTCCTGCGTTCAATTGGCCAATTTGTAGCACAGGTGGCCGAGAAATAGGGCTATTCGACCTTTCAAATATTGGGGGTTCCGGTAATTACAGTTTTGAATGGACAACGGCTCAGCCAAGTGATTTAGATTACCTGAGTGATATCTTTTCACAAAACCCCGTGCTTAGTGGTGTGCCAGTTGGACAGGCAATTACCTACACATTAATAGTGAGTGATTTGATGTCTCAATGTTCTGATTCGCACGATTTCACTATCACGAGCGTAGCCAACGATCATACAGTCACAATTAAAGACCCTGTAGATATTTGCTATGGAGAAGAAGTTGTTTTAAATGCGCAAGGCGCACCAGTAAATAACACTCCGCCATTTGGCGACATCTTCCATTTTTACCAATGGACAACCACCAATCCACACCATGACCTCTCTGGATTGGGCAATTACGTAGCTAATTTGCCTCTTGACGAGATAATTAGCAGTCACCCTGGGAACTACGTTTATTCGGTTCGGTATCTCGACTTTGTTTCAGGATGCTATGCTGATGCAAGTGTAAATTTTACGATTCCGCAACCATGGAAACATAATGGATATGTCCCAACCATAGAATCTATCATTGCAGGAACTCCAGCACAGCTTTGGGAACCGACAGTTAGTAACACCATTACATACGGCATCCAAAACCTAAACAATATTGATATTGATTGGATACCTTTTGATCCTCCAATTGTTGATAATAACGCGAATACGATGTTGCCCAAAAGGGGAATGTTTACGCCTACTACGGCAGCTCCATATTTGACAATGACAGTGACGGATAATGCAACTGGATGTTCAGAGTCATATAAGACAATGCGGTACATTATTTCAGAGGCAATGCCAGAGCTTTGGGTCACCGCCTCCAATACTGCTACCTGCATAGGCGGAGAAGTATGTTTTGATATTGTGTTTGATGCACATTTGGCGAATTACAATACGTCTCTTCTTCCTAATAGCATTCTTGTCGGAGGAGCGATTAATGCCCCTATTAATTCACCCCAACAGCCTAGTTTCAAGTATTTCTCTGTTAAGTTGGAATTGGTCAATTCAGCCGGGTTGTATAAAGGAACATTTTGTGAAACTGCTTTTTTTCAACATGAAACAGGTCATGGACCTCACTACAGAGTGAGCTTTAGTTCAATTACTCCCAGTATCTGGGATGGTGTCGAAAGTGCTATCGTTGATGTAGCGATAGATGAATCAGCTACTCCAGTAGGTAATGAAGAAAAATGTTTACCTGTTGCCATTGAAAATGGACATGAGAGAGCGCTTTCTTTTAAGTTTGGGCTAGAATGTACTAGCATCGGGAAGGTGCACAACAGGAAATCATTTTCTATGGCTCGGGATTTTATCGAGATATACCCTAATGGCCAAATTGAATTAGTTCCTAGTCTTTCTGCTGGACCAAGTCTTGGTAAAGGAGCACGGCTTAGTATTGATCCATGTATCCACCTCCAACTTGAATCACCTGACCCCGATGAATCTCAGACACCTCCAATTATTGTTAACCGGGCGGAAGAAATAGAACCTACTCCAATCGGAACAGAAACAACACTTAATGTTTTTCCCAATCCATTTACAGGCGAAGTCAATATCCAATATACGTTGCCTCCAGATTGTAAAGAAGAAGCATTCATTAATCTGCTTGATATCACCGGGAAGCATTTACGCACTATTGAGAAGCGAAAATCATTATTAGGCGGGCAGTTCGAAATTATTTTCGATGGAAAGTACCTTCCCCCAGGCGTTTACTTTTATGAGTTGGCGGCAGGCAATTGCCGCAAAATAAAAAAAGCAATAAAAATTGGATTTTAATTAAAAAAAAACGTAACTGTTTAGCACCCGCCGGAGGCGGGTATTGAGGGGACCGGATTAAAACATAACTTAGCGCATCAAAAACAAACGAGTTGGAACTGCCAAACACTGTCGAATCTTGTCATGTTCTTATAAATA
>JBJXGZ010000018.1:0-22488 GCA_046160625.1 Saprospiraceae bacterium
GACTCCAAGTCGTGCCACCACTTTCTTTTTTATCTTTGCGGTTCTTTTTTACCCACAATGGCTACACCGCGCACCGTCGCTTTTCACACGCTTGGCTGCAAGCTCAACTACTCGGAGACTTCCGCGCTGGCGCGGCTCTTCGAGTCGAGCGGTTATTTGCCCGTCAAATTTGAGGAAGAAGCCGATATCTACGTGCTCAACACATGTTCCGTCACGGAGCAAGCCGACCGCGAGTGCCGCAAAATCGTGCGTCAGGCCATGCGTCGCCAGCCCGGCGCTTTTGTGGTGGTGACGGGCTGTTATGCTCAACTAAAACCTCAGGAAATCGCGGAAATCCCCGGCGTGGATTTGGTCCTTGGCGCGGGCGAAAAATTCCGCATTCTCGATTATGTGGACGATCTGAGCAAATCCCAGAGCAAAGGCATGGTACGGGCCGGCGAAGTGCGCGATGTGAATACGTTCACGGCCTCTTTTTCTTTTGGCGACCGCACGCGTTCGTTCCTTAAAGTACAGGACGGATGCGATTACAAATGTTCGTTTTGCACCATCCCCCAGGCACGTGGCGCGAGCCGTTCTGATACGCTTGAAAGTGCTGTGGCAAACGCCCGCCAAATAGGGCAAATGGGCACCCGGGAAATTGTACTGACCGGAGTAAATCTCGGCGATTTTGGGAATGGAACCGCCGTCATCGAAGGCGAACGCCCCAGAAAAGAAGCCCTGTTTGCCGATTTGGTAATGGAACTGGACAAAGTGGAAGAAGTCAGCCGATTCCGCATCAGCAGCATCGAGCCAAACTTACTGACAGATGAAATCATTGCTTTTGTATCAGAGAGTCAACGATTTATGCCGCACTTTCACATCCCGCTTCAATCTGGCAACGACAAACAACTCCGCGATATGCGCCGACGTTACCGCCGCGATTTGTACGCCGAACGGGTGGCGACCATAAAAAAACTCATGCCCCATGCCTGCATCGGCTGCGATGTCATTGTGGGTTTTCCGGGCGAAACCGAGGCTGATTTTTTGGAAAGCTACCAGTTCATCCAAAACCTCGACGTATCGTACTTGCATGTGTTCACCTACTCTGAACGCGCCAATACCCCCGCCGCCGAAATGCCTGGCAAAATACCCGTGGAAGAGCGCCGCCGCCGAAACCAGGCTTTGCGCGGACTTTCAGAAATGAAGCGCCGTGCTTTTTATCAGCAACATCTTGGAACAACTCGCCCGGTACTGTTTGAGCATCACCGGGATTCCGCGTTTTTGAGCGGTTTTACGGACAATTATGTCAAAATCGAAGTCCCGGCAGCTAGCGGGAATTTGAACGAAATCAAACCCGTTTCCCTCCAAAAATTGAGCGCAGATGGGGAGGTGGTAGTGGGCAGTGTTTAAACAAGGGTCATGCGAATCAGGGGTAAAAGCCACTACGCGGCTCTAAAAAGTCAATTACCACAACGTTTAACCCCTTATTCGCATGACTCATATTTTAACAAAGCGCCTCGTTCATACATCATACATCATACATCATACATCCGCTATGTGGCAAGAAAAAGACAACAAACTCCTGGCTTCCTTCAAATTTAAAAACTTCGCGGAAGCATTTGCGTTTATGACCGAAGTGGCTTTCCATGCCGAACGTCTCGATCATCACCCCGATTGGAGCAATGTGTGGAACAAGGTTGATATTCAACTTTATACACACAGCGCGGGGAATATTGTGACGGAAAAAGACCGCGCCTTGGCTGCTGCAATTGACAAGGTTTTTACAAAATACCAATAGTATCGTTTTAATTTTGCGGCCTTTTTGTATCCCGGAACGCTGTTCCGGGGACGTTCAGGGCTAAACTTTCCCGGAACAGCGTTCCGGGGTACTTATTTGCAATGACCGACCATTCTCCCGTTTTCAACGCACACCCGCAATACATCGAATCGCTGTATAAAAACTGGCAGGCCGACCCGGCTTCTGTCGAATCTGATTGGCAAGCATTCTTCAAAGGCTTTGATTTCGCCCTTTCTTCCACGAACGGCTCGGAGGCTACTGCTACTGCCGCTACTGCAACAGCTACTGCAACTGCCGTTTCTGACATAAAAAAAGAATTCGCCGTAGTCAACCTGATCTACGGCTACCGTGACCGGGGACACACGCTTTCCACCACAAACCCCATCAAACCGCGCAAAAACCGCCATCCACGCCTCGAATTGGCAGATTATGGGCTTTTAGAAGCGGATTTGGATACTCGATTTGCGGCAGGCTACCAACTAGGCATGCCAAACGCAACGCTTCGTGAGATCATTGAGCGACTGAAATTGATTTATTGCGGAAACATAGGATTTGAGAGTACGCACGTGTTTGACAAAGAAAAAAGGGAGTGGCTGCGCAAAAAGATCGAAGGCCGAAACCTCGCTTCCGATTTTGGTTTTTTACTGCCTAAGAAGAAGCGGATACTGGAAAAAATCAATGGAGCGGTGGGCTTTGAACAGTTTCTGGCTACCAAATTCGTGGGCCAAAAACGCTTTGGTCTCGAAGGCGGAGAAGCCACCATCGCCGCCCTCGACGCGATGATCAACCGCGCTGCGGAAACCGAGACGCCTGTGGAAGAAGTCGTGATTGGCATGGCGCACCGGGGCCGACTCAACGTGCTTTGCAACATCGTCGGCAAAACGTACGAGCAGATTTTCCGCGCCTTTGAGGACAAAAGCATTCCTGACCAGAGTTACGGTTCGGGCGACGTGAAATACCATCAGGGTTATTCCTCCCAAACTCAAACCTTGAACGGGCGAACGGTGTATGTAAAACTACTCCCCAACCCAAGCCACCTTGAAGCGGTGGATCCCGTGGTGGAGGGCTTCAGTCGCGCCAAACTCGACATACGTTACGCAGAAGATTTCGACCGCCTGTTGCCGATTTTGATTCACGGTGATGCCGCTTTGGCCGGACAAGGCATTGTGTATGAGGTGATTCAGATGATGAGCCTTGATGGATACAACACGGGCGGAACCGTGCATTTGGTCATTAACAATCAGATCGGTTTTACCACCGGTTGGGAAGATGCGCGATCCAGCACCTACTGCACAAGTGTCGCCGAAGTGGTTCAAGCCCCTGTTTTCCACGTCAATGGCGACGACCCGGAAGCCTGCGTTTTTGCAGCCGAACTGGCCATTGAATACCGCCAGGCGTTCAATACTGATGTGTTTATTGATCTCGTTTGTTACCGCCGCAATGGCCACAACGAAAGCGACGAGCCGCGTTTCACCCAACCTGAAATGTGGAAAATCATCGAAAAACACGCCGATCCGCGTACTATTTACAATAATATCCTCGTAGCCCGCGGCGATGTGGACGAGCAACTGGCCAAAGACATGGAGGCCAAATTCAAGGCCGACCTGCAAGCCCGTCTCGACAATGCTCGTCAAACTCCGCTGCCATACACCTATCAGGAACCCGAACTCCACTGGAAGGCGCTGAAAAAAACCAATGCCGACAAGGATTTTCAGGAAAGTCCCGACACCGGAATTCCGCGCAAGACGATTGATAAATTGCTCAACCACTTGCTGTCGTTCCCGGAGGGTTTCACACCCATTTCACAAATCGCCAAACTCACAGAGGCCAAAAAACAACTGGTGGCTTCCGGTAAAATTGACTGGCAACTCGGGGAATTGCTCGCCTATGGCTCCCTCCTGCTCGACGGACAAGATGTGCGTATGAGCGGCCAGGACGTAAAGCGCGGCACCTTCAGCCACCGCCATGCTTGCATCATTGACACCAATAGGTATCAGGAAATCAATCGTTTGGACGGCATAGCCGAAAAACAGGGCAAGTTCCGCATCTTCAATTCTCTTCTAAGCGAATATGCCGTTCTTGGTTTTGAATACGGTTATTCGCTCTCCACCCCCGATGCGCTGGTTATCTGGGAAGCACAGTTTGGCGACTTTGTAAACGGCGCTAGCACCATCGTAGATCAGTTCATTTTCGCGGGCGAAAGCAAGTGGCAGCGCATGAGCGGCCTAGTAATGTTGCTTCCACACGGCTACGAAGGCCAAGGTCCGGAGCACTCTTCTGCCCGTCTCGAACGCCTTTTGCAAGGTTGCGCTGAGAACAACGTGACCGTGGCTAACGTGACCTCAGCCAGCAACTTTTTTCACCTGTTGCGCCGCCAGCAAGTACGGCCTTTTCGCAAACCGCTCTTTGTTATGTCGCCCAAATCGGGTCTGCGCGCGCCCTTCAATCTCGGCGAAATCAGCGAACTCGAAACCGGCAACTGCTTCCGCGAACTCATAGACGATACCTCCGCGGAGGCCAACTCTCCTTCGGCAAGCCTACGGCGAGCGAAGAATGTCAAGCGCCTACTTGTTTGTTCCGGCAAGGTCTACTACGATCTACTAAAAAAACAACAGGAAGAAAAACGCGAGGACGTGGCCATCGTCCGTCTCGAACAGATTTACCCCTTCCCTAAAAAGCAGTTTGACGCCCTGCGAAAAAAATACGCCAAGGCTGAACTCATCTGGGTCCAGGAAGAGCCACGAAACATGGGCGCCTGGAGTCATATCGCTGTTACCCAACCCGAATATGGTTGGAAATATGCGGGCCGCCCGGCAGCGGCATCACCGGCTACGGGTTTCCCGAAGGCGCATGAGAAGGAGCAGGGGGAATTGGTTGCGACGGCGTTTGGGGGTTGAGTGAGGGCATCCCATAAGTTCTTTTCACCGCAGAGGCGCAGAGACGCGGAGGTTTTTCAAAGGTTTGGTTTTCACAAGAATAAGAACTCCGCGCCTCTGCGCCTCTGCGGTAAAAACAAAAATTGCCCAAAAGCAAGGGATTTCAAAGTTAGCAACGTATTTTTGTACATCTTTACCGATGCTCTATTGATGAATTAGGGCATTCATTTTACCACAAAAAAATAGCAAATATGGATACGCTGCAAATAGTGCTTGTTTTGGTCAGCATTTCACCTCTTTTCAGCCTGCTTCTTCAATTACGCTC
Organism: Saprospiraceae bacterium; assembly: GCA_046160625.1. Classification (GTDB taxonomy): domain Bacteria; phylum Bacteroidota; class Bacteroidia; order Chitinophagales; family Saprospiraceae; genus M3007. The sequence continues at coordinate 4,979 of JBJXGZ010000018.1, forward strand.
TGGGGTAAAAGGCCCTTTGCGGATTATCGTCTATGATGTACATAACCGCAGTTCTTTCAAAGAGGTTTCTATCAACCTAACAGCAGAGCCAACGCGCGAAGAAATTGATCGTTTCGTGAATGCCATACAAGATTAACCTAACCCTATTTTCTTTTTGAAAAGACAAGAGCGCAAGGCATTTCCTTGCGCTCTTGTCTTTTCAATCATCTTATTTGTTAATCCTCGCCATGGTGTCTAACACATCTACCCATTCCACAGACAATCCAATTGTTGTTGTTGAGCCTAAGAAACCATCCCCGCTGATTGCGCCCACTGCCGGTGCAGGTATGGGTTCTTTGTTGGCTCTATTGGTCAAAGACCGGCCTGAAGGCGATTTAATCAAGGATATCTGCCTGATTGCAGCGCCGATATTGGCTGTAGTGGCCAGTGCGTTTTGGAGTTGGTTTCTGAAATGGATGAAGGCAAAACAGATTGAAAGAGCCTACTTGCACCGGATTGATCAATTCAAAACGCACCTTCAGAAAGAACTGGACGACAAGCGATTGTCCGAAGAACAGAAAAAACGTCTGCAAGTCCAGTACGACAAATTGAGCGAGTTCCAGGCGGATTTCCACTGGCGCAAGTTGCAGGCGATAACGACGGATCAGGAGTTTGTTTCGCTGTATAGTGAGTTGGAGAAAAGGATGGGGGAGGAGTGATTATTGACCGACCTGAGAGATGCCCAATATCGAAAACTGTCATCGTTGATAAAAAAGAATGCCGCTTATTTTATCCCACCAACCTTCTTCTTCTCCCACCCACCAATTTTTTAATACTCTCCTCTGTAGGCAGATCTTCCGGCATCGTACCACCAAGTTCTTTTATAGTCTGCCGCACTTTTTTTCCAACTTCAAAATGGGTCTGGTTGGCTTTTGGCTTGCCCTTGATGTTTTCGCGGCGGAGTTTTTCTTCGGTTTGAGTAGCGCGGAAAAGGTTAGCAGCCAATTCTGTGCTTCCCATGTGGTCGAGTATCTGCTGGCTTCTTTTTAGATTCTTCTTGTGGTGTATGGCCCTGGCATCAAGCCCTCCATAGAGACCTTGATAGCCAAAGTTTTGAAAAACAGCGTAATCAACGGGATCTATAACCCCTGCATCTCTGGCAGCGTCGGCAAGTTGGCTGTTGTGGCGGCGGAGTTCGTTGCGAAGGAAGAGGCGTTTTTCATCATCGGAATTCAAATGGTTGTACTCGTCCATTTGCCGGATTTCCTGCAACCGTGTCTGAACTGCGAAGTAGGTCTGGCCTAAGGCGACCACTTCTTTGCCTGGGTCGGCATTTTGGACGATGAGATAGCATGCGTAGCGGGAGAGTTTGAGGCTTGGCATTTCCCTTTGCGCTCCTGAACCGATATTGACCATCTCGTGCATATCCACGAAATGGTCGGAGAGCTGATGCCCGCTGTTCTGGCACGCTTCTTTGGCGCGTTCAATGGCAGGCTGGAAATTTCGGTACTCCAAGTATTCCAGTACTTTGCAGAGGTCGCGGGCCGACCAGTATTCGTTGCCGTTTTCGTCTAGGCGTTTGATTTGTTCGAAAATGGGCGTGCCGTTTTGTAGTTGTTTAGCCATAACAGTATCATTTTGTCGTTAGGATTTTATTCGTTGCAAAAATAGATACAAAGCGAATAATAAAACAAATAGTTTTGATTTTAAATTGCGTCCAAATTCTCTTTTCTTAGCAGGACATTTGCCACTCCTCACCTTCCTTATGTCCCAAATCCTCTTCACCCACTCCTACTTCTACCGCTTCGACCCGAAGCAGTGGGAAAACGCGCAGCCTTACCCGCCCTACGGCACGCTCTGTGCGGCGGCGCTCATGCGGGAGAGCGGCTACGAGGTTTCGCTTTTCGACACGGCGCTAAAGCACCGTGCATCTGAGTTGCTCCCCGTTTTAGAAAAAGAGCGCCCACGCTATCTGGTTATTTACGACGATGGTTTCAACTACCTCACCAAAATGTGCCTCACCCGTATGCGCGAGGCCGCATTTGAGATGGCTCGAATGGGCAAAGCTTCAGGCTGCATCGTCATCGCCAATAGCAGCGACAGTACTGATCATTATGAAGAATACCTGCGCCAAGGCGTTGATTTTGTAATTTTAGGAGAGGGCGAGGTGACACTTCGGGAACTAATTACGACATTGGACACTGAACATTGGACGTCGGACGGTCGGTTTCCCAACATCCTAGGAGTCGCCTACACATCAACAATCATCAATCATCAATCGTCAATCGTCAATCAAGAATCCCAAATCGCAAATCAGAAATCACCTATCAAGAATCCCCCCCGCCCCGTCCTCCACGATCTAGATTCCCTCCCCGATCCGGCCTGGGACTTGGTTGACATAGAATCCTACCGCCAAATCTGGCTGCAAAACCACGGCTACTTCTCCCTAAACCTTGCCACTACCCGCGGTTGCCCGTACAAATGCAACTGGTGCGCTAAGCCGATTTACGGCAACCGCTACAATTCCCGCAGCCCGGAGCGAGTGGCTGCTGAAATCGAAATGTTGATCGAACGCTACGGGGTTCGGCATTTCTGGATGGCTGATGATATTTTTGGATTAAAACCAGCCTGGGCCCAGCGATTCCGGGATGTGGTGCTGGAGAAAAACCTGAAATTCCAGTACAAAATCCAGAGCCGCGTGGATTTGCTTTTGAAAGAAGATACTATTGACGCACTGGTGGCTTCTGGCCTCCGACAGGTATGGGTAGGTGCAGAAAGCGGTTCGCAAAAAATCCTCGACGCAATGGACAAGGGAACGAAGGTGAAAGAAATCGAGGAAGCGACTAAACTCTTGAAAAAGAAGGGAATAGAGGTTTGTTTCTTCCTCCAATTCGGCTATCTCGGCGAGACGAAGGAAGACATTGAGGCCACGATGCGGATGGTGGAAGAACTCCAGCCTCATGATATTGGCATTTCGGTTTCTTACCCACTCCCTGGCACGAAATTCCACGAAAAAGTGCGCTCCCTCCTCGGCGAAAAACAAAACTGGGAAGTCTCCGACGATCTTGCCATGATGTATTCGGCTACCTTTTCACCTGCGTATTACCGCCGACTTCATCGCCTGGTACACAAGCGATTCCGCCTTCAACAAGGTCGTTCAGAGTGGCAAAAAATCCTGAGTGGACAAAAAGCGAACCTTCGTCGGGCCTTCCGAACTTTTTATTACGCCCCCGCTGCAGTTATAGATGCCTGGCGGCTTCGGCAACTTGAGAAATCTATTTCTAATGCTTGAACGCCGTTACAATGAAGCTTATAAGGATTCTGAAAACCTTATTGGTTCGGAATTTGATGCCGTCGCTGGTGAATATGATGCGACATTTAGCCGCACAGCAGTAGGTATGTTGTTGCGTCAGCGAGTTTGGGCGTTGCTTAGTGACGGGGTGACTCAAAGTCACCCCGTCACCAGCGTTTTAGAACTCAATTGCGGCACCGGCGAAGATGCCATTTGGCTTGTAAATCAAGGGTTTCAGGTATTGGCTACTGATGCCTCGCCTAAAATGGTGGCTATTGCAAAAGCCAAAATCGAACGGGCTGGCTTGACAGAGAAAGCAAGTTTCCGCGTCTGTTCTTTCGCTGAAATTGAACAATTGCCTGAGCGCGATTTCGACCTGATTTTTTCCAATTTTGGCGGCCTGAACTGTGTTTCGCCAGAAGAATTGGGAAGATTGGGTGCTGTTTTTGCCCAAAAACTAAAACCGGGCGGAATATTCATCGCCGTAGTTATGAGCCGTTTTTGTTGGTGGGAAATTCTTTATTTTCTCCTAAAATTGAAACCTCGGGAAGCTTTTAGAAGATTTAGCAAAAAACCGGTGGAAGCACGACTTGACACCCAAACTACGATCTCTACGTGGTACTATTCGCCTGCTGAATTTCAAAAACACCTCCAATTCAATGAGATGCGGTCAATCGTCCAACCAATTGGTTTTTGGCTGCCGCCCTCATACCTGAATCCGTTTTTTGATAAACGCCCAAGTCTACTGTGTTTCCTGAATTTTTTGGAAATGAGATTTGCTCCTTCCTGGTTGGCGTTCGCTGCCGATCATTATTGGGTTTCGATGGAATCGCCCCGAGACGCAAGGCCGTAGTATTGGAAAAATTTGAGACACCTACATCCGGGCATTGATAGTTTCGGAGTCTCGTTCGGTGGCAATTCTTAGTGTCGTGGTATTCATTTTTTTTGCCTTTCGGAATATGCTTGTGGGGCTCACACCAATCCCTCCCGCAGCAAATCGTGCAAATGCACAATGCCCAAAAAATGTCCGTTGTCTACTACCAAAAGTTGAGAAATGGAATGCTGGCGCATGAGCGCGAGCGCGTTCACAGCCAACGTGTCGGGGCTGACGGATTTGGGGGCCGGACTGAGGATTTCGCTGGCTTTGACCGAGCTTAAATCTCCGCCTCGTTGGAGCATTCGGCGTAAATCGCCATCGGTGATTACGCCAAGCAATTCGTCTTCAGGACTTATAACGGCGGTTGCGCCCAAGCGTTTGGAACTGATTTCTACAATGACTTCAGACAGGGTAGCGTCTGGGTCGACCACGGGTCGCTCGTGAAGCGGGTACAGGTCCTGGACGCGGAGGTAAAGTTGTTTTCCCAAGGCTCCGCCTGGGTGAAATTTTGCAAAGTCTTGAGAGCCAAAGCCTTTACGCGAAAGTAGTGCCACGGCCAGCGCATCACCAAGCGCCATTTGGGAGGTGGTGCTGGTAGTTGGAGCGAGGTTGTTGGGATCAGCTTCTTGTTCGATGGGAGTGTAGAGCAGGTAATCGGCCTGGCGGGCGAGACTGCTTTTTTGATTGGCGGTGATGGCCACCAGTGGATTCCCAAAATTTTTAACCAAAGGAGCCAGTACTCTGATTTCAGGCGTTTCTCCACTTTTGGAAAGACAGATTACAAAATCGGCAGGCTGCACCATACCAAGGTCGCCGTGGATGGCATCGGCTGCGTGGAGAAAGAGGGCCGGAGTGCCGGTGGAGTTGAGCGTAGCCACTATTTTTTGGGCCACAATGGCACTTTTACCAATCCCTGTAACCACCAAGCGACTGCTCGGCGAAGCGGCTACATCTTCCACAAGCCGTTGAAAATCAGGACTGTCGTCAAGGCTTTCAGCCAAAGCGAGCAATGCTTCGGCTTCGAGCTGAATGGTGCGGCGGGCTATATCGAGAATGCTCATTGATTGAGAGATTGAGTCAATTGTTTCGATTGATCCAATTGATTCGATTGATCCAATTGATTCGATTGTTCCGATTGGGTCGCTGAGTTAAAGGTTGTTGCTACAGGCTGCCTTTTCTAATCGTTTTACCAAGGCACACAATCGATTCAATCGCCCAATCGAACCAATCGAATCAATGTTTAAATTTATCCGCCTCGCTCACGCGGTTGAGCAGATCATCCACGCGGAACATCTCGTCAACCGTGTCATCAAGGAAAAACTCGATGTCGGGCATCCGGCGCATTTGTTTGCCGATTTTGCCAGCCAGAGCTTGGCGCAAAAGGTTGTGCGAGTCCTCCAGTTGCAGGATGACCTCATTCTTGTCCTCCGTGCCATACACGCTGATGTAAATTTTAGCCACCAAAAGGTCGGGTGTCATTTTCACGTCGGTGACCGTGACGAGTTTGCCACGACCATAAATATTGTTGCCTTCTTCGGTGAGTATCATTCCGAAAAAGCGGCGAATAAGTTCGCCTACCTGTTTTTGACGGATGGAAGCCATGGGTATGAAGTGATAAAGTGATGGGGTGACGGAGTGATGGGAGTGAGCGCGTTTCAAAAATCACTTCATCGCTTTATCACTCCATCACTTCATTAAAGTAGGCAAAGGTAGGGGGGCTGGAACGGATTTTTTTCAATCCAAAATTAAATTTGGAAACAGATTTGCATAAGAAAGATGCAATTACTACTTTTGCGCCCGTTTTTTATAAGACGTTCATTCTTTTTTTCAATAACAGACTCATAATGAGACATTACGAAGTCAACTTTATCGTAAACCCAGTACTGTCGGGCGATGAAGTAAAAACGACAGCGGAAAACATCCAGAAGGAGATAACGGGCGCAGGTGCGTCCATCGTCCACGCGGATGAAATGGGCCTCCGTCAATTGGCCTACGCAATCAACAAGCGCACCACGGGCTATTTTTACTGCATCGAGTTCGCTTGCGAATCCTCCGAATGGTTGGTGAAATTCGAGTTGAACCTGAAGCGCAACGAAAACCTCCTTCGTTTCCTTACCGTGAAACTCGACAAGTACGGGATCAAGTACAACGACGACAAACGCAAAGGCCTCATAGGCTCGCGCAGTAAAAAGAAAGAGGCTGCTCCAGTAGTGGCTGCTGCTGCCGCTGTTGCCGAAGAGTTGGAGCTCGACGCTGTGCTGGCTCCTGAAGTCGTTGACCTCGACATTTAAAATCCATTCATTCACCAATCACTCACTCGCACAATACTATGGCTGCTTCAAGAGAAGATGTCAAGTTCCTGAGCAACCCAAAACTTGGGTTGCGCGGCAAAAAATACTGCCGTTTCCGCAAATTCGGCATCAAGTACATTGACTACAAAGATTCGGATTTCCTGATCCAATTCATCAACGAACAGGGCAAGTTGCTCCCACGTCGTATTACTGGCAATAGCCTGAAGTACCAGCGTCGTGTGGCTACCGCCGTCAAGCGTGCACGTCATTTGGCAATTCTGCCTTTCGTGGCCGACTTAATGAAATAACTATTAAATTTCCACAGCAATGAATATCATTCTGCTCGATCATATTGACAAGGTAGGCGCCAAGCACGATGTCGTGAAAGTAAAAGACGGCTTTGGGCGCAACTACCTCATCCCGCAAGGCCTGGGAATCGTGGCCAACAAGCCAAACTTAGCCAAGCTCGAAGGCATGAAAAAGATTGGCTCCAAAAAAGAGGCTGCGCTTGTCGCCGCCCTTAAAGAAGTGGCAGCCAAATTGGTTGGCGCCAAGATCAAAATCGCTGCCAAAGCAGGTGAGAATGGCCGCCTTTTTGGCTCGGTCACCGCGCAGCATCTTTCTAACGCTTTGACTGAATTTGGAGTCGAGGCCGATAAGCGCATCATCGAGATGCCTGAAGAAGTTAAAGACCTTGGCTCGTACACCGCAATCGTTAAGTTCCACCCTGAAGTGGAAGCCTCTGTCAAATTTGAGGTGGTGAACGAAGGCGGCGACGAGGTGGAGATGGATGACTAAAGGCTTTTTTGACAGGATTTACAGGATTTACAGGATGTTTGATTTGTACGAATCCTGTATCCTGTCAAAAACTAAAACCTGTAAATGAATAATTAAAAGCGAAACCAACTGCCTTGCGGATGGTTTCGCTTTTTTTGTTTACCCGCCGTAGCTTTAGCGAAGGCGGGTTTCTTTAGCGAAGGCGGGTAAACCAATCACCAATCATCAATCACCAATCACTAATCACCACCCATGAGAAACACCATCATTCGTCGCGTAATTGTGTTGGGAGCAGTAGCCAGTCTCAGCCTCCTCGCTGTGCAGACCTACTGGGTACTTCGGACTTGGGATTTGCAAGAACAAGAATTCAACCGCCGGGTAAACCAGGCGATGCTCGATGCGGCCAATCAGTTGGCGCAAGAAAATCTCTTTGTTCTGCCTCCCCAAAAATTGGTGCAACAGGTAGCCACCAACTACTGGGTCGTCAATATCAACAATGTCTTTGAGGCGCGCGAATTAGAGGACGCGCTCGCCACGGCATTCGAGACCCAAGGTCTTAAAGAAGACTACGAATATGGCATTTTTGACTGTTCCAGCGACCAAATGGTGCGTGGCCAATTGGTGAAATATTCCCTTAAAAAAGACGGTTCGCGGTCATTGGCGGAGCCTTTGCCTAAACACTACGACCAAGATTTTATCTACTATTTCGGCGTTCTTTTCCCAAACAAAACCGCGAATATGCTCAGCAGCATGTGGCTCGTGATAGGGTTTACGGCGCTTATGCTCCTCACTGTGGCATTTTTTATTTATTCCATATTCGTCATTTTGCGGCAGAAGCAGTTGTCGGAGTTGCAGCGCGACTTTATTAACAACATGACGCATGAGTTCAAAACCCCCATTTCAACCATCAACATCTCCACCGATGTGTTTTTGAAAAACGAAAAAATTCAGGAAGACCCCCGCCTCCACAGATATGCGGGGATCATAAAAGAACAGGTCTTGAGACTCAATACCCAAGTGGAAAAGGTGCTGCAACTCGCCAAAATTGAGCGCGACAACATCGAATTGAATGTGGAGGAAATAAATCTTGCCGAGCTCATCAGGAGCATTTCACCCTCCATCGAACTGAAAGTCAACGACAAAGAAGGCACCCTCCATCTTGATCTCGATGCAGCCAACCCACATGTCCGCGCCGACAAACTGCACCTCACCAACATCCTGCACAACCTCGTGGACAATGGCGTCAAGTACTCCAAAGAAAAACCCGACATTCATATCGGCCTCCAAAATGAGAATGGCAACCTTGTGTTGAGTGTACAAGACAATGGCATCGGCATCCCCAAAGAAGACCAGAAGCGCGTGTTCGACAAATTCCATCGTGTACCCACGGGCAATGTACACAACGTGAAAGGCTTTGGGCTTGGACTATTTTATGTCAAAACCATGTGCAAGGAACACCGCTGGAAACTCAGCCTGAAGAGCGAGCTGGGCAAGGGGACGAGGATTGAGATAAGGATGCCGCAGGGGTAGGGGATTTTTAAGTTGAAAGAAGGAGATCGAACCCTCCCTACCTTCGCACCATGTCACCAACGTTTGTCCTACATAACTCCCCCATTTTCCTCGGCCCACTCGCCGAAACATTCCCCTTTTGGCTTGAAAACCAACAATATTCCCAAGTTTTTGTCCTCTGCGACGCAAACACGCGCCGTCATTGCCTTCCGTACTTTTTGAAAGAAACTGGGCTTTCGGAAAAAATCATATTGAGTGAAATCCAGTCTGGCGAAAGCGAAAAAACACTCGCCACCTGCGAAAAAATCTGGCAATCCATGCTCGCAGCAAAACTCGACCGCAAGGCACTCGTGGTCAATCTTGGCGGCGGGGTCATCGGCGATATGGGCGGATTTTGCGCCGCCACCTGGAAACGCGGGGTTGATTTTATACAAGTGCCAACTACCCTGCTTTCTATGACCGATGCTGCCATTGGCGGAAAAACGGGCATTGATTTCCAAGGTATTAAAAACACGATTGGTGTTTTTCAGCAGCCGGTCGCCGTGTTCGTGGATCCTGTTTTTCTCCAAACTTTGCCGGAACGGGAATTGCGCAGTGGCTATGCCGAGGTAATCAAACACGCGCTGATTGGAGACTCGGAACTGACTGATAGTCTCACTTTAAGTGAGACTATCAGTCAGTTAAATGGGCTCGCCATACTCCAAAAATCCATCGCCGTAAAAGTGCGTGTAGTGCAGGAAGACCCTTTGGAAAAAGGTTTGCGAATGCTCCTGAATTTCGGCCACAGCATCGGCCACGCGTTGGAAAGTTGGTTTCTTGAAACCGAGGATCCGCTCACACATGGTGAGGCAATTTATATCGGGATGGTTTGTGAGAGCTTCCTCGCTGGAAATGAAAGCCTCCAAAAAGCGGTATTGAAACTGGGGCAGCAAATTTTTTCGCACAGAAATATGGGCCCTGGCATTTACCCCGCCATTTGGGAGATGATGCTGCACGACAAAAAAAATTCGTCCGGCACAGTACGAATCGCTGTGCCGGACGAATATCCGTTCTCTTTGAAAATTATTGAACCCGCGCAGTCGGATGTTGAACGTAGTTTGGCTTACTACAATACTACTGCAATCTAGGCTTCACAATCGTGAACACCCTCGAAATATTGAAACCAAAGCGGATGCCGCTGTTTTTGTTGAACCAGTCTTCCGTAGTTTCTGTAAGGAAGCCTTTGTAGGTCATGTGGGCCGAGTTGGTAAAATGCAATTGGAAAACGTGACCGCCAGTTTCGATATCAAAGCCGATGGAAAGGCTGTTGACGTATGGGTCTTCAATCTGCCCTTCAGGGACGTAATAATATTCAGCATTGAGGGTCACACGCTTCGTGAGTTTGATACGGCCAGCGATGCCCATGCAATACACGTCGTTCTTGTCCTCAGGTGAGCTGGTGAGGTTACGGTGCAAAAGTGTGGGCATAATCTGCAAAGAGAGTCGGCTATTGAATTTTCGCCCAACGAGCAATTGGTGGGTAAAGTAGAGCCGGTCAGAAAATTTATTGTCCCGCTCTTGATCAGCAAACTTGAGGCCATTTACCTGTGCATCAACAAGATAAGATAGTGTTACAGGCATATTTTTAGCACCTGAACACTGTCTGAGGATTTTGTATTTGACAAAACCGTCAATCGTTTTCTCGTAGCTGCTTCGACCAAACCCGATCATAAGCCGGTCGGTCACGCCGAAATCTGCACCGATGCGGATGGACGCCTGGTCGAGACCAAACATATCATAAAGGCCCTGCCTAACTGGGCCGAACCGGTGCGAAAACTTGGTGTCGAGCACCCCTTTTGCAGTATTTTCAATGGAATGGCCGTTGACGACCCGGTTGGTTTTGAAAGTTGCGGTAGTGTAATCGGTCGTCTCTTCATCGCCTAGTAGAGAGAGCAGGTCTTCATCTTGAGCAAGTAGGGTTTGAGGCAAAAAAAGGCCAGCGGTCAAAAGGACAAAGGCGAACACGTAGATTTTTTTCATAAAAGTAAGTTCTTAAGATTTTACACGATAGACTTTAGACGTCGGACTATTGGACGTTGGAATATCTAATGTAAAACGTCCAATAGTCCAACGTCTAAAGTCCATTTTATGGTTTTGGCTCGAGCCTGGCATCCACCAGTACCTTGACTTCTTTGGCAACTTTATCGCTGACCAAGGCGGGGATGCTTATGTTATAATCCGCGAGTTTGAGGCTGAAACCTGCGTTGACCTTCACGGTGCTTCCATTTACAGTAATCGCGCCGTTGGTAGTGATGTCTTTGGTTACGCCGTGGATGGTCATTTGGCCAGATACAATGGCGTTGTAAGTGCCATTTATGGAAAGGGGTACCTCATTTAAGTTTGTGATTTTGCCTACAAATGTAGCTTTCGGGTATTTACCAGACTCCATGTAATTCTCATTGAAGTGCTCTTGCATCAAGGCTTTTTCAAATTGAAAGCCTTTAATGAGCACTGCCCACTGAAAATTGCCATTCGCAGCGTCAAGCACACAAGTGGCGCTGTTACTCATTGCGTCAACTTTTTCGATCGAAGCGGAAACGGTAGCGTCAAATTTTATTTTGCCATCGCGGGTAAAGAATTTTTGACCAGTTTGGGCGGATGCCGCCATCGCAAATACGAAAAAGGCGGCGCAGAAAATCATCAATTTTTGCATGAAATGGAGTGTTTGATTGTGAGTATGTTTGGGTAGCACTTTTTTAAAGTCAAAAGTCATTTGACCTCAATGCAACGCGAGAGTTGAACATCGAGGTTGAGTCCGTCGCACTTGCCTTTGAAAGTAACGGTTTCTCCAGCGATATAGTCTGTCCGGGCATGTTGGCTCAGCGCGTCGAGTTCGCAGATGACTCCAAACTCGTCGCCCGTTTCAAGGGTGATTTTGGCAGGGCCGCCTTCGGTTTTTGTGGCCGCCTTTACTTTGCCAGTCACAGCGATGGTCTTGCCGAGGTAGTTGGCATTGGCGGCATTTTCATCGGAGTTGTATTCTTTGAAAAGCACAGTGGCTTCAACACTTGCTTTAGTTTTGGAGCTCGCCATGTTTTCATGGGGCTTATTCCAAAGCGCGATCCCAATGGCTGCCCCAATGAGGCCGAGGCCAAGGATTAATAGGAGGATACGTTTCCCGGACATAATGTAGAAAGTTAAAAGGTTTTAGTTAGTGCCACTCCCCCTGCTACTGCCAACTGCTACCGCCAATTGCCACTAATTCTCAGGTGCGCCTGCTTTCACCCAGGCCTCGATTTTTTCTTTGTTGCAATCCGAAAGAGTGCCAGAATTAGGGGGCGGCATGATGCTTACTCCATTTTTTCCATGGATGCGATCCACCAGGTTGGTTTCATAGGGTTTCAGGTTATTGTAGGAGTCAAATGGGACTTGTTCTTGCTCTCCGCCTGGTCCATGACAGCTGACACAATTGGCCTGGATAATTGTTTGAATGTGGCCATTGTAAGTAAGAGCCACGGTATCGCAAGGCGTTAGGCCGTATTGCTCCACTTCATTGTCGTAATAACACGAAGTTTGAGTAAAAACGGCTAAGGCCGCAATAAAGGATACTGCAAAAATGAATTGTTTCATGTGCGAAAAGCAGGAATAAATTTTTGATTTAGTGGCACAAAAGTAGATGCTCCACACCAAAGTATTAGAAGCTTTGCAAATGGAAGTTGACAAATAATAGCAAATTTGTTTTCACAAACATTTGTCGTTAATTCTGCGGCGCACCCGCGCTCAACCAAGCATGAATTTTCTGGAGATTGCAATCATCAGGTTTAGCGCCTCCTTTTGGCATCCAGTTAGAAGTACGGGTGATTGAGGAATAAAGTTTTCCATTCATCGCCACCGTTTTGATTTCGATGTAGGAAGTAAGTTTAATGCCACCTTGCGGGGCGTTGCCACTGTGGCAACTTTGACATTTGGCCTGTTGAGCGGCTGGATGAAAGTTCCAAATTTCGCATCATCGAGATTGCAACCGCCAAAATTCTCGTCGCAAGCATTTTTTTGAGCACCTTGAGCCAGCCATTTTTTGAACAGATCAATTTGCGCCTGTGGCAGCGCTGACTTGGGCGGCGGAGGCATTCGGTCGCCAGGATCGGTTTCGAGGATCATTAGCTTCAACTTATTTTCGCGTAAATCGTTTTGGCTAGCATTCTCCACAGCGCTTACAAGACTTTGGCACGAATCGAGCACAATCCAATCCAAATGGCCTTGCGCGTTGTGGCAGCAAGATGTCGTAAAGTTGGACACTAAAGTGGGCAGGATTGGGTTTTGAAAATACACAGAGTCCGGATTGCAAAAGCCTGTTGAGGGTCTGTATCCGGATTCAAGTTGTAGGGTTCTTAGGCCGGAAAAAAAAGGATCATGTTGACACGCCCAAAAACCTTAAGTCGAAAAGCTGATAAGGAAAAATTTTAGAAACGCGTATCGTTGCATTTGAAATATTGAATTTGAAAATGGGTGTTTTTTTAGGCACAGGAAATTACACAGAAAGTAATGATTGAATTCCGTCGTGCTGTCCATGCTTTTTCAAACGCAACACTCCAACCTCAATACACAGCCATTCTAAAAAGGTAACCGAACGGCAAAAAACAACTGCTGAACATGGAAAAAAAGAATGTGAAAGAATACCTGCGAAAACTCGGTTGGGCCGGGGTCATCTTCTTTACCGTCAAAGGCACGATAACGCTGCTTTTTGGCGCGTGGTTGCTTCAAAAATTAGGTTGTGAGCCATAGCATTATTGTGTGCTACCTTTGACGCTTATTCTTTCAAACCGATTTGCAACATGCATAGACAACTATTCTCCATGGCCTTTATTGTGGCCATTGCTTCGCTTGCCCAAGCCCAACTTACGCTTAATGTTACAGCTGTCCCCGCTAATACACCTCCTGGCGCCAATATCTACGTAGCCGGAAGCTTTAACACCTGGAATCCCGGCGATGTCACTAAAATCCTCACTCCTCTTGGCGGCGGTCAGTACAGTATCACATTCTTTCCACCCATTGGAACGGTAGAATTCAAGTTCACGCGCGGCAATTGGCCTACGGTTGAAGGGAATGCCACAGGTGGTCAACTTCCCAATCGCAGCACTACCTACAATGGCCAACCAACAACCCTGAACCTTACCATACTTACCTGGGAAGACCTCGTTGGTGGCAATGGCACTGCAGCCCCCAATGTTCAGATACTGGACAACGCCTTCTACATACCACAACTCAACCGCAACCGGCGAATCTGGCTCTACCTCCCCCCCGATTATCAGACAACTGGCAAAAATTACCCAGTCCTATATATGCATGACGGACAAAACCTCTTTGACCAGACGACTTCCTTTTCTGGTGAATGGGAAGTGGATGAATCCCTCAACGATCTGCACGCCCAAGGAGATTGGGGCTGCATCGTGGTTGGTATTGACAACGGCGGCCAATACCGCCTCGATGAATACTCTCCTTGGGTAAACCAACAATACGGAGGGGGCCAGGGGGATGAATATCTCGAGTTTATCGTCAATACCCTCAAGCCTTATATTGATGCGAACTATCGAACACTTCCTGGTCGGCTGACGACAGGCCTCGCGGGTAGCAGCATGGGCGGGCTTATTTCTATGTACGCCCTCGCTGAGCGGCAGGATGTGTTTTCAAAGGCAGGCATTTTTAGCCCTGCATTCTGGTTTGCCGACAACGAACCAGCCAGCCATGTGGCTAACCATCCCAAGCAGGGCAACGTCCGCGTGTACTTTTTGGCAGGTGCTGATGAGGAGAACAACGGCAACCAATCCAACTACGTGGTGGAAGATATGCAGGCTGTCGCTGACGCTATGGCTACGGCAGGTTTTGGCCCCGGCGAAAAATCATTCAATGTCATTGCTGACGGCAAACATTCAGAGTGGTTTTGGGCCCGCGAATTCCCAGAAGCCTACGAATGGCTTTTTGCTGATTTCACTTCGTCTTCTACCGAACCAGGCCAAAATCCTGCTGCACTTGAGATATTCCCCAACCCTGCCAGCACATGGGTGCGTTTCGGCGGGAAGGAAAAGGACGAGGAAATTGACTTTCAAATTATCGGAAGTGACGGCAAATACTGGAGAGATTCAAGCCTGCGCGGTGGTGAGCCTGTATGGACGGGCGATTTGCCTGCAGGTTTTTACTTTGTGAAAGCGCGCAAATCTGGTGGTGAATGGGGTGTGGCAAGACTGGTACGGCAGTAGGGCGAAATTCATTTGTCTCCTTATTCCTTTTCCAAACGCCTTCCTAAACCTTATTTAGGGCCTACAAACCAGACTTCCCTTTTTTACCTTTGCCCCGCAATGAGCGATATCATCCATCACGAGTGCGGCATTGCCGTACTTCGGCTTCTAAAGCCACTCGATTTTTACCAAAAAAAATACGGCACAGCCTTTTACGGCGTACAAAAAATGCAGCTTTTGCTGCAAAAAATGCGCAACCGGGGGCAAGACGGCGCTGGCATAGCCACCATAAAACTCAACCCCCAGCCGGGCACCCGTTATATCAGCCGCAAGCGCTCTAATGCGCCAAACTACCTCGCCGACCTTTTTGATATGGTATGGGCAAGGCTAAACGCAGCCCCGCCTGAATTCCGTGACGACACCACCTGGCTCCGTGAAAACATGCCTTACATGGGCGAAGTACTCATGGGTCATCTCCGTTACGGCACACATGGGGACAGCTCCATAGAATTTGTCCACCCATTTCACCGCCAAAACAATTGGATTAGCCGCAACTTGCTCCTTGCGGGCAATTTCAACATGACCAACGTAGACGAGCTTTTTCAAGAACTTGTTGATCTTGGCCAATATCCCAAAGAAAAGAGCGACACCGTTACAGTACTTGAAAAAATCGGCCACTTCCTCGACGACGAAGTGCAGCGCCTACATACCTGGTACAAACCTGACGGGCATTCTAACTCTGATATCAATCAACTCATCTACGAAAACCTTGATATCCAGCGCCTCCTGCGTAGAGCCAGCAAAAAATTTGACGGCGGCTACGTCCTTGGTGGCATGATTGGGCATGGCGATGCTTTTCTAATGCGCGACCCCAACGGCATCCGCCCAGCTTATTGGTTTCAAAACGACGAAATTGTAGTGGGCGCCTCAGAACGTCCGGCTATTCAGTCTGTTCTTAATGTCCGGTTCAAGGACATGAAAGAACTCAAACCCGGACATGCCTTAATAATTAAGTACAATGGAAAAGTAGATGAATTGCCTTTTCTTGAACCCCGCGAAAAGCGTGCCTGCTCCTTCGAACGTATCTACTTCAGCCGAGGCAACGACCGCGAGATTTATCAGGAACGCAAAAAACTCGGCGAACTCCTTGCTCGCCCCGTCCTCGAAGCCGTCAGCTTCGATTTGAAAAATACCGTGTTCACTTACATACCGAACACTGCCGAGGCGGCATTCTACGGGCTAATGGAAGGGTTGGAAAAAGAACTGAATGTCTGGAAACAACAACAGATACTTGCCTTAGGTAAAAATACCAATGCTGAAAAGGTAGCTGAAATACTTGCTGTACGTCCCCGCAACGAAAAACTTGTACACAAGGACGACAAGCAGCGCACGTTTATAGCCAATAAAAAGGTGCGTAATAATATGGTAAACCATGTCTACGACGTCACCTACGGTGTCTGCCATGACGACAAAGACACGCTCGTGCTACTTGACGATTCCATTGTGCGCGGCACTACCCTGCGCGACAGCATTGTCAGTATCACCGCCCGCCTCCGACCCAAACGAATCATTATCCTGAGCAGTGCACCACAAATCCGATACCCCGACTGTTACGGTATTGATATGAGCAAAATGCGTGACTTTGTAGCTTTTCAAGCCCTTGTCGAATTGCTCAAAGAATCTGGGCAAGAAAACCTCCTGAACGAAACCTACCAGCGTTGCAAAAATTCCGAGCACATGCCTGTGGAGGCAGTCAACAATGAACTTGCCACGCTCTATTCGCTTTTCGAATACTGCCAGATCAGTGCCAAGATTGCCGAACTGGTTCGTCCCAAAGACCTCAAGCCTGAACTCAATATCATATTCCAAACCATCGAAGGCTTGCATTCGGCTTGTACCAAAAACTCGGGCGACTGGTATTTTTCAGGGCAATACCCTACGCCCGGTGGCAACCGTGTCGTCAATCGCGCATTTATGAATTTCATGGAGAACAAAGACGAACGGGCATATTGATGTATGGCGTCAATTCGAATTGCTTCGGTAGGGACTCAATGGCACAATTGCCTTGACAGCGCCCCTGAGTCTTTTTCATTGATTTTCAGCACTTCCGCTTAATTGCCATCTCAGCCATGGCTTTCCCGAAATAAAATTTTTTTGAAAATAATTACCAAAGGCCTTGGTGAAATAAAATTCGTTTGTACTTTTGCGCCCGCTTTGGAAGGGAACGGTTTTTGAAAAGGACTTTTTACTAATAAGACTGGTGGATAAGAATGATTTTTGTGTTAAAAAAATGTTGAAAAATAGATCGGGTTTGCTTGGTTAGAAGATAAAGAGATTGCTACCTTTGCGGCCCGTTGAAACAGAGAGGATTGAATGTGGATGATTTGGGGCAAAAAGTTGTCCCTTAATAATTGATAGTGACTGCCACTTTTTGTGGTTTTTCTATAAGAGTTCATTGACGTACTGACAGTGGAAGGAAAAGAGAAGGTTTGAGGTAGGTTTTAGGTAATGGAATGGATTTTTTGTGAGGCTGAGGAATAAAGTTTATCTGATCTGGATTTATCTGGGTCAGA
>JBJXGZ010000019.1:0-13680 GCA_046160625.1 Saprospiraceae bacterium
CTGTATTTTAATACAATGAAGAAAACACTAATTCACGGGTTGAACTTTGCCCTACTGGTGTTCGTTCTAGCCAGCTGCGGACGCAAATCCGAAGGCTCCTCCACCACAGGCTGGAAGTACAACGACCAGAAATGGGGCGGATTTGAAAAGACCGATTACGAAGGCCAAGCCACGGGCCCTAACCTCGTGCTCATTGAAGGAGGCACTTACGTAATGGGTAAAGTACAGCAAGATGTTACCTACGAATGGAACAACATCGAGCGCCGCGTTACTGTTGGTTCGTTCTATATTGACGAAACTGAAGTACGCAATATTGACTACCAAGAATATTTGTATTGGGTCAATAGGGTGTATGGGGCAACCTACCCCGAAGTTTGGAAACGGGCTCTCCCTGACACACTCGTATGGCGCGAAGAACTCGCCTATAACGAGCCGATGGTTGAAAACTACTTCCGTACGCCTGACTATTACGACTACCCAATGGTGGGAGTTAGCTGGAACCAGGCAAACGATTTTTGCAAATGGCGTACCGACCGCGTGAATGAGATGATTCTCATTAAGCGTGGGATCATCGAGCCTACTCCTGACCAAAAAGACGACAACAACTTCAACACAGAAGCTTATCTCGTCGGTCAGTATCAGCCTTCTCCGCGCAAACTGCTCGAAGACAAGCGTACTGGAGGCGAACGTCAGGTGCGTCTTGAAGATGGTATCCTGCTCCCCTCTTACCGCCTTCCTACGGAGGCAGAATGGGAATATGCTGCCCTTGGCCTCCTCGGCAACCAAGCTACTACCAAAGACGAACTCATTACCGACCGCCGTATCTACCCTTGGAATGGCAACACCGTTCGCTACCAAAAGCGTAACAAAAACCAAGGCAAGATGCTTGCAAACTTCAAGCGTGGCGGTGGTGACTATGGTGGTATGGCTGGAGCACTTAACGACAAAGCATTCTTCCCCGCTGAAGTGCTTTCTGGTTGGCCCAATGATTACGGCCTTTACAACATGGCTGGCAACGTAAACGAATGGACATTTGACCTCTACCGTCCCCTCACGGCTTCTGACCTGGAAGATACCGAGAGCCAAGAGCTCAACCCATATCGTGGTAACGTCTTTATGACCAAGAAGCTTGACCCTGAAACAGGCGCGCCTATTCAGAAAGACAGCCTCGGCCATTTGGTGTATGAGCTTATGGATACCACGACAACTGCCCTGCGCGATAACTACAAACGCCCAGAAGTGTACAACTTCCTCGATGGCGACAAAGAGTCGAACGTAGAATATCGGTATGGCATCAGCACGCTCATCAGCGACAAGGCCCGCGTTATCAAAGGTGGCTCTTGGGCTGACCGCGCTTTCTGGCTCTCGCCTGGCGCTCGTCGTTTCCTTGAAGAGGACAAAGCCAGCAGAACAGTTGGTTTCCGTTGTGCCATGATCCGCAAAGGCCCTGTAACGGGCAATGGCGACAAAGATGGCCACCACTTCAAAGGAAAGCGCAAAAAGCACAACCGCCGCTACGATTAATTTCGTTGGCAAATAATTTGTATAAAAAAAACGGGGACGCGATTTCGCATCCCCGTTTTTTATTGGATAAAACGCTGCATGGAAAAACCTGCCGCCACTCCAGCGCAAAACTATTGGGTTCGATCAGGGCTGTTCTCCCTTTTGGAAAAGCTGGTTGCTATGGCCTTCAACCTCGGCACAGCTATGCTGTTGTTGCGGCTTTTGAGCAAAGATGCATTTGCCGCTTGGGGAATTTTTATTCTGCTGGCCTATTTTGTTGAAATGGGGCGAAGCGGATTGTTGCAAAACGGCCTGGTGCGTGCCTTGGCTACCCAAAAAGACAACAGAAAGGAACAAGCCAACATTGCCACAGCAGCTCTTTTGCTCAACCTTTCCTTCTCCATACTCTCTAATCTGATTCTATGGCTTGGTGCCGACTGGATTTGTCGGCAATATCAGGTACCGCTGTTGGCCGAGATGTTGCCAGTGTATTTCCTGAGTAATTTTTTAATGGCCTTTTGTACGCACAGCAACTTTGTCCAACAAGCTAATTTTGAGTTTCGGGGGCTTTTCTGGACCTCCGTTTTTTACAGAGGAATACCCTTCGTATGGGTCTTGGCATGTTGGATTTCGGGAGGAGAAGTGGTGCTTGGGGAATTTAGCGCGGCCGTTTTAATGGGAACATGCCTGGCTGCTCTGGTTGCTTGGCGACTTTCCTGGCCTTTCTTGTTTTTGACAAAAAAGATTGATTTTCAATGGATTTTAAACTTGTTGAGCTACGGCAAATTCGTTCTGGGCACCAATTTGAGCACCATGTTCTACAAGAACATCGACAAGTTGACCCTCGGCCAATTGTTAGGCCCGGCGGCCTTTGCTGTGTACGATGCCGCTGCACGGGTGACGCAATTGGTAGAAGCCCCGGCTTTCAGCATTGCTGCTGTGGTGTTTCCAAAAAGTGCTGAAAAGATGGCCTTGGAAGGCAGTTCCGGAGTGAAAGATTTGTATGAGCGCAGCGTTGGAGCTACGCTCGCAGTGATACTTCCCTTCGTTCTTTTCGTGCTTGTATTTGCCGAACCGATCATTCGAGTTTTTGCGGGAAGTCAGTATATGGAATCTACAAATGTGCTACGACTGACGGCTTTCTTTGGGCTTTTCATGCCTTTCGCCGTTCAGTTCGGGACGGTATTAGACTCGACCGGGAAACCTGCCGTAAACTTCGCCTACACGTTTTTCACAGCAATGCTCAACCTTGCGTTAAGCTATCTTTTTATAAAAGAATTTGGCCTTTTTGGCGCAGCGTACGCAATGCTTGCCGGCTATGCGTTTAGTTTCTTTCTGATGCAAAATTATTTGCACAAACGATTCAAAATCAATGCATTAAAGGCGTTTCCACATGTGCTCGGGTTCTACAGAACAAGCTGGGGTATTTTGAGGCAGCAGTTTGGAAAATAAACTGATATTGTTTTTCGGTTAGAGACCTCGGAGGTTTTGAAAACCTCCGAGGTCTCCAGCCGAAAAACAACACCGCCAACACACTTAATCCACTATCACCTTTCGCACAGCAGCCTTTCCTTCAGCGTCGCGAATTTCTACAAAATACAGTCCCTTTGGCAAGCCGGCAATCTGAAGAGAAGTTTCAGAAGCGGTTTCTTCAGCTCTGGAGCAGATTTGACCGGCTGCATTGCTGAGCTTCCAGGACCAGATTCCAAGGGAACTCGTTTGCAGTTTGATATTCAACAAATCATGGGCAGGGTTGGGGGAAACCTGTACTGAAAGTTGATTTTCAGGGTCTTTTGTACCCACCGAACCATCGTTGAGTTTCAGCATGAAAAGGCCGTTTTGCATATCCCCCGCGATGATGTTGCCCGAAGGTAGCCAAGGGTAATTGCCCCAATTGCCACGATACTGATTGTATTGTATGTTTTGTGGGTGCGTATCATAACGAGCCAATAGCACGGGTTGGGTAGGAATGGAAATGTCGTACGCTATCAAACCGTCTTCATACTGTGAATCAAACAGGATATCGCCGCTGATGTACACGTTGTGCGGGATGGCAGTATGTTCTCCGCCCTCCACTGAAAATTTGTCCAAAAATGAACCGGCCGTCTCAATTTCTCCCAACGCAAGGTTTTGTAAATCAATGATTTGAATCGGTTGGCCATCTGGTATTTCCTCCGTATAATAGGCGTGTGTACCCGCCGTATTCAACCAGGAATTATGGTTATAACCGCCCGTATTGATTTGTGCAAGCAAGACCGGGTTGAGCGGGTTTTTCATGTCGTAGATGTAATAGCCAGAATGACCCGAAGAAGCATAAATGGTGTCATTGCGCACATAGGAATCGTGCAGGAGTCCGCCCTGAAAAACAGCGTGGGTGATAAAGGTTGGCAGGTCGGGGTTTTGGCTGATGTCCAATACTATGATGCCCTGACTTGCGCTGCCTCCGTTCAAATATATGCGTCCAGACGTGGTATCAAGCGTGATTGTGTGAGCGGCCTGAAAGAGGGAGTTGCTCCAATAAGTACGCACAATGGTGTCTACTGCATGGCTCATGTCAAAGATCATTAAGCCTTCGTTAGCGCCATCCGATACAGCGTAAACCCGATTTTTGTACGATTTGAATTCACGCCAAACGGTATTGGCGGTCCCTTGAAATTTGCCCACCAATTTTGGTGTGGTAGGTTCCGTTACATCAAAAAAGAGCACGTGTTCGGCCCCGCCCAGCACAGCATACTCGCGTCCATTGACAGCAATTCCCCAGCAACCACTATATTGGAGGGAAAGCCAGCCTGGTGCAGCAATCGGCAGTGTATTATCGTCCCAATTGCTCAAAAGCGTAAATGTATGGTTGGATTGAGATTGACAGATATTCAGCGCAAAAAGGCTGAAAAGGAGTGTAAAAAAGAGTTTGTTCATGAAAATTTCATTTTTGAAACGCCAAAGGTATTGAAGAGAAACAATCCTTAAAGGAATCAATACTGGGATGTCGTCCAAAAGCGAAGAAATACAAGTGTGTATCTTGCCCCGATGAAAAAGATAGACATGCACACCCACCTCCTGCCCGAACGGCTGCCCAATTTTGCGGAAAAGTTCGGCTATGGGGAATTTATTCACCTGGAACACCATGTCCCGGGCTTCGCGCGAATGATGAAAGGCGGCACGTTTTTCCGGGAGATCGCCTCCAATTGCTGGGATCCTCAGGTGCGCATCGGAGAATACGCACATTTTCATACTCCAGTGCAGGTGGTTTGTACCATTCCCGTGATGTTCAGTTATTGGGCAAAACCAGCAGACTGCCTCGAACTCTCCATGTTCCTCAACGACCATCTGGCGGGAGTTGTAGACGATTTTCCAGAACATTATATCGCACTCGGTACGATACCGATGCAAGATACCGACCTGGCTATCAAGGAATTAGAGCGACTACACGGCCTCGGGTTTCCCGGGGTGCAGATTGGCTCCAACGTGAACCAAAAAAACCTGAGCGAAGCTCAGTTCTTCCCCATTTTCGAGGCTTGCCAAGCACTAAACATGGCTGTTTTCGTTCACCCTTGGGAGATGATGGGTGAGGGGGAAATGCGCAAATACTGGCTTCCCTGGCTTGTAGGGATGCCTGCCGAAACCAGCCGGGCGGCTTGTTCGCTCATTTTTGGCGGGGTGATGGAGCGTTTGCCTAGGTTGCGGGTTTGCCTGGCACATTCGGGTGGTTCATTTGTGCCCACCATCGGGCGCATTGAGCACGGTTTCAATTGTCGCCCTGATTTGGTAGCGGTAGACAACCCCGTTTCGCCGCGCGCATATCTCCGGAGGTTTTGGTACGACTCGGCTACCCACGATCCGCAATTGCTCCGCTATATTTTAGAAGTAGTGGGAGATGAAAAAATTTGCCTTGGTACGGACTACCCGTTCCCCTTGGGAGATCTGGAAATTGGGAAATTTATTGAAGAAATGGGATTGCCTGAAGGGACTTTAGAACGGGTGTTTTATAAAAATACTTTGGAGTGGTTGTATGGGGAGAATGGAAAGCAATAAGGGTGCAAAATTGTTTCACACAACGCCACTACGACACAACCTTAACACCCTCGCCAATTGCTCAATCTCCTCCTCTGTATTGTAATAATGCGGCGACACCCGCAATGCCCATTCCACCCCTTTTCTTGAAAAATCAATTTGCGCAGCCACGCGCGGTGCGATACGGCAATTGATGTTCGCGGCTTGCAGTTTTTCCATCAAAGTCTTTGATTCCCAATCATTTGAATGGGCCGTGACGATCCCGCACAAATGCGTTCCTTCATCCAAAACCCGAACACCTGGAAGTTCGGAAAGTAGTTGACGAGCCAACCCCGCCAAGTGATTGATGCGGGTTTCTGCAAAGTCCAGACCCACTTCGAGGGCATAATCTACTGCGATTTTGCTGCCGAGTAGCAGCGCGATGGGCATTTCCCAATATTCAAAACGGCGGGCGGAAGGTGCCGTTTCATAGAGATCCCTTCCTGTCCAATCTGCGCTGCGCATATCTGGCAGGAGCAGTTCCAGCCCGGCATCCAATACCCGATCTGATGCAAATAAAAAGCCTGCTCCCCGTGGCCCGCGCAGGTATTTGCGCATTGTAGCGGTCAGGAAATCGCAGCCGATGCGCTCCACGTTCAAATCCATTTGACCTGCTGATTGACAGGCATCTACAAGATACCAGACGCCTTGTTCCCGGCAAATTTTTCCAATTGCTTCCACGGGTTGTACCAGGCCACTATTGGTCGGCACATGGGTTACAGCAGCCAATACAGGATGGTGTTGCCGCATCAATCGTTCAAAATCATCCACATCAACGCCGCCAGCAGGCAGGTCGCGAGCGCGCAGAAGTCGAACGCCGAGGCGTTTTTGAAGCGACAGGAAGGCGATTTGATTAGAAGAATAATCATTCTCGGTGGTAAGGATTACATCTCCTGCACGCCAGGGTATAGAACTTAGGGCTTTGCTATAAGCATCGGTTGCGCTGCCTGCGAAAGCAATGTTTCGAAGTTGCGAATGAAGCAATTGCGCAACCGCTCCATAAAACCCGGCGATAGCCGCAGCCATGGCATCGGCAGCTTCGTAGCCGCCCATTTGGGATTCAAGTTCGAGATGGCGATGCACCGCGGCAAGTACAGGCGAGGGTTGAAGGCTTGCTCCGGCGTTGTTTAGGTGATTAAGATGTTCGCAGCCGGGGGTATCCGCACGGAGTTGCTCGAGTGATGGCATGTGGCTATAAAGTTTTGGTACTATAAAGGTCAATGTCCTGCCAGCCTGAAGAGATTTCATCAATAAAAACTATCCCCACGGATTTCTTCTTTGGAACGCCACAAACGTGCCCGATCATGGCCGACAAACATTTCCTTTAAAATCTGGTCCCGCTTAACACAGATTTTTTTCCATGCAGAAAGGTTTTGTTTTTGAAAAAGACGGGCGGCCCTCCATTCTTGCCATTGGCGGGCATCATCTAAAAAAGTGTCGGCAAGGTAACCACACAAAACGAGTACCGCCAATGTCGTCCAAGCCCAAAGACTACTTCCCCAAAGCCAAAAACCCAGTTCCCAGCCGCCCCACAACGCAAGCGGGAATGTAAAAAGCCCCGCCAGCATCTTTATATTGCTGTCGTAACCGGGGTAAAGGTTCAGGCGTTTGCAAAGCAACCAGGGCAACCAGCAGGGCAAAAACCAAAAGCCATAGCCGACCAAAAAAAACGGCAGGAAAAAAGGGAACATGAATTTGGTATCTTGGAAAATCGGATAGTTTTTAGGGTTGCCGGATTGGAAATGTACCCCGGCATCTGTCAGCCCAGCTTTTTTGAGCGCGTTGAAATAGGCCACGAACCTGGCTTTTAGTCCTTCGTTGTTCAGATTTTTTGCCAAAAATTTTTTCAGGAACAAATAATCTTCGCGCTCGCTATAACCATTGGAGGTATTACGAACCATGATTTCCGCCTGGTCCACAAATACATCCCCTGCCTCGCTGCCGGAGTCGAGTGTGAGCGCACTGACTCGGCTTCGGATTTCGGCAGTAAAATCATCCACGGCTTTTTCGTGGTCGTTCGAGTCGGCTTCGGCCCAAGTGCGGGGGTCAATCGGCGAACCGTACTCTACAGTGACCCTGCTCCGAAATAGCCGGGGTGCGTCATAACTCAAGCCGACGGGAATGATTTTGACACCGAGTTGCCAATTGTTCCTACGTTCTGCACCAAAGGCAATGCGGGCTGCGCCGGTCTTAAAAGGGCGCACAAAACGGTTCATCCAGCTTACGCCCTCGGCTGCGATGTATAGCACGCCGTTTTTTTCCAAGTGCTGGAAAGATGCTTCAAAAGCCGCATCGTTGTCGCGGGCTTCGCCCGCTCCCACATCTTCTTTTCGTTTGACCGGGATACAGAACAATCGGGTGAGGATCCAACTGCTTACAGGGTTTTTGAACAGGCCATAGTTGGCCAAAAAAAACATCTCCTGCCGAATGTTTAGACCCACATTGAGGGGATCCATCAAGGTGCTGGGGTGGTTGGAGACAACAATTGCAGGGCCGTCAAAGCGCAAATGTTCCTGTCCAACCACGAGTCGGCGACGGTAAAAAATAGATATTCCAAGCCAAGTGGTTAGGCGGAGCCAGACATAAATCAGGCGAAGGATGGGGTGGATGGGAGCGTTGCGGTAGGCCATTTTTTCGGATGTAATCAAGGCTTAATTGCATCCAATATCAAAGAGGTATAATGTGGAAGCCCGTCAGCATTCCTTTGGTCGTATCGGATGGAACGGTGGATAAAGCCATCATTTGTGTCCCAATTGTTCGTTTGGAATGCTTTGTTTTCATCAAAACATTCCAACAATTCCACTTTGAAACCAAGGTCTTGAAAGATAGCGCTGAAGGTTTTATGATTGTACAGCACCTTATGGTCGTCCGCTCCAACGCCAAAACCTCCGGGTTTAACGTAGTCAATGTAGTTTTGATCGGCATGAAAACCATCCGGAACAGCGACCCTCAGCCTACCGCCTTTTTTGAGGAACCGGAAGCAGGTGGCTGCGGCTATTTTTCCTTGATCCTCGGTCAGATGCTCCCAAACGTGCTCGGCCAATATGGACTCAATTTCGCCTTCCTTGAAATATTTCAGCCAGCTGTCTCCCTCCAGGAGATCTAAAAAGTGTGCCTCGCTTGGTATCCATCCTTCCTCAAATATTCCGGAGCTTCCCACCACGATTTTCAGCGGTTTATCTTTATGTAGCAATAGGCGTTTTCTAAACAGGTTCTCCTCCCTTTTTTCTATGAATGGCTTATAGAAAGGCCTTACAATGCTTTTTAGCAATTCTTTCATGTTTGTTGTTTTGATATCCCCAAAATGCTCCCATAGGCAAATCAGAAGTGCCCTTGGCCTGGGCGCGGCCAAAGGTATTGTACAAGATCAAATTATAAAAATGGAAAGGTTTTCGCTCAATGACAATCTTCACAAAACACCCAGCTGATGCCTTAATGCCGAGCTACACAACAAATAAACTTTCCTTTTACTGGAAAGCCGAAAACGCTCCTGCGCCACCTTTTGTGGCGGTGCACTTTTGATTTTGAGAAAAAGATGGGTGTAATATTTGTAGGCCAGATACACTCCCAGCCGTGCGCCTTTTGGCAACATACGAATGCCTTCTAAGGCTGCATCGAAATCTTGCTTTATATCGGCTTCGATCCGCCACTTGTCTTCCTGTGAAAAACGGTTAAAATCCACACCTGGAAAATAGACCCGTCCGCGCTCTTCATGGTCGCTTTTAATATCACGTAGGAAATTTATTTTTTGAAATGCCGCACCAAGTCGCCGGGCAGGCGCTTTCAGTTTTTGATATTCCGCATCATTCCCTTCGCAAAACACCCGCAAGCACATGAGGCCCACCACTTCTGCCGACCCGTAGATGTACTCGTTGTAACCTTCCGGATCGTAATTCGATTCCGTCAAATCCATCTCCATACTGTCGAGGAAAGCCTCAATGAGTGCGCGCTCAATGCCGTATTTTCGGACTACATGTTGGAATGAGTGCAGCACCGGGTTGAGGCTGATGCCTTCTTCAATAGCACGCCAGGTGTCCTGCCGAAAACGCTCAAAAAGATGAGCTTTGGGGTAATCATGGAAAGTATCCACGATTTCGTCGGCAAAACGCACGAAGCCGTAGATGCCGTAAATCGGTCCACGGAAACGTCGGGAGAACAACCTGATTCCCAAGGAGAACGAGGTGCTGTAACGCCGCGTGATGAGGCTGCTACAGTCGGCGCAGGTACGGTGAAAAAGTTGGAGATGATTCATATTCGATTGTTGTAGTAGCAGTTGGCAGTTGGCAGTTGGCAGTTGGCAGTTGGCACTCAGCCCGGGCACGACACTGACAACTTCCACTGCAAACTGTTAGCTGTCAACTGCCCATTTTTTTACCTCCCTCGCCACCACTTCTCCACTGATAAGTGAGGGTGGCACCCCTGGCCCAGGAACAGTTAATTGTCCTGTGTACCAAAGATTGGAGAGCTGGCGGTTTTTCATTTTTGGTTTGAGGAAAGCGGTTTGCAATAACGTGTTTGCCAGGCCGTAGGCATTGCCCCTGAATGCGTGATAGTCGGTCACAAAATCGGCATGGGCGTAAGAGCGTTTATAGACAATATGTGGGCGAATGCTTTGCCCGGTATGCCGCTCGAGCCGTTCCATAACTACGTCAAAATACTGTTCGCGGATTTTTGCCGTGTCTTCCAATCCCGGGGCAACGGGTATAAGCAAAAATAAGTTCTCACAACCCGGAGGGGCAACGCTGTGGTCAGTGACAGAGGGCGCACTGGCATAAAAAAGTGGTCGGGTCGGCCATTTTGGTGTGGTGTAAATTTCTTCTGAGTGCAGACCGAAATCCTCATCGAAAAACAGGTTATGGTGGCGCAAACCCTCTATGCGCTTGTTAACTCCTACATACCAAAGTAAACTGGAGGGCGCCATTTCACGATTTTTCCAGTAGTGATCCGAGTAGTTTCGATGCTCGGAGTTGAGCAATTTGGTTTCGATGTGGTGGTAATCAGCACTTCCTACAAAAGCATCGGCGACGTGCCGTGTGCCGTCTGCAGTAAAAGCCGCAGTAGCCTTTCCCTTCGCGGTTTCTATTTGCACAACTTCTTGACTTAGTTTGATCTGCACACCCATTTCGCGGGCTAGCGAAGTCATCGCCTCCACAATTTTGAACATCCCGCCCATTGGATACCATGTGCCCAATGCCATGTCGGCGTAGTTCATCAAGCTGTAAAGTGCGGGGGTTTTTTGGGGTGTTGCTCCAAGGAAAAGCACAGGAAATTCGAGCAACTGAACCAACTTTTCGCTTTTGAAAAGTTGGCGCACATGACGGGACATGGGGGTGAACATCTGTAAGCGTACAAGACTTGACAGCACACGCCAGTCTGCAAACTCCCAGAGGGTATGGCTGGGCTTGTGTACGAATTCGCCCATCCCTACCTGGTATTTGTATTTGGCCTCTGCCAAAAACTTCCGCAAGTTAATTGCGCTGCCCGGCTCAATGTTTTCAAACAGATTTTCCAGTTCTACCATTTGAGCGGGGATTTCCACACGGTCGTTTTGACCAAAAAAGACCTGATAAGATGGGTCGAGCCTAAGTAGCTCGTAGTAGTCGGAGGTTTTTTTGCCAAAAAGCGCAAAAAATCTTTCAAATACATCGGGCATCCAATACCAGGAAGGGCCCATGTCGAACACAAAACCTTCTGCCTTAAATTGGCGCGCCCGTCCACCAGGGCAGTCATTTTTTTCCAGTACGGTGACTTCAAATCCTTCAGCTGCTAAACAGCAGGCTGCTGCCAAGCCCGAAAAACCAGAACCAATGACTATGACTTTTTTCAAGATGGATATTATTCTTTTTACTGCAAGTTGGTTTACTGCAAGGTTGTTGAATTTATGCAGAAGAACACGAATGAACAGATTAGACAAGGAAATTGGTATTAATGATCTCTAATCCGTGCCATCTGTTTTCCATTATGTAACAAACTTTGCCGGTAAACGCGATCAGGCGATTTTTTGTTTAACTTTTGCGGCAAAAAAGATTAAACAAAATTTTGGTATTAAAAAAACGGCTTGTTGGAACTATTTTTGCTGGCAATTTTCAAAATCAATCTCATCCATGAATCGATATCTACTTTTTCTCCCCCTAGTATTTGTCCATGTGCTTGCTGCTCAGCAAATTTCCTGGATTACTGCATGTACAGACAAAAATTTTTGTCTCACACAGAATAGCTGTTCACAAGGTGAGGTATTCATGGTAGAAAAAGCCGTTACGAACTGCATTCTTGGCCAATTCATCAATTACTCTTACAAAATTGACCTTAACAACGACAACGTTGTGGATATCCAGTCGTCGAACGATACCGTTTCAGGCCAATTTCCGAAAGGGACACACAAGATAACCTGGAAAGCAAACGACAATTGCGGAAACCTTGCCCAGTGTACTTATCTATTCCAGGTTAAGGATTGTCAGCCTCCCAATTTGTTGTGTCTCAATGGTTTGACACAAAGTTTGGATGCGCCTATCTGCCAAATAAGTTTTGATGCCACGCAGTTTATCCTTGCTATATCCGACAATTGTACACCAACGAATCAACTGCAAATCGGGATGCGGAAGCAAGGAGATGGGTCAGGATTTCCGGCCCAAACGAGCCTAACTTTTGGCCCCTGTGAGAAAGGGTTTAACAGTATCGAGATATGGGTGAAAGATGGCAACGGCCTTTCCAACGCTTGCAACAACTATGTGCTCGTACAGGATAGCGGCAATGAGTGCATCTGCAATAATGACTCAGATCTGTATTTCAATGGTTGTGCTAAAAGCTCGGCGAACAAAAAACTCTCCAATTTCAAACTCAAAACCCAGTTTGAAACGCTCCCGGGTGCAGCCCAGCCAATGTCGACGAATTTAAGCCAAAACATCGAAGACTCATGTTATACTGTGCACCTAGACCATATTCCATTCGGGAATGACTATCAAGCTATTATAAGTGCGGAACGCCCCATGGGTCCACATGAAGGGGTTACGACGTATGATTTGGTGCTTATTTCCAAGCATATTCTGGATATTGAGCCTTTCACAAGCGTCTATCAAACGGTAGCAGCCGACGTTAATGAGAGTAATTCGGTGTCGACCTTTGACATTGTGGAAATACGCAAACTAATTCTTGGTATTTACGACTCGTTTCCAGACGTGCCGGCTTGGCGGCTTACGCGTCCTGTTGCAAATCCTTCGCAAATTTCCAACTTAACTGCCCTTAAGGACACTTATCAGATTACGCTCACCAATCTTCAGGACGACCTCACGTTTAGCGGTTTCCATTTTGTTGGAATCAAATATGCTGATGTGAACGGCTCGGCTTCGCTGACTGGCGAGCCGGGAGCAGACGACCGATATGACGCCCTTCCGGTACTTCTCCGTGCTGACGAGCGCTGGCTTGAGGCAGGGGAGGAAGCTTTGGTAAGGTTCCATTTGGCTGAATCCTCCATGCTGGAAGGCTGGCAGCTTGCGCTGGAAGCCGACCCTGACAAATTCCAGATTTTAGGCGTGGAAGGATTGCACAACGATCACTTTACCCTGCGTGGGCATGAATTACGCGCACTCTGGGCTGATGGCAATGGTGCATTATATAAGGAAGAAAGCACCGTTTTTGCTTTGAAAATCAAAGCTGTGCAAGCTGGTAAAATCTCGCAAGGCCTGTTCTTAAATTCCGAAAGCCTGCGCCCGGAAGTCTATACTTCCCATATTAACAGCACGCCAGACCGGCATCCCCTACTACTCCACTTTGGAGAAAATGCCCATGCTTCTGCGATATTCTTCCCGCCGCGCCCCAACCCGTTTGCAGCGGAAACAACTTTTGAAATGTTGCTTGAAAACGCTGCGCCCGCACAACTGGAAGTGTTTGACCTGAACGCTCGGCGGGTATTTTCTGAAATCTACGAAATGGATAAGGGCTTTCAAACCCTGCTGCTTCCAGCTTTTGCGCTGCCAAGCAAAGGTGTTTTTACTTATCGGCTCAGCGTTGGCGAACTGGTGTCGAGTGGGAAATTGGTGAGGATTTGAGTTTTTTGCGGAAATGAAGGTATGGTTAGACGGCAGAAACCCAGCGGCAGACCTCGGAGGTTTTGAAAACCTCCGAGGTCTG
>JBJXGZ010000020.1:0-61132 GCA_046160625.1 Saprospiraceae bacterium
CCACCCCCCCCCCCCCCCCCCGCTCCATTTTTTGTCATGTCATAGCGGGGTGTTACATTTGATCAAGAATTCCAAAGAAACCTCCTTAAATTCGCATTTCTTTTTATTCCATAATTTCTCGCCTTCCCGTATCATGTTATACACACTATTTCAATCTTCGCTCAGCGAGAGCGATTTCAACGAGCTGCTCCACCTCACTTTTACTGAACACGAACGCACCATGATGCTCGAACGCTGGCGCATTTTCGAGGCATTCGACCGGGGCTGTTCGCAACGGGAGGTGGCCCGGGAAGTGCCGTGCAGTATTGTCACGGCTACCCGTGGCGCGAAAGTTTACCGGGAGAATAAGGAGGGGGTGAAGAAGCATTTGGAGCGGTGGCGGGCGTGAGTTTTATTTTTCGCCGGGTGGAGCACAACTCCGCCGGATAGTTAAGCCTATACGCTCACTCCGCTGTGCTCTAAGCGTGGCGGTAAATCGTAGTGAAGCGCTGAACAGCTGCTAACCGAAAAAAGGAAATTTGCTTACCCAATGAATTCTACTATAATAAGACGATTTATAAAAGAGCCTAAAAGTCTTTTTTTGATTGACGGTTTAGGCGCTTTTGTTACTGCTTTTTTCTTGTTTGTAATTTTGAGAACGTACAACGTATACTTCGGAATGCCTCCTATTGTATTGACGTACCTTTCACTCATAGCAATAGTTTTTTGCCTTTATTCAATTACTTGCTTTTTTCTTATAAAAGACAATTGGCAGCCATTTCTAAGAACAATCAGCATTGCTAATTTGCTTTATTGTTGTTTGACAATGGGTCTTGTAATATATTATTATCCAAGCCTTACTATTTTAGGAGTGACTTATTTTTTGGCAGAAATAATTATAATTTGTGGAGTGGTTTTCGTTGAACAGAATACTTTGATGGGAATTAATTCCAAGGCATCATAAGCAAACCAAAATAACTCGTTCTGACCATGGATAACAAAAAGGAGTTGTCACCAAAACTAAGCGAAGAACTAATCAGCGTATTAAAAGCCCGCTTTGACAAAAACATGAGTCGCCACGAAGGCCTTGAATGGACTGACGTGCGCGTAAAGCTGGAATCTAACGGAGAGAAACTGTGGTCGCTCAATGCCATGGAAAGTACTGGTGGTGAACCAGATGTGATAGGTTATGATATTCACACCCACGAGTACATTTTTTATGATTGTTCAGCGGAAAGTCCAAACGGGCGCAGAAGCGTTTGTTATGATCATGAAGCCCTGGAATCAAGGAAAGAACATAAACCAGAAGATAGTGCGGCTGAGATGGCCGCTGAGATGGGCATTGAGATTTTGACAGAACAACAATATCGGGAGTTGCAGGAACTTGGAAATTTCGATACCAAAACATCGAGCTGGGTGAAAACTCCTTCTGAGATAAGAAAACTAGGTGGCGCGCTTTTTTGTGATCGCCGCTACGACCATGTTTTCGTATATCACAATGGTGCAGAATCATACTATGCCGCCAGAGGGTTTCGAGGCTTGTTAAGGGTGTAGATATTTCCCATTCGATTATAGGTAACGCAATGCGCCGACAAAACTTTGGCAAAGTCATGCATCCAACAAATATGAATGAACAAAATGGCTTTTAAATATTTTATCCTACAGTTTGATTTTAATAGATTATTTTTGTCGCTTTCGCTTCTGAAATATATTTAATAAAACCGATTCGATGGAAGAAAATTCAAAAATCCTAAAAAGTAAATATATACCTAGTGCCGAATTTTATAGCCAAGTAATTGACAGCTTACAGGATTATTCAATTTTTACATTGGACAATGAGTTTGTAATTAACAGCTGGAGTGCTGGCTCAATAAAAATATTTGGTTACGAAACTGATGAAGTTATAGGAAAACATTTTGACCTTATATTTACGGACGAAGATAAAATAAACGGAATCCCGAAAAATGAAATTGACACTGCTTTAAAAGAAGGCAGAGCAACAGATAACAGATGGCATATTGCCAAAGACAAGAGCCTGTTTTATGCTTATGGGTTGGTTTTTCCACTCATCGGATTAGATGGAGAAATGTTGGGGTATGTTAAGATTTTACGAGACTTAACCGACAGGAAAAAATCTGAAGATGCTATAAAAAAATATGTAAAAGAATTAGAGGACCTTAACACACATAAAGAAAGTGTGCTTGCTATACTTTCACACGATTTAAGAAGTCCCCTTTCCGCTATTATTGGAACAGCTAAATATCTAAAAATAAATTTCCACAAACTGGAACCGATCGCTGTGCAGGAAATGCTTGATTTGATTTATAAATCAACCACGGATGAATTAGGTATGTTGGATCATCTGGTAGAGTGGGCAAGAATAAAATACGCTTCTGAGGTTTTTTCGCCTTCCATAATTGAATTAATTCAATATGTAGAGAAGGTTTTTGATACTTTGAATGAAACCGCTTATATCAATGCAATTAATCTTCATCATGAAATTGAAGAAAACACTAAAGTATTTGCAGATGGTAAAATGTTGCTTTCAATCATTCAAAATATTGTTTCTAATGCTATAAAACATACCCAGAAAGGAGGAGCAATAACTGTTTCTGCAAAAAAGAAAGAAAATAGAATCATTATTCAAATAAAGGATACTGGAATGGGGATGTCTGAAGAAATACAGAAAAACCTTTTTGCACCACAAATAAAAACACTTTCCACAGCAAGAAAAGAAAACAAAGGAGCCGGGATAGGATTGTTGTTGGTAAAAGGCTTCTTAGAAAAAAATGATGGCGAAATATGGGTTGAAAGTATCGAGGGCGAGGGCTCTTCCTTTTATTTTACTTTGCCTATAGAAAAACCTATGAATAGAATAGATAGCTCAGACAAAATAGAGTTTGACGAAAGCGCTTAAACGCTATTTTATCCACAGAAAAAAGCCAGGCTACACTCGCTTAATCTTCGCCCCAATCGCATTCAGTCTCGTATCAATGTGCTGATACCCCCGGTCAATCTGGTGGACATTGTGAATCACACTCTTGCCTTTGGCCGAAAGTGCAGCGATGAGCAGAGCCTGTCCGGCACGGATATCTGGTGAGGTCATTTCAATGCCACGAAGCGGGTATTTACGGTCAAGCCCAATCACTGTGGCGCGGTGAGGGTCGCAAAGAATGATCTGCGCGCCCATATCAATCAGTTTATCCGTGAAGAAGAGTCGGCTCTCAAACATCTTCTGATGTACCAATACTGATCCGCGCGCCTGCGTGGCAACTACCAGCACTATAGACATCAAATCTGGCGTAAATCCAGGCCAGGGCGCATCGTAAATGGTCAAAATCGAACCATCTATAAAGGTTTGAATTTCGTAATGTTCTTGAGCGGGCATGTGCAGATCGTCGCCTTTTACCTCTATCTGAATTCCTAATCGCTCGAATGTGTGGGGAATGATGCCCAGATGTTCCACGCCGGCGTTTTTGATCGTAATTTCGCTTTGCGTCATGGCAGCCAGACCAATGAAGGAACCAATTTCAATCATGTCGGGCAGGCAACGGTGCTCTGTGCCACCGAGACTTTCTACGCCTTCAATGTGCAAAAGGTTCGAGCCAAGTCCCTCTATTTTAGCG
Organism: Saprospiraceae bacterium; assembly: GCA_046160625.1. Taxonomy (GTDB): domain Bacteria; phylum Bacteroidota; class Bacteroidia; order Chitinophagales; family Saprospiraceae; genus M3007. The sequence continues at coordinate 3,606 of JBJXGZ010000020.1, forward strand.
CCCATACGCTGGAGCATGCGACATAATTGCTGTACATAAGGCTCACAAGCGGCGTTGTAAATCGTGGTTTTGCCTTTGGCCAGCACCGCTGCCATGACTACATTGGCTGTGCCCGTCACGGATATTTCGTCCATGTGAAGGTAGGCGCCCTGGAGGCCATTTTTGGGTTGCTCCACATAGTAAATGTCCTTTTCATCGTCGTATTTGAATTCCGCGCCCAGTTTCTGAAAACCAAGGAAGTGGGTATCCAAGCGCCGACGACCAATTTTATCGCCCCCGGGTTTGGGCAAGGTAGCGCGGCCAAATCGAGTGAGTAAAGGGCCAATCAGCATCACTGAACCGCGCAGCCGCCCGGCATCTTTCAGAAATTCCTTTGAGCGCAAATAGCCAATGTCAATTGTTCCCGCACAAAAACGGTATGTGTCGGGTGCGAGCCGTTCTATGGTCACGCCAAATCCGCGCAACAATTCAATGAGTTTATTTACGTCGAGAATGTCCGGCACGTTCGAGATTGTGACGGGTTCGTCCGTGAGCAGCACCGCGCTAATGATTTGCAGGGCTTCATTTTTTGCGCCTTGTGGCTGGAGTTCGCCTTTGAGCGTTTGGCCGCCGATGACTTCAAAACTGTCGAGTTGCATGAAAATTGGGCTGTTTTTGGGCGGGGATTTAGTTAGAAAAGTGGGCGAAGGTAGTGCGGCCAGTTAATTTCTCGAATAAATGAGTGCGCTAGGCGAATGAGGATTTTAAGGTTGGAACCGCTGAAATAGCCGGGCCAAATCACGCTTGGAATGCACAATCCTATAAATATAGATATCGTAGCCCGTAAATTCGTAGAAGATTTCGTAAGCGCCCTTCCGTATCACTCGGCAAGAAGTTCTTTTTTCAAATCAGCTAACGCGATTTTTTTTCCGGCCCGCACCTCTCGGCTGCCTTCCAGTATACTCGCCACTAATTCGTCTACCGTAATCGGAGTACCATCGGCTTCGAAGGCAGCTATGCCAGGCGCTGGCAGTGTGAGCGATTTACGCAACAAAATAAGGATGCTTTGCATCAATGCTGCATCGTCGGTTTGTTCCAGCAAGCTGCTGATAGAATGTCTTAATTCTATGGTACTCATAAAATTGAAATTTGCCCTAAAAACCGTCGTAAACCCTACTCTTTACACGTAAAAACAAGTCTTTCGACGGGAATACAAAGTTGGGCTTTTTTACAACAAGGCGAAATATACGGGGAAACAAAAACAGCGCGCTTCGGATTCCTCCATGACGCGCTGTTCAAGTTCGCCGGAACAGGGCTCGCTATGCTTTGCGCTCCCACCAATTTTTCACCTTCCAGCCCAGCAGATACATCACGGGCAAAATGATCAGCGTGATAAATGTAGCGAAGCTTAGCCCAAAAATGATCGTCCAGGAAAGCGGCCCCCAAAAGGCCACAGAGTCGCCTCCAAGGTAAATTTTGGGGTCGCCGGTGGCAAAAAGGCTGTAGAAATCAATGTTGAAACCAATTGCCAAAGGAACCAGGCCGAGGATAGCAGCCGTAGCCGTAAGCAAAACAGGGGTCATTCGGATACGACCCGCTTCCACAATAGCTTCCCGCACTTGCGACCCTCGTTCGCGCAGAATATCGGTGTATTCCACAAGCAAAATGCCGTTTCGCACCACTATACCCGCCAATGCGACGATGCCAACACCCGCCATGATAACCGAGAAATCCATCTTGAAAATCGCCATCCCGAGCAATACGCCAATGATACTGAAAATCACTTCTGACATGATAATCAGCGTTTTACCAATGGAATTGAACTGCACCATCAAGATGATGAGGATGATGAAAATTGAAATCAAGAGTGAGTTGCCGAGGAACGAAGCGGCATCCAAAAATTCAGCGTCTTCACCAGCAAAACCTACTGTCACCCCTTCTGTTGGAGGCCATACTGCTACGGCAGCTTTCACGGCGTTTACCACGTCGGTTTGGCTTGGTTGATATTCAGAGGTGATGTTTGAAGAAATCGTGACGATACGCGACTGGTCCAGCCGACGGATGCCACCATATGTTGTGGAGTATTTCACATCAGCCAGGGAAGCCATTGGCACAGAACGCAGCACACCGCCCATGTTCATGTCTCTGAACGTGATATTTAGGTTTTCAACCGCGTTGATGTTTTCACGCTGCTCAGGGCGAAGCCGTACAACGACGGGGATTTCATCTTCACCATCCTTGAATTTTGTGGCTTCTTTGCCCAAAATAGCTGTGCGGAATTCAGTGCCGATCTGCGCTGTGGAAATGCCCTCTCGGTTCGCACGGTCGCGGTCAATCTGAATGTTTATTTCGGGTTTAGACACGATCATATCACTACGCAATTCCTCTACGCCTGGAATGTTGAGCGAGTCGAGGTGCCGTTTCACCGCAGACGATACCGCGATAAGTTTTTTGAAATTGTCCCCCCGAATCTCTACCGAAATTGGCTTGGGTGAAGGTGGCCCGCCAGCCTCCTGATCCACCACGATTTCCGCGCCGGGAATAACGCCCTTCGTGGCCTCGCGGATCTTGTCCATATAATCCTTGGTGCTCACTCCATTGCGGTTGCCGTATTCGACAAAGGCTACGCCAACCTTGCCTTTGTTGGAGGTGGCCGTACGGTCAAATTGATCTTCAGATGCACCGAGCGCCACATTTGAGATAATGGATTCTACAATAGGGTTATTTTCTCCAACAACCTCTACAACCTTGCGCTCCATGATACGTGTAAGCGAGTCGGTAGTATTCACGTCGGTACCCACCGGGAGGGTTAGGTAAACATAGATGAAATTTGGGTCGGCCTTTGGGAACAGCACAATGTTGCGTTTGCCCATAGCAAAGAACACGATGGAAAAGAAGAGCAGCGATACCACGCTGGCCATCATTATCCAGGGGCGGTTGAGGGCAAAATTGAGGAACCCTGCGTAGCCACGTTGAGCTGCGGGCCATCCTTTTGCTTGGAACCAGCGCACCGATTTTGACAATACAAATCGGTAGAATGCAACAAACAAGCCAATGAAAACCAGCAAATTGCCCATGAAATAGTTGCCGTTCGCATAGAAATAAATAGTAGACAGTGCAAAGAGCGCATAGCCAAAAATTGTGCGGCGGCGCTTTTTAGCAGGCGGCAATTCTGTGCCTTCCCGTTTCGCATCGCCCATAAACCACACCGCAAATACAGGGTTGACGATGTATGCCACCACCAACGAAGCGGTCAGTGTGATGATGACAGTAACCGGAAGAAAGTGCATGAATTTACCAAAGATACCCCCCCAAAAAACGAGTGGTATAAATGGCGCGAGCGTAGTGACTGTCCCTGTAAGTACGGGCAAGAATACCTCTCCAGTTGCTTTTTTGGCGGCCTGAATAATGGTCAGCTTTTTATCCTCGTGGTATATGCGGTGTGTGTTTTCGACCACCACGATCGCGTCGTCCACTACGATTCCTAATGCGAGCAAAAAAGCGAACAGCACAATCATATTCAATGTGAAGCCAACACTAGGCAGCAGCATGAAAGCAATACACATAGAAAGCGGCACCGACATGGCGACGAAAAGAGCATCAGTAGCACCCATGAAAAACATCAATACAAATGTGACCAGGATGAAGCCGATAATGATGGTATTGATCAGGTCGTGCAGCGTAGTGCGTGTGGCGCGGCTTTGGTCGCCCGTGATGCTCACTTCCAAATTGGCCGGAAACTTATTGGCCTTCATCTCGTCTACTACCTTTTTGATTTTGTCAGAGGCGTCAATCAGGTTTTCACCAGTACGTTTAATTACGTTGAGCGAGATCACATTGCGTGCGTTGAGGCGGCTAAAACTCTCCTGTTCCTTGTGCCCCATGCGCACATCAGCGATGTCTTTCAAATACAGCATTGCTCCGGACTGGGAAGCAATGATGATATTTTTTATTTGCTCCACATCCTTAAAATCGCCCCTGATAGACACAGAGCGGGTCATGCCGCCAATGTCTACGTTACCTGCGGAAATGGTCATGTTCTCGAATGCCAAAGCATTCTCAATGTCCCGGAAAGTAAGGCTGGCTGCGGCCATTTTATACTTGTCAACATCTACCTGCACTTCTTTTTCAAGTGCACCCACGAGATCTACGCGGGTGATTTCGCGCATTTCTTCGATGCGGTCTTGCAAATCGTCGGCATAATCTTTCAACTTATCGAGGCTGAAATCGCCCGCGATGTTGACGTTCATGATCGGGATTTCGGAAATGTCGAATTCTGAGATAGTGGGGTCTTCCAACAGGTCGGTCGGAAGATCGCGGGCGGCTTTGTCTACCGCGTCTTTCACCTTTTGTTTGCAGAGCGGTACATCAAGGCTGGTATTAAATTCCACGATAATGCTGGAGAAATCCTGTACCGAATTGGACATGACTTTTTTCACGCCACTGATGCCCTTCAACTGTTTTTCAATGGGCTTGGTGACGAGTTGCTCCATATCACTCGGGCTGGCGCCAGGGTAAATGGTAGAGACGAAGATTGTGGGCACCACCACGTCGGGAAACTGCTCTTTTGGCAGGGCATTGTACGACATGATGCCTGCCAGTGTTATGAGCACTGTGATTATAAAAATCGAGGCGCGGTTGTCAATAGACCAACTGGTGGGTTTGAATTCTTTCATGATATTGTTGATTTTTACCCGCCGAAGCCTTAGCGAAGGAGGGAAGTATCTGATGTTTTGTTATTTGGGAGAGAAGGATTGGGGGAGTTTTGCTTTGAATTTTGGCATTGAACTTCTATATTTGCAAAGCCAAACCAAATCAAAACCTAAATGGAAGAATTTGACTACTTGAAACACCTCTCCAAGCGAGACCTCGAAATACTAAAAATCCAGCAATACAAAGTCCTTGAATACAGTGTCATTTATGAAAAGATATTGATTGAAGAACGCGGAATTCGATCTTTAGAAGAAATGCGAAACCTCGCTCTGGACAAAATCATTTTCATAAATAAAATACTTAAAGAACGTTTTTTGCCATGACACAAGAAAATCACAAACGACTTGCAGAACTGCTTCATCTTTTCAATACCGTTGAACCAGAACAAATTGAAGCATTGGATAATGAACAATGGCGACCATTTCTGGCATCCCTTGCATCTGACAAAGAGCGGGTATTTGCATTGACCGCTTATTTCGATATGGCAAACTACAATCTGTCCCGCTTGGCAAATCGTTTAGGCCAACTAACCCGTGAAGATTTGGAAGTGCTTCAACCTTCATTGGAAGGGTTTAAAACCTTAGAAGATAAATTTAGGGCACATGCTTAATAAGCAACTACCTCCCCATTATTCACATCCTGAAACCCGGTAGAAATCACCCAATCTCCCTTTTTCAAGCCGCTCAGAATTTCTACCTGTCCGTTGTAATTCTGGCCTTGTTTCACCGTCACCTTTTTAGCTGTGGCTAGTTTCTCTCCAGTTTTTTCGGCTATCAACACAAAGTCACCATCCTCGGCAGTCTGAATGAGGTTGACTGGGATTGAAACAGCGTTTGCGCTTTGATAATCCACAATTTTCATCACAGCGATCTGATTCGCACTGTAACCACCGCCAGGCAAGGCGCATTCCACAGTGAATGTGCGTGTGGTCGGGTTGATGCTTTTACTGACATATGTGACTCGGGTCGTTATTTCCTTGTTCAAGTCAGGGAAAAACACCTGCACCTGGTCGCCCTTACGAACCTTAGCGGCGTATGCTTCAGTCACTTCACCTTTTACTTTCAAGTTGCTCATATTCAGGATATTGCATAGCGGAACACCCGGTGCAATGGCCTGACCTTGCTTTAGCATTACCATATCTACCGTGCCACTTTGAGGGGCGTATATTTTGGTCATGCTCCACTGCTCTTTGATGGTGGATATACTCCGTTCTACACTTTCCTTCGCGTTTTTGGCTTGGATGTACGAGACTTCAGTACCAATTTTTTGGTCCCAAAGACCCTTTTGGCGGTTGAATATGTCGGTCGCTGTCGCGAGTTGGCCTTCGAGTTCGGCGAGGCTTTTGAGCATCACGGCATCATCCACTTCGGCAATGAGCTGACCCTGACGCACGTTGTCGCCATTTTTCACCAGCACACGCTTGAGAGAACCGGGCATTTTAGCAGTAGCCATTACACTCTCGTCAGCATCTACTTTGCCTTGCAGGTCTATGTAATGGCGGAAAGGGGCGGTATTTATTTCTGTGAGGCCTACTGTCCGTACCCTTTTTAAAGCCGGGTTTGCGGCGTTCGCTTGTTTTTCAAGCTCGGATATTTGGACATCTATCTTGGCTTTTTGGTCTTTCAGGGCTGCAAGTTCAGCAGCAGGGTCTTTGGAACCGCCGCCGCCACAAGCTGCGAGGAGGGCAATCATCAGGGCGATGGAAGAAAATTGGAAGAGGTGCTTATTTATCATGTTGAAAATCAATTTTTTGTGTGTTGTAGGCCGGAACGCTGTTCCGGAATTAATTCACCGGAACTCCGTTCCGGTATACTGCACCGGAACAGCGTTCCGGTATACTGCACCGGAACAGCGTTCCGGGGTACGTTCACTGCCCCATTGCTTTTTTAATGGCCACTTTAGCAGTCAGCAAGTCAAATTGCGCTTGCAAAAGCCCTTGTTGTGCGGTATAAAGCCCCGATTCAGACTGCGTGATTTCAAAACTGCTGCCCACGCCTGCCTTATATTTGGTCTGCGTTGTGTCGTAAATGCGTTGTGCAAGGGCAAGGTTTTTCTCCTGGTTGGCTACGCGCTCCTGGGCGTTGAGGAATTGTTTGCGGGCGCCGTCAAGTTCAAGAGAGATGGCATTTTCCAGCATACCCTTTTGTATTTCAACCGTTTGTGCAGAAATCAGGGCGCGTTCACGTTTCGCGTTTGTACCACCACCGTCGTAAATTGGAATGTTTACTGAAAGGCCGGCAACTGCCGAAGAAATGTAAAACCACTTATCAAAACCCTCTGCATCTTTTGCCCCAAAACCGCCTTGGTAGCTCGGTTGCCATTGTACAAAACCCGCTACTGTGGGCATCCAAGGCTTACGGTACAGATCCACTTGAACGTTGCTCAGGTCACGGCCTTTGAGCAGGAGCAAGTATTCCGGGCGAGCCATAAAATCGGGAGGAGAAGCCAAATCCACTTCGCCCGCAGCAGCGAGCAGAAGGCCAGTATTGTCGGAAAGGCTGAGTTCGTTGGCAATAGGCATTCCCATGTTGAACTTCAGGGCGTTTACCACAATCTCGCGCTGGCGGGCAAGGCTGCCGCGTTCACTGCGCAGGTTGGAAAGCGAGAGATCAAGCCTGTCCACGTCCAGTTGTTCCGCGAAGCCTGCCTGGTTGATGGCTTTTGTATCGGAGAAAAGTTTTTCGAGGTTGCCGATGTTCTTGTCCAAAATGGAAAGATTATCAGAAATCAGGAGGGCCGGCAGATAAGCATCCGTTACGCGGTTGCGTATTGTTTGTCGGGTTACGGCCAACTGGTTGTCCACATATTGGCGGTAGTAACGCGCAGCGCGCAGGCCAACGAGGTAAGAATTGTTGAAAACCAGTTGATTGAGCGAAACATTGCCCGAAACACTGTGGACGGGGTTGAAAAAAACCTTGGAATCTGGATCGGACGCAAACATGTTTCCAAACACCCCGTTGAGGTCGGTGATTTGAGCCTGATTGAAATTGGGCAATGAACCAGTCAAATCCACCGGCCCGCTGCTCCCAAAACCGAGGGCACTGCTCGGCAACCCGCCTCGCTGAATGAAACCCGAATATGTAGCCCCTGCTGACAATTGCGGTAGACCGGTGGCGAAGTTTTCTTTGACGCGCCAATCAGCATCTTTGATTTGAAGTTGTGCCGTTTTGATATCCGGGTGGTTTTCCAACGCGTACTGTATGCAATCGCTTAGGCTCATAGATTGGCTGCCCTGTGCCTGAGCAAATCTGCCGAAAGCAATCAGGGCCGCGACAAGGAGTAGTTTTTGTGCCATTTGTTTGAACATGATTATGTTGATTTGTCACGCGAAACGGAATGCCGGGTTCGCGTTCAGCGAATTGATTAATTGATAAGTTCCGGGCAAATGGAGCATTCAGAAATTTGTATCGACGCGTAGTTTTTCTTTCAAAATGCTCAATCCTTTTTCCGAAACAATACTATGCAAATAATTGACAATGAATTCTTTGAATAAACCATCAAAGGTGTATGGAGGTTTGGGGAAATACCTTTCGTCAAAAATGGCCATCGCACCTGCTATGTAAAATCGAGCTACTGTTTCTAATTCAAAATCAAGTCTATATAGCCCGTCTCGCCGACCCCATTCAATGTTTTCGCGAACCATGTTGAGAATATAGGATTGCTGAAAGTCATTGATTCGTTCCCAGACGTGGCGATGATATTTTTGCATTTCATGCACGACATTTGGCTTCATTTGACCCAGATCTGCCATGATCTGCTTGATCACGCGCACCATTTCATCTACGGCGTCTGTGGCTTCGGCGTGGAGCGCTTGGTCTTCTTTGCACTGATGTGCGATGTGCAGATCCATGACCTTGCTCACTAAATCATCTTTGCTTTCTACAAACGCGTAAAGTGTTTTTTTGGAAATGCCGAGCTCACGCGCCACGTCGTCCATCGTGATGCTTTTGATGCCGAGTTTGAAAAACAACTCTTCCACCCTTTTCAACCATTTTTCCTGCTGTTCTGTAAACATGGCACAAAGGTAATCGCGGAAACGTTTTTGAGGCGAATCGTTTCCGTCGTTTCCCTCTTTTTTCGACGAACATCAAATAAAATTCCAAAAGAGGCCTAAAAGGTTCCATCAAACAGAACAAAAATAAAGTTGAGCCACAAAAGGCCCTAAAGGTTTACTGCAAGCCGCTACCTTTGAGGCTATGTCCGCCACGCGCCGCGCTTATCTTTCTCTTGCCCTAATTTGTATTATTTGGGGTACCACCTATACTGCTATCAAGTACGCCATCCTTGATTTCCCCCCTTTTCTGTTGGTAGGCATACGCCAAACAGCTGCCGGGCTTTTGCTCTTGATTTTGGCCTTTGGCTCCGGAAAATTTCAAATGCCCCAATGGCGGTATATCGGGCTTCAGGCACTTACAGGGCTTGCCACCATTACAGGCGGCAATGGCTTCATCACGTGGGGGATGCAATATGTATCCTCGGGTTTGGCTGCCATCATCGGGTCGCTCACGCCTGTGTTGGTCGTACTGTTTTCGCTGGCATGGCATGACAAAGAGCGCATCCACGGACGCATGGTACTGGGAGTTCTTTTGGGCTTTGGGGGCCTGGCACTTATTTTCAGAGAAGGCTGGCAGGATTTCATCCGCCCAGAGTATCGTTGGGGCATCGCGGGCTGTTTCGCTTCTTGTATAACGTGGTCGTTGGGTACTGTCATGGCTAAGCAATGGAACTCCCATAGTGTGTCGCCCCTGCTCAACGCCGGTCTGCAGATTACAGCAGGCGGTCTGGGTGGTTTCGTATTGAGTTTGTTTTTCGACCCAAACCATCATATCAATCACACCACACAAGGGTGGATTTCGGTTGCTTATCTAACGGTAATAGGTTCCGCATTGGCGTTCACGCTATACATGTTTGTACTCAAGCACTTGAGTGCCACAATTTCTTCGCTTTATACCTACATCAACCCAGTGGTGGCAATCTTGCTCGGCTGGGCTTTATTGGGCGAAAGGCTAACCTTATGGGAGCTTGTAGGCATGGCTGTCACCATCGCAGGGGTTTGGATCGTAAACTCAAAACGAGCTTAAACCGAAAATTTCACAGGAATCTTTGCATGATTTGGCCGTAATTTGCTCGACATTTCAGTCCTTAAATCTTTCTCTTCTTCGCATGAAGCGCAGCAAAATCGCCGGAATCGGCTCCTACCTCCCCGAAAGAATCGTCACGAACAACGACCTCGCCCAGGTAATGGACACCACCGATGAGTGGGTACAGGAACGCACAGGTATCCAAACCCGCCGATATGGCAAAAAACACGAGGAAACCACCTCCAGCATGGGTTCAAAAGCCACCTTAGTAGCATGCGAACGAGCCGGCATACAGCCAGAGGATATTGATTTCATCATATTTGCCACCCTTAGCCCCGATTATTATTTCCCCGGTTGCGGTGTGTTGCTCCAACGCGAACTTGGCATTACCCATAAAGAAGTAGGCGCGCTTGATATTCGCAACCAATGCAGCGGGTTCTTGTATGCCCTTAGTATTGCAGACCAGTTTGTAAAAACCGGGATGTACAAAAATGTGCTGGTGGTGGGTGCTGAAATGCACTCAATGGGTCTCGACTTTAGCACACGCGGGCGCAATGTGACCGTCATTTTTGGCGACGGCGCGGGCGCGGCCATCATCCAACCAACAGACGACGAAAACCAGGGAATCCTGACCACCAAACTGCATTCTGATGGCACCTATGCCGAAAAACTTGCCTTTACAAACCCGGGCGCGCACGGCGGCTACCACCAAAAAAGACTGGGCGACACCACCGACCACGGCTACCCGCCGCCGGACACTTACGGGGAGATATTTATTACCCCAAAAATGGTAGAAGATGGCCTCCTTTTTCCAAATATGGAAGGCCAGTTCGTCTTCAAACTCGCGATTCAAAAATTCCCCGAAGTTATCATGGAAGCCTTGAATGAAGTGGGACTTGAATCCACCGATATTTCGATCCTCATTCCACACCAGGCTAACCTCCGCATTAGCCAGATGGTGCAGCGTTCACTCCGTCTTCGCGACGATCAAGTGTGGAACAACATTCAAAAATATGGCAATACCACAGCTGCTTCGGTACCTATCGCGCTCTGCGAAGCATGGGAAGCAGGCAAGGTGAAGAAAGGGGATCTGGTATGCCTTGCCGCATTTGGCAGCGGGTTCACCTGGGGGAGTGCGCTGATTCGATGGTGAGAAATGTTTAGATATTTGGAAATTGGGATATTATGCCTACCCGAAACCCAATATCTCAATATTCAAATTTCAAAACACCCGACGGTACTTTCCGTGCCATTGGACGTTTTAACATCAATTTCATCGAAAAGGGATATTAAAAACCTGGGACAGGGCGTTAATGCGCGGTTTTTATCAGAATGGGCGGCGAATATGTCAACCAGCCTACAAATGGCACAAGCTTTGCCGATCTTTTAGTGCAATCTTTAATCAAAACAGTTACTGCTATGTTTCTTGAATCAAAAATTATCCGGGCGGTCATTTTGCTCGCGCTGCCGCTGGCGGCTTTGGGGCAAGCGAGTACACCTATTTATTTGGCTAATCCCTCCTTTGAAGGAGCCCCAGGTGCGGGCATTGATATTCCCGGATGGTACAACTGCGGCCCCGCTTTTGAGACCCCACCAGATCTACAGCCCGGTTTTTTCAAGGTGATCACGGCGCCTCGCCACGGCAACACTTACCTCGGCCTTGTAGTGCGCCAGACCGGCACTTGGGAAAGTGTTGGGCAGCGCCTAAACCAGCCTTTGGAAATAAACCAATGCTATGAATTTAACCTTGATTTGCGAAGGGATACTTCGTACATGAGCCCATTGGCGGGCAGTGGTATTTCTGTAAAATTTACTACCCCTGCTCGGGTCATCATTTGGGGTGGCAATGGATATTGCCATAAAGGTGAAGTCCTCTATCAAACTTCTGTAATCATACACCCGAGATGGCTTACCTATAACTGTCGCCTTAGTCCTAAACAGGGCGCTTGGTCACACCTTATCATAGAAGCTTACTATGGTGCCCAAGACCCATTCAATCCTTCTCTTCCCTTGCATTCCAATGGCAATGTGCTTATTGACAATGCTACGCCTATCAAGTCTGTGGTCTGTGCGCCAGATAAAATGCCACCAGCCAAGAAAAAGCCGGAGCTCACGAGAAAAGGCGTGGATAAACCTTCGACAAAACCAACCGCCGCCGCTGCAAAACCTACTCAGGCTGCGCCATCGCCCGAACTAAAGAACCCCAAAAGAGGAAGATCCTATCGCCTTGACGTGTATTTCAAAGCGAATGCGTTCACCTTTGATTTGGGGAGCAGTGAAAAAGGGCTGGAAGAACTTTACACGATGCTCAAAAACAATACCGACATCAGTGTGGAAATTGGAGGCCATACCAACAACCTCATGTACCCCAACGAGCCCAGAGCACTTGAGCTTTCTACCAAACGCGCCAAATCAGTGGCTGATTGGCTGATCTCAAAAGGCGTTTCAGTAGACCGGGTACAATACAAGGGATACGGCTGGACAAAACCAGTAGAACCAAATACCACACCTGAGGGTCGTAAAAGAAACCAGCGGGTAGAGGTTACGATCTTAACTTTCGATCGCTAATAATTAAACCGCAAAACCGCAAAACAGGAGAACCGCAAAATATAAAACTGTACATTTTGATTGTGAAGACGGCAAAAACTTGACTTCTTAGAGCCTCGAAGCTTCTTGGTTTTTCGGTTTTATATTTTGCGGTTCTCCTGTTTTGCGGTTTAAATTCCACCTAAAGCAAAAGGCCTCCTGCATTGTGCAAGAGGCCTTTTTCAATTTCGTGAAGGACTTTGGAATCAATTCAACTTGTCCATATCCCGAATGAGGATAGTGTTTCGGTTGAAGTTGATTAAATTTGATTTTTTCAGTTCATTCAGGATGGCTGTTACAGTTTGGCGGCTTGCGCCAACAAGGTTAGCAATGTCTTGTTGTGTCAGGCCGTGCTTTACCAGTGTTTCAAAACCTACCTGACGCCCACGTTCTCCTGCACTTTCTTTCAAAAATTCAACGATACGGGTCCGTACATCTTTGAGGATCAAAGATTCCCAATGCCGCTCGGCACGGCGAAGCCGATCTCCGAGATACAACATTACAGCCTGTGAGAGGCTAAAATTCTGCTGCATCAAATATTTGAAATCTTCTACCCGAATGGCGAAATAATCCACGTCGCGGCTCATTGCCGAAGCAAATTCTACACGAGATTGTTCGCCTGTCAGGCCAAGTTCGCCAAATACCGTAAATGGATGCTGAATATTCTTGATGATTTCCCGGCCATCATGGGAGTAGATTCCAATCTTGACCGCACCGCCAGCGAGCAAACAAACAAAATCGCTCGGTTGGTCGGCTAAGTAAATAAAGGAGTGTCGAGGTGCTGTACGGCGCTCGGCCATGAGTGCAAGGCGTTGCAGCTCAGCCTCCGAGAGCGACGCCAACAACGGAAATTGTTGGAAAACAGCGTGTAAAGGTTGTCCGTTCATGCGCAATTGTCTTTGGTTGGAAACGAGAACATACGGGAGGCACACTCTTTTAAGCCAAAACTGTGCCAAGACCTTGTTTCTCTGGCTTTTTACCATTTGAAGCGTATGCATCTTTTTCTTTTGTTGAAAACACTTTGCCCGTCTTACCTTTCCCTTGTTTTATATTTTCTTGTTTTAAACATGGTCAAGCCGTACTCCCTTCTCACCGATTTTGACGTCTCGCTTTTTAAAAGCGGCAAACACTTTCGCCTGTATGAAAAAATGGGCAGCCATCTAGTGGAACATGAAGGTGAAAAAGGAGTGTGCTTTTCTGTGTGGGCACCCAACGCCAAACGGGTGAGCGTCACTGGCGATTTCAATGGCTGGAATCCAAACAGTCACATCCTGCTCCCCCGCTGGGACTCAAGTGGCATCTGGGAGGGCTTTGTCCCGGGAATAGGCAAGGGAACAACGTATAAATATCATATCCAAACCCAAGTAGGCGTGTCGCTTGACAAAGGCGACCCTTTTGCCCGATTATGGGAAACTCCACCCCGTACTGCCTCCGTAGTTTGGGAATTCGATCATGCTTGGAAAGATGATAAATGGCTGAAAATCAGGCGTGAAAAAGCTGGAAAAAGTCAGCCCTGGTCCGTCTATGAAGTCCACGCCGGCTCATGGAAAAAGATCGGCCATGATGGCAACCGCTCGCTCAGTTTCCGCGAACTCGCTGACGAACTGGTGCCGTACGTTAAAGAAATGGGCTTCACCCACGTGGAGCTCATGCCCATCATGGAGCACCCCTATTTCCCCTCCTGGGGATATCAGATTACCGGTTTTTTCGCGCCTACCAGCCGATCTGGGAATCCGGAAGACCTCATGTTTTTGATTGACAAATTCCACGAGGCAGGCATAGGGGTTATACTCGACTGGGTGCCTTCCCACTTTCCAAGCGATATTCACGGGCTTTATTTTTTTGATGGCACACACCTCTTTGAATACGCCGATATGCGGCGGGGTTTTCATCCTGATTGGAACAGCTATGTTTTTGATTATGGACGAAACGAAGTGCGCAGTTTCCTGATTTCCAATGCTTTGTTTTGGCTCGACAAATACCACATTGACGGACTTCGGGTGGATGCGGTAGCGTCCATGCTTTACCACGATTACTCCCGAAAAGAAGGCGAATGGCTCCCGAATATCCACGGAGGGAAAGAAAACCTTGAAGCTATTTCGTTCCTAAAAGAGTTCAACGATGCAGCCTATGGTGCATTCCCGGGCATCGAAACCATCGCAGAAGAAAGCACGGCATTCCCGGGCGTAACCAAACCTACTTTCGACGGTGGCCTGGGGTTTGGCCAAAAATGGATGATGGGCTGGATGCACGACACGCTCTCCTATTTCAAACGCCCCCATGTTTTCCGCCGTTGGCATCAGGATGAAATTACCTTCTCGATGGTGTATGCATTCTCCGAAAGGTTTATGTTGCCCCTCAGCCATGACGAGGTGGTACACTTAAAATCCAGCCTGCTATACAAAATGCCTGGTGACGAGTTTCAAAAATTCGCCAACCTCCGCGCACTCTTTGGCCATCAATGGACACATCCAGGGACCCACATACTGTTCATGGGGGGCGAAATAGGCCAAAGCACCGAATGGAGCCACGACCTTGGCGTGCCCTGGAACTTGCTCCAATACGACTATCATAAAGGCGTTCAAAATTGGGTAAAAGCGCTAAACGATGTCTACCTCAACCACCCTGCATTTTGGCGAAACGCTTTTCATCCCGATGGGTATGAATGGATCTCAGGAGGCGATAATGAAAATTCTGTGCTGGTTTTCGTGCGTCATGGCGACGCTGAAGACCCCATGCTGCTGGTTGTCTGCCATTTCAACATCAACTATATGCCGGAGTATAAAGTGGGAGTTCCTCATGGCGGCACCTGGAAGGAATTGTTGAACAGCGATGACAAGCAATTTGGCGGTTCCGGCATCTTAAACGGGGGTTTAAAAGCAGAAAAAAAGCCCGAACACGGCAAAGATTTTTCTGTCACGTTCAAACTCCCGCCCTTGTCTGTGATGATTTTTGAAGGGGAAAAACCGAAGAAGAAAGTGGCAAGTAAAAAGATTAAAGTTTCAAGTAGCAAGTAACAGGAAAGATTTGATGGGGGACCACTACTTGAAACTTGTTACTTTTTACTTGTTAACCTTCATTTTTCGCGTTTAAATTAACGCCAGCATAATAACCCAAGTCTTTGTTTTTCAACAACTTGACCCAAAAAGCAATCTGCCCGGTATGATATGAATAATGCTCACAAACGTGCACCGCAATAGCGATGCCACTCATTTCAAAACCTTGCACAATGCGCTTGCGCAACATTTCTTCCCGGCTTGAGGTACGGATAATTTGGGTGGCTTGATTGACTGTGTTGCAGAGTTTATCAAACAATGCTGCTTTACTGAATCCTTCTTCTGCAGCAAATTCCTCGTCGCGCACCCGATGATCGGGAAGCCCCCCTAACGAGGAAAGAATGTACTGCGTGATGTTCCCGGAAAGATGAAGCAGCAGGTTTCCAACGCTATTGGATTGCGGGTTAGGGCGTTGCCAAATCTCGGCTTCTGTCAGTTCGGCCAGGGCCTTTTCAATGCGCGGAGTGTTCAACTCCATGTAATGGGCGATTTGGGTGGTGATTTCCTGAATCTCGGGCGAATTCATTTCCAGCGTTCCAGTTTTGGTATGTTTCGTGTAAAAATCCCGGCAAGAAATCCCGGAAAACCAAACGATTGGAGTTTCTTCTTCACAAGTGTTTTCATACCATCCAAGGTGATGTCCGGGTTGGTGAATTTTCCTTTCTGCCAGCAATGAGAACAATACATCAGGCTTTTCGAGTGGTCAGCATTGGTACCACCGCCCTGTTCATCACGACGCATTGGCATTCCACAACTTTAACAATTTTTGTATGCTTTTTCCATTTTCAAAACATTTTTGCAGTGCGAACCTACAACTTTTTGTTACGACCAAAAATACTCCCAGGGTTTTTCGACCTTCGCCCAATACAAACGCCACGCTGTGTCGAATACCCAAATACACAAATTCTCAAATCCACCACTCAACATCGAAGTCATCTCCGCCGGAGCTGGCTCGGGCAAGACTTACACCCTCACGCAGCGGATGGTGGCACTGTTGCAAAATGGCGTGCGTCCGGCGGGCATCATGGCCACCACCTTCACCAAAAAAGCCGCCGCCGAACTCCAGGAACGAGTACGCGTCCGCCTCCTCGAAGCTGGTATGACGGAGGCCGCTAATGAACTCGGCGAAGCCCTCATTGGCACGGTACACAGCATCGGCACAAGGCTCTTGCAACGATTCGCTTTTGAAGCCGGGGTGTCGCCGCTGGTGGAAATCATTGCTGATGGCGACGAGCAGCGCTTGTTTAACGAATCCCTTTCACAGGTTCTAACGGAACAGCGCATCGAGCGCATGAATTTGCTCGCCGACCGTCTCGGATTAACCAAAAAAAGCATCGGTGATGCATACGACTGGCGGCGCGATATTCGCAATTTGACGGACGTGGCGCGGGCCAATAATTTTGACAAAGCAATACTGGAAACGAGCAAGTTGCGCTCCTGGTCAACATTTGAACGTCTGCTTCCGCCCCTTCAAAATACCGATCCTGTGGTCTGGAATAATCGCCTGCTTTCAGCCATTGACCAGACCATTGCCGCCCTAGACGCAAATGAAGCAGATACCACAAAAACCACCCGAGATGCAGCAGAAGTGCTGCGCCAATTTCAAAATCAGCTGAAATATCGAGGCGAACTCTACTGGCACGAATGGGTAAAAATAGCCAAAACCAGTCCGGGTGCGAAAAGTCGCGATCTCATGGAAGATCTCCGGCAAATTGCCCTCAGCCACGACCAGCATCCGCAATTCAGAGACGACATTCGCGGCTATATCGAACTGGTTTTTGACGTTGCTTCCGATGCGCTAAGCGAGTACGAGCAGTACAAAAAAAAGCGCGGCCTTATTGACTATACCGACATGGAAACTTACGTTAGCAGCCTGCTGCGCGTGGAAACCGTGCGCGAAACCCTCCGCGAAGAACTCGACCTTCTGCTCGTGGACGAATTTCAGGACACCTCGCCCATTCAACTCGATATCTTCTTGCAAATCAGTCAACTCGCCCGGCATTCCATCTGGGTCGGCGATCCAAAGCAAAGCATCTACGGGTTCAGAGGGGCCGAACCCGCGCTCATGCAAGCCATCATCCGGGCTACAGGTGGCGTGAAAGACGAGAACATCCTAAAAAAATCCTGGCGCAGCCGGCCTGACATCGTGTACGCCACGAATGCCATTTTTGAACGGGCATTCGAGGGAATGCCGAGGGAGCAAATTGTGCTGGAACCGGTGGGAATATCCAATATCCAACAAGGAATGTCCAATGTCCAAGGCCCAGAAAACCCGGGGCTCGCGCTTCAGCACTGGCACTTCCGCTCCGATCTGGATGAAAAAAAAGTACCGGGACAGCCCTGGTTCGACAACTGCATCGCCGACCAGGTACGGATTCTGCTCGAACGCAAACCTTTGATTTTCAACAAAAAAAGAGATCAAACACGCCCCATTCGTCCCGGCGACATCGCTATTCTCTGCCGCAGCAACCGCCAATGCCTGAGCATGGCCGATGCCCTGCACCGCGCCGGACTCAAAGCCGCCATTGCCCGCACCGGCCTGCTCGAAACGCCCGAAGCCAAACTCGCCGTCGCCTGCCTGAAATACCTGCTCACGCCCTCCGATTCGCTTGCGGCTGCCGAGATTTTGTTCCTCACCGGGAGCATGAATTTGGAGGAAATTGTAGAACTGCGGTTGAAATACTTGTCAGAAAACGCCGACTCACCCATTTACGGTGGCGGCTGGGGCGACGTATTTATCTTAAATCATCTTCTTGCCCTGCGTCCCCGTACCGCTGACCTTTCCGCTTCCGAAATTCTGAATCTGGTGTTGGAAGAACTCGATCTGCGCCGTGCCGCCATCCAACTCGGCAATCCTGATCAACGCCTCGACAACCTCGACCGTCTGCGTCGTTACGCACTGGACTATGAATCTGCTTGTCAACGTTTGCACTCGGCGGCTTCGCTGGGTGGTTTTTTACTGTGGCTCAATCAATTGGCCGACAATGAACTCGATGCCCAGGGCTCTGGCGAAACCGAGGACGCGGTGAAAGTGCTTACCTACCACCGTTCCAAAGGCCTGGAATATCCGCTCACAATTTGTCATTCCCTAGAACAAAATTTGAAGGAACAGATTTGGGGACTCAACCTCGTGAGCGAAGTAGACGAGCCGGATTTGGACAATATTCTGGGCAATCGCTGGCTGCGTTTTTGGGTGAATCCTTATGCCGATCAATTGCGCAACACGCCCCTCGAAGAAACGCTTTTGCAAACCGAAGAATGGGCTCAAGCCAGTCGTACCGCGCTCGAAGAAGAAGCCCGCCTACTCTATGTCGGTCTAACACGAGCCCGCGACTACCTTGTATTTCCCAGCACCGCAAAAGGCACAGGCTGGCTCAACCGAGTGTTCAGCCACGGAGATGACAGCATCCCGACCCTCGACGCAAACTCCGATGAAACGCCGTTTTACCACGCGGGAATGCCGATTCCGATTGATACCGAAATCGCCTACAAGCCCAGGGATTTCCCTGAAACTTTACCAGATGAATCGCCCGTGCTGTATCACGCCGCACGCCGGGGTAAATCTCCACAGATTCATCTGCCCTTACTGATTGATACCCAGCACGAAATGCCGCCGGGCATTCAGCCTACACTGGGCGAGCCTATAGCCTGGGGTAATTGGCTGGAATTCAAAGGAGAATACACATCGGCGATTGGCAAGGCGGTTTCCACTTTTTTAATGACCGACGATCCAAAACTCGAACATTCAACACGGCTGGCGATTGCTCAAAAGCAATTGCAAATTCGAGGGGTAGCGGAACAGGTTTCGGCGGAGCAATTGCTGAGGCAATCAGATGCATTTCGGGTGTTTTTGGAGAAAAAATTTCAGCCAAAAAAGGTGCTGGGGAGATATTTGGCGGAGGGTCACCTTGTTGTTGGCGAGGACGCCAACAACGGCAGTGGAAGCCTGCTTGTATCCCGGAACGCTGTTCCGGGACTAGCTACCGGAACGGAGTTCCGGCAGTTTTCTGCACCAATAATCCCCGGAACAGCGTTCCGGAATACTTACCCTGACAGCTACGGCGAAGACGCCAACAACGGCAGGCGGAATCGCCTGCTAAAACTGGAGGCCGATTTGTACCTGGAAACTGAAAATGGCTCCGTAGTCATCGCCTTTGCGCCCTTTGCAGAGGGCATGAAAAAATGGAAGCAGGTGGCGATGGCTCTGGTACCCGGATTATCTTGGTGGCGGGAGTTTAGAAAGCGGTCAGACGACTTGGAGTCGTCAGACCGCGTGGTGGAGTGCTGGGTGGTGTTTGGAATGGAGGGGCAGGGGGTGGAGCTGAGTTTTTGATGCGTTTTAGCTAGTAGACCCTAACTTTGCTGTTATTAAAACTAAAAATGCTTTATCATGAAAGAAGTCGTGCTGCAAATCCGAGAGAACGAATACGATTTTGTGCTGAAACTACTCCAGCAGTTCCGATTTGTACAAATAGTAGAAGAGCCAAATTTGGCTCTAATCAATGAAGAAAAACTGGAGGTTTTGAAAAGCATCCAGAAGGGGCTATTGGAAGTCGGACAAATACAACAGGGGAAATTGCCACGTAAAACACTGCGCGAATTCATCGCCGAAGTAGAAAACTGATTCTTGCCGTGGAAATCGTCCCTACACCAAACTTTGAGCGGGAGTTCAAGCAGCTCCGCAAAAAATATCCTTCCCTTTCCGCTGATTTGTTGCAGTTGACAGAGTCCCTGCAAGAAAATCCGGAACTCGGTGTTTCCTTAGGTCAGGGCTGTTTCAAAATCCGCCTCGCCATTCGCTCCAAAGGTCGAGGCAAAAGTGGCGGTGCGCGTGTGATAACATATGTTCAAATCGTTGCGGACACCATCTTTCTTCTTTCCATTTACAACAAGTCAGATAAAGCTGATCTTCAGGCCAATGAACTGGACGATTTGTTGGGCCAAGTGCCGGAGGAGTAAAAGTTGACAAATCTCATATGCCTAGTGCGCAGCGGCGGCTACCGCCACGCCGCTTGCTTGTACTGCTCTTCTTTTTTGCTCACAGGAGAGCCAAATAACCCCTACCTCACTGAAAGGGCAACCCGGAAGCCTAATGCTGCACTACCAATTGCTGCACCACAAATCCCCCATTTTCATTTTGCACGATCACCTTATAAAGCCCATTGGGCCAGTTGGCTGTCTGAATTTGCAGCGATTCAACTGAAACGGCAGCTTGCCATTTCAAACGCCCGAGAGCATCTAAGACTCGGACTGCATGAGGCGAGTCGGGCATTTTGTCAAAAACCAGCCAAGTCGCGTCGGAAACGGGGTTAGGTTGAAGTGCAACGCCAAAGGCGGCAACCGTTTCGGCATCTTGGGTGCCTACAGCAAGGTCCCTTTTCCAAAGGCCCAGTTCGCCCCCGCCCTCGAATTCACCACAAGCATATAAAGTATTCTCCTGAAGCGTGGCGTACATCTCGTACTCAATGGTTGGAAGGCCCGCTTCTATGCCGCCTGTCCAGGACTGCCCTCCATCGGAAGAAAGAAACAACACCGCGTTGAAAAACTGTTGATTGCTGCCAATCAGGTACAGATGCTCAGCATTGCCACCGATTTCTAGGATGTATGGAAGCTCTCCTTGGTCGTCGTATAGCCCTGCGGTGGCGGGTTTCCAAAGGTTGTTCACCAGACGGTACAACTGGCCATCCGCATTGGCAAATGGGATATTGGCCGCTCCCCACAACCCATCCACATAGGGATCGTTGCCAAGCCCGCCGTTTGCCAAACCGAAACTTTGGCCGTTGTTGTTGGAGACAAAGATGTCGTAAGAATCTGCTATATAAAACTTATCGCCAACCCCAACGGCATAGTCGAGGATGAAGGCATTGGGGGGTGGGTTGAAAGTGCTCCAATTCAGCCCCCAGTCGGTCGAACGATAGAGGGAATCGGAAAACCAAGACGTAGCAAACAGGTGGGTATTGGTAGCAGTGAAATCAAGCACACCGCCAAGGGGGTGGTATTGGTTGTTGGACGATGGGATGAACTCCCAAGTTTCGCCATTGTCAAAAGAGCGGGCTGCCCCGCTGCCTATTAGGAGAATGGAGTCGCCCTTGGCAAAGAACTCCCTGAATGGATAGTAACTTTCGCCGTAAAGCGCTCGCCATTCCAAACCTTCATTTTCAGTGATAAAGCATTCGTTGTGGGCAAAAAGGTAGAGTTTCCCGTTGTGGTAATTTAAGCCTTGCGGTGAAAAATATGGTTTAACCGGGCTTCCCAATGCGGATTCCCAGTCCAGGTTTCCACTCCACCAAGTTTCGCCTTGGTTATAAGATTTGAAAAAGCCGTCGGAGCCGCCGAGGCAAAGCGTATCGCCCATGCTCTCCAAAGTCAAGCTGCTTGGCCCCCGAATCGACGTCCAAGTATTGCCTTCGTCAGCAGAAACCCATAGGCCGTTCCAAATGGCGAAGAGTTTGTTGCCCATCACTTCCATGTCCCAAAGGTTAGAGTAGTTTGCAACTACAGGTGGCGGAAAAACCGCCCAGGATTCGCCCAAATCCGCAGAGCGGAAAACGATGCCTATCGTGTCGTAGTTGTATTCTATCAAAGTCGTCAATTCATTGCTAAAGATTGAAAATTGCGGGTAAACAACCCCTGTCGCGTCATAAGGGGCAGTCATGGCTTGCCAACTGAGACCGTCATCGGTAGAACGGTAAATTTGATTGGCGGTACACAGGAGCCATGTGTGCTCAAAAATCCTTTTCAAGTCAAAGACCTGTCCTTGTGTCTGCAGCACGGTGTCCCAAGATGCCCCACTGTCTGCGCTTCGTAGTATTACGGAGTCGATCACGGCAATAAACGTGTTTCCCCAAGCTTCAAAATAATCTGTTTTGGCTTGGTTGGGCCAGCTCACCGAGCTCCAGTTGGCTCCGTCGTCGCTGCTAAAATAAGCCTTGAAACCATTTGCCTGGTAAGACTTCGTGCTAACGTACAGCCGAGCACCATCGCTCTTAGTGCGTATGGAGCCATATTGTGTCCCCGCTGTGAGAGTGCCCGCCTGTTCCCAGTGGAGTTTGTCAGTTGTTTTGGCGAGTTTAATCTGGTTGTCGATTTTAAAGGCGGTGTACAACGCTTGTTTGTGCTCTACAAAATCGTGAAAGATATAGGCCCCAATAGGGATTGGCAATTCTGTCCATTGCGCAAAGGAGAGGTGGGGGAGCAAGCCGAAAACGACAAGGAAAAGGATTTTGTGGTAGAAGTTCATTTTCATATTTACTGATTTTAAACCGTGAATTTAGGGTCTGAAATGTCGCGCTCACACATTTGGCCGCTTTTGAATTTGCGCAAAATGAGCAAACCATGTACTTTAGGGCGCGGCTTTGACCAAATTACACAAAAACATCCTTTTCCATCTTATGAAAAAAACGCTTACCCTCGCCCTTCTCCTATTCTTCTTCATTTTTCAAACCTTTGCACAGCCGGCCCAAACCTTCCTCGGTGAAGAAGGCCGCGACATCATCCAGCAATTGGTGCCTGCACCCGATGGCAATTTCTACGCTGTTGGCTCTCGGACAATCGGTAGTGCGCCCTCCAAAATCTGGCTGCTCAAAATTGGTACCGACGCCCAAGTCATTTGGGAAAAAATCTACGCGCTCAACAACGCAGATTTTGAAGAGCACGGCTTTGGCCTAAGCATCTTGCCCGACGGCAGCTTAATCGTGACTGGAGTGCAGCGCACGGATGATGTTTTTGATTCAGAAATAGCCCTCGCTCTCAAAACCGATGCACAAGGCAATCAGATTTGGAAGCGAATCTACTCCAACGTGACGGCAGTTTTCGACGCCGCCGCCGTGGGCAACAACATCATGCTCGTTGGATGGTCGGATTATACTGGCTCCAGCGATGGCGGTCAAATCTTGCTAGTGAACGCTAACGGAATCCTTCAGTGGAAACTCCCGGTCGAAGTGGTCAACCAGACAAAAGTCAGGCGCATATTCCCCACCAGCGATGGAAAGCTCCTCCTTGTTGGCCGCAGCAATGCAATCGGGGTGGGGTTTGAGGGCATCTTTTTGAGAAAGATAGAACTTGATGGCACAGAAATTTGGCAAACAACGGAGGATTTGAGTTGGGAAGAACCCTATTCTGGCTCAAGCAGCGACTTTTACAACAAACCGCTAGGTGTTGCACAGCAGGCAGACGGCAGTATTTGGGTCGTACACCCCACAGAATATTATCCAGACATCGCCCTTTTGCATTTTTCAGCAAATGGCGATCTTTTGACAAAAAAGATCTACGGCAGCCCGAATACGCAAGAATTGCCCTACAGCTTACAAATACTGCCCGATGGAAAAATCCTCATCAGTGGCGAATCATCTGGAAATAGCTTTCCTGTCAATTATCAGGGCTTTGCTATGCTCACCGACCCAAATGGGCTTGAACTTTGGCGACAGTCTTATGGCACGAATGGCAGCAACGAGCGGCTTTTTGGCGGTGTGTCACTGCCCAATGGCGACTTCTTGGTTGCCGGAGGCTCCAATCTGCAAGCCGGCGGCGGCACGGCATTGCCCGACGGGTGGTTGCTACGCACGGAATCTGATGGCAATGCACTCCCTTGGGCCATTCAGGGCAAAATAGTAATAGACCTCAACAATAATTGTCAGGAAGATCCCGGAGAGCCGCCCGCCCGCCACTGGTTTGTCAACGTGACGGACACTTTGGTGCATACTTTGAACACCGATGATAACGGCTTGTTCGAGTTGCGCACAGGCGACGGGGATGCTGTGATTACGGCTTATCCTCCTGCCGCCCAAGCAAGCATTTGGGCTTTTTGCCAAAATGATTTCCCCGTTTTAAATGATGCGGCGCACCCAATCGCCACCGTCACGTTCTTGGTTCAATCCACTGATGGCGGCTGCCCGCATACCGAGGTCAGCGTTACCCAGCCCGACTTGATGCGCTGCGAGGCGAGCCGCTTTTTTGTCACGGTGCAAAACCACGGGGCAGGGCCTTCCAATGGCCTGCTGCTCGAAGTGAAACTTGATCCCGAACTCGATCTTGTTTCTGCTTCTGAACCATATTCACAAATCGGCCAAACCCTTTCATTCTCTCTAGACCCAATGTCGGGACTTGCCTCAAAGACCATCGAAATCAGGGCAAAATTGTCCTGCGATGTCCAGATAAGCGCAACACATGCCGTCGTTGCCAGCATCAGCCCTATAGAATGTGCCACAGGTTGGGACGGCCCGATTTTCAAAATAGAGGGCAGATGCGAGGGTGGAGAAGTGAAATTTGAAATGCAAAACATTGGCGGCGGCGCGAGCGCGAGCACTTCCTACCGCATTTTGGCTGACGATCTTTTGTTTGCCAACAACACCGACATTGAATTGCCAGCCAACGCCCCGGCAAAAGTACTTGCCCTCCCTGCCGACGGCCACACTTGGCGGGTTGAGTTGCTGCAAGCCCCCGGCTACCCAGCCCTAAGCCAACCATCTGCTACCGTGGAGGGTTGCGGCACTGGAGCAAATGGCTTGCATTCCATTGCCCATCGCAATGCCTGGCGATTTGATGACAGCGCGCCTGAAGTATCTGCCGTGCTCGCGCCCAGCACCACTGGCCTTGCTGACAAAATAGCTGAAGCCACGCACGGCTTTGGGCTTTACAACTTTATCGGCGACAAAGATTGGCTTGAATTCACCGCAAGGTTTGAAAATCCGCTCCCCGTTCAAGCGCAAGGTGTGGAGTATAGGCTAACCTTTAGCGCCACACTTGATGTGCGTACTTTCCAGCCTTTGGCTTGGAACACCCCCGTGTCCTTTGGCTTGGACAATATTGGAGTATTGCGCGTTAGGATGCCAGACGTGATAATGGATACGAGCGGATCAGATGCTGTGGCTATGCTGCGCTTTCGAATCCGCCCAATGCCGACAGTGTCGCCAGATTCTGGCTCGTATAGCCTTTTTGTGGTCAGCGGCGATGCTTATGTAGGGAATGCCGGGCCTTTTCCGCTCGCTGATGGCTTTCTCAACTACTCCAAAACCTTCCCAGAAAGCTCTGATTTTTACAACTCGTATGGGTCGGATGTGCTGCGCTTTGGCGGGAGGAGTTATGACTTTGGAACCACTCTGGCGCAGGCGGCGGATGGCAGCATATTTCTTGCGGGTGAATCAAGCAGTTACAGTGACCGAACTTACAATGATGGCCTGCTCATAAAAGCCAACGCCCAAGGCAAAGCCCATTGGCTCACGGCGATAGACCTGGGAGACGGCGCCTCCAACACGATAAGAAGTGTGGCACCTTTGGCAGATGGTGGCTGCCTGATTGTAGGAAATTACCTGCCAAAAACGGCCACAAACGGCTATCTTTCAGAGTATACCCCCTACATCGCCCGAATTAATGCCACAGGGAAATTGTTGTGGCACAAAAAATTCCGGCCTTATGGCGATCAATATGGCGCATGGGCGAGTGGGATAGTTACAACTTCCGATGGGAATGCCCTTGTATTCGGCTACTCCGAAAGCGAGTTTGGTTCGGACCATTATTATCAAAAAGTAACGACCGATGGCGACCTTCTATGGGCTACGACAGAAGCTATCAACGGGTCGGCTTTTCGGCCATCAAAAGCACTGCCTACCCCCGACGGCGGCTTTGTTTTTGCTGGAACAAATGAAAGCACGGTGCTGAATTTTGGCATTTACCTTGAAAAAATTGATGCAAATGGAAACAAGGTTTGGGGTCAGGGGCATAATCCTGTGGAAGGAATATATTTTGGCTCGGCTGCTCCCGCCCCTGACGGTGGTTGCATGGTGATGGGGTATACACAATGGGACGCCGATAGCAACCACTATGTAACGACACCAATTTTTGTCAAATTTACCCCAGAAGGAATGTTTGAATGGGAGAAAATGCCCATCGTAGGCCCCTTGGAGAGTGCCCGAGCTTACAATATTGTCCCTGACCCCACAGGTGGCTACTTTGTGACTGGGGAAATCAACGCAGACACCGCCAGCTATGACGGCGATATCCTGCTCCTCAAAATTGACGATAATGCCGACACGCTTTGGTGGCGAAACTTCGGCGCACGCAACACCGAATGGGCTGAAGATTTGTTGCTTACCACGACCAATGAAATCATCCTTTGGGGCTTCAACCAAAGCCGTCCGCCCCTTTATGACCTTCAATGTGTGTTTGTGCAAACCGATTTGCAAGGCAACGTGCCCACCTATACCCCAGACCCCTTGCCGCTTTCCAACACTGTATTAGTGATGCCTAATCCTGCGAGCGACCTCGTGCAAGTGATGTTGCTAAATGAGCAAACCAGCCCAATTCATTGGCAGTTGCGGCGCATTTCAGGTGAATGGGTGCAACAAGGTGTCTCTCCTGATCCGACTTTCTACATAAACTTGGAAGGACTTCTGTCTGGGGTCTATGTGCTCACTTTTCCCGGCGAGGGCATGGCAGCAAAGAAAATAGTAGTGCTGAGATGACGTTTCTTTTTGGAAATAATGTTGTCAAAAATAGGGGGTTGTGTCATAAGTGATGGCATTCTTGCTTATGACACAACCCTGTAACCCTATCTCAAATCTCCTCCAACAACCCCTTAAACTCCGGCTCCAATCTCGCAAACTCTTCCGCAGCAAGCGGCTGATTTCCATACCAAACCCGCTCATATTGGCGCGTCACATCGCGGAATTGCGTCCCCAAGCGGTGCCCACGCATCTCGCGCAGATAGTCCCGGTTCGTTTTTTCTTTTGACCACACAATGGCTTCTTTTTCAGACAACTGCTTGATGGTCTGCAAAAAATAAAGCCGCACAGCCAAGGGCCAGTTAGCCGCTGCGAGGGCTTCGCGAAGAAATCGTTCTAAATCAGTTTCGTGTATGTATTCATCCAGGTTGGCGAGGGTGATTTCGGTGCCATCGCGGGAGATCGTACGGTTGCGAGGGGCCTGAATCATCCAATAGATGCCGTAGCCAATCACTCCAAGCGCAAAAATGACAGCCAGCACTTGAAAGAATGCACCCAATCCTTGGGTCATTCCAGTCCAGTCGAAGGAAGGAGAAGGCTCATTTGGGTCGCGTTTTTTGCGCTCTTTGGGTGGTTTGGGTACATCTTTGCTGTAATCCATCCCTCCTGAAGCCTTATCCCATTTATCAGCAGGCACTTCCCGGAGCGCGAGGGGCGTAAGCGGAGGAGCATTGTAAGGTTCACGCACGAATTCTTCTTCCACCATTTCCTCCTCCAGGTAAGCGGTATCGGCAGATACTTCGAGTGCTTGCAAAGTATCTTCAAGTGTCTCTTCGATTTGCGCAAAGAGAGAGAACGGGAAAAACAGGATGAAAAGGAAATGTTTCATATTGTCACGAGTCATTTTGGTCTTTTGTTGGAAAATTCAATATCCAAATATCTCAATACCCAATCTTACTCCCTTGCCAGTCCTCGTATCTTTCTAGTCTGCCCTACCAGTTCAAGTTCTTCCCGAAGGCTCGCTGCATCCCCTATTTCCCTGAAAGAAAAATATTGCAATCCGCCGCTCAGGATCGTGACCAGGAAGAAAAAATACATCAATACACCGGCAGCGCAGGTGGTGGCGATATTGCTATAAGCAGCCAAGGCGCCCTCCGCAGGAGGCACGAACCAACTGAACAACTCAATCGTCATATCCCAAATGGGCGATTCTAAAAACATGAAAAACAGCAAGTTGAGTGCTCCCACCAGCAGTCCCAACCCAATGGCGGGTCCCCAGCGCATCAACCCCCAGGCACGGCTTAGTGCAACAAAGGGATTGAGTGTTTCGAAATAAATGATTGCCGCCCATAGCGCCAGAAATGGAAACGCCGCCCAAGAAATCAGCACCCCAAAAAATCCCGACAATGACTCCAACCCAATTGCAAAACCGGGCATCAACAGGAGGAGCGGAAGCCCTGCAAGCAAGGCTCGGCCCGGCCTGGAAAGTGGGTGTTTTTCTGTATCCATTTCCTGTTCCAAAGCACGGAACGCTGCAACCGTCACACCTGCAAGCAGGAAAATTTGAAAAAAGTAAAGCCCTGAAGTCGCTTCATTGCCAAAAAAACCGCTCAAACCGCCAAGGATATCCAGTGGCCAAAAAGGAATATCAAGATAACTGAAGGTATCTGCTGCCGACTTTTCAGAAAAACCAAAAGCCCATGCTGCAAAAGCCGCTGTTGTAGCAAATAGCCCCAGAAGGGTGGTACGCGGATGGCGAGACAGTGTTGTGAAAACGTCGGAGAGTATTTCACCCACTGTTTTAATGCTTCGAAAATCTATGGCGTGTTCGCGTGTAGGAGGCAATTCTTTGTCTGTCGTTGTTGATTTGAAACCTCCGGTACGGGCCTTGTGCCATGGAAGCCAGACAAAATACCAAAGCACAAAAAACAGGGACGTGAAAATAAATGCGGCGCGGATAAAATCGGGTGTTTCGGTGTAGCGGGTAAGAAATCCCTCAAAAAAGCCCGCTAAAATAATAATGGGCACAATGCCAATAAAGATTTTGAGGCCGCGTCGCATGGTAATCTGAAAAGCCTGTGTGCGCCGATAAGTGCCCGGGAAAAGCAGCCCCGAACCGGCCACCAAGCCCGCAGCGCCTGCTATGATGATCGCGCTGATTTCCAAAGTGCCATGAATCCAGATCGTCAGAAACGACTCCCAAAACACGCCTTGTTCTACAAAAAAATACTGGAATGCGCCCACCATTACGCCGTTGTAAAGCATAATAAACACAGTACCGATAGATGCCAAGACCCCAAAAATAGCGGTACGAAGTGCTACGAAAAGGTTGTTTGCTGTAATACCTGCTGTTGAGCCAAATGGACCGGAATCTTTGTACACGGCCATTGGATCGCCACTTTCAATGTTTGCCAACGTCATGTCAACATATTCATCGCTCAGAATGATGCGTGCAAAATCGGGGTTGATGATACTCGACACCACGCCGATTCCGAAGGACAACACGAACAGTGCAAACGATAGCAAGAGCGCTTTTCGCGATTCCCACATTATCCGTGGCAATTCATCGGTCCAGAACAGCCGCAGCCGCTCTGTTGGGAAACGCCGCCCCCTGTAGATATTGTGGAAAACCCGTTGCGCCAAGGAATTTAGAAAAACCCGCACCGAGCGGTTGGGGTAAAAAGTACGGGCATACGACAGGTCGTCTGTAATCTGGATAAAGAGGTCGTTGAGTTTGTCGGGGTCGCGGCGTTTGTCGCGGAGCAACTGCTCAAAATCAGACCATTTTTCCTGGTTCTGCTCTATGAATTTCGTTTCTTTCATTTTGTGGTTTTGCCTCCGATAATTGCGGAGAAGTCCAAGCTCGGCAAAAGCAAAAGTAGGAGGTTTAAACCTTTTGTGAGCCGCTGAATTTGGCGTTTTAGGCAGGCTAAAAACCAGAACGCATTGTAAATTTAACAAAAGTAAGCGGAAGACTTGTCCTTTTAACCAACTTTAACCTACGGCAAAATCGAGTTTAATGCCATCTTAACGAAAATTACAGGAGAGAAGAACCTATTTTTGAGCCAGAAAATATGCGCACCGGAAATTGCGCAAATATTCAACCATTCACACACCATGAAAAAAGTACATAATTCTCTGCTTTGGTCAATCATCGGTCTGTTCGCATTGGCATTCTATCCAGCCGCCTATGCACAAGACGACCTTTATTACGACCCGGCTACGGATGCCCCTACCGCTCCGCAACCTACATATAATGAGGACAACGATGGGAACAACAACGTTACCCGTCGTTACGAAGATGATGATGATGGATACTATGACGACGATGACGACTACGCTTATGAATATTCTTCGCGTATTCGCCGTTTTCAACGTCGTTCGATCATGATGGACTATTATGATCCTTACTTTGTTGACCTCTACAACTACGACCCTTTCTTCTCTCCAGGAACCTCTATTTATGTTTACAACTACAACGATTACTGGTCTTACCGCCGTTGGCAGCGCTGGAACCGTTGGAACAGCTGGAACGCTTGGAATCCCGGCTGGGGCGTAGGTTGGAACTCATGGGGCTGGAACAGTTGCTATTCCTTCAACAGCCCTTGGTATAATCCTTGGGTGGTGAACAATTACTACTACGACCCATATTGGACCTGGAATGGCTATAACCCCTACTATCAAAACCAATATTACGGCAATGGCTGGTCGAACAACTATTATTACTACGACAACAATAACGGCAATGGTAACGGTTATTCACCCCAAACCTATACTGGCCCACGTCGAAACGGTTCCAAGGTCAACCCCGGTTATGCCCGTATTGCAGACAACAACGGTCGTCTAAGCCCAACGCAAACCAATGCTCCTGTGCTCGAAAGAACAGCAACCCGCCCAGGGCGAACTGCCGGTGATATAGAAAGTAATTCCGCAGTGGGTCGTGGTAATACGGCTGCCCCAGATACACGCCGCCCAGAAGGTCCTTCAACTGAACCAACAGGTCGTACCCGTACTCCGGAAACTGCCCCTGTGGGTCGTGGCGTTGAAAAGCCCTCCGGTCGCAACGAAGAAGGTTATAAGCCACGTCGCACGGAAGATGCCAAACCTCAGCGCACCGAAACACCTTCGCCGCGCAATGAGGAAGGGTACAAACCACGCCGTTCGGAAGAAACGCCTTCACGTCCGCAACGCACTGAAACCCCAACGCGCCGCAACAACGACGAAGGTGGCGCTTCAACACCTCGACGCACGGAGTCTGCACCATCGCGCACGGAAGAAAGTCGTCCTGCACGCCGTACGGAAGAGCGTTCTTATGAGCGTCCTAGCCGTTCGAACAACAATGACAGCGGTCGGCCATCTCACGAAAGCCGCCCAAGTCCTTCGTCTGAAGGTGGCAGCAGTGGCCGTTCCAACAGTAGCGGCAACAGCAGTCGTGGCAGTGATTCGGGAGGCAGCAAGAGTGGCAGTAGTGGTCGTGGTGGTCGCAATTAATTTAACCATTAAAATTTGAAAAGAGGGCGGAAATCGGTGCAAGTCGCCTTTTTCCGCCCTTTTTCTTGCTAAAATTTGCCCAAAACCAGTATCCCTTAATTTTCAAAAAAATATTGAACCATGAAAAATATAGCCATAATGGCCTTGCTGCTCCTTTGCACAAGCCAAGTGTTTTCTCAAAATGCGAGTGATGTCCTTCGGTATTCTTATTTACAACAAGGTGGAACTGCCAGATTTGTCGGCGCAGGCGGCGCGTTTGGCGCCTTAGGTGCTGAGTTTGGGGCAATTAGCCAAAACCCGGCTGGTCTTGCCCTTTTCCGCACCAACGAACTTACATTGACTCCATCGCTTCATTTTAGTGCTACAAATGCCAATTTGGATGGAGGCGATGTCTATAACGACGATAAGAGTAAATTCGGATTTGATAATATTGGGCTTGTGTTCAACACGACTCCACGTAGTAAGCATTGGAAGGCCTTCAATTTTGGTATTGGGTACAACCGACAAGCGGATTACAACCACAGTATATTTTATGAAGGGAAAGCAAATGGTACTATATTGAACGGTCTCTATAATGAAGCTAAAAACGGGAACCTTGATCCGTTTGGCTCAGAACTGGCCGCTAATTCCGGGGCTTTTTATCCGGATGACAATGACAACTTGACCTATGATTTTGCAGGGAATGAAAATGCGCTTGTGAATCGTTCGCATGCTGTGACCACCTTTGGACGCATGAACGAAATGACCATTGCTTTTGCCGGCAACTACGATGAAAAATTGATGGTGGGCGCAACGATTGGAATACCGTTTGTCAACTACCGTATTGAAGGTGAATACATTGAAAGCGACCCGGACACTTTGGTAGCATTTTTTGATAAGTTGACATATACAGAATACCTGCGCAGCTCCGGTCTTGGCGTAAATCTTAAAATAGGGGTAATATACAAAGTGAGCCATGCACTGCGGCTTGGCGCATCATTCCATACCCCTGCCGCAATGAGCCTAACAGACGCATACAGCAACACTTTCTCTTACGATTATACAGATGGCACTGGCTCTAATATCGGCCAAGTACAAACTTCTCCTGATGGCACCTTTGACTACAAACTCCGTACTCCTTGGCGAGCCAGCGCAAGTGCGGCGTTGGTCATAAAAAAATACGGCTTCCTAAGTGCCGATTTTGAATGGGTAGATTATGCTGCTAATCGCTACAATTTCACTGCTGATATTGCCAGTCAGGACAACCAGCTTTATGAGCGGGAAGTGAACTCTGATATCCAGCGTAGTTATCAGCAAGCAATGAACATGCGGTTCGGTGGTGAACTTGTGCTCGACGAATTCCGGCTACGAGGAGGGTTCAACCTTTTGGGCAAGCCTGAGGAAGGTGCGTCCGGGTTTAATACCGGTATCAGTGCGGGTGCTGGCGTTCGAGGAAAATCCTTCTTTCTCGACTTTGGATGGCGTCGAAATGAAGGCATCGGATCCGTGCAACCATACCAAAATGCCCCAGTCGCCAGTACTAAAACGGTGAGCAATGACTTTCTTTTAACCCTGGGCTTCAAATTTTAAATCATCGTTTTCATCACTGAAAAAACAGCCCAATGCTTTGGTTCTCAAAAAGTTGTTGATAAAAACTACCCGTTTCGGGGTATGAAATCGTCTGGTAATTTTGTACCAGTACAGTAAAAAATATTTTGAAAAGGTTGGTGCATGAGGTAGTCAGTCTATCTTTGCATCAATCTTTTCTTTTTAATCCCCGGCATCCAAGCCGAATTTTGCTCTCCCAACCGATAGTTTTTCCGATTTTAAAGTATCTACTTTTTAATCAGTGCCACCACGACGATATGGTTACATTCTGTGGTCTGCGCTGTTGTCGCTTTGGCGATTTCAGCGACCTGCTCCATATTCTGTTACATTTATAATCTCATGGTTGCCCCTTCCGGTTAGGCTCGCGGTGAGGGGCTTTTTTCAAAAAATGCCGATTTATGGCTGCTGATATCCCGCACAAAAAGACTTAGGAAAACTCCCAACCGAAAGAAATCGAATTGAACTACGGCCCTTGGCCTTTCGGTTTTCCCGTTCTAATCGGGGTTTTTCGATCATCTTCCTACCCCCCGCAAAGAGGCCCACTTCGGTGGGTCTTTTTGTTTGTGTAAAAAAATAATCCTGCGTATCAATTGCACTACCGAAAATTGCATCTGGCAATGCTAAAGGTCAACCGTTTATGCGACTTGTTTTTCCGGACAATTTTTTATGGGGAACCTCTACAGCGGCAGCGCAGGTAGAAACGGCGAGCGAGCACAATTGGCGTGGCCAGCGCTCGTTGGATGGATATGTTTTTGAACGGACAACGGATCACGAACAGCGCCGACCGGAGGATGCAAAAAACATTGCCAGATTTGGTTCAATTTATCGTTGCGGAGTGGACTGGAGTCGTTTGCAACGCGAGCCGTTTGCAAAGTTTGACAAGGATGTTGTGGCAGAATACTGTCTGTTTTTTGATGATTTGCGCTCGCGTGGGGTTGGCTTGATGTTCGTGTTGCACCATTTCGCGCACCCCAATTGGTTTGAGCAAAAAGGTGCCTGGACGAACGAAGACAACATCCCGTTATTTCTGGATTTTGTGCGACAGTGCATCAAGCATTTTGGCGGGTATGTAAAGGTCTGGAATACATTCAATGAGCCTAATGTGTATGCTATGAATGCCTATATTTTGGGCAATTTTCCACCAGGAAAAAAAGGGCGATATCTTTTGGCCAACAAAGTGCTCGACAATATGGGCAAAGCGCATGATATCGCCGTGACGATGCTGCGTGACAAAACAGATGCTCCGGTAGGAATTTCGCTGAACACGGCTTGCTTTGAAGGCCGCGGCATTGTGGGTAAGTTGGTGGCGGCTTTTGTGCGCTGGTGGTTTATGACACGAGCTGCCCGGCCTTTTGAACGATGCGATTTTTGGGGACTGAGCTATTATGCCTACATGATTTTTGACCCATTTCCGATGGATGCGATTTCGAGAAAAAAAGATTTGGAAAGACTCGACATCCCGCACGACAAAATGTGGGGCTACCGCCCTGAAGGATTGGCTGAAGTGCTGCGCAATTTCTCTATAAAATATTCAAAACCAATCATCATAACGGAAAATGGAATCTGTACAGACAATTCTCAAACGCGCATTGAGGGAATAAAAGATTACCTGAAAGTTTGCCATAAGGCAATAGAAGAGGGGATAGCGTTACAGGGTTATTTCCACTGGAGTACGTGGGACAATTTTGAATGGCATTTGGGCCCGACTTTTCGCTTTGGGCTGGTTCGGGTGGACTTTGAAACAATGAACCGCAAGATGACCGCGGCAGGAGATTTCTATGAAAAGGTAGTGCGGGATAATGGACTGGAAATTTAAATCAGAGAAGTGACCGTTTTTAAAAAAGTGTCACTTCTAAAACGTTACTTTTTATGCAAACCCAACTTCACTTTCGGGTGCTGGCGATTTTATTGGTGTACGGACTGCTCAAATTTTTTGGTGGTTCGTTTGGCACGTTGTTGCTTTACCCCGTTACCCTGCTCGTTACTTTTTTGCACGAATTTGGCCATGCGCTGGGTGCAATTTTGACGGGCGGCTCGGTGGAAGGGCTGCAAATCAATTCTGACGGCAGCGGCTACACCACTACTCGGGGAGGCAATCCTGGTATCGTCTTAATGGGTGGGTATTTGGGCAGTGCAATACTGGGAAATATTCTTTTTCGCATCGGAGCACGCCATCACCATCTGGCTCAAGCTACGTTGTTGGTTATGGCGGCATTTATGGGATTGGCTGGTTTGGTATGGTTCGAATCGTTTGAAAGCACAGGGATTTTGTGGGTTTTTGCGATATCGCTTGCGTTCATAGCACTACGAACCCGCGCTGATCAGGACGTTCTGATGTTCCTTGGTTTGGCCGCGGTGTTGTATATCATTCAGGATTTCAGCGTAGGGCCGAGCAGCGATTTGGCGATGTATGAAAAAGTGGTGGGACTTTTCCCTGCAAAAGTGTGGATGTATATTTGGCTGGGGCTGGCCGCACTGCTGTTTTTTTGGAATTTGAACGGTTTGTTTAGAAAAAATCGGAGCGTTTAGTGCCGCACCTTCCAATTCACAGGTTATTCGGCGTATGCGGCACTAGAGGGTTTTCGCCTCTTCCCACAGCACATCCATTTCAGCCAAAGTCATGTCTTTCAAAGGTTTGGGCGCGTTGCGTTCAATATGCTCAAAGCGGGCTTTAAACTTTCGGTTTATACGCTCAAGGGCAGTTTCAGGATCTACTCCGATGAAGCGGGCATAATTGACGAGCGAAAAAAGTACATCGCCAAATTCTTCTTCGATGTCGGCCTGTGGGGCTTTGTTCTGAATATTCTCCTTTAGTTCGCCGATTTCTTCTTCCACCTTGGCCCACACTTGCTCCGAGTTTTCCCACTCGAATCCCACCTGTTTGGTCTTTTCCTGCATTCTATAGGCTTTCACCATAGCTGGCAAACCTGAAGGCACCCCTTCCAAAATGGATTTTTTTCCCTCTTTGAGTTTGAGTTGTTCCCAATTGCGTTTCACTTCGGCCTCGTCGGCCACTTCCAGGTCGCCGTAGATATGTGGGTGGCGCGACACGAGTTTATCGCATATAGCATGTATGGAATCGGCAATGTCCCATGCGCCTTGTTCCGAAGCAATGCGGGCATAGAAAACCATGTGGAGCATTATGTCGCCGATTTCTTCCTTCACCCCGGCAAGATCAGCGGAGAGGATGGCATCGGCGAGTTCGTAGGTTTCTTCGATTGTGAGATTTCGAAGGCTTTCAATGGTTTGTTTTCGGTCCCAGGGGCATTGCTCCCTCAGCTCGTCCATGATGGTAAGCAGACGACTAAAAGCTTCGAGTTTTTGTTGGTGGGTATTCATGCCAAAGCATTTGAATGGGCAAAGATAGGGGGAAGTAGGCAGTTGCAGTAGGCGGTGGCAGGTCCGTTAAACCTGTGTTTGTGTTCCAACTGGTTGGTTTTAAGGTGTTTAAACTGCTAACCCCGTATGCAAACATGAGATTTTCGGCAAAAACGGCTCAAACAAATTAAAAAACCTCATACTTTTGGATTTACGGAATCCAATTCCGCACAGCCTTAAACAGCACGGAAAACAATGAATCCCGCCTTATCTCCCGCCCTTTTGGAACAGGTTCGGGTCGCTTATGAGCAAATAAGCGGCCTGCCGTTCCCCGTTCATGCCACCCTTTCTGATGGTACGATGTTCCTGGCCAATAAGGCGGCACGGGAGTTTTTTGGTATGCCCCAAGAATTGGACTTGGAAGGTATCAATATTCAAAATTTTTATGAGGATTCCAGGGAGCGTGAACAAGTGCTGCGCAAACTGCGACACAGCCCGGCCGGGGAATGGCACAACAACATCACCATTCGTTTAAAAGTTGGCAACGAACATCGCAAAAGCCGCCTGTCTGCCCTGCCTTTTTTCGATCCGTACACCGGCCAATTGGCGGCAATGCTAAACATCACCAGCAGCATGACCGATGTGGAGTGGTTCGCAGAATTCGAAGACACTTTTGATGCTGGTTTCTTTGAGTTGGATGAACGGTATACTATAACCAGCTGTAACGCAAAAACCGCCGAGATTCTAAACTATCCCGACAAAAACGCGCTATTTGGAAGACCTGTCAGCGAACTTTTTTGGGAGCCTGGGCAAGCCAAAACCCTTCGTGAGGAATTGCTCAGAACCCCACACTTGCACAACAGAAGACTTAAATTGCGTAGTAGAGGCGGTGCAATGGTGATCGTGAGTATGCATTGCCTTGCTGTTCTCGACGAAACGGGTTTGATCACCCGGGCAAAAGGTGTTATCCGGGACGTTACCTTCGACATCATTGCCAAGGATGTCCCTGTCGGTCTTTTTATGGTGACCACCAATGCAGAGGGCGAAGAAATTTTTTCTCGCGCCAACGAAGCCTTTGCACACATTTACGGCTTTCAATCAGAAGATGAGATCATCGGTCGCCCGATCAATGAGTTCCATGTCAGCTCTGCCATTTATGCCGACTTTAAAAAGGCATTGGATGAAGCCGCCGACAATGATTTGCCGCTTTTAGATTATTTTTTGGATATGAAAGATGTCCACGGCAAAAAACACAACATCGTGACCAATGTGCGCTATATGCCAGGTGAAAATCGTCGCTTGCGCGTTGGGGTGGCATACGACCTAACCGACCATGTTGGGAAACAGCTGCGCATCCTTGAGGCGGATTTTGGGGCGCTTTTGCACACCTATATCGCCACGGTAAATGGCTTGCGTGATACCATGGGCATGTTGATAAAAGCGCATGGCTACGACGTGATGGCTAACGAGAAACACATTGACCGCAGTGTTACTTCGAATGTGTTGAGTGGTCATATAAAACGGCTTGGGTCGATCGTAATAGAGCTGGAAAAAATGGGCGCAGAACGAGGG
Source organism: Saprospiraceae bacterium (assembly GCA_046160625.1). Classification (GTDB taxonomy): domain Bacteria; phylum Bacteroidota; class Bacteroidia; order Chitinophagales; family Saprospiraceae; genus M3007. The sequence continues at coordinate 41,427 of JBJXGZ010000020.1, forward strand.
GTAAACGAAGATTTTTTCGAGCGCGTCCGCAAACCCTGGCGCAGGTTGACCGAAAAGCAAATGGAACGTGAGAAAGACAACGCATCCTGGGCGCGCCGCAACATGATCGAAATGCGCAACGCCCTTGATGCACTCAAAAAAACAGGTCTACCGCGGGAGCTGCTCAAAAGCGCCCGCACAGAAGTGGACGAAATTTTACGCCTCACCACGGTTACATCCCTTTCCTTGTCGCTGGATGAGCTCAATGAACGCATCCCGGAATTTTACTATTTCCGGGATTACCTGAGGCGGAAAGAAACTGAATTGCAGGACGCAAAGCCGCAAAACATTATATCTATATTGCTCGATGCTACGCAGTTTTTGGAAGAATTTGCCTCTATTCGGAAAGTAGCCATCTTGCACCATCTCAACCCAAACGAGCAGGTTTTGGTGAATTGCAACAAGGCTTCCCTCAACCGCGCCTTTTCTTGCCTGTTGCACAATGCCATCAAGTACAGCTGGAGCAAACGGGGCGACAACCCGGCATACATAGATATCCGGGTGGACAAAAAAGCAGACAGCATAGAGATCGTTATAGAAAATTGGGGGGTGGCCATCCGCCGACAGGAACTGGAGAACGATTTGATCTTCCAGTTCGGGCAGCGCGGCCAAATTGCCGATGACCGCGGGCGCTCTGGCACTGGAATAGGCCTCTACGACGCGCACAATATCATTACCAAACATGGCGGCACGCTGCGCCTAAGCTCCGAACCCACTTTTGGCAACCCGCCTGAAGTATATTCTCATCCATTTATTACTAAAGCCTTCATCACATTACCCATTGTTAAACAACCATGATAAAATTGCTGTGGGTTGACGACAACCTCGACCAAGACCTTGCTGAAAAGCGCATGAGCCTGCTCATGGAAGATGATATCGAATCTGATTTTGCAGGTGATGCTACGGAAGCATACTTCCTGCTCACCGACCGGGAAAAAGAATACGACGTGGTGCTGATGGATCTCCGACATCCTGCTGGCCCAGACGACATTTGGAATGATTACGCTGAACAAGCCGACCGCAAGTTTGGGCCTGTGCTGCTCCGAATGGTGAAGGAAAATCAGGACAGCAAATTCAACCACCTGCGCAAGACCCGTTATGGCGTGTTCACCATCGAAACAAAAGAAGAAAACCCCGATCTCTTTGAGCCTCCTATCAACCTGCCTGAACAGAATTACAAAATGAAAACCCATGCCTATGACGAAAAGGACTTTATCAACTTTATCTACGCCCTTTACAAATCATGACCGGCATTATCCTTTTTGACTGGTTTCATCTTGGACTGAGCGGCGAATGGGTGTCCGCAGCCATTGGCATTGCCATTACTTATGCCGTGTTTATCATGGGTGTTCCTGCCCTTATCTTTCAGACATTCATCCCCGAAGCACTGCGCAATATGTACAACAAGCGACTTATGCGCAGGTCTCATCAGATTTTTACAATCCAAATACTACTCATTTTAATCTTGCTTTGGATTGTAAATCCCAAAGTTGGTGGACTTGAAGGGTATGGCCCTGCCAATGATGCATTGGCATACGTTATTTATGGAATGACCTTCCTGATTCTATTAATCGGCCATGCACACCTCATTTGGAAATTCCGAACCTCGCAGCACATCGGTAAGCAGTTGTCAAAAAAAATCGCAGACAGCGTACTCTCCCATTTTAAAGAAAAGAAAGAAATTAAAAATGAGGACCTTGAAGACCTGGCGCTTTTGGCCGTTGAACTTCCAAATGGGTCTATCAAAAACGCTTTTCTTGACTGTATAGGTCAACTTATCGAGGATATATTAAGCGTAGCTGACTCAAAGCCCGAAGCAATAAACAAGGCAATCGGCGACATCGTAGAAAAAACAGTGGATCCCAGTGTGACCAGCAGCCTTGAAAAAACAAATGCAGAGAACATGAAAAAAGCCCTGGAGGTGCTTTCGTTTGCATTCAACCAAGGCCAACGGCGCATCGGCAATGGCGAGGACAAATCCTATTTTAAGACCATCATAAGCAGCAGCATCAAGGAAATCGGCGTGTGCGCGGTCATTCGGAAAGACCTGGCTACTGTAATGAATGCCATTGAAAAACTATCTCAAATAGACGGTGTTTCACGGGATGTGTACACCTTGGGCGATTCTGCCCTTCAGGAAGGGTATATGCAAGCCTCTGTGGTTGCGTCGCGCAAACTTGGCGACCGAGTGCGAAAAGTCATCGCCGCCAGAGAGCCTGATTGGGTGGAAGACAAGCGTGTGTGTGCGTGGCTTGGCCTCGTTGCCCGTATTTACCAAAAAAGTGGCCACGCACATCGGTATGCTGAAACACAAATAGAGGTGGTTCTGGAGCAACCACATGTGCAACAAGATGATATCCAACTGACTTTCAAAAACGCCCAAAACTACTTCTATCGCCGCCTTGCCGACTTCTCCACCGCCGACGCCATATTAGAACTCCAGCAAAAACGCTACCCTGCCTTAACGTAACAACGTAACCCCTCCTTTCTCCACAAAATGCAATTGCTCGCCGGAGCGAATAGCCTCATATTCCACGCGCCAGGCATACACATCCGAAGGAGCATCAAGGCCATTGATCCGGCCATCCCAGCCTGTCAGCGGCTCATTTGTTTCAAAAACCAACTCTCCCCAGCGCGAAAAGACTTTCAGGTTTGAAAAGACCACTTCACAGGGAAAAACTGGACGGAATACATCGTTTGCGCCGTCGCCATTAGGGGTAAAAGCATTGGGAAAAACGTCTTCTTTTGCTCCTATTTCTACAATTTTTGAAAGTTCGTTGTCGCAGCCATTGAACTCCCCTTTGCGCGTCACCACAATACGCCCTCCATCCGTATGACAAATACGGCCGGGCTCCGTCGGGTCTGGCGCTGCGCCTTCTATAGTGAGTGAATAATTTACGCCTACAATATTGTCAAGCAAGGTAATCTGGGTGCATTCGCCGGGGCAAAGCGTGCTGTCGGCAATCTCAAAATCCAGCGCAAGCGGCAGACAAATAGTGTTCGTGACAAGGGATGCGTCTGCTACGGTTAGAGACACGTTTTGGGCCAAAAAGCCAATCGTTTCGTCGGGTACAAAAGCCGTTTGTTCCGGCGCAACTGTTTCACGTTTCAACCCGGAGGCAATTGGGCAACAATCTCCGGCAACGCCTTTCCAATCCGTTTTTGTCAGGAAAAAATTGTTTTGGCTTCCTACTGTACTCGTGCCGACGCTGACAAATCCGTCGCCATGAGGTTTCACTTGCCAAAGCACATTGCCTGTCCCTTCACCCTTGTAGGTGTTTTGCCAGAGCATATCATTCAGCGCATTGATTTTAATCATGGTGGCGGGAGTGCCGCTAGGCGAGGGTCTGCCAAGACTTAGCACGAATTGGTCGCCGGGAAGGGAGATCAGGTCTGTAACGCCGATATGCTTGTTATCAATCCCGTAAGTATAGGAGGTTTTCAAATTCCCGTCAAGATCAGTTGTAAGCGTCCAGGCCCGGGCAAAATTGTCGTTAAAACCCTGCGAGTTCCCGGCAAACAGAAGTCCGCCGTTTTGAAGCGGTGCGATGTGGCTCAGCAGGTCGGTATTGCTGCCAATGGAATAGCGTTTGATTGGGGCTGGCATATCTCCAACGGAATTAAAACGGACGTAAATGCCCTGGGATTCATTGATTTCTATGTGATATCCACTACAATGAATGAACCCCATCTGATCCTGCCAGCATTCACCCAACTGCTCGTAACCCGGTTCGCCAAAAATTTTGTACCACACCACATCGCCGTTTTCGTTGATCTTCACGGCCATTGCGTCACGATTTGTGGACGAAATCACAAAATCGCCCGTAAGCAGGTAGCCATCCTGTAGACGGGAAATTTTTGGCAGGCGGCTACTCGGCACGGCGCGCCGGGACCAAACGACCGAGCCATCTGAAGGTTTGATTTTCATCCAACTTGCTTTTGCTTCACCGCCTGCGGTAAAGGCATCGAACACCACCAATAAATTGCCGTCAGAAGTGCGCATGATGTCCATTGCTTCCATACGCGGACCATTCGAGTAGGTTTTTGACCATAGCGTTTCGCCCATTTCATTGAGCATCAAAACCTGCATGTTCTGCTGGCTGCTGTTTTGCAATGCGGTTGCACCCGCCAACACGATATTGCCATTGGGCAAAACTTCTACCGCATTGGCACGGTCAGAGAAAAAATGGTCGTAGGTTTTTATAAAAACTTCCTGCGCAGGGAGGAGGGTGGTTAGCAGTAGCAGTGGCAGGAGCAGTGGCCGTGACAGTTTTGTATGTTTCATGGGGCAAAGGTAGCAGTCGGCTTTGCCCGAATTGTGTCTTTTTTGGTCAATAAGAAGATTACCAATTTTCAAAAATTTGCCAGTTCGCGTCTCAAGATGATCCGCTCAGGAGTATTTAACATCAGCACTCTAGCCGTTGCCTCACCAATAGCTGTACGCGGCGAAATAAAGCCATCTATTAACTCGAAGTGTTCCTCCCATTTGTCAACTCTAGGGTGAAATAGGGGTGTAAAATGGCGTTCAGGTGGATGGAGAAAAGTCCCAATGTTTGCTCCTTTGTTATAGTTGCAATCCGGGCAAGTGAACGCAAGGTTGCTCTCAATCGTCAACCCACCATGTTTTAAGCTAATAATGTGATCGAGGTGGAAAGTGTATTCTATATCATCTTGCCGAATTCGACAATACTCGCAGCGATTCCCAGCGCGACGGACTATTTCTATCCTGAGAGATTCAGGGAATACAGATTTACGCTTGGGCATGGCGAACTGGCGATAGCATTTGGCGTGCCCGTGCTTTAGCGAGGCTTATTATGTTGTTGATGACCAAGTGGTGTTCTACTTCGCGCCGCTCAACCTCTGTCAGGTCATTGACTTGTTGTTTTTCTAGCAGTTCATTCAGGCGGGCCTTCGTGCCTTCTGATATCTTGTAAGATAGTACTTTTTCTGCCGAAAGGCTCGCCAAAAATTCTGCTATCTCATCGTAAATAGTGACTTGTGCAGTCATAGTTTTTTTGTTCATTTTAAGGATTCAAAGGTAAAGATTTTTGTCCGTGTTACAATCGAATGGTATTATTTTCAAAAACCTTCACCAACTCCCTTGCTACCGCCTCATTATCAAAATGTTGTTCGCAAAACACCCTCGCCCGGGCGCCCAGCACAAGGAGATTTTCCCCTTCAGCAAAACACCATTGAATCGCTTCCAACCATTCCGTTGGTTGTTCGGCCAAAAGGCACTCGCGGCCATTTGTGGCTTCAATGCCTTCCATGCCCATTCGGGTGGAAAGCACCACTTTGCCTACAGCCATACCCTCCAAAATCTTCGCCCTCATGCCACCACCTGAAAGTAGCGGCACCACCATCACGGAATGCTGGTTCAGAAAGTCTGCCGCACTTGGCACTTCTCCGTGGAAGGTGACGCGTTCCATCTCCAGTTCGCGCAGCCAGCGCGGAGCAGTCCGACCGGCAATGTGAAAAGTGAGGGCTGGAAATTTTGGCGCAAGCAAGGGTTTCCACACTTCATCGAGGAACCAGCGCAGACCCTCCTGATTCGGCATCCAATCCAGAGATCCGATAAACGACAGACTAAGCGGTCGGTAAAAACTCGCTGGGTCGGGTTGGTAATCACGGCAATCGAGGCCGATTGGACAAACCGTGGCGGGTTGGCGTAGGCCTAAGCTTCGGAACTGTTCTACATCCCGCTTACTGATGCCTACTACCAAATCACAGCGGTTGATCTGTTCTAATTCGTATGACTTCAGTCGCGGTGTAATGCTGCGTAAATACCATTGCTTCAAAGGATTTGCATTGTCAGCCACACGATCCCAAATTTCATGCTCGACGTTATGTGTACGCAATACCGTCTTTGCAGTGGGCGCGTGTTCGCGGATAACGGGCAGGTAAGGCGCAAGAAAAATAGACTCTAATTGTATGATATCGAAGGTTTTTTCCTTCAGGATTTCAGCCAGTTTTTCAGCGAAAGCCTCGCTTTCAAAACGCTCTACATGGTAGGATTTTTTACTCAAAAACAGATTGCGAAGCGCGGGCAGGGGACGGATGTGGTTTTCTACAAAAACCGCATGCATGGCTATATAGTGCTCGAACTCGGTTGTCAAACTGGACGTATCAAACCAGTGCTTGCTTGTATTCATTGAAAGCAACGTCACCTCATGTCCGAGCGCAGCGTATGCTTTTGCAAGGTAAGTTACGGCAATAGCTCCGCCGTCTTTGAGCGGGTAAGGGAATTTATGGCAGAGTTGGAGGATGCGCAATGATGTATGATGTATGATGTATGATGTAAAAAACATATCTCGGCGGGCGAACGGGCTAGTGAAACATTTGTTTGAGCGCTGACCAAAGTTGGGTTTTCTTAGATTTGTCAGACTCCAACGCCGAAAGATGGTCGGCAAAAAGCCAGGTTGAACCATAAAAAGCCAAGGGTTGGTATGCTTGCACTTCAAAAGAAAGACCTAATTGTGTAGGCGAGAGGCCAAAAACGAGCACTTGCTTAGGTTTCCGTTCTTTCAATTCTGAAGCCAGGCTGCGAGCTTCGTTGGCCGGGATTTCGGCGAGTAAAGCATCTTGCTCCAGATTCAAATTCGCTGCCAAAAGTATTTTGGATAGAAAGTCGCGATTGGTTCCTGCATTGGGTTCTTTAAGAGTCAACACCATTACCTCGCGGGCAAAGCCTCCCTCTGCTTCCGCAAGTGCGGATTTGTCGGCAACAATGAAAAGGAGTTCGTTTGATAGCAGCATGGGTGGGTGTGTATTTGGATATTGGGATATTGGGATATTTTTACCGGCCAAAGATAGCTGTTTTCAAAAACCTGAGGCCGCAATGAAGGGGCAAGAGGAACGAGATTTTGATTATAGAAGTTTTATCCAAAAAAACTTGTGGTTGAGCCAGATGCGGGCGCAGTTTTTTTATACCCAAAAAAATGTCTTGCAAAATTTTAACCCTCAGATGTGCACAGATTCAAGTTATTCTTTCCACATTTGCCCGTCGCAGAACGCCAGATAAGACCTTCATTTCCATCACTAAACTCTATCTTTTGTATGAAGCAACTTAACACCTTGGCGTACATCGCCATCCTTCTCCTCTTTGGTACGAGCGCTTGGGCGCAAGGCACCGTGCAAGGAAAAGTCACCGATTCCAATGGAGATGCCCTCATCGGGGTGTCCGTTGGAGCCGTTGGTATAGGGAAAAGCACCGCCACCGATTCCGATGGCAAGTATTCGCTCCCGTTGCCCAATGGCACTTACCAAATCAACTTTGCCTACACGGGGTTCAAACCCACTTCGCAATCCGTCACGGTGAGTGGCAGCACCGTCATGCTCGACATTAGCATGGAATCTTCTGATCTCACGCTCGATGAGGTGGTAATCAGCACGGGTAGCCGCAACACGCAGCGTACCATTACGGATTCCCCACTGCCGATTGACATTCTTTCAGCCAGCGATATCCGATCGGCCGGCCAACCAGCTTTTGACCGTGCGTTGATGTATCGCGTACCCTCCTTCAACTCGGTACAAACACCCGTAAATGACGCAACTTCCTTGCTCGACCCCTACGAAATTCGCAACATGGGTCCTAGCCGTACCCTCGTACTCATCAATGGCAAACGTAAAAATGCCAGCTCACTCGTGTACATCCAGACCTCTCCGGGTCGTGGTGAAGGCGGTGCAGATCTTTCGGCCATTCCGACCGAAGCCATCAAGCGCGTAGAAATCCTGCGCGACGGTGCTTCTGCTCAGTACGGTTCTGATGCTATTGCGGGTGTTATGAACGTAATTTTGAAAGACCGTTACGAATATGGTTCTGTGACGCTAAATACTGGCATTACCAGCAAGGGCGACGGCGAAATGATTGGCTTGACGCTCAACAATGGCGCGAATTATGGCGAAAAAGGGTTTTTGAACTATACGGTGGCGCTTTCGCACCAATCACAAGCCAATCGCCCTGGCGATGTAGATGCGGCTGGCGATGCCGGTGATTTTGGGGCGAACCTTGCCGACGTCGAGGCATATTTGCGCAAATATCCGGATGCTCGAAACATCAACGGCGACCCTGAAAAAGCTGCTGCCCGCTTTCTCATTAATGCGGGTATCCCAGTTAGTGACAACACAGAATTGTATGGAAATGTCGCTTATGTTTATAAAAAGGTGAACAGTTTTGCAAACTTCCGTACACCTTATTGGCGTCCGGCTTCAGAGCAAACCGATGGTACTATTGACAATCCTTATGCAGTCATTGCCGCTTCCAATGGATTGCCATATGATGGTTACGGCCCAACATTTGAAGGCGACTTGACTGATTACAATGGAACAGTTGGCATACGTTCTGAGAAGAAAGGCTGGCGTACTGATGTGAGCTTTACAACGGGAAGCAATACACAATTATACACGGTGAACGACTCGCGAAACCGTTCCTTAGGCGTCAACAGTCCGTTGACCTTCAAGCCTGGGGGGTATTCTTTTAGCAACAACATAGGTAACATTGACGTGTCAAAAATGCTGATTGACAATTTGAATTTCTCAATCGGCACTGAGTTTCGTCAAGAAACCTACGAAATTATCCAGGGCGATACGGCTTCTTATGTTGGCAGGGGAGCAGACTCTTTCCCGGGCAACCGTTCAAGCAACGCCACCAAAAACACCCGTTACAACTATGGGGGTTACCTAGGCTTGTCTTACGACATTACAGAGGATTTCCTTATTGATGCAACCGTTCGCGCTGAACGCTATAGTGACTTTGGCAACACCTTTGTATACAAACTCAGTTCACGGTATAAATTGCTTGATGACAAATTGACGCTTCGCGCCTCCTATTCAACAGGTTTCCGTGCACCACAGCTGCACCAGATTTATGTTCAAATCGCGCAGCAAAGCTTTGTTCCGGGCAAAGGCATTCAAGACAAACTCATTGTTAATAACAACAGCCCGCAGGCCAAACTTCTTGGCGTTCCAAGACTAAAGCCCGAGGAGTCCACCAATATCGCATTGGGTGTGGGTGTCAAAGCGAATAGCAACCTTAGTTTCACGCTTGACTATTACAACATTGCCGTAGACAACCGAATCATCCTTGGTTCGGAAATTTCCGCTGCTGCTGGTGACTCTACTTCCGTGGTTTATAATATCTTAGAAGCTAGCAATGCATTCGCCTTGAGTTTCTTCACCAACGCCATTAACACCCGTACAAGCGGCCTTGATTTTGTGGCAAGCTACAGAAACTTGATGGTTGGAAGCGGCAAATTGGGCTTCAATCTCGCTGGCAACTATGTGATCAACAACAATCTCGCTGGCGCAAAAAGTGTGAGCGATTATGAGGCAGGTGATGTGACTAAACCAAACGGCAATGTCACCAACCCAGCAAGCATCACCGCTGCAGGTGGAAGTGTATTCGACTTCACTCAAGACGCACTGCTCTTTACTTCTCGTCCAAAATACAAAGCCATCTTGGGCATTGATTTGGGCTACAAGAAAATCAGCTTCAACCTGAACAATACCCTCTTTGGCCCCACCACCTTCCGTCAAAGTGGATTGAATGTAAATTTGAAGACCGTTTTCAAACCTGCTATAGTTACCGACCTCGGTATGAATTTTGAAATCTCGAAAACACTAAGTCTTGGCATCAATGTCAACAACATTCTAAATGTGTTGCCCGAGTGGGAATATAAGGCACTCAATGCTGCTGGTGACGCCGTTCTTGCCGATCCTGCACAGGTTAAATCAAACACCAACCTTATCACCTTCAATGGCCGCTATGATATCGTGACCTACGACGGCTCGCAATTCAGCCAGTTGGGTACAACACTGGCTGCGAACTTGACGGTGAAATTTTAAACTTGGTGAATAGTTTATTGGGGATTAGTGATTAGTTGACTTCGCCAATATTCTAAAAAGCAGCCCCCTTTCCGCAAGTAAGCGAGAAGGGGGCTTTGCTTTTATCCTAAGTGGCAACTTATTATACCTATTTTGCGGGTGCTATAAAGATGTTACTTCTTGACTTCTGGTTTGATTATTGCTTTGAGTATGTTCTTAACCAATATTGCTTCTTTTTATGAACCGTATCATTCCATGCCTGCTTTGCCTTTCCATTTCTATCCCTTCGATTCACGGGCAAAATTTCAGCCTCCATTTTGATGGCGATGATGATTATGCTATTTTCCCGGAATGTGAAGCGCAGACTTTTCCTGGTTTTACCATTGAAGGGTGGTTCAAGTGCGGGCCGTCCATTCACCCACAGGCAATCACGATGTCGTTTCTGGATATTCCAGAAAAAAATGCCAATGTAACCATCGAAGTTAGAGAGACTGGCTTGTTGCGATTCAATTATAGGCCAGTTGCAGTGGTATTGGGCGGCGAAAACCTTTTATCTACTACCGTTGTGGACGACAATATATGGCACCATTTTGCTGCTGTTAAAGGTGATTATGACCCGAATAAAGGAGGCGTAGGTGGACTTAAGCTTTATGTTGACGGAATATTGGAGGCCGAAAAAACCGGTTTTTTTGATGATATTACTATTGCCCCAATATTTGAAATTGGTAGAAACCGATATGAACCTACTGTAAATTACCGGTTGTTCAAAGGCCATATTGACGATTTAAAAATCTGGCATCGTGCTAAATACGGCTTCGAAATATTTAATGAACGTACAAGTGAAAGTGGCGGTATGGAAACGGATTTGTACAGTAATTACAAGTTCGATATAGATACAGATACGGTTTACGATTGCAGTACCTTCAAAAGACATGGAGCTCGGAAAGACGCCTCGGGAGCCAATAATCTACCTCAATATTCCCTTGTCATCCCATCATTGGTAGATAAGATATGCGAACCTCAATCCGTTGGTGTACAGGATGAACTTATAAATCAAAGTGTGGATGAATTGGCCTTGATTTCACCCAATCCGGTTTCGGAAATGTTGAATCTGGAATTGACAGAAAACAAGAAAATCCTTAGTCAAATTTATGCTGCTGATGGAAGGCTGCTTCACACAATCACTTTTGCAGAAAAAGTGATTAGTATTGATGTTTCAGCATTGCCGAGCGGAGCCTATTTTTTAAAATTAAGCAATAAGGAAACAACCAGAACGCATCACTTTATCAAAATTTAACCGCGCAGAATAGAAATGGAAAGTCCATTTCTTTATTCAAAAACACTCTTCAGAAGACGGGATGCTTTTGTCCAATCCACCATTGCCGTTGTGTTGATCAGGTAAAAAGCAATCTTGAAGATTTTCCGTTGGGAAACCCTCCTCACTACAAATGTAAGCACACGCCTTGCCAATATACATTTTGATTTGGCCGTCAATAAATTCAACCTCAACCTCGTAATTGAAACTACCCTGATATATAGTGCCATCTGGTTTTAAGCCATCCCAGGAATGACCGGGATCATTTGGCATAATATTTACGCTATGAAAAAACTGATCTATATTTTCGTTTGAGCACAAAACAGAAACGATTTGTTTGACGGTAGGCCCTCCAAATACTATAAATATATCATTGATTCCATCACCGTCTGGAGTGAAAACATTCGGAATATAAATCTGGGCTGCGCTGGTAGAATCAATAATGTTACCATTTTGATCGTACGTGGGAAAGGCAATACGAAAAGAATCCACCGTAGCCTCCGTACCGCAGCATCCTTCGTAAATAGATTTGTTTTTCTCCTTGCAGGAAGGAAGCATTAGGAGGGGTAGAGAAACGAGGACAAAGAGTGTGTTTTTCATAATATTCAATTAAAGTACTTCAGTGCATTGGGCAGGCAATATTACTGTAAACTCCGTCCCAATCCCCTCTTTGCTTTCCACTTCAATACTCCCTTGGTGCAGCCGCACAACTCCTGCCACATAATTCAGTCCAAGCCCGTGGCCTTTTACATCGTGTACATCGCCGGTGGGTACGCGGAAGAATTTTTCAAAAATTCTGCCCAGGTATTCTGCCGGGATTCCCCGCCCTTGATCGCGCACTTGCAGGGTTAGCTGTCTGTCTGAATGGGCCAGATTGACGGCAATTTGCGGTGGTAACGGGCTGTATTTCAAGGCGTTTTCCAAAAGATTGTACAGCACACTGACCAGATGCAGGCGGTCGCCGCGAAGCGAAAAATCTGTGCCTGAAATCGAAAGACTCACCTCAGCGCGGTATTTTTCGAACTGTAGTTTCATCGCGGCCAGCACTTCTTCTACCAGCGTACGAAGATCAAGCATCTCGGTTTTGAGTTCAGCATCTCCTTGTTCATATAGCGACATCCGCAGCACCTTGTCCACTAAAAGGGTGAGGCGATTGAGTTCGAGTTGGGAAATGGCAAGGTATTCTCGTGTGCGGGCGGGGTTTTCGAGCGCGTCGAAACTTTGTAGCGCTTCGATGGCGACGCTTACCGTAGAAATAGGGGTTTTCAACTCGTGGGTCATGTTGCGGATGAAATCGTTTTTGATTTCGGTGAGCCGCATTTGCTGCCGCAAACTTTGATACACAAACAAAAACGCCAGCCCGACGCAGGCAAAAAGCAGGATGGAAAACAAAATCTGCGGCCCGATTTTCTGCAAAAGATATCCCCTGTAATTGCTGATTTCTACACCAAAACGCTCGCCACTCAGCATATCGGTGTATTGGCCAGCCATGAACGTTTCGCGTTGGACATTGCTGTCGACAGGACTAATTAATTGACTCACTTTCCAGCTTACAGGTAGCGCGGCGCGTTGCATCGCTCCGTCAAAATTTTGTTCCAATGATTTCAAAAACTTAGGGTTGATCGAATCTGCGCGATTAAAATGAATACTATCTGACGCCATCAGCATCGAAATCGAGCCCGACATATCTGCTCCGATGAGCGAACGATCCCCTTTGAATACAATCTTCATTTTGGTGTTGCTGGTATCCATTTTCTCTTTGAACTTGCCCGTCACTATTGAACGCTCTTCCAAAAAGGTAAAGACATTGGCCGTGTCCTGCTCATGCTTTGAGGGTGGTAGCCGAAGTGAAATATTCAGCGAGGTATCGCCATCTGAACCCTCCCATCTGCTCATAATCAGCCTGTCAAACATCTGACTTTCAATGCTATGCACGGCATTGACAAACAACAAATTGGTTTCACGACGCAGGCTGGAAAGCTCATCGTCCCAGGTTTTTTTCAAGAAAAGCCATAAGAAAATACCCAGTAAAGCCAGTCCGAGGGAAAGGAATAGTATCGCGATATGGTGGCGTTGTCGGAACATCTGGCTCAAAGGTAAGCCCGAGTAAAAGCCTTCCAATATGCTTTAACCTTAATTAAGGTTGTATCAAGGTTGCTTAACCAAGGAGTAGAGGACATTTGTGTCCAGAATTAATGTGATGGAATGTGGTCAATGTGTTTAATGTGGCCAATGTGAGTGGCCAACATTATCCACATTCCATCACATTAAACACATTGGCCACATTGACCACATTAAACACATTGACCACATTCCATCACATTGACCACATTTTCTAAATTTTCTATCATGAAAAAACTAAGCATCCTTCTCTCTATCCCAGCCATTGTCTTGACGACGATGACCCTTTTCCTTCCCTGTCTGGTTTTCGCCCAATCCGCCGAAGGCGTAGTGACCTACACCGAAACCATTAAAATGAAAATCGAAGTGCCGGAAGGCATGAACGAGGAAGAATTCAGAAAGATGGTGCCAAGCGAACAAAAAGCCTCCAAAATCCTGGTTTTTAATGCTCAGGAAAGCCTCTATTCAGATGCCCCAGATCAGGCTCCAGGTGGTACGGACGCCACCTTTAAAACTGATACAGACGAGGGCGATCTCCAGATGAATTTCAAAATCGAACGCCCTGAAAACCACCAATACCGCGACATTGCAAACGGCAAACGAATTGAAAGTACCGAGTTTTTCGGGCGTTTTTTCCTTATCAACGAGGAGCCAAAAAGGATGAAATGGAAAGTCAGCGCCGAGCAAAAACAGCTGGCTGGTTACCTCTGTCAAAAGGCTGTATTACAGGATACTGCGCGGCAAGTGGAGGCATGGTTTACGCCACAAATCCCGGTGAGCATTGGCCCAGGCGAGTTTGCCGACCTGCCCGGTATGATACTTGAAGTGAGCATGAACAATGGCGACCGGACCGTGGTCGCCGAAAAAGTGGAGTTAAAAACTTTGGACAAAAAAGCGGTTGAAAAACCTACCAAGGGCAAAGCGGTGACACGTGAAGAATTTACCAAAATTCGAGATGAAAAATTGAAGGAAATGGGTGCGTCACCTGGTGGTGGTGGGACGATGAAGATGATCATTCGAAATTGAGTAACCCGGCAAATTTTTTCACGCAACGACGCAACGGCGCAACGATAGCATTCCTTGACATCCAAAGCGTTGCGCCGTTGCGTGAAAAATATCTACCCCGTATATTCCGTGGAATCGAAGATAAAATTTAAGCTATGAAACAACCATTATATTTACTCGCCCTTGAACTTTCAAACAACGGTATTAAAACCATGGCGCGGAATAAGGTTAGCTCACTCTTTTTTCTGCTCCTTTTCCCCAACCTCCTTTTTTCCCAAAACATCCACATCGAAGGCCAGGTAGCTGATTCGAGCGGCATCGGCTTGCCTGCTGCGAGCGTCGTCCTGCTTGAGAAAAAAGACTCGCTTTTTGTCTTGTTCGGACTTACGGACGAAGCCGGGCGCTTTACCCTTAAGCGCATTGATCCGGGCGAATATGTATTGCAAATCAGTTATTTGGGATATAAGAACCATTGGCAAGCACTCGAAATCAAAGCCGGACAGGGCAATGCCAATCTGGGCAAAATAGTGCTCGAGCCGTCCTTGATGCTTCTGAATGATGTCGAAATCACCGCAGACCGGGTGCCGCTTTCCATGCGAAAAGACACGTTGGAATACAATGCTCTGGCATTCAAAACCCAGCCCGGCGCCGTAGTGGAGGACCTGTTAAAAAAGCTGCCCGGGATACAGGTGCAGCCTGACGGCTCGATCAAGGCACAGGGCAAAACGGTGCAAAACGTGCTGGTTGAGGGCAAAGAATTTTTCGGAAATGACCCCAAAATTGCCACAAAAAACCTGCCCGCCGATGCAGTGAACAAGGTCCAGGTGTTTGATAAAAAATCCGAGTCTGCCGAGTTCACGGGCATTGAAGACGGTCGCGACGAGCGCACCATTAACCTGAAATTGAAAGACGGCAAAAAGCAGGGTTACTTCGGAAAAGCCAATATCGGCGCAGGTACGGAAGGACGCTACGAGGGCAACTTCAATATCAACCGATTTGGGCGGCGCACCCAGATGTCGGCCATAGGCATGGCGAACAACAACAATCAGCAGGGATTTTCTTTTCAGGATTATATCAATTTCATGGGTGGGCTGGGCAATTTCATGAGCGGTGGAAGTGGTGGCGGGAGTATGCGGCTGTCCTTTAATATCGAAGACGGTGGGGTGCCGATGGGGCCGATGCTGGATCGGGGTTTTACGGAAAGTTGGGCAGGCGGAGCGAATTTCAACACCGATTTTTCGAAGCGTACTTCCTTGAGTGCCAATTATTTTTACAACGGAATAGAAAACGATCTTGAACGTAACGCAACCCGCGTTAACACCCTTGGTAACACCGGTTTCGACTCAGAAGAAGCCGAAGACCGGCTCAATCGCAATGCAAACCATCGGCTCAACCTTACCCTCAAGCACAAGATAGATTCCTTTCAAAATCTCACTTTTAGATCCAGATTCACCTTCAACGACGGCCTGTTCCAAAGCCTTGGCAACACCCGCACCTTCGATAGTGAAGGCTTGCTCCAAAACTACGGAACACGCGATTATTTCGCTGAAGGCCAAACCTTCAAAGGGGATGGAAGCTTGACCTACCGGCTGCGTTTCGGACGGAAAGGCCGTGCATTGATCGCAAACGCCAGTGCCAATTTGGGCGACGAGCAACGGGATGGAATCTTGCTTTCTAGCAACGAATTTTTACAGCAAAACCCACCCGGCATTACTGCTTTCAACCAGCGCCAGGCCTATTCCGACGAAGCCAACAACTATGGTGGTTCTCTTGCCTATACGGAGCCGCTCGGGAAACGACGCTATCTCGAAACCCGCGTAGAACATCAGCAATATCTCAATTCCACGGATAAAAATTTCTACGACCGTATCACTACGCCCACGCCGGGCGAGGTGTTCAACCCTGTGCTTAGCAACGAGTTCCGGCGCGGATATCAATACGATCGGGTTGGACTGAATTTTATGCAAAACCGGCCGAAATATAACCTCACTTTCGGCGCTGCATTGCAACATTCAAAACTGGAAGGTGATATTTTGGGGCTTGAAAATCCCATTCAACAAACTTTTACCCGTGTGCTGCCCAGTGCTTTTTTCAACTATGATTTCAAAGTTGCACAGCACCTCAACATTGAATACAATACCAGTCTTCGCGAGCCTTCTTTGGAGCAACTTCAACCGGCAGTGGATAACTCAGACCCGCTCAATGTTTACACCGGAAACCCTGCGCTCCGACCCGAGTATGCACATAACCTGGGGACAAGTTTTATGAACTTCGACCAGTTTACCATGAGCAGTTTTTTTGTGTCCCTGAGTACCACTTACACCCGCGATCGTATTACGAATGCAGCCTCGGTAGACACCCTTTTCCGTCGCTTTATCCGCCCCATAAATGTGGACAACGATTTCGCAGTCAATACCAGTGCCAGTTACAATACCCCCATTCGTCTGCTTAAAATCAACTTTAGCACCCGGCTCAACAACACCTATAACCGGGGTATTCTCTTCGTCAATGAGCTTGAAAACACCACCGACCGCTGGCTGAATACAATAGAAATTTCCTTCGACAATCGCCGGAAGGAATGGACAGATTGGACCATTGGGGCGGAGGTTTCACAAAACAGCACACACTATTCGGAGAGCACTTCACTCAATCAATCCTTTGTAAATCAGCGCTATTTTGGTGAAATTACCGTGTTTCCCAATAAAAAATGGGCGATTGGAACAGGCATAGATTGCACGGTTTATTCCAAAGAAAACTTTGGCGATCAGCGCACAATCCCGCTTTGGCGGGCCAGTGTGACACGCTATGTTTTGAAAAACAACAAAGGGCAGATAAGGCTTTCCGCTTACGACTTGCTGAACCAGAACATCGGCATCAGCCGGAGCAGTCAATTCAACTACATCGAAGAAGAGCGTGTGCGTAATTTGGCGCGGTATTTCATGCTCAGCTTTTCTTACTCGCTCGCGGGTTTCAAGCGTGAGAAGGATGGGATTGAGATAAAAATGTAGCGAAAACTAGTTTTTGACAGGATTGACAAGATAAACAGGATATCGTTGGCTTCGCCAACGGCGTTTTACTATAATGCTTGCCGGAACGGGTCGGCGAAGCCGACCCTCATCCTGTTTATCCTGTACATCCTGTCAAAAGATATAACATTTACGATCAAGGAAGTACATCAAGTGTAAGATGAAAATATTATACGTCGAGGACGAACCCTTTCTAGGCAAGATCGTCCAGGAAAGTCTCGAAAGCCGCCAATTCGAAGTGCGTTGGGTAACCGATGGCGCTGAAGTATTAGCGGCTTTTGAGCAGTTCCGGCCTGACGTGTGCGTACTTGACGTGATGCTCCCGCACCGCGATGGATTTTCATTGGGCAAAGAAATTCGCGCCCTGGACCCCCAAATGCCTATCATTTTCCTGACTGCCAAAAGCCAAACAGATGACGTGCTGCAAGGCTTCGATTCCGGCGGAAACGATTACCTCCGCAAGCCATTCAGCCAGGAAGAGCTCATCGTGCGCATCAAAAATCTGATAAATCTCACCAAAGGAACACCTCCTGCCCCGGTAGCCAACGCCGATGGAATCCGCCTGGGCCGTTTTCTGTTCCATCCAGAACGCCAGCAACTCCACCTGGAAGGACAAACCCCGCGCCAACTCTCGCACCGCGAAACCCAACTCCTCGAAATGTTGTCCTCAAAACTCAACACCATCGTAGAGCGTCGCGAAGTGTTGAAACAGGTTTGGGGCCACGATTCAATTTTCAATTCGCGGAACCTGGATGTGTATGTGACCCGACTTCGGGAATACTTGAAAGAAGACCCCGGGGTGCAGATTTTGACTTTGAAGGGGGTGGGGTACCGGGTGGTGTGTAGTTAGCTGAGCAGAAGTAACACTTTTTTGAAACGTGTCATTTCTCTCCCGCGCCCGTACTTTTGTCTCAATGCCAAGGCTCCTCG
The DNA here is from genome assembly GCA_046160625.1 of Saprospiraceae bacterium. Classification (GTDB taxonomy): domain Bacteria; phylum Bacteroidota; class Bacteroidia; order Chitinophagales; family Saprospiraceae; genus M3007. The sequence goes on from JBJXGZ010000020.1 coordinate 59,685, forward strand.
TATTTGTGTTTATATGGGCAATCCCTTTGCTCTCTTCCGCCCAGTCTATACCCAACTGGGAGCTTACCCGCTTGAATGTGGCAGATGGGCTTTCAGACAACAACATTTTCCACATTTTCAAAGACAGCCGGGGCTTCCTTTGGATTTCGACCCAGAATGGCGTAAATCGCTGGGATGGCTATGAATTCCGAACCTACAATTACAACCCCTCGGATACCAACAGCCTGAGTGGCAACTGGGTGAACTTTACATTTGAAGATCGAGCGGGCTTTCTCTGGTTTGGCACCTATGGCGCGGGGCTTTGCCGATTTGACCCGCGCAGCGAAAAATTTGACCGATACCCAAAATTAGACCGCCCCGGAGGTTTAAGCAGTGATGTGATCACCTGCGCACTACAAGATGCATCGGGTATGCTTTGGCTTGGCACCGCAAACGCCGGGTTAAGCCGCTTCGATCCATCTACCGGTATGTTTTTTGCGTTCCAAAAATCGGAAACGCTAACAGACGAAGCCGCAAAAGCAGCCATCCCCAATACTTCTTTTTCTGGCCCTCCATCGGCGCATATTACCTGTCTCCTCGAAGCAGACGAACACAGGCTCTGGGTTGGAACCGCTTTTGGGTTAAGCCGTTTTGACAAGCGCAGCGGCAGGTTTGAGTATTTCTTCAATGAGCCAAATAAGCCCCGGAGTCTGCCCTATTCATTTGTGATCGGTTTAAAACGGTCAGCGCAAGGCGATGTTTGGGTCCAAATGCCCAATGCTTGGGCGCGTTTTGATACACAACAAAATGACTTTCAGAGAGAAAATCTGTTTCCCGGCATACCAATGGAGGCATCTATAAGCCGTTTCACAACCGATGGTGCTGGTTCAGTTTGGGAGGCTACTGAGAATGGTGTAAACCATTGGCATCCTCGTCACAATCAATTTGAACTGGGTTTGGGCGAGCGTTACCCGGCAGGTGTTTTTGGATTGAAAAAAATCCGTACCCTGCTTGAGCATGGTGGTTTTCTCTGGATAGCAAGTGAAGAGGGATTGATTCGTTGCCCCATTGGAGGAAGTAACGTAGAACGTTTTTTGCCTCAAAATTTTCACGCGCTTCTGACTGATGGTGAAGTGCTGTGGGCAGCCTCGAAAACAGATGGTTTGTTCCGGGTCGAACTGCCTGTGGGTACTGTGCAACACTTCCCGACTGCAGTGAACGGCCGCGGCCCTACATCGAACAATCTAATAGTAATCGCGAAAGACGCCTGGGGTAAGATATGGTTGGGAGGCCACAGGGTTTTTGACCGTTTTGATCCTCAAAGCGGTATTTTTTTAAAAGAATTTTTGTAACTACTTAGCACCCAAAGGGTGCGACATATAAATCAGCGGTGCTGCAGACAGCACGAAGTTCATTGAAAACATTGAGTTGATGCTTACGACAAGTACTGATGAAGCCTTGTATACGGG
>JBJXGZ010000021.1:0-3799 GCA_046160625.1 Saprospiraceae bacterium
GGTTCCGTTAAACGGAAAATCGCTTTTTGTGTATCTGCACAACCGGAAACTACGCCAACGAAACGCAACGTCGTTCAACCATAAAATTCTTACAGAACGTGAACGGTCTGATTGGCAAAAAATTGGGAATGACCAGCATCTACGACAACAACGGTAAAAACGTTGCAGTCACGATCATCGAAGCAGGTCCTTGCACTGTAACCCAGGTGCTCACGGAAGACAAAGATGGCTACAAAGCCCTCCAATTGGCTTACGGCGAACGTAAAATCAAGAACACCCCTAAGCCCCTGATGGGTCACTTCAAAGCCGCTGGCTTGGAAGAACCATTGCACAAGGTGCTCGAATTCAGGGACATGAACGTTGACAAAAGCCTTGGAGATGAGGTTTCGGTAACCGACGTGTTCCAGGAAGGAGACAAAGTGAGCGTGGTAGGTACCTCTAAGGGTAAAGGCTTTCAGGGTGTGGTAAAGCGTCACGGCTTCGGCGGTGTGATGCAACAAACACACGGTCAGCACAACCGGCTTCGTGCTCCAGGTTCTTTGGGCAACTCTTCCTTTGCTGCTAAAGTAATGAAAGGGATGCGCATGGGCGGACACATGGGGGTTGATCGCGTGAAAGTGCGTCGCCTTCAAGTCATCAAGATTTTCCCCGACCAAAACCTCATCCTTGTAAAGGGTGCAGTGCCTGGTCACAAGGGAGCGTACGTAGTCATTGAGAAATAGATTTCGACGCAACGGCCCTCCTTCGCTAAAGCTACGGCGGGTAAAAAAAATAACTTTTATCTTTTAATTTCCTGAGGAAATGAAAGTTGCAGTCTATAACATACAAGGCGAAGATACTGGCCGCAAGGTTGAGTTGCCCGCAGAGGTGTTCGGCATAGAACCACACCAACACAGCGTTTGGCTCGACGTGAAGCGGTACCTCGCTGCACAGCGTCAGGGCACGCATAAATCTAAAGAGCGCAGCGAGATGAGCGGCTCCACACGCAAACTGCACAAGCAAAAAGGCACGGGCGGTTCACGTAAGGGCGACATCAACAACCCGCTCTACCGTGGTGGTGGCCGCGTATTTGGTCCACGCCCACGCAACTACGACATAGATGTGAACGCTAAAGTTCGTCGTCTGGCTCGTCGCAGTGTACTCTCTGCAAAAGCTGCTGAAGGCAATATCTTCGTCATCGAAGACTTTTCTTTCGAAACTCCAAAGACGCAGGAATTTGCAAACATCCTGCGCAGCCTCAAGGTGGAAGGCAAAAAGCCGCTCACCGTGCTTCCTGCTTACGACCAAATCCTGTACAAATCGTGCCGCAACATTGACCGGGCAGCTATCGCCCCGGCCAGCGATTTAAGCACGTATCAGATTCTCAACGCTGGTGTACTTGTCATTGCCGAAAGTGCAGTTGAAAAGTTTAGCGCCATTTACGACGAGAATATTTCGGGGAATGAGGCTGTAGATGAAAGCAAACCAGCCAAGAAGACAAAGAAGAGCAATTGATCGAAAATTGAAAGGAATGGAACTGAAAATGTTCCGTTTTCAACCATAAATTACAATGGGCAAACAAATTCTAATCAAACCCGTCATCACGGAAAAGTCCACCAAACTCGCTGACACGCGGGATACGTACTCTTTCGTAGTGAACAGAGGCGCGAACAAATTGGAGATTTGTGCTGCAGTAGAGAAAATGTTTAACGTGAATGTAACGCGGGTCAACACCGCAATCATCCCGGGAAAACCAAAATCTCGCAGCAGCAAAACAGCCATCGTTCGCGGCACAAAACCTTCCTACAAAAAGGCTTTTGTGACGCTTTCGCCTGGCGAAAAAATTGACTTCTTCGGAGGCGACGACAACTAAACATGAACGAGCATAGGGAAAGCCTTGCACAAGCATATCTTTCCTAACTACTCTAATATCAACGCTGACATAAAAAATGGCAGTCAAGAAATTTAACCCGCTAACGCCCGGCCAACGCTTTCGCGTAGCGGTAAAAAGAGACGAACTGACTAAGGGCGCGAAACCTGAAAAGTCGCTGATTGCTCCGGCAAGCAGCACAGGTGGCCGTAATTCGGATGGTCACCGTACCATGCGCTATCGCGGTGGTGGCCACAAGCGTCGCTATCGTATGATTGATTTCAAACGCGATAACCAAGGAGAGGCTACGGTTGATTCCATTCAATACGATCCTTACCGTACCGCTAACATCGCGCTTGTGATTTATGCTGATGGTGAGAAGGCTTATATCCTTGCTCCTAAAGGCTTGGAAGTAGGTCAGACAATTGTAGCAGGTCGTGGCGCCGCTCCGGAAACGGGCAATTGCCTCTATCTGTCAGAAGTACCATTAGGCGCTATGATGCACAACATCGAAATGCAACCTGGTCAAGGTGGCAAATTGGTGCGCAGCGCAGGTGTGGGTGCAGTAATGATGGGCCGTGAAGACCGTTTTGCGGTAGTCCGTATGCCATCAGGCGAGGTTCGTCGTATCCTACTCACTTGCCGTGCAACCATCGGTACCGTCGGAAATGCTGACCACAACCTTGAAATAATGGGTAAGGCAGGCCGCAACCGTTGGAAAGGTCGTCGCCCACGGGTTCGTCCGGTAGTAATGAACCCTGTGGATCACCCAATGGGTGGTGGCGAAGGTCGCGCATCCGGTGGTCACCCGCGTACACGGAAAGGCTTCAAATCAAAAGGTGCTAAGACTCGGAGCAAGACAAAGGCTTCAAACGCGCTTATCATCAGCCGCAAAACTAAATAGACTTAAAATTGGTGATTTGTTTATTTGGTAATGCGGTTATCACCAGATTACCACATAAACAAATAAACAAATCACCAGATCAACAATAAACGCATCAACACAGTATGCCGCGTTCACTCAAAAAAGGCCCTTATATCCACCACTCGTTGTTGGAAAAGGTCGAAAAAGCAAAGTCGAGCAACCGCAAACAGGTCATTAAGACTTGGAGCCGCTCTTCGATGATCATCCCCACCATGGTGGGCGAAACCATCGCAGTGCACAATGGCAAAACCTTCGTTCCGGTTTTTGTGACCGAGAACATGGTAGGTCATAAACTCGGAGAATTTTCACCAACGCGTAACTTCCGTGGTCACGCGGGCAACAGAAAGTAAATTAGACAATAGATACTGGACGGTAAGGCATTAGACTCAGCGATGAGTCAGTCCAAAGTCCAAAGTCATAAAGTCCAACGTCTATAAATAATGGAAGCAGTAGCTAAACTGAGAAACGTCCCGATGTCACCGCGCAAAATGCGCTTGGTAGTGGACAATATCCGCGGTAAAAAAGTGGTGGATGCCCTTGGCATTCTGCGCTATACCAACAAAGAAGCCGCTATTTGGCTTGAAAAATTGGTGCTTTCTGCCGTGAGCAATTGGGAACAGAAATACGATCAGGTAGGTGGAGCCGACGAATTCGACCTCGTTATCAAAACGGCGTTCGTTGATCCAGGCACCATTATCTATCGCTTCCTCCCTGCGCCGCAAGGCCGCGCTTATCGCGTCCGCAAACGTCGCAACCACGTCACCATCGTCGTCGAAAACCGCGTCGCGCTGGAAGAAGAAGCATAAACTTGAATTTGATAATGAGGGAATTGGATAATTTGATAATGCCCAATTCTTGCTGTTCAAAATTATCACATTCTCAAATTAGTACATTATCACATTATCTGAATAATGGGTCAAAAAGCAAATCCGATTGGTAACCGTCTAGGCATCATACGTGGTTGGGACTCCAACTGGTACGCCGACAAAGATTACGGTCTCAAAGTGGTAGAGGACGAGAAAATC
>JBJXGZ010000022.1:0-2939 GCA_046160625.1 Saprospiraceae bacterium
AAATCCGTGCAATCCGTGTCCAATCCGTGTCATCCGTGTCCCCCTTGTCACGTCTGCCGAAGGCAAGATTAGAAAAAGAACGTCGCGCTCCCTTTCACAAAAAACGGTGTGCCCGGCGTATAATGAAGTTCTGACACTGGTTCCGGCTCGTTAAAAAGGCGGCTTTCGGTGTCAAACTGTGCCTCGTTCCAATCCACATTCAAGAGGTTCTCGAAAGACAATCCGAACTCGCATTTCCGGGCGGTGAAAGTAATGCCGCCATCCAAAACAGTGTAGCCAAGGGCGGTAACTGTATTGTTTTCGTTGGCCGGGCGGTCTGAAATGTGTCGGTAGCGAAGACTGGCGTTCAAGCCCTTTCCAAACTTGGTCGTCAGACCGCCAATGCTCGTGAAGGTCGGCGCGAGCGGGATATAATCCATGCCTTCAGCCACTTCACGACTGCGTGGCACGGTATAATTCAAATCTACATCCAGAAAAAGCCAGTCTGCCGCCTGATAACGACCAGAAAAATCAAAGCCATAACGCCGGGTCTTGCCGGAAGGCTCTACCACTGCAGCATCTCCGACATACACGAATTCCTGGTCCAAATCCAGGAACCAGCCCGCAATGTTAAGCAGCAACCGGGGAAAAGGCTTGACAATGGTTCCAAGATCAACGCCGTAAGCCTTGGGCAGGATTTCAACCCCGTTTTGTGGCACCACCACACGGGTGTCGTTGGAGTGAAAACCAATGCCGGATTTGAGGTAAATCTGCACGTTCGGGCTGGCATTGTAATAGAAATTCAATTTGGGGCTGGCAATGTTGGCATACACTACCTGATGGTTATAAACGCTGTCCAACTGATTTACGTAGCCAAAACTGAATTGATCGAATCGAAGTCCGGCATTGACGGAGAACCGTTCGCTCACTTTTAACACTTCGTCTATGTACAGCCCGGCATTTAGTTGGTCAATGTCGCCCAGTGCCAGGCGATTGATCAGCTTGTTTCGTCTGGCAGTATGCGCCAGTTCTGTGCCTTGGGTTTTATCGTAGCGGAGTTCGAGGCCAGCCTCCGAACGCAGCGACATCGAGCCGATTTCGCGTTCTGCGGCATAGGAAAGATTGTATCCGAAAATGTCGCGGTTTTCAAACTGGCGGATTTCGTCGCCATTGACCGGGTCGTCGAGGAAAAAAGTGAAATTGGAGAAAAGTTGAAACTGGTTTTTGACGTAGTAAAATTGGTTGCGCAGCAGGTCGCCATTTTGGAGATTTTGCCGCAGTTGAATATTGGCGTTTGTACGGCTGGTATTGCCGCCTTCACGGTCGTCAATAGAACCAAATCGGCCAATGAGGCCGCTTTTTATTGCCCGGTCGGGAATTTGCCCCGAGGCTTCCCAGCGACTGGTGAAAGTGGACAATGATACGGTAAGCACCTTGTCTGTGCCAATAAGACCGTGGTATTTGCCCATCAGGTTGATTCGGTTGAAGTTTTGCGGGCTGTCGAAGGGGCCGTTTGTAAAAGTAAGGTCTGAGGCAAAATAGGCATTGTGGCGATTGTCGGTGTTGCCTTTGAGCAGGTCAATCAATCCAACTGCGCGATAGGTGTCGAAACGCCCTGCCTCAAATTTGAGCGAGCTGCGACTGAGGGCATTTCTTGTGTTGAAATTAGCGTATCCTGCGGTGGTGAAATCGCCTTGTTGGCTGTAGTATGGGCCTTTGTTAAAATCCACATTGTCAATAAGTTCCGGGATCAGGAAATGCAAGTCCGCATAACCCTGACCATGGGCATGACTGACCATGTTGACGGGCATGCCATCCACTGTTACCCGAATGTCGGTACCGTGGTCAATGTCGAAACCGCGGAGATAAATTTGCTCTGCCTTGCCGCCTCCTGCATGTTGGGCAGTGAAGAGTCCCGGAACCATACGCAACACATCCTGCGAAGAACGTGTGGGGCGCAATTCAAGGTCAATCTTGTTGATGATGGTCATGGTTTTAGACAGGTCACGCTGTCCGCTTACCACAATCTCATTTAGGTTGAGGGTAGTGGGTTTTAATCGGATATCGAGTACCTCACTGGTGGTTGCTTGCACATTTTGGGTAACAAAACCGACAAACGAGACACTCAGTTCATAGGATTCTCCGTCCAGATTCTTGAATTTGAATGCGCCCAATTCGTCGCTGGTGGTGCCGATGTTCAAGGAAGGGATAAAGATTGTTGCACCCGTAATGGTTTCGCCCGTCGAAGCATCGGTGATGCGACCTATGATATTATGGGCGAGGAGCCAGGAGGTGTTACAAATTATAAGGCTTGCAAACAGGGTGTTTTTCAGCCAGAAAAGGTTTTTCATTTTAAAATATATTGAACGAGCCGCACACCGCCTAAATGGGCATGAGGTTGCTCGTAAGTTGAATAATAGGGGCAGAAGCCTAGCGAACCATTTAAATGGAGCAGGACTTCTATTGCAAGAAATAAGGGGAATCAAGCCATTTCTGGAGGCAGAAAAATTACGGCTACTTTGCCTGTCGGGAGATTGAAATGCAGTGGTGGGAAAGCAACGGTGTGCCAATCCTGCAATACTGAAGACACAAAAACGGGCAGCGGGCAATAATGCGCAGACAGATTTGGCTTTCCGCCATTCATTTCTGATAAAACTGCACCGTTGTTTTGATTTTCATGTAGCAACTGCGCCATTTCAGCAGCTACGTGACCGTGGCCTTCTTTACCATGGTGGACGTGTTCGATGTGCTCCTTGTGCCACAAAACGTGGGCCACAACATCCAGGGCCAAAGGCAGCATACTTGCACAAGAGGCGCAGAGGTATGTTGTCAAAAGAAGCCAGGCAGAAGATTTTTTCATGGAAGAGCAGATGCGTGTAAATATACGCAGTACTCTTGATTTTGGATTTTTGGATTAGATACATACGATACAAAGGGGCCACGGATGACACGGATTGGAC
>JBJXGZ010000023.1:0-78447 GCA_046160625.1 Saprospiraceae bacterium
TGCGCGGTGGTTTTCTGAACGGCGTAAATTCTTTTCCCGTCGGACTTTTTCCCAATGAAAGTTACGCTTACTATGCCAATTCAGAAATGGCCTGGGATCCGCGCTGCTGGAACATGGTCTATCTCGGAAAAGAGAACAAAATCTGGAAAAGCACGGATGGCGGCACCTCGTACACCGCGCTATATACCTTCCCTGGCAATGTTGACAACACTGTGTTTGACATTGAGGTAAGCCGAAGCAATCCCGACGTGATCTACTGCTCTCAATGGGATGGTTCAGACGACTCCATGTGGAAAACCACCAATGGCGGTCAGACCTGGACAAAACTAACAGGCCTGCCTCTGCCCAACAACAATGACCGTGTGAAAATGGCACTCAGTGCCGAAAATGAAAACGTGCTCTGGGTGGGCGTTACGTATGGTTCCAACGGTAAAAAAATCTACAAAACCATTGATGGTGGCCAGTCCTGGCAGAACTTGACAACAGCCGTGCTCAATAACATCACCATCACAAATATTATGGCGCAATATGGCACCGATGGTGGCATTTATCTGGGCACAAGCAGGGGCATTTTTTACAGAAACAACAGTCTGGCTGATTGGCAGCCCTACAACCTTGGGCTTCCGCTTTCGGCAGAAACCAACAAACTAAAACCCTTTTACAAAACCGGAAAAATACGCAACGGTTGCTGGGGCTTCGGTGTGTGGGAAGCGGATTTGTATGAGCCTTCAGCGGTGGTGGTGCAACCTATGGCCAGCGCGCTGACGGTCAATTGCGCTCGCGACACCATTTATTTCGATGATTATTCCGTGGTTAATCATTCTGGTGCAACCTGGGAATGGGCGTTCAACCCTGCCCCACTGTGGTCCAGCGCGACCAATATCCGCAATCCCAAGGTGGTTTTTGGTGGTACAGGCACTTTGACTGCAACACTGACCCTGAACGGGCAATACTCCAAATCGCTCGACATCACTATCGGCGATGCTTGCCGCGCTGATACCATTCCCGGTTCGGCGGTAAATATCGGTGGCAATGACTTTGGGGATTACGTCGCAACGCCAGCCCTCAACCTGAACACCAATACCCTGACAATAACCACCTGGATAAAACCCGATGGTATACAGCCCGAGTACAGCGCAATTTTTATGCACGATGGCGAGACAGCCGGGTTCAATTTCCGTCCTGGCGACAACTCCCTTGGCTATCACTGGCCCGGGGGACAATGGTGGTGGAACAGCGGTCTTATTGCCCCGCCCGGCGAATGGAGTCATGTGGCGATGGTGGTCGAACCTTCCGGCATTACGCTCTACCTCAATGGTCGGGCATCCAAGCAAAGTTTCAATGTTGCGCCAGTGAATTTTAACTCTGGCAACCGATTTGGCAATTACAAAGGTTGGGGCGGTCGTTTTGTAAAAGGCTCCATGGACGAGGTGTGCGTTTTCGATAAATCCCTGACACAAGCGGAAATCCGCGAACTCATGCACCTGACCAAAGCCCCGGAGGAATTTCCCAATTTGGTAAGTTATTATCAATTCAATGAAGCCAACGGCCTCGCGCTCGACCGTGTGGGTGTCCGCCATGGATCGCTGGTAGGCCCTACAGTGAAGCGGGAAAAATCAACGGCTTCTGTTGGCAAAGGCGTAAGTAAACGCCTCACCATTGCGCCTGGCAAAAAGCGTTACACCTTCGATGACACCGGATTTACGCTGGTATTTCCGCCTACAGGCACTTACCCGAATGGAGAGGTAGTAGTGTCGCGCTTGAGCGTTTCACCCGACACTATTCCAGGTATAGTGCATTCTAAGTCAACAGATTACTGGATTTTACAGAATTACGGAACAAACGCCACCTTTGTCGCGCCCGCAGAAATTTGGTTCACCAAAATTGGCGCAATGCCTGCCGATTTGCCTGCCTCGTCTTGCAAACTTTGGCGGCGAGGCCCGGTAGCACACGGGCCACTTTGGCAAAATCTCGACGATGCCGACGTACTAAAAGAAGGCCCGGATGCCTCGCTGGGCTTTACCAGTAATAATCAGTTGACGACAGCAGGGCAATTTTGGCTTGAATTGCCGGGGCTGGTGGAGGCAAGAAATGTACCGGCGGCTTTAGCCGCAGGATTCGCTAACGGACAAACTATTGATACTGAACGTGGTATCCCTGCGGCTAAAGCCGCCGGTACAGCATCTGACGACTTCCGGGTATTCCCCAATCCCGTGGCCGAGAGCGGCATGTTGCAATTGCGTTCGGCAGCGGCGGGAAACTGTACATTCCGGCTCTACGACGCGAAGGGGAATCAGGTGCGGGTGTTGAAATTTGAGGGGAACGGTACACTTTCGTTGGCAGGATTAGCTGCTGGAATGTATGCTTATCGAATGGAGAATGAGGGGCTGATGAGGTTTGGGCAGTTGATGGTGGGGAATTGATTTGGAAATTGGACATTAATTCATATTGTAATTCACTCCCAGTCTCCATTGCCGCCCTTGTTGCGGATTGTAAAGCAGGTCGTCGGGGGTGCCAGTGGCGTCAATGCCCGGCGTGTGTCGGTCAAAGACATTGATGAGTTGGAAATAGACGAGGAAATGGTTGCTCAGATAAAGCCGGGACATAAAATCCCAGGTGCTGAAATGCTCCAGGCGGGGGCGGTTGGGAAGATCGTATTGCTCTTTAAATATGACGGATTTGCCCAGTGTTGAACTTTGCTGGTTGACGGCTATCACCAATTCCAGTTTTTTCCCGGCTTTAAAATAATAACGGATTTGTGTGTTCCATTTGGGCTGGTTGCGCACTTCGTTGGTAGATGGCAGGCCATAGCCAAACCATTCCCTTCCTCGTGCATATTGGATAAAAAACTCCGCTCGATTTGTCAGCAAGACAGGCTTTTTTTTGTTGAAATTTAATTCAACGTCGGCCGATTTTGAACGGGCGATCCCTTGAAAACCCCACATGGAAAGTGCAAGACCGGGCGCATTTTTGTATCCATAAGATTGGCTGTAAAGAATACCCGGCTCATCTACAAGGTAGCCGGGGCGGTAAAGCCGGTGAGCTTCTTGCCAAAAAATTATCCCTTCAAGACTAGATCCATCATTGGTTGTGTATCGGATCGCAGTTTCTGCCGCATACGTTTTTTCTGTTTCGAAATAGCGGCTGCCGGGGGTGACTGTGAATCCTGCCAGAGGTACAATTTGATAAGTATGAAAACTGCCATATAGCGAAGCGTGGCGGATGCCTGTGGCAAAGTTCGCCCGAACGGTCCAATTGCTGTCCAAGTGGTACAAGGCGCCCAAACGAGGTGCCAGGGCAATACCCTCTTCGAGACGGGCGCTCAGGGAACCTCCGCCTACTATGTGCAGGCGTTTGCCGCGCCAAGTCAGCTGAGAAAACCCGAACCCGTTGAGTATGCTTTGGCTTTGCTGATAGGTATTCACAGGTTGTGGTATGTCGGGGAAAATATTGCCATCAATCGTCACCTCAACCGGCAAAGTGTTGTACGTAATAAGCGGTACCCCGATGCCCACATTGAATTGTGCGCCTGCGTCAAATTGCATCCGTTTTCGTTTGCCAAGTAAAACACTCATGCGCGATTCGATACGGGCATCCACGCCATTGGCAGTGGCAAAACGCTCCTCGGAAGCATATGCATTGTAAATATTCTTGAGCAGGTTCGCCCGTGCTGTATCAGAAAGCGAAGGGCCTCCACGAGCCAGATAATTGGCTGCACTCAAACGGTCGAAAATGTAAGTCGTACTGCTGTTATTGTCCACCTTGTAGCGTTGAAAAGAAAGATTGGTATAGGTGGTACGGCGTTTTCGTTGGCGATTAAAACCCAGTGAGAATGTTTCGATTCGCTCGGCTATTCGATTGGATGGATTGGCGTAAGAAACCGCCAAAGGGTTGATACCCAGAGATGTGTGGTCGAACCGCAACATTCGATGGTAGGTAAAATGCAGCCCCCGCCAGGTGAGGTTGATGCCAAATAAGCGGCTTTCGTGGGGTATTTGGGCAACACGTGGAAAGCTGTCGCCCATTGCGCCTGAGGCCGCCCGGAAATTGGGTACCCGGCGATACAGCGATGAATCCAGCCCAAAAGGCAGATATAGATTTGTATTGTAAAGGTTTTGGTCATAAAAGATTTCTGTTCGTTCGCGCACCGTGCTACTGCCGTAAAGGCTGAATCGGAAAATCTTTTTGTCTTTCCCGATTTTTCCGCCAAACATCAGGTCGAGGCTATTGTAACCATATCGCCCGAAGCCCAAATCCGCTTGCGTATATACGGGCCGTTCACTTTCTTTCAAGAAAATATTCACCACACCAGCGCAAGTTTCGTCGCCGTAGATCGCTCCTGCTGGCCCGTACAGGATTTCGATTCGCTCCGCTTGCCGGATGGGCAATTGTGCTCCGATAGGCATTCCCAATGCGATCGTGGGTTTTATCGGAATGTCATTGATCAACACCTTCATGTACTGATTTCCCGAGAGTCCACGGATCATAAAAGTTTCCCCTTCCACAGCATTGCCTGGCTGCGACACACGGATTCCGGGCGCGGCTTTGAGCACATCAGCTAATGTGACAAAGCCATTGCGCAGAATGTCCTCCGCTGTGAAAACCACCGTGGTAAACGGTAAATTGTCTACCACCACAAGTGAGCGGGTGGCAGAGCTGGCAAGAATTTTCTTTTGGGAAAGGTCGCGTGGCAATATATCCCGCTCCGTGAGCCGCTCCGGAGCGAGTAAAAGCGTGGAGTCGTTTTGAGCCAACAGGCTCAATGGCAGGAAAGCCAGCAAAAGGAGGATTTTGGACATTGGACGGGAGTTTGGGATATTTGGAAATTTAGATATTTGGATATTGAGTGTTGAGGAAGAGTGCGAAAAGTAGTGTGTTTGGATGATTTAAAGGAAAAACAAGCAGAGTTAGGATAAAAACAAAAAACGTCCTTACCTTTGCCACACAATTCTGAACGTTTTTCACGAGAGGGAACCATTTGGTTCCCTCTTTTTTATACGCGTTACCCGCCGTAGCTTTTTTATCCGCCATAGTTTTAACGGAGGAGGAAGCGAAGGCGGGTTTTACCACATTAAAACACATTGACCATCTTAAATGGAACTAACCGAACGCATCGGCCAATTGCTAGAAGAAAAATACAGCAGCGACGAGATGTTTGCCGACTGCTTCACGGTCGAAATTGAACTGAAGCCGGGCAATAAACTCTTCATTTATGCGGACAGCGATTCGGGACTAAGCCTTCTAAAATGCCAAAAACTCAGCCGTTATGTAGAGCATCAATTGGACGAAAACGGCTGGCTTGGCGAAACCTACGGCATCGAAGTGAGTAGTCCTGGTATTGATCGGCCTCTAAAATTCCCTCGCCAATACCTCAAAAATGTAGGACGTACCATGGCCATCCGATGTACCGATAAAACCGAACATTTGGCCACTATGAAATCCGCTGATGAAACTCAAATCGTTCTGACTCAAATCGTTGTAGAACGGGATGGCAAAAAGAAGATTAAAAAAGAAGTTGAAACCTTTATACCCTACGACCAAATCGAAAAAGCGGTAGTGAAACTGCCGTTCTAAACAAATCCCCAAATCCACGCATACTCAAATCAACAACACATAAGATAATGGTCAATTTAGTAGATGTATTTGCAGAATTCAAAACGGGCAAAAACATAGACCGGCCCACGATGGTACGCGTCTTGGAAGACGTATTCCGAACCCTCATCAAAAAGAAATACGGTACCGACGAGAACTTCGACGTGATCGTGAACACCAATACGGGCGACTTGGAAATCTGGCGCGTACGCGAGGTAGTGCCCGATGGTGAGGTGACCAACGAACTTGCCCAGGTCAGCGAAACCGAAGCCCGTGGCATTGATGAAACCAACGCTATAGGTGATGAGTGCTACGAGCAACTTTCCATCGAAGACTTCGGTCGCCGTGCCATCATGGCGGCCCGTCAAACCCTCGTTTCAAGGGTAATGGAACTAGAAAAAGACGAAATTTATCGCAAATACTCCGAACGCGTTGGTCAGGTCGTCACAGGCGAGGTGAACCAGATTATGAAAAAAGAGGTCCTGGTACTCGATGACGACACGGGCAACGAAATCATACTCCCCCGCACAGAGATGATTCGTGGCGACTATTACCGCAAAGGCGATGTAGTGAAAGGCATTATCAAGCGCGTGGAAATGCGCAACAACGTGCCCTTCATCATGCTAAGCCGCACCGACTCTGATTTTCTTGCAAAACTGCTTGAGGCTGAGGTGCCTGAAATCGAAGACGGTGTGATCGAAATCAAAAATATAGTACGCCTTCCAGGCGAACGCGCCAAAATCGCGGTAGAAAGTCATGACGAGCGCATTGATCCGGTAGGCGCTTGTGTAGGCATGAAAGGCAGCCGTATCCACGGTATCGTGCGAGAACTGCGCAACGAGAACATTGACATCGTAAACTACACGACCAATACCGCGCTCTTTATGCAGCGCAGCCTCACTCCGGCTAAAATCACGACCATCGAATTTGACCACGAGGCAAAACGCGCTGCCGTGTACCTCGACGCCGACCAGGTGAGCCTAGCTATCGGCAAGGCCGGCAGCAATATCAAACTGGCCAGTCGCCTTACGGGATATGAAATTGACGTGTACCGCAATCAGGCTGAGTACGAAATTGACGACGTGGATCTGGAAGAATTCAGCGACGCAATCGAGCCTTGGGTCATCGAGACCTTCAAGAACATTGGCTGCGACACTGCCCGTCAGGTACTCGAACTCAGCCCCGAAGAACTAATTCGCCGCACCGACCTCGAAGAAGAAACCGTTCGCGATGTGATTCGGATTTTGACTGAAGAGTTTGAGGAGGGAGGGAAATAGGTTGCAAGTTAAAAGTAGCAAGTTGTAACTTTTAACCTGCTACTTTTAACTTGCTACTTGTTACTTTTAACTTGTTACTTATTTTCCCCCTTTCGCTCGGTTTTTAAACGTACTTTTGCCCCCGCATTTCAAAATTAAACATTTTTAGTCTTCTAGATAATTCACAAACAGCGGAGAAAAAGGCGAAATCCCGCGGCGCAAACGGTCAGAATCCAACTTCCCAAACCGCAGGAATGGGTTGATTTGAGAGACGGGTGATTATTCACTCATACCTCATAACGATCAACACATCTCTGCCCCTCTTAGCAGGTAAAATCACCGCATGGCGATTAAATTAATTAAGGTAGCAAAAGAATTCAACGTCGGTCTCCACACCATCGTAGAGACCCTGCACGGCAAAGGCTTTCCCAATTTGGAACAAAAGCCTAATACAGACATCACAGAAGAGATGCTTGTAGTGCTCAGAAAAGAGTTCCAAAAAGACCTTGATATCAAACAACAGGCCGATCAATTGGCCCGTCCAATGCTCAAAAAAGACTCCATCGGTAGTTCCGAAGGGTCTTCTCATGGTCATGGCTACCCCGCTGCAACGCCACCCGCTGCACCACGCCCTTCTTATCTTCCTCCTCGGGAGCCTATAGCACCCAAGAGCGACCCTGCGGGCCAGCCTAAAGTAGAAGAACAAGAATTTATTAAGCGTGAGCGACCTGCCCCCCTCCGTATATTGGGGAAAATTGACCTTGACGCCCCCAGAAATGTCCCTGCGCCTCCAGTAGAAAAAGCAACTCCAAGAGAGGAGCCAAAGCGCGAAGAGCCCAAAACAGATCTTCCCAAAAGCGATGAACCCCGCCAGAACGAAGGTAAACGCGAGGCTCCGACACGGGACATCCTCAAGCGCGAGGTACCCGCTGCAGAAACCAAACGCCCCAAAGAAACGCCACCGAAAGAGGCGGCCCCTCCCGCGCCAGCCTCGGCTACTCCTGAAGAAGAAGGCAAGCAAATTGGTGATGCTAACGAAGGCGATCTTGTCCGCTCGAGCACACCCAACCTGCGCGGTCTCAAAATATTGGGTCGGATCAACCTTGAAAAAGAAAAGCCTGCAAACACCGGCAACCGCAGTAACGATACCCGGGGTGGCGGCAACCGTGGCGGCGACAATCGCGGCGGCAACCGTGGTGGAGGAGGGCAACAACAGGGCAACCGACCCGGCGGCAACCCTCAAGGAGGCAACAACCCTGACCGAAATCGAGATAATCGTGCTGGCGGCAACACTCAAGGTGGGCCGCAGCAAGGAAATCGCGCGGGAAGTGGCAATAACCAAGGTGGCGGTACTGGACAACAACAACAGGGTCAAGGCACAGGTAGCAATGCCGATCGCCTGCGCCGCAAAAGAAAAACGGTTCCGCAGCAGCCTGTCACGGCCGCTAATCTGCAAACGAACATGGCCGCCAACCAGGGCGACAAAAAAGGCCGTGGCCGCACCGACGGAGTTAAAGAAGTTTCCCAAAAAGACATTGAGAACCAAATCCGGCAGACCATGGCCCGTATGGGCGCAGGGGCCAGCCGTAAACGGCAAAAAGTACGTCGTGACAAGCGTGATGTTCGTCGCGAACGTGCCGAAATTGCCGCTACTGCACGAATAGAAGGTGAAAAAACTTTACAGGTTACAGAGTTTATCTCTGTGTCGGACCTGGCCTCCTTGATGAACCTCAAGCCTTCCGATGTCATCAAGGCTTGTATGTCGTTGGGGATTTTCGTTTCTATAAACCAACGCCTCGATGCCGAGATCATTGAACTTGTCTCCAACGAATTTGGCCATGAAGTCGAATTCATTTCTGCCGAAGAACAGGTCGAAGTGGAGGAAGAAGAGATGGACTCAGCCAGCGATCTCAAACCACGCCAACCCATCGTGACCGTCATGGGTCACGTTGACCACGGTAAAACCTCGCTGCTCGACTTTATTCGTTCCGCCAATGTAGCCGAAGGCGAGGCGGGCGGTATCACGCAGCACGTTGGGGCATACGAAGTCATCGTGCCAGGGCACGAAGATCAAAAAATCACTTTTCTGGATACTCCCGGTCACGAAGCCTTTACGGCCATGCGTGCACGTGGCGCCAAAGTGACGGATATTGCCATTATCGTGATTGCTGCCGACGACAGCATAATGCCACAGACCAAGGAGGCAATCAGCCACGCGCAAGCGGCGGGTGTGCCCATGGTTTTTGCCATCAATAAAATTGACAAAGCAGGCGCCGACCCAGAACGCATAAAGAACGAACTCGCCCAGATGAATTTCCTCGTGGAGGAATGGGGTGGAAAATATCAGAGCCAGGATATTTCGGCAAAGCAAGGCTTGAACGTGGACAAACTCCTCGAAAAAGTGCTGCTTGAAGCCGAATTGCTTGAACTCAAGGCAAACCCAGACCGTCGTGCAATCGGCACCGTTTTGGAGGCTTCTTTGGAAAAAGGCCAGGGCTATGTGTCCAAAATCCTGATTATAAACGGGACCATCAATCACGGTGACCCCATCATAGCGGGCGAATTTTCTGGCAAGGTGAAAGCCCTGTTCAACGAACGCGGTAAAAAAATCAAGAGTGCAGGTCCTGCCCAACCTGTCATCGTACTTGGGTTACCCGGTGCCCCGCAGGCTGGTGAAAAAATCAAAGTGGCAGCCAGCGAAAGCGAAGCAAAAGAAATTGCTTCGAAGCGCGGCCAGATCATGCGCGAACAAGCCAACAGGGCCAACAAGCGTATCTCGCTCGAAGAAATTGGCCGTCGTCTCGCACTTGGCAACTTTAAAGAGCTCAAAGTCATCGTCAAAGGTGACGTGGACGGCTCTATCGAGGCACTCAGCGATTCGTTGATCAAACTTTCTATCGAGAAAGTGCAGGTGTCTGTCATCCACAAGGCCGTTGGCCAGATCGTGGACTCCGACGTTATGCTTGCTTCCGCTTCCGATGCTATTATCATTGGTTTCCAGGTTCGTCCGTCATTGACGGCTCGCAAACTGGCAGAGAAAGAGGGCGTAGAAATCAAGCTCTACTCCATCATTTACGAAGCCATTGAGGAGGTGAAATCTGCCATCGAAGGCATGTTGGAACCAACCAAAGAAGAGGAAATCATGGGCCAGGTCGAAATCCGGGAAGTGTACAAAGTTTCGAAGATTGGCACCGTGGCGGGTTGTTTTGTACAAGACGGCAAAATCAGCCGCAACCATTACATCCGAATCATTCGCGATGGCATCGTCGTGTACCCAACCAATCCGAACCAACACGCCGAACTAGGTTCACTCAAGCGTTTCAAAGAAGATGCCAAAGAGGTCAAAAATGGCTTGGAGTGTGGTCTGACCATCAAAAACTTCAACGACTTCAAAGTCGGCGACGTGGTGGAATCTTACGTTATCAATGAGGTGAAAGCTACGCTTAAGTAGCAGGAACCTTAGTTCGTTAAAATAAAAACGGGCGGCCTCGCGTGAAGCGGGGTTGCCCGTTTTGGTTCGCCCCGTTTGTCATGTCGGAGCCAATAACAAGCGCCAAAACATCATACCAGCGTACCTTTGCCCCCCTAATGCCATCCGCTCCACCACACCCGCACTTCCAAAATCTTCGAAATCTCCTCCGGCAGGAAAAAGAAGCCGACCACCGCGTTTTTCTGGAACTGGTGCGTGAAAAACCGCTTGCTGATCGCGTTGAGCAAGGATACACCTGGTATCCGCTGCAAGTGTTGAATACCGGATTTGCCCTTAGCGAAAAAGCCTTTGTTATCGTGGAACGCACGACCCATCTGAACGCGCCGCACCAACTCCGCGCGGGGCAACCCGTAAGCCTGTTCACCCAGGCCGCCGGCGTGGACCAGCCCACCCAACAGGGGGTTATTAACTTCGTGGAACGCAACCGTATGAAGATCATCCTCAATGCCCGTGATGTGCCGGACTGGATCAATGCCGGACAACTCGGGGTAGACATGCTCTTCGACGACCGTAGCTACCACGAAATGGATCGTGCGCTTGAGAAAGTAATGGTTGCCAAAGGGGATCGGCTGGCGGAATTGCGGGAGGTTTTAAGCCCGGTCCAAGTTTCAATAAACGCCTGGAAAAATGTTCCACAACAGTTGTCGAGGGCGACTATGGCTGCTAAAGAGGAGCCTGGAATGCCTCACCCGCCCTTAGGAACCCCTATTATACTAACGGACGATTCTACAGATTCTACCAAAGCGAGTGGTATGTTAGGCTTGAACGACTCCCAATGTGCCGCCGTCGAAGCCATTCTGCACAACCCCGATGTCGCCATCATCCACGGCCCGCCGGGTACGGGCAAAACGACCACCCTGGTGGCCGCGATAAAAGCATTGGCCCAAACGGAACAAACCGTGCTCGTTACTGCGCCCAGCAATACCGCCGCCGATTTACTCACAGAACGCCTTGCCGGACAAGGTCTGAACGTGGTGCGCATCGGCAACATAAGCCGGGTGGACGACAGCGTGCTGCAACATACCGTGGATGCGCTGCTAGCGGCACACCCCGAGGCCAAAAACATCAAGAAAGTAAAAATCGAAGCGGCAGAATACCGTCGTCAGGCAGCACGTTTCAAGCGTAGCTTTGGTGCGGAAGACCGTCGCGAACGTAGCCACCTCAAACAGCAAGCCCGCGACCTCGATGGCTGGGCGCGAATGCTGGAAGACCGTGTGGTCGAGGAAATACTGAGCGGCGCACAGGCCATCATCTGCACGCTAGTGGGAGCTGCACATCCGCTTTTGGAGAAGCGGCGATTTCGTACCTGCGTGATTGATGAAGCGGCACAAGCGCTGGAGCCTGCCTGCTGGATACCGATCGCCAAATGCAGCCGTGTAGTGCTAGCGGGCGACCCGTTTCAACTACCTCCCACCGTCAAAAACCTCGAAGTAGCCAGGCAAGGATTGTCCACCACCCTGATCGAACGCTGTCTGGAAACTCTGCCCGGACATGTCAACCTGCTCACCGTACAATACCGTATGCATCAGGTGATTATGGAATTTTCCAATCAATATTTTTACCAGGGTGCTTTGGTTGCCCATTCCAGTGTAGCAACGCGGGAGTTGTACAGTCCAGATTTCCAACCCTCAGAGATAGGGGTTAGCTTTATTGACACGGCGGGTTGTGGTTTTGAAGAACGGCTTCAGGAAAGCCCCGGCGCTTTGCATCGCAACCCAAGCCGGTTTAATGCAGAGGAAGCCGTACTGCTTCGGGAACATTTGATGCAGGTGTTGTCGCGATACGGGTATTCCGCAGATTCGGATGCAGCATCCATTTCAAAACTCGCTGATGTACTTCCGAGCATCGGTATTCTATCGCCGTATCGTGAACAAGTGAATCATTTGGAAGCAATGTTTCGGGAAGATGCGCTGCTCGCGCCCCTGCTGTTGGCCGGGACGGTTGCCATCAACACAATTGACGGCTTTCAAGGACAAGAACGCGATGTGATCTACATCAGTTTGGTGCGTTCCAATGACAAACATGAGATCGGCTTTTTGCAGGATTACCGCCGTATGAATGTGGCCATGACCCGGGCGCGGATGGTGTTGGTGGTTATTGGAGATTCAGCGACGATCGGGCACAATAATTTTTATCAGGAATTCCTGGATTATTGCGCGGAACATGGGGCGTATCGGACGGCCTGGGAGTTTATGGGTTGAGGTTGGTTGATGCCGCTGGCGCCGCTGGCGCAAGGCTGAAGCCTTGTGCCTCGCTATTTGCGTCGGCTCTGCCGACCGTCCATATCCGAAAAAACGCCAACACAATCTTTATTAATCAACTCAATCCATCGTCGGAAAATCCACATTCCCAAAAAACCAACCATCCTCCTCAAAGCTCGTCCACAACAGTTTTACATCAAATAAACCATGTCCTTCCGCATAATTGCTTGCACTGCTGTACACCCAATCTTCGGGCTGATGCACCATTTTTGCCCGTACAGGATTTTCGTGGATGTACTGTAGCTTTTGAATCGTCACTTTTTCAGAATACAATTCAATTGGGTGGTTATCGTGTTGCCAAATCTGATGTTGCTGTGCTCCTTTATGATGGTGCGCAAAGTAGCGTAACATATACAGGAGCCACTCTCTCCGACTTTCAGGGATGCTTTTATCCAGCAACGAATCAATAATCCTTCGTGCGGTAAAGGCTTTGAAATCGCGCATTACCGCTTCGAGTTTGTATGGGGCTTTGGTGTTGGCAATCATGTGAATATGGTTGGACATGATAACATATCCCCAAATTTGCAAGCCTTTGTGCTCGCTGCAATACTTCCAACTTTCTAAAATAATGTCGCGGTATTCTGCCCGATTGAAGATATCAACCCAACCGCAGACAGTACAGGTGAGGAAGTTTAAGCCGTGTTGGTCACGTATTTTGTATTTAGCACTCATTTGGTGTTGGAAATTGGTTTCTACAAATTTAGTAGAAAAATTTCAATTCCACAAGTGCTGTCAAGAAGATGTTGAAGGTGTCGGGTTGGGTTTGTGTTTGTCGGCACAGCCGACGGAATAGTGGGCACAAGGCTGAAGCCTTGCGCCAGCGTTGTGGTTTTTTGTTTTTGACGGATTGGGGTGAGCGAGGAAACTACTAAACAAGTCTTTACAAATCGCTTTTAAACCCTGAGAAATATTTAACCTCTTCGCCAGAATGAACGATCTTAACCGTATATAAATATGATTTAATGTTCCCTTTTACCAAATCCATTTTAGGAGATTGCTCAGCTGTGTTAAATGGGTCATAAATATTACAGGGAAAACAAGGATCAAGTAAACCAAACGGGATGTAGGATTCATAGTGCCACTTTATTCCATTATTGGTTACAATAATCTGGTCAATTTTAAATCCATCTCCTTTAGAATTGAATTCATTTTTAATTTGATTCAAAAAAACTGGATTAAGGCATAAACGAACTTGGCAAGGGTAATCTATTCGTGTATAACTGCTACTGACTTTTTCCTTACTTATAATCCCAAAATTAACTTCGGTGAAATTTATTCCTTGTGGCAATTTTTTAATCCTTTCTTCAATTGAATTTCCGCAAAATAGTTCTGAAACAATAAAATAAACAACTATTAGAACGGTCAGATTAAAAATAATAGAACAGCCTTGAATCGATTTTTTTTGCATAATAGACATGTTGTGATAATCAATGGTTTGAATGAATAACAGAGAAGTTCCAATACCAATTGAAATACCCGCCCCGCCCCCGCCCATCTGGCCCAGCTGGCGCAAGGCTCCAGCCTTGTGTCCCACTATTCCGTCGGCTCTGCCGACAAACACAAACACACCTCACCCCCTCCTCCCTTTAGCCCAATAATACAATGGAAACCCCAGCCCCACAATCACCAAACCTGGCACCGTAAACTGCGGCTTCGTAAACAGCAGATTCACCGTAAACAAGCCCGCCAGAATAATATACAGCGCAGGCAAATACGGGTACCCGAATGCTTTGTATGGCCGCTCCAGTTCCGGGCGTTTTTTGCGAAGGATGAAAATGCCCACCACGGTGAGGATGTAGAACAACATCACGGCAAACATCACATAATCCAGCAAATCCCCGTATTTCCCGGAAAGACAGAGCACGGCACACCATGCGAATTGTATCCAAAGCGCAAAACCCGGCACACCATTGGCGTTCAGATTTTTCATTTTGTCAAAGAAAAGCCCGTCCATGGCCATGGACTGATAGAGCCGCGAGCCAGACAGCACAAGGCCGTTGTTGCAACCAAAGGTGGAAATCATGATGATAACGGCCATTAGGACACCGCCGCCTAGACCGAGCATGGCCGTGAGCGCAGCCGTGCCTACTCGGTCTTGCGTGGCGTATTGGATGCCTTTGCTGAGCACATCGCCGCCAGCAGCATCGCCCCAGAAAGGCAGCACGCAGAGATAGGCGACATTGGCCAACATGTATAAAATAGTAACCCCGATCACACCCATTCCGAGGGCGAGCGGCACATTGCGCTTGGGGTTCTCGATTTCTCCGGCAATAAAGGTCACGTTGTTCCAGGCATCGCTGCTGAACAAGGAACCTACCATGGCCACGCCGATTGCCGAGCTAATGGCCAGTAAGCCAATAGATTCCGTAGATTTCAGGTTGTTAAAAAAGTTGTCAAAGTTGAGTGCCACCACTTCGGGGTTGTTGTACACAAATAATCCCAGAATAATCAACAGCCCCAGCGAAAGGGCCTTTGCCGTAGTCAGCACGTTTTGAATCAGCGCGCCCGTTTGCAGTCCGCGGGTGTTGAGATAGGTCAGTACGAACAGGGAAGCGATGGCCAGCAATTGGGCTGCGGAAAGTTTGACAAAGCCCAAATCAGCCAGAATATTTTCCGGGCCAAGCGCCGGAACGAGCACCCCGGTGAACTTGGCAAAAGCTACCGCCACTGCCGCAATCGTACCGCTCTGAATCACGGCGAACATGGCCCAGCCAAACAAAAAGGCCACCATCTCGCCGTAGGATTCTTTGAGGTATTGGTATTGTCCGCCGCTTTTGGGGAACATCCCCGCCAGTTCGCCATACGAGAGCGCGGCAATGAGCGTCATCACCCCGGTAATGGCCCAGGCCAGCAGCAGTAGAAATGGACTGCCGAGCACCCGGCCCATATCAGCACTTACGATGAAAATACCGGAGCCGATCATGCTGCCGGAAACGATGAAGGTGGCGGTTAATAGAGATACTTTTTTAGGTGTAGCGGATTGCGACATGACGTTGAAATGATATTTTAAACCGTAAAATTTTAAACCGGAAAATGTAAAACTGCAAAACTAAACGAAGATAAGACGCTGAAAATCAAATATTCAGGGCCATATGTGGAGTGGTATTAGATATTGCGGTTCTCCTGTTTACCTGCCAACAGGCATGGGTTTAAAATTTGCGGATTAATGTAATAATGAGATAGCATAACAAATTTCATAGGCGCCAAAGGTAGTATCGCATTTTAAAAATCCTAACGAACTTTACCGCTTCAATCATTTCCATGAAAATCCACTTCTACCTGCGCTACGCCACAAAGTTTGGCGAATCCTTTTCGCTCTGTCTCCTAAATGGCGTCCGGCATCATCTCGAATACCTGAGCGATGACTTTTGTATCGCTAGTCTCGATATTGATGCATCGCATTACAAGGATGGTCTGGCATATTCTTATGAATTTCATACAGCCAACGGACTCACCAAGCCCGAAGCCGACCCGCATCGCCGACTCGATTTTGTTGATTTGAATTCCCCAACGCTGGAGGTTTACGACTTTTTCAACCCCATGGGTTTGCTGGAAAATGTGTTCACGACACAGCCATTCCGCTCACGCGAGGTTTTGAGCGTTGAGAAAACTCCAACAAAGCATTCGCTAGCTAGGCATGTATTTCGGGTTAAAGCCCCGCTTTTAAAGGCTGATGAGGAAATCTGCCTGCTTGGGCACGGTAAAGCCCTCCGCAATTGGGACACCGCCGCGCCTATCCTGTTGAAAAACACGGGTGCCTGGTGGGAAACCCGCCTCGACCTTTCGGAAGAGGAATTTCCGTTGAGTTATAAATACGGTGTTTGGAATGCTCGAACAAACAAATTCCTGGGTTTTGAAGAAGGCGGAAACCGTCCGATTTACGCTGGCCAAAGTCTAGTGTCCAGTGTCCAACGTCCAAAATCTTTCCTCAACGACAATTTTGCGCGTCTGCCATTGCCCACCTGGAAAGGCGCGGGTGTAGCCATTCCGGTGTTCAGTTTGCGCAGTAAAAAAAGTTGGGGCGTAGGCGAATTCACCGACCTTCCACTGCTGGCAGATTGGTCAAAATCCGTAGGACTCAAACTCATCCAACTCCTGCCCATCAATGACACCACGGCCACGCATACCTGGAAAGATTCTTACCCTTACGCGTCTGTTTCAGCCTTTGCATTGCATCCAATTTATGTGAATGTGGAAGCGGTAGCAGGGGAAAAATATGGCGCGATATTGAAACCTTTTTTGAAAAAACAAAAGGCGTTAAACGCATTGGAAACCGTTGATTACGAGGCTGTTTTGCAAACCAAATGGGACATCCTTCGCCAACTATACGACCTGCAAAAAGCCGATTGGATTAAAGATGCGGATTATCAGGCTTACTATGAATCGAACAAACACTGGCTCGCGCCGTATGCCGTTTTTTGTTGGCTTCGAGATATAAACGGCACTTCAGATTTCAGCCAATGGAGCAAACATTCAAGGTTTAAACAGACTGAAATTGAAAAGCTGCTCGCCCCTCTCCATCCTGCTAATCCTGTCCATCCTGTCAAAAAAAACACAGCCAAGTCTGTCAACGACTCCGACCAAATCGGCCTGCATCTCTTCGTCCAGTGGCACTTGCACCTCCAACTAAAAGCCGCCGCCGACTACGCCCACGCCCACGGTCTTTCCCTGAAAGGCGACATCCCCATCGGCATCTACCGCTACTCCTGCGATGCCTGGGTAGCGCCGGATTTGTATGACATGAATGCTCAAGCGGGCGCACCACCTGATGATTTTGCCGAAAAAGGCCAAAACTGGGGCTTCCCGACTTACAATTGGGCTAAAATGAAAGCCGATGGTTTTGCCTGGTGGAAGCAGCGTTTTGAGCAAATGAGCCTGTATTTCGACGCCTTTCGTATTGACCACATCCTTGGTTTTTTCCGCATCTGGAGCATTCCGATGGATGCAGTGGAGGGTATTTTGGGACAATTTATTCCGGCCATACCTGTCACAGAAGAGGAGTTTAGAAAAGCCGGCATTGGTTTTGATCACGAGCGTTTGTGCCGCCCTTACATTACGGAAGCGGTATTGGACGAGGTATTCGATAAAGATGCGGCTCAGGTGGCAGAGCAGTTTTTAGTAGCACGGCCCGATGGCCGTTACAGTTTCAAGCCGGAGTTTGACACGCAACGTGAAATAAAAGCCTGGATGAAAAGTCAGCCGCCGAACGATTTTCTCGGTCTGGTGCGGGATGGGCTGTATAGCCTCGTTTCCAATGTGATTTTATTAGAATCTCCGGGCGGTGGTTATGCCTTCCGCTTTGGTATTGAAAAAACTACCTCTTTCCAGCACCTTCCAGAAGGCATAAAAGCCGCGCTCAAAGCCTTGTATGTTGATTATTTCTACCGTCGACAAGATGATTTCTGGCAACGGGAAGCCATGGGAAAACTGCCCGCGCTAAAAGCCGCCACCCAAATGCTCATTTGCGGTGAAGACCTTGGCATGGTTCCCGGATGTGTCCCGGATGTGATGAAGGAACTCGGCATCCTCAGCCTCGAAATCCAGCGGATGCCCAAGGCGGCAGGCGCGACGTTCTTCCACCCAAAAGATGCTCCTTATCTCTCCGTGGTGACGCCCAGTACCCACGATATGAGCACTTTACGCGGCTGGTGGGAAGAAGACCGAGCGCTGACACAGCGTTTCTATAATGAAATGCTGCAACGCTCTGGCGAAGCGCCCTACTTCTGCGAGGCATGGGTGAACAAGATTTTGCTTGAGCAACATTTCCATTCGCCTGCCATGTGGGCCATTTTCCAACTGCAAGACCTGCTGGGCATGGACGCAACACTCCGTCGCAAAAACCCGCACGACGAACGGATTAATATCCCTGCGAATCCGAAACATTATTGGCGTTATCGGGTGCATATTGAGTTGGAGGATTTGATGAAAGCGGAGGGGTTTAATAAAGAAATAAAGAAAATGGTTGTCGAAAGTGGACGGGGGTGAAACAATGAAAATATCGTATCATGAAAAAACTACTGCTCGTATGCCTAATCATCTATCCGTTTTCAATTTTTTCGCAATCTGTACCCAGATGTGTGGATAAATTTTTTGAGGGTTTTTATAATGGAGGACTAGTATTTGAAGCCGAATTGAGTAGGTTTGAATTTAATAGTTCGGAACCAATCTTATTGACTGCATACATTAGGAATAGCTCTAAATCTGACACTAGTAACTCCGTTAGTTTGTTAATGCTTGCTGATGGTGGTGGCTACAATTTTTCTTTAATCAATATGAATAGTGGAGTTGTAGAAACAATTTCGGACCAAGAATTAGGTGGCTTTAAGATAGAATTGAATTTTTTGCAAAAAATTATTGCGCCAGGGGAGCGAGTGAAAGCTTTTACGATTGATTTGAGCGAGTTTACAATAAAGAAACCGCTTTTTCCTATGAGTAATTTGCACGGACTAACAGCAGTCTATACTGCGGAGTTTCCACAACCCGTCCCCAGATATGTTTCATTAGGGAAAGGGCATTATCAATTCATTTGGTACGCCCATTGTTATGGCAAAATAATGTGTATGCCGCTATTTTTTGAAATCAAGTAACCCCATCCTTGTGACCTTCCGCTTCCACCAACCCAGCTTCCCACTCAATCTCGCAGTAGAAAACATCATATTCTACGAAGGCTATTCCCCGCCGCACCAAAAGGAGCGCCTGCTGCCCGACGGTGGAATAGATCTGGTGATTGACCTGACGCAAGTGCCTAAGAATCTGTACGATAACGAGGATTTCGGGCGCTACACTACCTTCAAAAAATCCTGGATTTCGGGCTTCCGGCGAGCGTTTATCACCATTGATGCGGGGCAAAATTCGAGCATGATGGTTGTGCGTTTTCGGGCGGGGGCGGCAAATTTTCTGTTCAAATTTCCCTTGACCGAACTCGCCGATTCCGTGGTGGAAATGGATACGATTTGGGGCAGCGATTTCCTTCATTTGCGGGAACACTTGCTAGAACAGCCGACGCCGGAAGCAAAAATCACGGCATTAGAAAGCTGGCTGCTCCGCCATTTGCAACCTGAATCAGCGCCTCACCCCGTGGTAGGTTACGCGCTTGAGCGCATTCACCAAAGCCCGCAATTGCTCACCATCGCCGACATACAAGCGAAGACAGGTTTTAGCAACAAGCACTTTATCCATCTTTTTGAAAAACACGTCGGCACTGCCCCCAAAACGTACCTGCGAACCATCAAATTCCAGCGGGTGTTGGCCGAAATAGAAAAGGCGAAAAAAATCAATTGGAATGACCTCGTGTATAGTTGTGGCTACTATGATCAGGCACATTTTATCAAGGAATTCCGGCATTTTTCGGGGTTGAATCCAAGGGCTTATCTGGCGGAGCGCGGGGAGTATTTGAATTATATCCCGGTGAAATAACCTACCCGTCCTACGGCTTGAAGCCGTAGGACGGGTGAGCAGCGAGGTAATTTTTTTACAATACAGCCACCTGCACACCACCTACTTTTGCCCCAAAATAAAACTTTATGTTTAAAAATATTTTGCTACTCGTTGGTTTTGGAGTATTCATTTGCTTGGGCTGTTCAAAAAAAATGAATACCCAAAAGACTTTTCAAAACCTGAAAATCGCCTGCAACATCCTGGAAACCAGGGACAATGGCTATTATGAAGTCTATGTGATGAACATTGATGGCACTGCAAAAACCAATGTGACCCGCCACCCCGACGTGGCTTGGACCTATCAGGCTTGGGACGACAAACTCTTTTTTATTTCTGACCGTGATACCTGTGCTCGTTGCTATTTCCTGTACGAATCCGATGCCGATGGGAACTATCTTCGGAAAATTAGCGACCTACAACTCGAAGATTCGTGGATGGACACTCGCCACAACGGGAAGGAATTCATAGTGTCAGGGCGAATTGGCAAAATGATTCGTCACCAGTTGTATTTGATCAATTCAAAAAGTGGCAGTTTCCGGCAAATCACCACCGATACAACGGCCATTTATTCCGATCCCTGTTTTTCACCCAATGGCAAACAAATCGTGTACCGCCACAAAAAAAATCGCCGCGACCGTTACGAAAAAGCCGAACTCTGGATAATGAATACAGATGGCACAGGTTTGCCTCGTCAACTCACGCATTATCCGCCAAGCGATACCACGGCAAAATGGCACGATTATCACGCCGGGCCACCCCATTGGAATGCACAGGCCGGGTTTATTACTTACCAGTCATTACAGGGAGGGAAATACAGCATTTACGCCATCACACCAGATGGAAAACAGAATTTCAAATTGGCCGATTTCCCGCTTGAAGCCGGTTGGCATGATTGGAGTCCCGACGGCAAGTGGCTGGCAATGGATATGTTCGACCACGAACAAACCCAGTTCGACATCTGGCTCTGGAACAGAAAAACCAAAGAACTCCGGCAATTGACCAACTCGCAAAAGTTTGAGCAATCGCCCGTTTTTGTACAGAAAAAACATTGACATCTAAACTTAAAAGCTATGGATCAAGCAGAATTCACCAGGATCGAAAACCTCCAAAAAAACACCGGAAAAAACCTTGAGGAGTGGGAAAAAATTGCGCTCGCAAGTGGCTTCCAAAAGCACGGTGAAATCCTTCAGTTTCTGAAAGAGACACATCAATTAGGGCATGGATACGCTAATTTCATTGTACATAAATCCTTTGCCACGGATGCCGGCTCTTCCGACGACAAAAGCCAACTCATTGAAAACCAGTACAAAGGCAAAGAGAATCTCCGTCCATTTTATGAGACCCTCATGGCGGAGATATTGAAGATTGGTCCTGATATTGAGATTGCGCCAAAAAATGCCTCGGTCAGCCTGCGCCGCAAAAAACAGTTTTGTCTTCTCGAACCGAAAACCAAAACCCGGCTGGAAGTGGGCATGAACATGAAGAACATTTCTGCTTCGGGCAAACTCGAAACCAATCCGCCTGGAGGTATGTGTACACACAAAATCCGTGTGGAAAAAGCGGAGGACATTGATTCCGAACTGTTTGGGTGGATCCGTGAGGCGTATAGCCAGGCGGGCTAACGCAGCCCGATGACGCCCATTCCACGACCCGTCACGCCCTTGTCTTTTCGATGCGAGAAAAAGTCGGCAGAGTGCCGCATGGTGCAGTAAGGTGAGATTTCAATTTGTGTTTCAGGTATACCAAACGCATGCAATTGCGCGGCGTTGGCTTTTTTCAAATCCACAAAAAACTTGCTCCGCTGAGCATCGAAGCGTTTGAACGGCTCGGCGAATGCTGCGGCTACCTCGTCGCCAACCTCGAAGGAACACTCGTCAATACAAGCGCCGATATATGCAAAGCAATCCTCCCCGCTTGTCCCGAAGGCTTTTTGCATGAAAACCAAGGTTTTAGCCACGATTTCTGTTACAGTACCGCGCCACCCCGCGTGTATGGCGGCCACTGCCTGTTGCCGTGCATCGTAGACCAAAATCGGGGTGCAATCCGCCACCGAAACCGCCAGCAAAATACCCGGCACATTCGTCACCAAGGCATCGAAACCCTCGCTACCGCCCGGTTCAGTGACGAGTCGGATTTGGTCGCCATGAACCTGTTTTGACCATGCCATTTTCACGGGTTGAAACCCAAGCTCGGCGCAAAAACGACGACGGTTTTCGGCCACGTTGGCAGGGTCGTCGTTGGTGCTTTTTCCAAGATTCAGCGATTGATATGGAGCCGGACTAACCCCGCCATACCGGGTGCTTTGCGCCGCAGCGAGTTTCGGGAATTGCTCAAAAATTGAGGGTCGTATCGTCATTACCAAAATGTCACCGCTACGCGGTTTGTTTTTGAAACTTAAGGTCAATAACCTATTAAAAACCAGATAAAAAAATGCTCTTAAAGTAAGAAAAGCAAGGAAGAAATGTTTTGCAACCCTCAACTTTCTAAAGCTCCCAACATTTTAAACCCTCCAAAGTGTGCTTTTTATCGAATTTTAAAAACCTTGTCTCTATTAGCAGAAAAAAGCGATACACCCTGCGCTACTTTTGGATCGCCAACTACTTGTCTGGTCTCCCTAAATATCCCAATATCATAATATCAAATCCAACGCAATGCCCTTTTCAGAAATACTCAGCATGGCTTTCAAGAACATCCGAGCCAACATGTTACGCTCGGTGCTCACCTTGCTTATCATTGCTTTCGGCATCATGGCATTGGTGGGAATCTTGACAGCCATTGACGCCATTGCGTACTCACTCAGCGACAATCTTTCAAACCTTGGAGCAAACTCTTTCAGTATCGAGCGGAAGTGGAACGAAGTGAGAAGCAACCGCAGAGGCAAACAGCAAAAACCGGCCGGACCTGTAACTTACAAGCAGTCCATTGAGTTTAAAGAACGCTTTGAATTCCCTGCAAAAGTCGCTGTTGGCTGCTATGGAACGGGAAATGCAACCGTAAAATTTGGGGAAGAAAAAACCAATCCGAATGTTATTTTCAATGGCGCGGACGAAAATTTTATGGATGTGAAAGGGGTGGACATTGCACTTGGGCGCAATTTTTCAAAAATAGAAGTCGAAGGCGGCGCGCCTGTAGCAGTCATCGGATCAGACATAGTGAAGATGCTTTTTAATGGGAAAAACGAAAAAGCGCTTGATCAAATCATCACCGTGAACGCGAATCGTTACCGGGTGGTAGGCGTAATGGCGACCAAAGGTTCTTCCATGAATGAATCTAGCGACCGCAAGGTATACGCCCCACTGGTGAACGTGAAAGCCCTTTTTGGTGGAGATGACAGGGATTATTTTTTAATGGTGGCAGTACATAGCGCGAACGACATGGACGCGGCCCAGTCTGAAGCCACCGGCCTTTTTCGCCAAATTCGTGGCCTGCGCCCCGGCGAAGAAGATGATTTCAAACTCTTTGCGAGCGATGGCATTGTAGCCATCCTGAAAGAAAACACCGTGACACTGCGCCTTGCCGCCGTCGCTATCGGCCTGATGACCCTGCTAGGTGCAGCCATTGGCCTGATGAACATTATGCTGGTAAGTGTGACGGAGCGCACCCGCGAAATCGGCATTACCAAAGCCCTGGGTGCTACTCGTCGAAGCATCATGCTTCAATTTCTGACCGAGGCCATCACGATTTGCCAAATCGGCGGCTTGGTGGGCATTTTCCTCGGTATTCTTATCGGCAATATTATGACCCTCATTCTTGGTGGCAACTTCTTAATACCCTGGGCTTGGATGTTGCTTGGTTTCACGCTTTGCATGGTCGTAGGAATAGTTTCGGGTTTTTATCCCGCCATGAAAGCGGCGCGACTGGATCCTATTGAGTCGTTGCGCTATGAATGATAACGATGAACTATGAACTATAAACGATGAACGTTGAGAATGGACCGTTCATCGTTTTAGTTCATCGTTCATCGTTCATAGGTCATCGTTAGAAAAAAATGCTTCAAAAACTTCTCTCTGGTCGTGGCCGCCTGATTACTCACTTTGCTTCATGGGCTTTGGTGACGCTGGTCACGTTCTACCTGCTTTCGGGCATGCGTCCGCTGGGGGAGGCACTTGGGCGGACGGTGATGTTTGTCATTTTTCCGATGGTGCTTTTTTACACCAATGCGCGCGTGCTGACCAATCGCTTTTTTGAAGCGCAGAAATATGGGCAGTGGGCAATTTTAGCCATTGCGCTTTGGTTGGGAATGGCTGCGCTGAGGGTTTGGACGGAATTGGCGATATTTGGAGGAAACATATTAAGCAACCAGGTCAGAACGGTGGGTGATGGTACGCAAATGTTTCTCGTGACGGCATTGATCTATTTTGCTTTGATGATTTTCAGCGGTTTGTACCAATTGTTGGAAAATCGCCGCGAATTGGAAGAACGCCACGCTGAAGCGCAATTGAATTACCTGAAAGCCCAAATTAACCCCCATTTTCTTTTCAACACGCTGAACAATATCTACGCCGCAGCCACGCTTCAGCACCCGAAGACTGCCCAAATGGTGCTTCGTCTCAGCCATCTGCTGCGCTACGTCACCTACGACGGTCAACACAATCAAGTGCCCCTGTCGAAAGAAATTGAGCAAATACGGGCCTACATCGAACTATTCCAGTTGAAGGCCGAAAGCCCTTTGCCAATTACGCTGGAGATAGAAGGCGATACCGCGAATCGCCAGATTGAGCCTTTGCTGTTGCTGCCTTTTGTTGAAAATGCGCTGAAACATGGAGATTTGGAGACAAATCCCGATGGTTTTCTGCACATTTTGCTGCGCAACGAGTCTAAGGAATTCACGTTTTTGATAAAAAACTCTTTTGACCCTGACAATCAACAAAAGGACGAACTGGGTGGAGTGGGATTGGAAAATATCCGGCAAAGACTGGAACTGAATCATCGAGGTCGGCACATATTTGAAACCAAGGCTGAATCAAATGCTTTTTCTGCAAAATTGATCCTCTCTAATGACGCAATGACCTAATGACGTGTAATGACGCAAAGACCTAAGCTCTATGACAAACAACTTCCGCTGCCTACTCGTAGATGACGAGCATCTTGCCCTTGCCCTGCTCGAAAAGTTCGTGGCGGACACGCCCGGCCTCGAAGTTGTTGCCGCCTGCAAAAGCCCCGTTCGCGCCATCGAACTGCTTCAAAGCGAGCCGATTGACCTGCTTTTTCTGGATATTCAGATGCCCATTTTGAGTGGTTTGAATCTGCTGAAATCCGTGTCGCGCAAACCAGTCACCATTTTTACTACCGCTTATCCACAACACGCCATTGATGCATTCGACCTCGATGCGGTGGATTATCTGCTGAAGCCATTCTCTTTCGAGCGATTCAGTCATGCCGTAGAAAAAGCTTTTGTCCTGCTTCGGCAGCGTGCCGACAATGCCGCTTCCAAACCCGACGGTTACCTCACCGTAAAAGCCGACAGGCAGTGGGTCAAAATCCCCATTGCAGACATTCGTTACATCGAAGGATGGAAGGAATATGTCAAGATTTTTGTTGAAAACGAGAAGGTTGTGACGCTCGAAAGCCTGAACAACCTGGAAGCCACTTTACCTGCCGAGCATTTTTTGCGGGTACACAAATCCTTTATTGTGGCAAAAAACCGGGTGCAAAAAATGGATGGGGAGGCGCTGATTTTGATAGGTAATGCGCGTATTCCGGTGGCGCGGGCGAGGAAGAAGGAAGTGGTGGATGTTTTGTTCAAATAGGGGAATCGTGAGAATCATGGGTAAGCACTGACTTTTAGGTGTGGATAAGCTCGACAGTACAAGGGTTGGTATTCACAAAAAGCCGACCTGCCTTTGTAGAAAAAACGCAACGCGTGACAAGCGGAATCAGCAAATCAATCAGGATTTCATTAGGAGACAAATTGCTTGCTCAATTCCTGGAGGAGTTGGCAGACTTTGCGGTGTCCATTGAAAAATCGCGGTACGTCCTCCACCTGGAAAAAGACTTCGATGGCATGAACAGCGAACCACCCTCCGCCCGCTCCGGCAAAGCTGCTCGGTTGATTTGCAGGGTACTTTGCGTCGAGAGCCGCCCCAATCGCTTCCTCCAGACGCGCTTCGTCGTGGGCCAGAGCAGGGCTTACAGATCAAAAGGGGGCAATCATCGAGACAGCCAAAATTTCTGTCTTACACTGAATCTTCGACTCAATCAATAAGCATAATAATTTTATCCGTTGCCTGGCCCTCAATCCATATCCGCGTTAAATATATTCCTGTAGGAGATTCTGTTAAATCAATCGTTATCCCATCGTTGAAGGCATTAAAAGTATCCGAATAAATCTGTTCACCGATGGAATTAAAAATCTCAACCAAAACATTCGTTTTTAGGGTTAATTGGTTCAATAACTGCACCGTAAATATCCCTGAAGATGGATTTGGAAATAGGGTTAAATCTCTGGAATTTATATTCACTGAAGGAATAGCTGAAGTAAAACAAGGAATCACAAACTCCTTTCCGGGAGATCCTTCCGGGCAGCCATCTTCCCAATTATTACCATCGCATAGATTTCCATTTTCATCAATTATTTCGAGTGTAAATCCGTTTCCATTAGCGCCTTGCGGCCAAGGTGATGCCTGATCATATACCATGGATTGATACAACCTACCGGAACTATTAAATAAGCGTATGGCTTCTCCAGCATTATTTAAGTCAAAACCTAATGGGCCGTTATAATTATTTACCAAGGGAAAGCGATTGCTGAAAAGGGCTGTATCAGCGACCAATACGATGCGTCCCAATCCTGGAAGTACGGTATTCAGCGGGATATCGAAGTTGTGATTATCGTCACTATCGCGAAATTTCCACCCCGAAATATCCACAGGTGAATCAGAGACATTTAATAATTCCACCCAATCTCCAGCATCAGTGGTAATAGCCGATTGGTAATTTATTTCACTGAAGATAATTTGTTCAGCACAAGGCATAAATGATCTGCCTGGCGAACCACCCACACAGCCAGCAAACCAACTTGAATACAACGCTGGATTCAAAGTATCATTAAGGAGTTCGAGGGTTCGTCCATAGCCATCCGCAGCAATAGGCCAAGGCGATGAATCCCAATAACGCATGCTCACAACAGGTAAATTGTTGTGATCTAATAAAGTTAAAGCCTCGCCTGAATTGCTGAATCCGAAGCCTATAGGCCCATAGGCAGCCACCAATGGAAATTGTGTGTGAAATAGTGTTGTGTCTTCTGCTAATAAAAGGTATGCTCCTGGCTGTAGGATAGTGCCCGTGGGGAAAATATAATTATTGGAAATAGTGCTATCCGTAAACCTCCAATGAGATAGATTCAGCGATGCATTTCCGTAATTGTGGAACTCAATCCAGTCGCCTGAGTTGCGGGTGTTGTCGGGATTGTAGTTTACTTCCGAAATAGCAATTTCCCCAAAAACATCAGTTGTGTTAAAAACTGCCTTAAATAAAGTGCTTGAGCTAATATTCAGATTAATAGAAATATTCGTATCAATGCTGCTCAGCATTGCATTGGTATCCCAATACGCAAACTCGAAACCAGGATTGGGGATAGCCGTAATTTCAACCGGATTTCCATCAAAATATACGCCTGTCCAGGGCAATGATTGAGGAATGATGGTGCTAATTTTAATTTTTCCAGCACCTGCTGGAAAAACATCCAGCGTAACCTCCACTTGCGAGCTGAGTGAAAACTTATCTTGAATATGATTTCTTACCAGTTCGGTTCTGACAGCTAGTTCGGATAAGAATACTTGGTGATTGTCCACAAAAAAATCCATTTGACCACTAATGTTGTTTGGATCACCCCAGCGTAAATATTCCTTAGGCATTTCAATCGCCGTTTCATTAAACATTTTGTTTGCCACTCCCGAAAGCCTGGAAAATTGATAGGAAGTATTCATTAAATCGGCATAACGATTAATGAAATAATTTTTAAAACGAGGGTTTTGAACTCCCTTTAAAAAGATATTGATAAATGGATTAGCAGGGTCAGCGCCTAAAACATAATTAATGTGGTTATCGTAAGCGGATGAAAACCCAAATGGATTCATGCCTCCCTCTAAATCAATCAAACAAAAACGCCAGCGAAAATCGCTTGTATTCGAACGATAAATTTTAATGTTATTTTGGGGCCAATCAACATTCCCCGACCAGGTTTCTGCAATGATATAGTCATTGTAATATTTCATATCAAAATATTGATCGGCATCGTCCCAGAAACTGCTATCAACGGGGTTCAAATTATTAAAGGCATTATAATCGGTGAAAAAATTATCAAGAGAACCTTCCAGCGCCCGCAGGGCACTTCCTTTCCAATAGCTCAGCGATAATATGTCCAGTGAATCGGGGTCTGCAGCTTCTAATTCTTCGAAGTATTCTGCATCAAATTTCTCTCGCAATTCATACAAGCCAAAATAAACGCCATTAATATAAACGGTTATAGGTCGCCAGGCCGAATAGTAATTATTGGTCTCGGCAGCCATTCCTTCTAAATGAGCAGCATCTTTGTACGGAAGAGTTAAGTAATAATTACTTCCATTGCGCAAATAGATGTTGCTGAATTTAGTGCGTGATGACCGATTGGGAATCAATGGATAATTAATAGGGCCGTCGCCTAAAACGGGATCGCCAAGCTCAACCCTAAAAGAATGTTGTGGATGGGAGCGACTTCCTCCAGCCCCACCATCAATTTGAATACCAGCATTTTGAGAAAAAATTAATTGTTGAGCAGTATCAAAATACTCCACATAAGCTGCCTTTTCCCAATCAAATTGCCAATTCTCAAAGATACCCGTCGGGCCGAATAAATTTTGTTGCGCTGTAACAACGGAAAGCACCGGGGTGGCATGATTAATTCCCAATAAATAGCTTGCAACAGCAGCTTTGCTAGGCAATACAGTTGTAGAAAAAGCTTTGGTTTTAAGCACACTCGAATAAAAAATCTGAATTGGATTTCCGGAATAAAGCGTAGAATTTGAGTCAGGGTCGTCACCATTCAAAGTATATCTAATTTCGCTTCCGCTTCCGTTTGGATTTGAAATGCTGACAAAGAATGAAGTATTGTATAGCCCTGACGGTACAGTAATTTCGGGAGGCAATAGGTATGAATAAAATGGTGGAGCTAAATTATTCGTACTGGAAGGCGAAGCATCAAGAAATAAAGAAACATTAATCGAGGCATCCGGCGATAAACCTACACTATGATCAAGTTGTTCGCAACTAACAAGCAGGGAGCTCAATACTTGTTGCGCTGGAGAATATAAATAAATGGTTTCTCCAGCTGTTGCAATCTTAAAGTTTGTATGTAAATATTTGTTTGGATTTACTGGTTCAAAGCTCGCACTTACAGCGTCGTAAGAAACCAACCTCATTGCGCAATCGATATAATCATAAAAGGTATTTGGGTCTGTGGACACAACATCCAAAGCAAAGCTATCAATATTACCTGCTGTTAATCCTGCTGCAATAAGCTCAGCTGCAGGTATTATCATTTGATTTCTAGCTGACCAATACCAGTTTCCATAGGGTGCGGGATAGTCATAAGGCGAGTTTTGTACCATGCTGTCGCCAATGACTACATCATTTAATCTGATGTTTGGCCTCAAAGCAGCACGATTTCCATAGGACGCTACGCAGACATAGGGACTACCGTCCACACCCGCAAAAATTGTGGAGTTATAAGGCGTTTTACTTTGATTAAAAACAGAGTTAGTTGTATAGCCTATTGAGCTGTAAGAACAAGTGTTAATCAATAAGGATGAAATGCCGTCCCAATAAAATGGTGTCGATAAAGCATGATTATTCCAACCAACAAAAGGATTGTAATTTATTGCACTAAAAACATTAATAAATCCGGAAATAGGCTTTCTGTCCTTGCCGCTACAAAAAATGGTTTGGTATTCTCCCGGGTGTAGAGCAACATTTGGGAAAGCCCATTTGCCAGGATTGGCAGGGTCATCACTCAAGGTGTAATCCAGGAGCTGAACCGTATCCGTTCCAGCATTGTATAGTTCAATCCAATCAGGGAATTCGCCATCCTCATCAGAAAAGGATGAATAATTTTTGTTTGAGCCTTCATTGATGAAAATCTGGCCAATAGCCACCTGATGCGAACAAAAAATTAATAAAAAGCCCAGTGTAATGCGCGAAAACCTCATGAAATAGCGGGATTAACGAGCGTGTTCAAAAAGGTGGGGCACACCTTTTCGAACACGCTCGAATTAATTGACTTGTGAATTTAAAGCACAAGAGTATTGAGTTTGAAGGACTGTTCAGAGATTAATTATGCCCTTTTAAGACTAATCTCCTAAAACACCGCCCTAACCTGTGCCCTCGCCACGTGCACCACCCGGTTCTCCCCCGTCTTTCTTCCCTCATAATTCAGGCTCAATTGCATAGCCTTTGATAACTGCCGGTCCAGCGTCAAATTCCAAAGAAAGTTCTTGCCATCCTGCAAACCCTCCAGCATCGCAAACGCTACAGCGGAATTGGGCGATCCCGTGTATCGCACATCCGCAAAAGTGCCTTTCAAACGGAGTGATGTGGCGGCCTTAAAACCTTGCGCGTTGGCTTTGGAAGTCGGGTTCCAGGTCAATTCCGCAGTCCAGTTTGTTTGCTCGGCGCGTTCGGCGGCGGGGAGTGTGTTTCGGCTGGTTTCCCATTTCATGTTTGCCACGATGCGGAAACCACGGGTAGGCAACCAGGTCATTTTGGGGCCTAATTCCCAACCTTCAAGATTGTAGTTTCTTGAAACAAATGCCTGATTTTCACTGCTTTTCAGCGAATTTGCAAAATCTGCCTCCGCACTCCACCGGCGACTGAGGTTCGCGCGAAGGTGCAATGCGTAGTCCTTTGCACGGCGTTGTTCAAAGCCCGTACTCAGCGCCAGTTGGCTGCGGTTGTCGCCCGCCGAGATCGAAGCGTCCCAGGCTGGTTGAGCACGGTTGAGAAACAAAATATTCCGTACCGCCATACTCAAAGTGGCCAGCGCAGTATCGGCCACGTTTGATTGAAACGGATCCCAGGCGCGTACCCCGCCAGCCCCGGCAAAGCTGCGTCGGTTGATTTGCAGGGTACTTTGCGTCGAAAGCCGCCCCAGTCTTTTACGCCAGCCGCGTTTCGCCGTGGTCCAGAGCAGGCGTGGTTCGAGCCGCAAGGTCTGGTTGAGCACCACGTTGTTGGTGCGCACATAATCGGGCGTAGTGACTGCCACACGCACATAGTTCGCCTGATCCTGGAACACGGCGATTTCCATCTCGTCCACCTGCAAAATGCTGTCCTGGTTGCGGTCCACCCAGGTAAAATTTCCTTGTCCGGGGTTCACTGCGAGGTAATTGAACTCAATGCGCGGGCTTTGGCCAGACCCTAGTTCGTAACCCGTTGTAAAACCCAGTGCATTTTTCCAGGCTGAAAGACTGTAATCTGCCCTGCCGAGATACGTGTTTTGAGGCTCTTCCCTGGTTAGTTCTGGGGCGAGGATGCGGAGACGGCGGAGGGTGAGCACCCAAGTGAGTTGGTGATTTGTTGATTTGGGGAGTTGGGGATTTGAGTTATTCCAGGAACCGTTCAAATTGAACTCCCGCGCCTCCGTGTTTTGCTGGAAAAAATTGCCCAAAGGCGCGTAATCGTTGCGCTGTGAAAGGTGCCCCCCGAATTGCCAGGGGCCTTGATTTTCAGGTGTTTTAAAGTAAAAACGAAGCAAATCGTACCAGAAACTGGTGGCTGAAAGTGTGTCGACCTGGGCCGACCGGCGGGCGTTTTTTTCACGTTCTCCGTAAAGGCCGATCTTGAGCAATGGCCGTTGCGAGACACTGTCATTTTTTGCAAAAAATGTCTTGGAAAGATCCGCCTTGGGACGCGAAAAACGGGTGCTTTCGGCTTGCCCATCCGTTTGCAAAAGGTTGACTTCGCCCAAAAAATTCCAGCCTTTTACTCGCCGAAGCCTTCCTGCCCGCCCAGTCTCGGCAGGCGGGGGCGAAGGAGGGTCATGAACGTTCCAACTGACAGAATGCCGAGCTCCGTCGTAAAAACCTTCCCGTATAAATGCGCCAAATTCGTAACGCACTTCTCCCAACTTCTTCTTTTCCAGGGAAATACCCGCTTTTGCCAAATGCTCCGCCGTGGTATCCTGACTCGTTCCGATATTCCAATCGCGCACAAACTCTGCCGCACGATAAGGGTTGAGCGGACGGAAATCACGTGCGGCGAATTCGTAATTGGCGAAGAGGGTACCACGTATCGAACTTCCCGAAAGTTCCAACCCTTCAGGATGTTTTTTGCCAAACCCAAACCCCTGTCGCCAGCCCAGCACCGTTGCCATACCTACATTATCCGCATTTCCCAGCGGCGAAAAACGGTTGAGATCGCGGCTGCTCAATGCAATTTCTGCTTGTAATTTGGAGTTTTTAAATGGTTGAAAATCACCACCTAAAGCATACAATTGCCGTGTTTCCGGAGCGACAAGGCGTATAATAGGCTCAAAATTGCCTGTCGGCGCACAAGTAACGGGATCGGGCGGACTCCAGCGAAACACGCGCCCATTGGCCGCCGTATTTGCCAGCACATAATTGCCCTGCCCAACAGCCACCTCCGTGAAACGGGCGGCGTAGCGGGCAGAATCGGGATTTATGCTGTAATTCAGAATTTGTCGTAGCTGACCACACAACACAGTGTCCGTCAAGCTGTACAGCACCCGCGCCGCATCAAAAGCCTCCAGGGTATCAATACCTGGTGCGTAAGCATTTTGTAAGTCATCGCCCACTTGAGCGAGGCGGCTGCGCTCCGCAGGGGAGAGTTCCTGCGCACCACCGTTGTTGCGACTGTCCTGCTCGGAATAAAGGTTGAAAAAGACTTTGGCGCGAGGCATTTGCCAACTGGCATTGGCTGCTATGGTGGAGCGGAGGTAAGTCTGCACAGCGTATTCAAATTCGACAATGATGCGGATGTCTTTCGTGATGAGTCGCCGTGGAGTGAAGGTTAGTTCGCCCAAATTATAGTCCACCGTGTAATCGTCTTCCTGTCCACGACGCAATAATTGACCATCGGCAAAAACCTTTTCAGTTCCGGCCAGCACAATGATAAAACGTTCACCCTCAGCACCCTGTAAACGATAAGGCCCCTGGTTGCCTTCCTGACCCTGGATGATTTGGCGGGCGAATTTGCCTCTGGTAATGGCGGCGGCAGCGCGGAGGGTGATTGGGATATTGGGATATTGAGATATTTTTACTCGCCGAAGCTTTGGCGTAGGTGAGGGGATATTGGGTGAAGATTGGTTTGAGGGCTTGGAAGTTTTGGAGATTGGGGTTTTCAACTTGAGGCCTTCAACGGTTACCATGGCCCCTTGCAGTCTTTTGAAATAATTGGAAAAATAGCCATCGGGACGTGTGAGGTCAAAATCGCCTGCTGTGAGCGTAGCGTTTTTTCGTTTCAACTGGATAAAAATACGGTCGAATTCCTGAAGCTGACGGGTAGTGCCGTCTGGCTGAAGCGGGATCGTATTGTCGGAAAGGGCGGCGGTCAGTTCGAGATCATTGCCAAGTTTTCCGTTGAGTTGGAGGTTGAGGTTGGAGTTGAAAACAAGGTTTTGACTGTTACCGAAAGATAGACCCCGTGTGTAGGCACCGGACGACGATAGGCCGCTTTGTTCCCAAAGTGGCTTCGTAGGTTGATAGGGTTCGTAATCAAATTCGATGGCATCAGCATTTATGCGACGACGTATGGCGAGGGTATCGAGCCGACTGGTTCTTGCGCCAAGATTGAAGGGCAGTACCCGGTATCGTACCAGGATTTTTGAACAATCAGGGTAGGCCAGGCGCAGAGCAGCGGTATCGGTACGGAGCGAATTATGCTCCAAAGCAAAAAAACGCGGCTCGATCTTTTGCCCCGAAAAAGCATCCGTGATAGAAATGAAAGGTGCGGCAACAGTAAGAGAATCAAGGATTTGTAACGGAATCTGAGCATCCAACACTCGTTCGCGGAGGCTGGAGTATTGGGCGGTTGCGAGAAGCGGAAGGAACATAAGCAGCGCCAACTTCCCGAAAGTGCTGAACTTTCGGAAAGTGCTCTGTAGCAAAGACAGATTCTTCCAAACTGGCAAAAAGTTATCCAAATCAATGGGCAAGGTAACGCCGAGGCAGGGACGTGTTGCAAACCCTTAGCGTTGCCTGTCAACATTCTCGACATGCTTGCGTTTACGAAACCATCAAGGTTTCGTAAACGTATTTCTATTCTTCTTGCTTATGAAAGTATCCGTCACACGTCGCGCTCATTTCAACGCTGCCCACCGTTTACACAATCCTGCCTGGACTGACGAGAAAAACCGCGAAGTGTTCGGACTTTGCAACAATCCCAACTTTCATGGGCACAACTATGAAATGGAAGTACGGGTAACGGGCGAAATAGATCCCGAAACAGGCATGGTGGTGGATTTGGCCTGGCTTGCGCTGCTCATCAAACACGAGATAGAGGCCCGTTTTGACCACAAAAACTTAAACCTTGATGTCGAAGAGTTCCGCAATTTGATCCCTTCTGCTGAAAATATTTGCCTCA
The DNA here is from genome assembly GCA_046160625.1 of Saprospiraceae bacterium. Classification (GTDB taxonomy): domain Bacteria; phylum Bacteroidota; class Bacteroidia; order Chitinophagales; family Saprospiraceae; genus M3007. The sequence goes on from JBJXGZ010000023.1 coordinate 34,611, forward strand.
CTATCTGGCGTATTCTGCGGGGGCATTTGCCTGAAAAATTCGATTTGCACGTGCGGCTTTATGAAACGCCAAGGAATTTTGTAGAAGTAGGTTGAGGTGATTAAATGGCGGTGTTGCATTAAAAATACTGATAAGCACCTTAGGCGACTGTTTTTTGACAGGATTAACAAGATCAACAGGATGAAGCCGACTTTATCCTGTTGATCTTGTTAATCCTGTCAAAAAAATACGTGTATATATCATAATCTTACTCCGCACAAGATTGATTGATTCCCAGCACATAATGCTGCACCGCGCCGATTTCTCCCGCCAGATTTGAGCCTAAAAACCCTTGAATATCAACATCCGTGATCCCAGCTTTGTATTGTGCCAAAAAGGGCTTGCTCAGCGGCGTATAACTCCAATGCCACTTTTCTTCCTGGTAACCATGTGACCTTCCGGCGGTATAAGGTTGGCAAAAGCCAAATTCGTGGGCGTGGGCAGCGAGCCATTTGTACACTTTTTCGTGCATGCCACCTGACTCGAAAGATGGATTGTTAAGGTCATTTAAGTCTATATCGGTGCCCCAGTGGTGGCGCGAAGACCCTGGCATGGAGGAAAATTCCAAAATTTTTAGGGCACGCTTTTTAGGAGCAGGGGTTTGCTGGGCAAAACGGTTCCATTTGCCTTCCCAAATGTTTTTTTGCTGGTCAAAAGTGCGGGTGGAGGAAATGATTTTGAGCGAAATGCCCGCTTTTTGAGCACTATCCCACATTTTTTTGAAGGCCTCAAAAGCCTCTTTTCGCAGCATCATGCCCGGTTTGTCGGCGTAGGGTTTGCCGACTGACACAAAATCAGGGTGCTTGGCAGGGTTGAATTTCCCCAACAAATATTCCTTACTCACTAGTGCAGGTATTGGCAAAGAATCGGGTGCAAATTGGTCAGGCAAGACCGGTATTTGAGCAGACGAAAGGGGCGTTTCGACATTTCCACAAGCGACGGCGAGGATAAGTGAAAGTCCAATTGCTTGAGGTATATCACTGATTTTCAACATCTTCAATCTTTTTTTTCAGGGCTTCTTTAGTGAATGTGCCGGCATCGTGCCATAGACATTGACCATTTTTGTAGAGCATGAAAGTGGGCACGCCCATCACTTTCATTTGCACGGCGAGGTCGGTGTTTTGGTCCACATCAATCTTGATGATGCGCACCCGGTCGCCAAGCTCGGTTTTTAGTTCCTTGAGCACGGGTGCCATGGCTTTGCAAGGGCCGCACCATGTGGCCCAAAAATCAATCAGCACGGGGATGTCAGATTGAATTATCTGTTCAAACGATGATCTCATAACGACGGCAAAGGTAACAAAGTAGTTAAACGGAGGTTTAAAAAGACATTCTGGCTATTTTGGCCGAGCAAGCGTGTTTTACGTTCGACTTTTGGCAAAATTCTTTTTCAAACATGAAACACATTCCATTTGCCCTTCTACTATTCGCTCTTTTGGCCTTTTTGCCAAAATCTTCTGCCCAAAAACAAAAACCTGAAAACCCTGAAAAGGCCATCAAAGCCGTCATAAACCGATTTTTTGATGGTTTGGAAAAAGGCGACACCACACTCCTTAAAAGCAGCTGCACCGAAACCATGTTGCTCCAAACGTACACGACAGACAAGGAAGGCAAAATGCAGGTGTACACCGAAGAATTAGCAGATTTTTTGGCAATGATAGGATCGCCCAGCACCGATAAGTACGATGAGCGAATCAAATTCGAGGCAATCCACGCCGAGAAATCGCTCGCCAGCGTGTGGACGCCCTACTCCTTTTATATCAATGGGAAACGCTCGCATTGTGGTACCAACTCCTTTCAATTGGTAAAAACCGCAGATGGCTGGAAAATTCAGTACATTATTGATACCCGCCGAAAACAGGGCTGCGAGTGATAAAAATTGACTTTTGGGTTGTTTTTTAATGTCGTCAGTGTTGCAAAAAGCCTTTGAGGGGCAAAAATGTTAATGAAATTTCACCGACAGATACAAAACACTCTACTTTTGGCGTTCGCAATCTCCTAAAACGAAAGCAACCGGTTTCACCAAACTAACAGCACCGAACGTCTATGACAATCAACGCCTTTCTTACCTCTTTCTTCTTCCTGCAGCTCAGCACAAAAGAGGTAGCAACCACCCCAGCCGAATCGAAAAGCCTCATTGACATTATTTTTTCGAGCAGCACTTCTGGCCTCATTGTGATGGGGATTTTGTTCTTCCTTTCCATTGTGGCTGTTTACATCATTATTGAGCGCTACTTTACCCTCACCCGTGCCGGACAAGTTGACCACAATTTTATGAACTCCATTCGTGCGAGTGTGGAAAGCGGTAACCTCCAGGCTGCCAAAGCCCTTTGCCAGAGTGTGGATGCGCCCATGGCGCGTATGGTAGAAAAAGGCCTTGACCGTATCGGAAAGCCTTTGGACGACATCAACAAGTCCATTGAAAACGTGGGCAACCTCGAACTTCTCAAACTTGAAAAGAACCTTTCTACCCTGGCCTCAATTTCCGGCCTCGCGCCCATGATCGGCCTTTTGGGTACTGTTATTGGTCTTATTATTTCTTTCCAGGACATGGCCTCTGCCACCAATATCACCCCTCAGGTATTGTCCAACGGTATCTACCATGCCCTTACGGCAACTGCCGCCGGTTTGTTTGTGTCTATTATTGCTATGGCTGGCTTCAACCTGCTGGTCACCAACCTCGACAAGGTTATTTTCAAAATGGAGTACACTGCCGTGCAGTTCATGGATCTGCTGCAAGAACCTTCTCGGTGATTGGGTTATTAGTGATTAGTGATTAGTGATTAGTGATTAGTGATTAGTGATTAGTGATTAGTGCGAGTTCCAAGCTAAACCAATCACCAATCCACCAATCACCAATCCACCAATCACCAATCCACCAATCACCAGTCCACCAATCACCAGTCCACCAATCACCAAATCCACTATTTCAACCAATTCAACAATAATATGGGACTCAAACGCCGCCAAAGAGTAGAGCCGGAATTCAGCCTTGCAGCCATGATTGACGTAATCTTCCTGCTGCTGATGTTCTTTATGCTCACTTCCAAGTTCGTGACCCCCAATGCCCTCAACCTTACGTTGCCTTCGAGTACCAGTACATCATTGGCTTCGCCAGCGCTTGCCGTTTCGATTACAGCGGCTGGCAAATTTTACCTGGATGCGACACCCATCGCTGAAGCATCACTGGAAAATGGATTGAAAGCTAAAATAAGATCTATGGGTAAGGATATAAAATCAACTACAATCACCGTTGTAGTTGAAAAAGGAACGGCCATCGAACATGTTGTAACTGTGCTGGATGTTGCTAACCGAATGCAATTGAAAACCATTCTTGCAACCGACCCCAAGGCAATGCCTGGGAAATGATTGGGTTATTAATTTCATTCCGGAGAAATCTTTTTGAACATAATTGTGTGTAATCCCGCTGCCCCAAACATCCATACCCAAAACGGTAATTTGTTATGAAAGCCATTGTTAATCAAGCAAATCAGGAAGAAAATCGTACCAAAGCAGCCATTGGCAGCTTGCTTTTTCACGCCGCGCTTTTGCTGGCATTGATTTTCTATACCTTTTCATCCTCGGTTCCTGTCGTCGAACCTACAGCCATCATGCTCGATTTTGGCGGCGGCGGCGGCGACAATGCTGCTGCCGGCGATCCAGACAAAGGCATGAATGACGACTATACCCCGCTTGGGGAAGAGGAAGCCGCAACACCTGCCAAACCTGCTACCTCCACACCCGATCCTGTACCCACGCCTACAAAATCGCAGGCCACTCCTCCTCCTCCAACGCCGACTACCACCGACCCAGAGGTGGCGGCCATCCGACAACAAAAAGAACAGGAACGCAAACAAAGGGAAGAGCAGGATCGTCAGGAACGCGCCCGAATAGATGAAGCAAATCGCCAGCGACAGGCTGCAGAAGCTGCCAAAAAGGCTGAGCAAGAACAACGCGACAAGGTAAAAAACAACGCTGGCAGCGCATTTGGTAAGAAAAACAGCAATGGCCAGGGTGCTGGCGGTGGTGGCAAACCCGGCAACGGGGGCGTAAATGGTGGTACGGGCGACAACCCCTTTGGCAAAAGCAGTGGCACCGGCGGTGGAACCGGCGGCGGTGACGGTACCGGAACTGGAGCGTCAATTGGTGGCGGATTGGGTGGAAGGGCAGTCGTGAACCGTGGCCGTATCAACGATACCTCGCAAAAAAGTGGAAAGGTCGTCATAGAAGTTTGTGTAAACAGCAGCGGTACCGTCGTAAGTGCAGACTATACTCAACGGGGCTCTACCACGAGCGATAGCGAATTGAAAAGCAAGGCAATACAAGCTGCTCGTGGCTATCGCTTTGCATCCTCCACAGCTGATCAGCAGTGTGGTACAATTACATTTAACTTCACTTTGAAATAAGAGCAATAGTATCACTCACGTGAGACTATTGCCAAGACACAGCCCGGCAGGTTTGAAAAACCTGCCGGGCTGTGTCTTATTGGGAAATGCTAAAAGATGCTTTGTTGCGTTTTTGCCATTGAAAATTCAAAATCGCGCTACCTTTTCGCAGCAAAATGGACATTTATACCCGCAAATCGTATTGGAAATGGTATTTGGCATCTGGAGGGACGCTCATTGTCATCCTCTCGCTTGTCTACACCCGCTATCTCGGCGACCAACTTGCCGAACGCGAAAAACAGCAGGTAGAGCAATACCTTGAGGCCCAACGAACGCTTGCCACTTCGAGTGGCGATCCTTACCAATCTTTCTATTGTGATATAAGTTTTCAACTCAAAGTGGTGCAAGGCAACACCACGGTGCCGATCCTTTTGCTCAATGAACGCGGCGGCATTGACGGCTATACCAACGTAGGAGAAGATGAAAACGACAGCATCTCTACAGAAGCTTTGCAGCGGGTCTACCAGGGCATGTTGGCCGAACGTGCCGATACGATTCATGTGCCGGTAGGCGATGACCTTCAAATCGTGATGTACGGGAAATCTCGCCTGATGAAACTCCTGGAGTGGTATCCTTTTATTCAGTTGTTCCTTATTGCGGTCTTCATCGCATTTGGCTATGCGGGGTTTAGTGCATCCAGACGGGTGGAGCAAAACAAAGTCTGGCTTGGTATGGCGAAGGAAACAGCCCACCAACTTGGCACCCCCATCACAGCGATATTGGGCTGGATTGAAACCCTGAAGGCCGTGAATGAAGACCGCCCCGACAATCAGGAAATGTTGCTCGAACTTCACAATGACGTGACCCGTCTTGAACTGGTGGCGGATCGCTTTTCCAAAATTGGCGCAACACCAGAACTTACGCCCGTCAACTTATATGAACAGCTGGAAATATGTCGCGTGTATATGCAGCGTCGTGCACCGCGCAAAACGGTGTTTGATTTTCCAAAACCCGAGGAACAAGAACCCCTTATGGTGTTCCTGAACCCGCCGCTCTTTGACTGGGTAATCGAAAATTTGCTTCGCAATGCTATTGACGCGATGGAAAGCGGGGAAGGGAAAATCAGCGCCAACGTGTACTGCGAAAGCCGTTGGGCTTGTATTGATATTAGCGATTCGGGCAAAGGGATTCCATCTGGTAAGCATAGTATCGTATTCAAACCTGGCTATTCTACCAAAACGCGTGGTTGGGGACTTGGCCTTTCGCTCGCACGAAGAATCATGGTGGAATATCACAGCGGGCGCATTTTTGTCAAAAAGTCGGAGCTCGGGAGAGGTACAACTTTCACGGTGAAATTGCCAATAAATCGCAAGTAAGGGTGTTTAAACAGCCTAAGTATGATTGTTTATCATTGATGAAAAACACCCTCCTTATTTTCATTCGAAACCCGCAATTGGGAAAAGTAAAAACCCGTCTTGCTCGTACGCTTGGTGACGAGGAGGCTTTGCGCATCTACCATATCTTGCTGGAGAAAACCCGCGAGGCCGCTCTAGGTTGTGAAGCCGAACGGTTTTTGTTTTATAGCGATTTTGTGGACGATCAGGACGACTGGTCTCCTGCTTTTTTCCAAAAGAAAATCCAGCACAGCGGAGACCTTGGAGCGCGAATGGAATCCGCGTTTCACCATGCTTTTGAATCCGGGGCACAGAAGGCTATTATCATTGGCAGCGATTGCCCCGAACTTAGGGGCGAAACGCTGCAACAAGCTTTTGACCTTCTTGACACAACAGACTTTGTGCTGGGGCCAGTGCCCGATGGCGGATATTACCTCCTTGGAATGAGCACTTTAGAATCCTCCGTTTTTCACAACATTGAATGGAGCACTGAAACCGTCCGGGAAAAAACAATCGAGAAAATCCTTGCTGCCGGAAAGATTTTTGCGCTGCTCCCCATGCTTTCAGATGTGGATACGGAGGCGGATTGGCGAGCAGTGGAATAGTTTATTTAATCATCGTGCTGCCCGATTTTTGCCAAAAGCATCATACCTACAATTTAGTATTTGATAAAATTCAGGCAAGCGTACTTTTAGCCTTCGCTAAATCTATATTGCTATGAATAAAATTCAACTTGCCGCCGCAGGACTCGCTTTAATCGCCATTTGCGTATTTGCTTTAAAAGTCACCAATTTACCCTCCTTCGCTAAAGCAACCGCGGGCAAGCATTCCCCAGAACCCTCTGATTATCTCTGGGCCCAACGCGCTTTTCCCTACGGCACAGTGCCTTCAGGCGCTTTTTACAAAGCCCTGGAACAAGTAAAAAACGCAACGCAGGATCGCGGCAATGGCATGACCTGGGAGCTCGCAGGCCCCACCAACGTGAGTGGCCGCATTACGGATGTGGCCATGCATCACACTGATACACTGACGATTTATGCCGCCTCGGCCTCCGGAGGAGTTTGGAAATCCGGGGATGCAGGAGACAATTGGTACCCGATCTCCGACGATCTCCCCTCCCTCAGTATCGGTGATATTGCGATAGATCCTTCGGATAAAAACACGCTTTACATTGGCACGGGAGAACCCAATGGCGGTGGAGGTTCTGTCACATACGATGGCCGGGGTATATTCAAAAGCAGTAACGCTGGCGTATCTTGGACATCGCTTGGGCTGGAAGCCTCGGGCAGTATCGGGCGCATCGAAGTGGATCCGAAAAATTCCAATCGGATCTTCGTGGCGGCAATGGGACATCTTTTTGAGAACAATCCGGAGCGCGGCATTTTCCGCAGCGAGGATGGCGGCTTGAGTTGGAAAAAGATACTTTTCGTAAATGATTCAACTGGAGGAATTGACCTTGCAATCCACCCTTTCAATCCGGATACCGTATTTGCCGTAACATGGCAACGTACCCGCCGGCCCGACAAACGGGTGTACGGCGGCCCGGGTTGTGCCATATGGCGCAGCACGGATGGTGGCGACAACTGGACAAAACTTGCTACTGGTTTGCCCAATAGCAATCTTGGTCGCATTGGTATTGCTATAAGCCCTTCACAACCAAGCACTTTGTACGCGCTTTATGCAGATGAAATCGGTCATTTCAAAGGTGTTTACAAAAGCACAAACGACGGGAATTCGTGGTCGCAGCTCAGTGGCGGCGACCCAGGGTATCCGGGTTATGGATGGTGGTTTGGACAAATCCGGGTACACCCCAACGACCCCGATGAAGTGTACACATTGGGGTTGGACTGGGCAAAAACCACTGACGGAGGCCAATTCTGGTCGGGCGTTTCTCCGTATCTCCACGCCGATTACCACGCTTTTTATATTCATCCAGCCAACCCTGATTTACATGTAGTAGGCAATGATGGAGGCATCTATATTTCCACCAATGCAGGGGCTACTTGGGAACATCGGCCCTTCCCTATCACTCAGTTTTACACTTCTGAGATTGATTATCAGAACAGCACCAATTTTTACGGAGGCGCGCAGGACAACGGCACTTGGCGCACCCTTACCGGCGGCCTCAACGATTGGGATCATATAGGCGGCGGGGATGGATTTGTAACCCTTGTCAATCCGCAGAATAACAATATCTACTATGTTGAATCTCAATATGGCGGCTTTTCAGGTAGCAATGGCGCAAGTGCGCCTTCGAGCAATCGTTACAATTGGAACACCCCCTATATTTTTGATCCAAACAACCCCAATGTGATGTACATCGGAGCCGACCGACTTTTTAAATCTACCAACGGAGGCCTCGATTGGACTGCGATCAGCAACGACCTGAGCAATGGACCAACCGGACAAAATGGCATTCGCTACGGCTCCATTACGACCATTGCTGCTTCTGCCCTAAATGCCAATTTGCTGTGGGTTGGCACTGATGACGGTAATGTCTGGGTTACTTCCAATAGCGGTAACGACTGGACAAAGGTCTCTGCCAATCTGCCCAAACGATGGGTCACACGTGTGGTGGCGCTGCCATCTGAAAACTATGCATTGGTTTGCCTTTCCGGCTTTCGGCATTTCGACGACATCGCGCACATTTACCAAACCACCGACAAAGGCCAAACCTGGCAGGATGTGAGCGGAAACCTTCCGGACCTCCCGGTGAATGACCTCGTGCCAGACCCTGCCGACCCTTTTAATGTTTGGTACATAGCCACCGATGCCGGGGTGTTTTTTACAGCAGATGGTGGCGGCAGTTGGGAGCCTGTAAACAATGGGTTGCCCACGGTGCCAGTAACCGACCTGACCACACATGCGCCTTCCCGGACGATTGCAGCGGCCACCTACGGGCGTTCCATGTACAGAGCGACTATGCCCTTTGTTTCCAGCAGCCATTCGCCACAAGCGATTGAAAATGTGCGCGTTGCACCCAATCCATTTGTCAATCAAACACAGATTTCTTTTACTGTTTTTGAAAAACAAAATGCCAGGTTGGAACTTTTTGATCTTTCCGGAAAAAAATTGCAAACCGTATTTTCGGGAGAATTGTCGGCTGGTGAACAGCGTTTTGATCTGCAAGGAAATGACCTGGCACCGGGGGTTTATCTGCTTAAAATGACTGGAAAAAATGGAGCAGGCTTTTGTCGGAAGGTGCTGAAGCAGTAGATCTTTTTTTAAAACAGTGGCTAAATGTGACTTTATAATACCTTAACGTCTTTAAATCTCACATTTTTCAGATAAATTAAAACAAAACAAACTAACATGATTAGCGAACTTAAAGCATTTCTGCTTCGCGGCGATGTCATCACACTAGCTGTGGCAGTTATTATCGGTGGCGCTTTCCAAAAGATTGTTGACTCCCTGGTGTCCGACATTATTACACCTATCCTTGGTTTGATAACGGGCAATCCTGATTTTTCCGGGATCGCTATTGGAGGGAAAGAAGTTATTGTTGACGGTGTCTCCAAAATGGAAGGCGGCATTATGATTGGCAATTTCATCAATGCACTGGTAAGTTTCATTATGGTCGGCATGGTCTTGTTTTTTGTGATCAAAGCCGCGGGTAAAAAAGCAGAAGAGGTTAAATAACTTTTTTTTGAAAAACGGAAGGCACCTACTGATTCAGTGGGTGCCTTTTTTATTGGAAAGAAATTGTACGTTTGTAAAGTTATTCTGCTGAAATCTCTCCCCTCGTTCGGCGTTCACCATAAAAAAATCTGATATGAATTTCTCTTCCCACATCCGTACCCTCTTGGTTGTCAACGCACTCTTTGCGCTCTGCTTCCTCGGGCTCTGTGTTACTTCTTTCAAAAACGAAGGCGACCGGTCTGAGCAGCGCGTGCGCTCCGTCAACCTCGACAAGGACTTCAATTTTTGTGGGGAAAAATTCCCGATGGACAATTGGGACGTGCGCCAACGGCTCGACGCCGAACTGCTGCGAAACGTTTATTTCCATTCCCAGACCATTCTGGCCGTTAAGCGCGCCAATGCGATTTTCCCCATCATCGAGCCTATTATCAAAGAAGAGGGGGCCCCGAGCGATTTGAAATACCTGGCTGTAGCCGAGAGCGCACTTTCCAATGCCATATCACCCGCCGGAGCACGAGGCGTGTGGCAGTTTATGAAAGACGCTGCAGGAGGTTATGGACTTGAAGTGAACACAGAAGTGGACGAGCGTTACCACCTAGAAAAAGCAACCCGCGCGGCCTGCAAATACATGAAAAAGGAAAAGGAGCGGCTGGGTTCCTGGACTTTGGCAGCTGCTGCCTACAATGGCGGACCAGGGCGCATCATTGATGAAATGGCAAAACAACGCGCCAAATCTTTTTTCGAACTCAATCTCGCTGCCGATGAAACCATGCGTTACCCCTTCCGCATCGTGGCTATAAAAGAGGTGATGGAAAACCCCGAAGAGTACGAGTATTCGGTAGAAAAAGAACACCTCTACCCGGCACTCACGGAATTCAAAACAGTGGAAGTGAAAGGTGCGGTGGCTAATTGGGGCGATTTCGCCCGTGAGCATGGCACCAACTATCGGATGCTCAAACTTTACAACCCCTGGCTGATCGACAGCAAACTCACCAATAAAGAGGGGAAAACGTACCAGATTCGGGTGCCGAAATAGGGTTAAAAATTTAAACAGGAAAACCGCAAAACAGGAGAACCGCAAAATTTAAAACTGCACAGCAAGATACGAACAAGGCCAAAATCAGCCCTTTAGAAATCAAGCACTTCGTAGTTTTAAATTTTGCGGTTTTCCTGTTTTGCGGTTTTCCTGTTTAGTCTTTATTTGCCCCAAATTTCAATACTGCCCCAAACGTAATCCGTTGAATCCTGCTGGTGTTCCGCCCATTGAGTATGTATCCCCCGCTGATATAAAACCCTGTTCGCCCATTGTCGGAATAATAAGCTGTGCCTCCAATTTGGGTGTACGACACGCCATAAGCCTGCGGCAAATCAGGCACATTCTGTACATAATCCGCCCCGCCTGAGGTGTGCTGCCATTCAGCCCAGCCGTCGAGGTAAAAGTTCCGGGCGGGGAAGCCCAACTTTAATAAAATGGTTGTAAAATTCTGTGAATCAACAGGGTCGTAATCCGGTCTTTGTTGGCGGACTAGTGTGATGTCGGCATCTTTCAATTCGTCAAGTCTGAAATTGTAGCCGCCTGTGAAATTGAGGAATAGCCCAAGCGGGGATTCCCATTGAAGGATGATTCTGGCAGGTACTGTGATGGCTTTTTGACCCAACGCGCCTGTAGCGAGCGGTTCGTAATCACTGAGCGGGAATGTCGCGCCCGTTCCAAAGATCACCCCAAGTTTTCCAGCTTTACCAAGCGGAGCGTAGACAGGGCGGTATTTCACAAATAAACCGCCGTCTTGCAGCCCGCTTTGTAGCGGAGTAAAAACTGCTGCAGCCGTTGCCACAAGATCGAATTTTTCGGTCAGTCCGTATTCAGCAAACAGGCTGAGCATCTGGCCTTTATAGCCTTCGTTGTAAGTCTGGCCGCCAGCACCATCAAATTTCTGTGCAACATTAAAAGAAAAAGAAGGCGCCAGGTCAAGCACCCCTTTTCCCTTCAAATAGCCGTCCAGTGGGCCTTGGGCCATGGTAAGGCTGGGAAAAAAGAAAACAAGGAATATGCGGAGTATAGACATTTGACACGTGATATTATATGCCTGGCTTGTTGCACGATGCACGATTCTGGTTGTTTGCGAAAATCAAGACTTGGGTAAAATGTCTCGGCTCCGACTAAAAAGGCCGACAACGAACCCTCGATTCGTTGCCGGCTTTTTCTGGCATTGCGCCACTGCAATCTGACTGCCGCCTGCCACTGCCTACTTCTTCTTGCTCCACTCCGCAATGCTCTTGTCATTCATGCGTGGGTAGTCTTCGTTGCCTTCTTTTTTGGCCAGTTCGGTGCTTTTTTCAGCCACCATGATGGCATCTTTGTAACGGCCTAATTCGGCGAGAATGTTTGCTTTGAGGCGAAGAATCCAGAATTTTTCACCGCCTTTTTCGAGGGCTTTATCTACCCAAACCAATGCCTGTGCCATGTCTTTTTTCTCCTCGTAATAGTAGCGTGCTGCAGCGTTGTAATCACCCGCTGCAGGGCCGGCCATCGTTGTTTCAATGGCTTTCAAAACCTTGCTGTCGGTATTTGTTTGGATTGGTACGACTACTTTGGTGTATTCCCAAATAATTTCAAGGTCGGCGCCGTTATTGCGCAAGTTGTTGATGTTCAGGGTGAAAGTCTCCACCAAATCGCGAACGGGGAGCGAGGGAATTACGACACGCACCTGCACATCTTCTTCTTTGAAATCCTCTGGGTCGGGTACTCCTCCAAATGTGGTGTTCTTGTAAAAAATTACGGTCCATTCCTTTTCTCCGGGAATGGTGTAGAGGGCGTAAGTTCCTTTGGGCAAGGGCATTCCAGCCACTTTTGTGTCGTCGGAAAGCGTAATTTTGGTGCTGGCATTTGCACCGGTGCGCCACATTTCACCAAATGGAACAAGCTCGCCAAATACTTTGCGCCCCTTTGCGCTTGGGCGGGAATAATCGAGGTCTACTTTAATAAGGCCTACGTCTTGGCTAATTTTGCAGCCCGGACTGGGTGCGGGTGTTTTGATTTGGGCGTTTGCGACACTGAATGCCGCGAGAAGGACTGTAAGGAAAAAGAGTTTTTTCATGCTTTATAAATTTTTGGGCTGAAACAAAAACAGCGTCAAATGGTTGAACCTGTACAAAAACAAAATTCAAATCTTATGTGGAAAAAAAGCCTGTTCATTCTGGCACTCTTGTCAATCGTTTTTGCTTGTCAAAAAACGATTTTCACCGGGCGCAAATCCCTGAATCTTATTCCCAATGCACAACTCAATCAGATGAGTATAGCAGAATACCGCCAATTTCTGAATGAAAACAAACCCATGACTTCGGGCAAAGACCTCGATCTCGTACGCCGTGTTGGCAACGACATCAAAGCTGCCACGGAAGTGTATTACAAATCTAAAGGACTGCAAAAAGACCTCAAAGAATTTGCCTGGGAGTTCAATGTGGTTGACGATCCAACGGTGAACGCCTTTTGTATGCCGGGCGGGAAAGTGGTTGTCTACACAGGCATCCTGAAAGTGACCCAAAACGAGGATGCGCTGGCGGTTGTGATGGGCCATGAAATTGCCCACGCATTGGCCAACCACGGCAACGAGCGTGTGAGTCATGGTTTAGTGGCACAACTCGGGCTTACCACGCTTGACCTCGGACTCGCCATGGCCCAAAAACCGGCGCAAACCCGCAATTTGATCATGCAGGCTGCTGGCGCTGGTACACAATTGGGCGTGCTCTTGCCATTCAGTCGCAAGCACGAATCAGAAGCCGATGAAATTGGCCTTTATCTGATGGCAATGGCTGGGTACAATCCCAACGAGGCAGCCCCGTTTTGGGGGAGGATGTCGAAAGCAGGTGGCAGCCGCCCACCTGAATTTCTCAGCACACACCCCGATCCCTCCAAACGCAGCAGCAAATTGAAAGAAATGGTGCCAAAGGCAAAGGCTTATGCCAACAGGTATCCTGTGCCTGGGAGTTCGAAGCGGAAGAAATAGCACTAGAACATATACCCCCAGAACTTCTTCTTTTTCTTAGCACCCTTTTTTGTCTTTTTCACAAAAGTGGGGTCACTTGGATTGCCACCAACATTGGCGCGGTTGAAGCCAACCACGACGTAGGTATAGAATTCTCCTTCGATGGCTGTGTAGTCTTCAAAATACCATTTGTCTGCGTAAAAAGGGGTGAATCCCAACAAGTTGCGCGGATTATCGAACTTCCCGACGCCCTCCCCATCGAAACGGTAGAGGGCGAAATAAAAAGGCATTTCATCGCCGGATAGTAGGGTGCAAAGATTCCAGGTGAGCTGTATCGTGCTGGGCGTTCCCTTCACCCTGCAGACGGTGGCTGTGGCGGGTGTGGCTTTGGAAAGCGAAGGCATAGGCGGCACGAGCGAAGGGTATTTCCAAAGCGAATTGATAAGGGTGTCTTGTACGCCGAGTGGGTTGCGCAGGAGCGGTTTTACCGAGAAAAACAGACTGCCGCTCACATTGGGGTTGGCGCGGTTGAGGGCGATTTGTTTGCTTATTTCTTCTTCATTTTCCCAGTTTGGGTCGTTGGCAGAATTGTTGATTTTATAGGCAGCGTGGCCCACATAGAGCTGTTTTCCGTACAAATGCTTGCTCCACCAATCCACCAAAATCTCATAATCTGCCGCTGGGAAACCAATGCTCCAATAGATTTGAGGCGCCACATAATCAATCCAGCCTTTTTCGAGCCAAAGCAACACGTCAGCATATAAGTCGTCGTAGCAAGTCACGCCGGCACGGGTATTGGAACCGCGTTCTGGGTCGCGCTCTTTGTTGCGCCACACACCAAAAGGGCCTATGCCGAACTTGACGTAAGGCTTGTATCTTTTGATGGTTTTTGACACGCCTTCAATGAGCGTATTGATATTGTTGCGCCGCCAATCGCCTATATCGGTGAAGTCGTGGTCGGCCGATGCGAACCTGTCATAATCGTTAAGCGCATCGTCCAGATTGATATTTTTTTCTTTGTATGGGTAAAAATAGTCGTCGAAATGGATGCCGTCCACATCGTAACGCAGCACGATGTCCTTTACCACATTTGTCAAATACTGGCGCACGGAAGGGCTGGCCGGATTGAAATACCACTTGTTGCCATAGCGGAAAAACCACTCGGCTTTGCGGCGATCGGGCAGCGAGCGCAATGGATGCAGAATGTCGAGCGCAGAAGTGTCGGGATCAAATGTTGCGCGGTAGGGGTTGAGCCAGGCATGGAATTCCATGCGGCGGTCGTGTGCTGATTTGATCATGTATTCGAGCGGATCGAAGAGCGAATCGTCGAGCATGGCACCCTGCTGTCCCACGAGGAATTTGCTGAGCGGCACAGTAGCCGATTTATAAAAAGCATCGCCCGCAGGCCGTATCTGCACGAACACGGCGTTCATGTTCATGGCCTTCAAGATGTCCAGGATGCTGTCGAATTCAACTTTTATCTGCGCCGACGTGAGTCCGGGCTTTGAAGGAAAGTCAATATTCGCCACCGTGGCAAGCCAGGCGCCGCGCAATTCTGCCGGGGGCGATTGCGGCACCTTTTGCGTCTGGGCTGCAATTTGGGTCAAACAGAAAACGGAGAGGAAAAAGAAGGATAGTCGCAAAGATATATTCATAAACAAGGTGGTTTTGGGGGTGAAAGTAGGAGTTTCTATTTGTTTGGTAGCATGGGGGTGGGATGGGAAAATTACCCACAACATTTTATCTCTATTTTTGGGAATCTTTTCACCACTCACTTCCAAGACATGAAACTACTTTCGATTCTTCTAATCTCCCTTTTCGCGTTTTCTCTTGCTGCCCAAAATCGTTTTCTCGAACCCGTTTTCGATCAGGTAAGCAGAACGCCAAACATCATTTACGGTACCAATGCTACTATTCAAGCGGTTTCGGTTGCCGGGCAGGCAATTCCCCAACCGCTTGTACTTGATGTATACGAACCAACGGGCGATACCGCTTCCACACGCCCCTTGGTTTTGGTGATTCCGGGCGGTTTTTACCTCCCTAAAAACCAGAATTTAAATTGTGAAGGGTCATTGCGCGACTCCGCAGTCGTTGAAATTTGTAAACGGTTGGCAAAGATGGGTTATGTGGCTGCTGCAATAGACTACCGTTTGGGCTGGAATCCATTGGCACCACAACAGATTGCGCGCATGATGACCTATGTTCAAGCCATGTACCGCGGCATTCAAGATTCCCGCTCCGCCATCCGATTTTTCAAAAAAACGGTGGCGGAAGACGCCAATCCTTTTCGGGTGGACACCTCGCGCATTGTGCTTTGGGGCGAATCTGATGGAGGCGGGATAGCCTTGGGCGCGGCCTATGCCAACTCACCCAACGATTGGATTGATCCCAGTTTGATCATTGCTCCGCCCAATGTTCCGGCTATTATCCCATTTTATATTGGCAACATTTGGGGAACGGATTTAGGCGTACTGGATGTCGCTGGCCAAGCCATCTATGGCCTTCCTGCTGGTGACACGCTTTGTTATCCTAATTGGCCTGGATATTCCTCTGATTTTCAACTCTGTGTGAGCATGGCCGGTATGATGCCCGACCTGCCCTGGATAAATGTTGGCGAAATGCCCGCTGTGCTTTTTCACGCGCCCAATGATGCCCTGCAAATTTGTGGAGATGCCATGTTTCACATTCCACCACCATTAAGTTTGCCAGTTACCCCGTTATCTGGCAGTTGTGTGATTGCTGAAAATCTGGATATTACGGGAAACAACCAATTATTTCTGGATGCCGATATCAATGACTGCCTGACCAGCAATGCCAATACATACAATGGCGGTCTGGAAGGCTTTTACCCTTTTGTTGGACTTCCAGCGGATAAAGCCCGCCCCTGGCAATGGACCGCTCCTTGTGTCAACAATCCAAATGGACCAATTGATGGTGCATTCGCCCGGCAATATTTGGATACTATCCTTGCTTATTTCGCTCCCCGCGCTTGCGCCGCATTAGCCCTTTGCAATGCTCAACCGGACCCAAGCGGGCTTTGTGGCACACAGGTAAAGGGAAAGGCATATCTTGATTCCAATCAGAATGATACTCTGGATGTGGTCGAACTACATTTTCCAAACGTTGTAATCGAAGTTCAGCCGGGCGGATACCATGTCGCTTCCGGCCCTACCGGCAAGTTCAACATCAGCGTGCCACCAGGCGACTACATGCTGGATGTTCCAAACCCGCCGAAATATTATACGGCTACCAATGTTCCAATTGCGCTGACGGTCCCTGTGGGCGCGGATGTCGTTCAAAATATCGGGTTGTACCCAACGGTGGTTGCAAACGACTTACAAGTGTTTGTCACGTCGTTTACGGAACCCAAACCCGGCTTTTCAAATGCGTTTGCCCTGAAATGGAAGAATGTGGGTACTACCATTCTCTCGGGCAGCGTTACGCTTGCCGTTGACCCGGAGTATTTTATTGATAGCAGCAATCCGCCAGCTATCATTTCAGGCGATGTGGCGCGCTGGGATTTTACCAATTTGCAACCCCTGCAAAGCGGTGAAGCAAGCTTACAGGTTTTCCTCCCTTCCAGTGTTCCGCTTAGCACCATACTATTTTCAACCGCCAGTATTGACTCGATTGGTGGCATCACGGACGAAACGCCTGGCGATAATATTGCCACTGTGAGTGAAACAGTGGTTGGCTCTTTTGATCCCAATGACAAACAGGTAATCCCGGCAGGCGACGTTACTGCCGAAATTTTAGAGGAAAACAACGGTTGGGTTAATTACACCGTTCGCTTCCAAAATACCGGTACTGCCCCTGCTGCCAATGTGTACATCGTAGATACGCTTTCTGAACTGTTGAATATCAATAGTTTGGAAATTGTGAACGCAAGTCACCCTATGCGTTGGGAAATTGGGGGGCAAAGGACGATCACTTGGTTTTTTGACAATATCCAACTCCCCGACAGCCTGCACAACGAACCCGCCAGTCATGGTTTTGTCCGCTTCCGCATTCAGCCTGTTTTGCCTTTTGAGGATTTGCTGCATAAAACGGCCAGCAATTTCGCAGACATTTATTTTGATTTTAATGCGCCTGTGCGCACCAATACTACACAAACAAGATTCACAGAAGTCAACGCTGCAAAAGCACCCAACGACGATGCATCGGTCCGGGTTGTTCCCAATCCGGCAGGTGATTTTGTGATGCTTCATTGGCCTGTTTTGGAATCCAATGAAACGGCCATGCTGCGCATATTGAGTGTGGGAGGCGAACTCGTTTTTTCACGAGAAATTCCAGCACTCAACCAGGTGTCTTTCGAAAAAATTATCCTGAAGGATTGGCCAACAGGGCTGTACTTTGTTCAATTGCACAGCAAAACCAGAACGATTTCGGGAAGATTTGTGAAAAGATGAACGTAGAAATAAACTGGCTTGTCCGTTCTTCTTTTCCTGTCAGCTTTTTTTAGAATTTTGCGTCTCATCTAAAATTGAGGTGACACCTCCTCCTTCGTCGGAGATGTCACCTCAATTTTTGCAGACCTTCCGCATTCCATGGATTTTCCCCGCCCTATTCCAGTCCTCGATCTCGCCCTGCGTTTCAACGCCCAAATCATTGGGGATGAGACTCTTTCCGCCACGGGCATCAATGAAATTCACAAAGTCCGTCCCGGCGATGTGGCGTTTTCCGATGTGCAAAAATATTTTCAGAAAACCCTTGAAAGCGATGCTACCGTGCTCCTGCTCAATGCCCCTGCCGAATGTCCGCCGGGCAAGGTCATCCTTATTGTCGAAAACCCGTTTGAGGTATATGATGACCTGGTACGCGAGCACCGTCCTTTTGAGCCATTGACGGAAACCATAAGCAGCCGAGCTGAAATCCACCCGACGGCCATTATTGAGCCGGGCGTGGTCATCGCTGCCAATGTGCGCATAGGGGCAAATTCCTACATCCAAGCGAATGCCTACATTGGAGAATACACGGTCATTGGCGAAGATTGCATTATCGGTCCAGGTGCCATCATTGGCCCGGATGCTTTTTATTTCAAAAAACTGTCCGACAGGTCGTTTAAAAAATGGCGCAGCGGCGGACGTGTAATTATTGAGAATCAGGTGGATATAGGTGCTGGCTGCACCATTGCCAAGGGCGTAAGCGGCGACACCATAATTGGAGAAGGCTCGAAACTTGATTGCCAAATCCATATCGGTCACGGTGCGGTGATTGGTAAAAACTGCCTTTTTGCCGGGCAGGTCGGTATCGGTGGTAAAACAGTGGTAGAAGACAATGTGGTGCTGTACGGCCAGGTCGGAGTGGCACAGGCCTTGCACATCGGGCAGGGTGCGGTGGTGTCGGCCAAATCTGGCGTTTCCAAAGATTTGGACGGCGGAAAAGCATATTTTGGCATTCCCGCAGACGAGGCCCGGGGGAAGTATCGGGAGTTGGCGGCGTTGCGGCAGTTGCCGGATTTGCTGAAAAAATTACCCTGACAGCGTCACGCACTCGCCCACCATTTATTCTTCTTTTCCGACAAATTGGGCGAAAGGGGGCCGCATCGGCAGGACTTAGTCAGGAGCAGATAGGCCTCCTGGTGTTGTATTTTTGCCCCCGCTTGAAAATCTTACTCCACTTCAAACATTTCGCCCATTCATACTTTGATTCAATGAAATTCAAACACATCCTTTTTCTATCGATTCTTTTAGCCGCCATTGCGTGCAGCATAAAAAAACCAATTTCAACCCCAGGATCTGCGCCGCTGGCGGAAAAGGTACTGCTCGACACTTTTGCGGATCTGCAAATTCTCTGGTACGATCTCCCCGGGTTCGACAAACTCTCCCTCCGCCAAAAAACCTTCATCTACTATCTCAGCGAGGCAACACTCGTCGGCCGTGACATCATTTACGACCAGCATTGCAATCACAATCTTGCAGTCCGTAAAACGATTGAAGCCATTCACAATACCTATAAGGGCGACAAAACCACTGCCGATTGGAAGGCATTTGAAGTCTATTCCAAACGAGTGTGGTTTTCCAACGGCATCCACCACCACTACAACGAGGTGAAAATCCTGCCCGATTTTTCAAAAACATACTTCAGTTCACTCCTGCAGGCTTCCGACGCTGCTGCATTGCCTATGCCTGTTACTGATATTCTACACACGCTTGTACCCGTCATTTTTGACCCCAAGGTGATGCCAAAACGCGCCAGCAAAGACGGCCCGGACGTGGTGCTCAATTCTTCGGTTAACTTTTACCAGGGCGTGACATCCAATGAGGTAGACAAATTTTATCAGGATAAAATAAAAGCGGCAGGCAAATACCCGCCCTTGTTTGGCCTCAATTCCAAACTGGTGAAAGATGAAGGAATGTTGAAAGAAATCGTTTGGAAATCTGGCGGGATGTACGGTCCGGCCATTGACAAAATCACGGAGAATCTCGAAAAAGCCATGCCGTTTGCTGAAAATGACCAGCAGAAAAAAGCGCTCGGACTGCTTGTTGATTATTACAAATCAGGTGATTTAAAAACCTTTGACGCATACAACATCGAATGGGTAAAAGACACTGAAAGCACTATTGATGTGATCAATGGTTTTATCGAGGTTTATCACGACCCCAAGGGCTACAAGGGTGATTTTGAGGCAATGGTGCAATACAACGACCCGGAAGCCACCCAAAAAATGGCCATCGTGAGCAAGAATGCACAGTATTTTGAAGACAATTCTACCATAGCGGATGCACACAAAAAAAAGGAAGTGATAGGCGTTTCGTACCGCGTCATCAACGTGGCCATGGAAGGCGGTGATTGTGCACCAAACACACCGATCGGAGTGAATTTGCCCAACTCCAACTGGATTCGGGAGATAGGTTCTAAATCCATCAGCCTCAATAACATCGAGGACGCTTACAACAAAGTCGGCGGCGCACTGGCCCTTCATGAATTCGCCAACGACCCCACAGAAATAAAATATGCAAAAAAGTATGGGGAGGTTTGCGGCAAAATGCACACAGCCCTTCATGAAGTGATCGGCCACGCGAGCGGCCAAATGAACCCTGGAGTTCCAGAGCCAAATGTGACGCTCAAACAGTACTCCAGCACTTTGGAAGAAGCGCGCGCCGACCTGGTGGCACTTTACTTTATGCCCGATCCGAAACTTGTAGCATGGGGGCTTTTGCCCGATGCCAAAGCCTATATGGCCGAGTACGACAACTATATCCGCAACGGCTTGCTACAGCAATTGCGCCGCCTTCCAGCTGGCGCCGACATAGAAGAAGATCACATGCGCAACCGCCAGTTGGTGGCTGCATGGGCCTTTGAAAAAGGAAAAGCCGACAACGTGATCGTTAAAAATATCCGCAACGGCAAGACCTATTATGATATCCGTAATTACACCAAATTGCGTGTGCTTTTTGGGCAATTACTTGCTGAAATTCAACGAATTAAGTCTGAAGGAGATTACAAAGCCGCAGAGACGCTGGTGGAAACCTTTGGCGTAAAAACCGACAAAGCCACTGGCGCCGAGGTCAAAACCCGCTACGCTTCATTGCCAACCAAAGCCTATTCCGGTTTTGTGCAGCCCAAACTGGTGGCCGAAAAAGATGCCAAAGGCAATATCGTTGATGTGAAGGTGGAGCGCGAATTTGACTTCGTGAAGCAAATGCTCCGCTATGGCAAACAGTATTCGTTTTTACCTGTCAGGAATTAAACAAGGTTAAATTTTCTTCAAAACGATCCAGTACTTTTTTTTGAAAATGAAGCGGGTGGTGTTTGGATATCCCTCGACGCGATTTAAGCGCCAAGTCGAACGTGTTTTCGTCCATGTTTCGGAATTTACGCTTCCAAAAGCCCACCGTGAAAAGCATGGCTTTCCGGTCGAGCCAATCCCCCAGTTTTCCCGACAGGATTTTTTCCAGAGATTTTTTCAAAAGGCTACTTGAATGGAGTGGAACATCTTTGACGGGCCGGGATGCAAAGTGAGGGTAGCGTTGCCAGGCCCAGGTATTTGCACGGCAAAAAGCCTCGTAAAATTCACTTCCCCACATGGGCAAGAGTGTCACAGACTCAGTAGCGGTGAACAGATTTTTTTCCTCTATTTCAAGATGTTCTGTGTCTATAAAGTAGTTGATACAGAAGTACTTGTGCGAATTGAGCAAGAAAATTTTTTTATAAATTACAAGCAATGTTCGAGCCAGCCAAAGCCGCCCTGGCTCGGTTACAATAAAAAAATCCACATCGCTATCCGGCCTCATGCAATGCTTCGAAAGCGAGCCTGACACGAATACTCCGCGTACATAAGGGAAGCCGCCGATGAACCGTGCCATGCGCCGGGCGATAGACAAAAAATCATCTGCCCGGTGGTTGCAATCGAGACGCTGTGCTGCCCAGGACGCATCGTTTTTCAACTGGAAAAAAGAACCAAATTGGAATACTTTGCCTTGAGCGACAAGCACTTGTATTGACTCTAAAACAGCTTCCTGGGTTGCGGAAGTCTCGCCGCAAAAAGCAAATATTTCCTCCCCCCTGAGCGGATAAGAGAAGACCTCGAAGTACGCGAGCGTTTGAAGCACGGCACTTTCAGTTGGGCAGTCAACAGTCGGGGAGCGCATTCCGGTCATCGGCTTTTGTTCTCAAAATTGCAGAACAAGGTAGCGGGTGACGGCAAGACTGAGGGCAAAAAAATTATGATTTTGAAGCAATCCGGCAAAACCAATAGCAGCGTTGGTTATATCGCCAAACTTGTACCTATAAGAATAGGCCGCATTAAGTCAACAACCTTTTTAGGCCCCAATCTTCTTAAACATACTCCAGCCTTCCTTCCCAGGCCCCAAAGCTTGCCACAAAACCTCCTGAGGCGGTTCCGCTTCCAACAAAATGCGCTCTCCTGTGGCTGGGTTGTCGAATGACAATCTCCAGGAATGCAGGTGGATGCTGCGGTCGGGATTGCTGCGACGAGCGCCGTATTTAACGTCGCCTTTGATGGGGCATCCAATGGCGGCGAGTTGAGCGCGGATTTGGTGGTGCCGCCCTGTAACCATTTGAATGTGAAGCAAATGGTAATTTTTCCCACTATCGAGCAATTGATATCGAAGTTCGGCGCGCTCGGTGCCGGGCTGCTCTACCTCAAACACAGTGGAGGTGTTTTTTACCTGGTTCTTTTTTAAAAAATGTACGAGTGTTCCGCTGGGTTGAGGCGGCAGATTTTGCACGATTGCGAGATAATCTTTTTGGACTTTCCTTGCCTGGAACTGTGCGGAAATGAGGGTCATTGCCTCGGCAGTTTTGGCAATAAGCACCAACCCGCTCACAGGCCGGTCAATGCGGTGGACGACGTGCAATGCATGTCCGCAATATTCCTCGGCCAAATTCAGCAGGGAGTCGTCGCCCGTTTTATCAGGCTGTGTGGCAAGTCCGGGCGGTTTGTTAATGACGAGAAACGCCGCATTTTCTTGTAATATTTGAAGCATTAGTTCAGGGTTTTAGTTTTTCAGGAGCAACTCTCCTAATCAGTTCGCGCGCCAAAATTGTATTCGGGTTGAACGCAGCCATGCCATGGAAATCCAGTTGTTCTTCCACCATCCCGATTTCTGTACAACCCAGGATCACGGCCTCTGCACCCAACGCTTGAAGTTCGGCTATGGCGGTATTCAATTTAATAATTGCTTCAGGATGCCCTTCCGATATACATTTTAGGCCGTAATCAGGGTGATAAATAGGCACTTGTGCCAGTTCATTGTGCCGTTTGATATCAAGCACCACGGGGGTCAACGAGGCATTTCGCAAGCGGTTTTGGTAAAGATTGGTCTTATAACTTCCCAAAGTGCAAAGCAATCCAATACGCTCGAAGGCTTGTTCCTGTGCTTTTATAAAAGCCGTCGTATGTTCGATCAGATGCAGGATTTCTGCCTTTGAACCCTTGTCCATGAGTGTCTTCATCATCGGGTCAAATATCTGTGGGGCATGGGCGGTGTTGCAGGCAATCCCGATGTATTTTGAGCCGGCGTTTTCGAGCAATAAAATAACCTCAGCCAGTGCATTAGCGGGGCTTTCGTTCGATTTCCCCAGCAGATAATCTGTGCGGTCGGCAATCAGTTGTGGGAAAGATGCCAGCAGCACAGACAAGTGGTCCTGGTCGCGGTGGGCCACCGTATTCTCCACAATCTTTTTGTAAAGGTCCGCGCCCGCCATTGGGCCTATTCCGCCTACTATGCCTATCATGGAGTGATAAAGTGATGGAGTGATAAAGTGATGCTAGGCTGCGTCGATACTATCACAGTCAAACAAGAAATTGCTCATAGGGTTGTGATCTGGAATGCTGAAAATCATCGGGTTACATCAAGTGACTTCTAGTCACCCGGTAAGTTTCAGCAATTAAACAACCGAGGTCATTACCTTAATGCTTGGCCGTTTTTGTGCTGCGATATTTTTTTTTCAAAATCTTCCAGATCTGCAGAATCGCAGTTAGTGAGAATACACATCCGATGATGAAATTGATTGCTTCCTGACTTGCGTCTAATTTTTGCACCGCCATTTTCCCGCCAAAAATAAAGATACAGTGAGCCGCAAAAGTGCCCAGCCCTATGCCTAGCAAATAACCATTGTAAAACCCTTTTTTGTCCTGCATTATGCCTTTCGCGTACAGTACAGAACTCCATCCCAGCCAAAACGGGATGGATGCCGGGCTAATAGCGCGCATCATGAGACCCAACAAAAAACGGTGCATCGTGTAAGAAAGCAGCACGTTTTTGGCGCCATGATGACCAAGTGATGCTTTGAAACTGCCAATGGCCAGCACAATCACTATCAAAACCGCCACCCACTCCATAATTTTGAAAATACGCTCATGCTTCTGTATCCAGGTGAGCGCAACCAGCAATAGCCGCACGTAGATCACCTCCGCGACTATACTACCGATGGAGAAATTGATGGCTGGCCTTATCCCCTCTGTGATACTGATTTGCATCGCCGAAAGCCCGATAGTGCCAATAACCATCGAGCCAAAAAAACTGATGGACATCCCTGAATAGAAAACCCTGAAGATGCTTTTCATGGGTGGGTGTCAATCGTATTGGTCCAGGAGGTCTAGGTGGCGATTAACGGCGCGAAGATAGCGCAAGCCTTTCCAAAAAGACCAGTATGGATGGCCGTGCGCATTATTCCATGCGCTCACTTCATAGAGCAACTTCCAATGGCGAAGTATTTCCGCATATGCTTGCGACAAACGTAGCCCACAATGATAAATGTGACTTGGCGATGCGCCAGCGCCGTTGTACTCAAGGATGGCGAAATTTTTTCCCAGCTTCAAATCTGCTATTGAAGTACATTTTACATCGTAACGACCCCAAAAAAAAGCGCCGCTGTGGAGACTGATTTTATCAAAAAAAGCCGTCAGTTCAGCATCAGCTTCGTGAGAGAGGTTGCGCAGTCGGGCGCCTCGGCTGCGGTTTATGGCAAAGGAAAGGACATAGCGTTCGCGGTCGGCAGGCACCCAATCGAGCTTGTCCTCGTGTTTGCGGCACATTTCTTCGGCGCGTGCACTTGCTTGCGGGTGACGCTCAATGAGCTCGCGAAGTGTGGTTTGACCGTCGCCCCATACCTCGAGCGCTTCGCGGAGGATGATTCCAGTGATTTGACCGCTCTGTTTAGACGGGTGTCGAACGTAAAAAACACCGAGTTCCATGGGCAAATCCACCAAGTCTTGGATGAGGTAATCCATGGGGCAGTAACCGTGGTATTCAAGCAATTGCGCCTCGGTGTCAATTTTTCGGAAAAGGAGGCCTTTGCGCCCCACGTCAGGTTTTACAATAAAGGGATATTGGAACCCCGCCTTGACCATGCGCGCTTTTACCCCTTCAAAATCCTCCGGCGGCTTTACCAATACGGTGCGCGGATACACGCCATCAGGCATTTGTTTGTACACATCCGTCTTCGTCTCGCCTTCATATCCACCGAAAGGAATGGTTGGATTGGAGGGGGTAAACCACCAAAATGAGCGTGCCCGCAAAGAATACCAGGCCCACATCGGGATGAGTGGGATATAGAGTGCGGTGGCTGGCCAGAGCTCCCAGTTGGTGATTTTTTCAAAAAAGCCGGGCTTTTGCGAGACGGGGGGATTGGGCTTTGTGGGTGCCGAATGGTCGGGGATGTTTTGCTCCTGCATTTTGCGTTGTCTGAAAAAGTGCGCAAAAGTAGGGTTTCGATCTGAAAAGTAGGAGGGGACAAAATAGTACTTACTTTCTGCCTCAGAAACCTGACTTTTCCAAAAAAATGTCCAACGATACTTCTGACTGGACGAGTAACTTTAATCCGTTAAAAAATAGTTACCAAATCATCTTTCAAATTTCTCTTGTATGGCAAAGGAAAAACTCAAACTCAACGAACTCAAGGTACAGAGCATTGTCACTTCTCTTGAAGAAGGCCAGATGCAGACCTTGAAAGGCGGCAAAGAAGTAGTGGGCCGTCGCCGCAACTATTCCGTACGCTGGACCATGGTTGACACCCGTGTTCAGACAGATTCAGTTGGTAGCCACATTGGCGGAAACTAGACTTCGGAATCTGCTATCTCGCGCAAATATTTTTCGCGCACCACTGTTGCAAATGCTTGACCTCTTGCCTTGCCATCCAGCCAAGCCAAGAGGTCAAATGTTTGTAACAAAGCCCTCGTTTCAGGCTCCTGCGATTTTGGCTGCAAGTCATTTTTTACTTTGGCGAACACCTCGCGTTGGCTCTTTACATCAGGCAATTTTATTGCTTCAAAAATACCGTGCATGAATCGCCGTTCCAGTTCATGGAGGCGGTTTTTTCTTTTTAAAAATCGTGCCGATGTCCTTAGTTGCGAATCCAGCAACAGAAAATTCCCCAACTCAAAATGGAGAATGAGCGAAAGGATGCGGGCGAGGCTTTGCAGGTCTTCACGGCCGACCGTTCGGCGTTGGGCGAGCCAATGATTGAGGTGGTCAAGTGCCATATTGAAGTCGCCACAACCTATGCAGATCGGAACAAACTGGAGGTAAAAACTGCCAGTTTCGTAGTCATGCGGGTCAAAGTTTTCGGCTTCCGAAAGGCAGCGCTCCATTTCCCGCCGCCCATCTCCAAATTCGCCAGTATAGGTACACATTGCAAAGAATGTACTGAAATATTGGCGGTGTTTTTTTCGGCGGTCATCTTCTGTAATTGGTTGAAGATCACGGAGTTTATCCAAACAAGTGCGCACCTCGGAGTACTTCTGCAAAAGCCCGCAAGCTACTGTCTGATTGCTGAGCGTGGCGATGTAATCCGACATGTTTTCTCGCAAAAAATGAGGCTGCGACTCTTGCAGCGCAATAAGCGTTTTGCCTGTTTCGTAAAATTTTTCTTGTTCTAACGCGGTATGATAGTAGAGGCTCAGGGTTCGGTAGTAAAGCACCCGGGCCGTGTGCGACACTGCCGAATCGGGGTCGGTGAACGCCTCCTGTTCTATGAGTTGGCGAAGCCGTGCCACACGATCGGGGCCTCGCTGAAGCGGGTCTTTTTTGATGGTAGCATACGCCTGGAAAAACGCCCGGCGATAGTGGGAGGCATTGCGCAATTGTTCCATGGCTCGCGCCTCTTCATCCTGCAATCGCTCGAGATTTTTATGTAGGAAATCAATGTCCATGCGAGTATATGCGAGTTGTTTTTCCCAGCGCACAATTTCGATCTGGTGGGCAAAACTCTCGTACAACCTGGCAAGTTTGCGCGCCTTGGCAAGCAGCTCGCGGCAATCGGCATAATGTCCGCGTTTGAAAAGGGCGGCTATACTCTGGAGCAGTTGGTTCAGGCGGTGCTGGGTGGAATGCAATTCATCATAATTCTGAAGACATTTTAGCACCAATTCATAGAGATATGCCTTTAGTTCAGAGTATTTTTTGCTGCCGACGTCCTGACTTTTGTAAATTTTTGTCTTCCATTTTTCATCGTCAAACGTTTCGGCGGCAGCCATTGCTTCAAACAGTTGGGTGTACTTGGTATCCACGCCGGGTTTCCCCTTTATAAATATGCGGAAGTAGCGCTTTTCGGCTGGGGAAAGCGAGCGGACCAGTCGGTGCAATTTGTCGGAAGGCGTTTTTGACATGGGTGGGTGATGGATTTAGGAGCAAAATTGTCAGGTATTTATCATTTTACCAAAACTAAAAACAGCCTTGGAAACCTGACTTTTAAAAATAATTGGGTTGCAGTGGGCAAATGGAAGGCGGACATTTGTACCATAGAAACTGAAAAGCAGCATAAATGTAAAACTCAAAAAGTAAAACTGTTTGCCATGCTAAACGCCATCGCTATCCGCCGCCTTCCAGAATCGCCAGAGCCGAATGCAGCATTTGCTCGCGCGCTTCCGATAAAACCGTTGCCGACCATTGATCCCTTGGCAAGGACTGCTCCCGAAGCAGAAAAGATCGCACTGCCAACCATGGAGGGACTTTGTTTCGAAAAAGTGAAGCATATCGCTTATTTGGAAGCGAGCGGCAATTACACTGCCTTGCACTTTAAGGACAAGCGACAAGTCCTGGTATGCAAAACCTTACGGGAAGTGGAACTAATGCTTTCCAACCGGGCATTTGCTCGTATCCATCGCTCGCACACGATTCACCTCAAACACCTCAAAAAATATGTGCGCGGCAAAGGTGGGCACGTGTTGCTCCAAAATGGTGTGACGCTCACCGTATCCATAGGCCAGAAGGAGGCTTTTTTAGAGCAAGTGAAGGTTTACTTTGGTTAAACAGTTTAAAGATAAAAGTTGAGTACGCTTTTTCTCATGGTTTTACATTTAGCAGTTTCCCTGTTTTAAATTTTCCTGTTTAATCTTTCTGCCCTCTGTATAACCATTTCCCAAAAAGAAAAACACCCATTGCCCGCCCCAATACCCTCCCCAGCAAATAAACACAACTGTCGCCCTCCTTTCGCCTTCGGGCGGAGGGAGGGACTGGGAGGGGGGATAATAAACTGCAAAATGTAAAACAGGAAAATATAAAACCGCAAAATCAAGAAACACAGTAAGGGTTTGGTTTGGCACCGGACGCAGCAATTGCATCCGGTGATTTTTTTTGTGGCGGAGGCTCGAATTTTTCAGACCTTTCGCGGCTCGATTTTACCTTCGCTTGCAGGATTCTTTGGGCCGCATCACCAAATACCCACATCACCAAATCAACAGATACCCATTATCCTTCAGAGTTAATGAGCAACGCCGCCATTACCCTCCCACGCCGCTACCCAGGCCTGCGCCCATTCGAGCGCAGCCAGAGTGCCGTGTTCCATGGAAGGCAGGATGACATTGCAAATCTTAGCAATTTAGTGATTCGGGAGCGTCTGGTGCTTCTTTTCGCGAAATCGGGCATGGGTAAAACCTCTCTTTTGCAGGCTGGATGCGCACCCGAACTTGAACGTCAGGATTTTGTACCTGTATTTCTTCGTACCGAACGAAGCGATCGCCCTTTGCTTGCCGGCATTGGCGAAATGTTGGAGAAAAACCCTCATGTGAGCGGCAATGACAACACTGGATTGCGGCCAGAAGCCCCTCAGACCTTGTGGGAAAAAATGAAAAGGCTCGAGTTTGATCTGGACGGCCTCCCCGCAACCCCCGTATTGGTTTTCGATCAATTTGAAGAAGCATTCACGCTTGCTCATTTGGAAAAAAGTCGCAACCAATTCTTTCGCGAGTTGGCCGACCTTGCAAATGAAACCATGCCCGAGGAATTGAGGGCCACGCTGTTAGAGCAATTCGAGTACGGCAATTTGGATGTAGAAACCATGCAATGGTGGGAGCAACAACCCAATGTGCGCATCGTGCTGAGCATCCGCTCCGATTTTCTCCACATGATTGATCGTGTGAGTAAGAGCGTTCCCGGTATCCTTCGTAACCGCTACGAATTGCTGCCCCTCGATCGCGAAAAAGCGCGCAGTGCCATCACAAAACCTGCTGAACAAACAGGCAGTTATGCAAGCCGGAACTTTCTTTATGCACCTGCTGCCCTGGAAGAAATGTTGGATTTCCTTTCGGGCCGCGATGCAGCAGCTGAAGGCAAAACAACAGAAAAAGCAGAAGAGATAGAAGCCGTCAACCTCCAGATAATTTGTCAGGACGTTGAAGAACGCATCATTGATGCCAAAAAAGAAGAAGGCTTTGAGGTTGATAGCCTTTTTTATGAAGGAAAGGAAGGATTGCGAAACTCGATCCGAAATTTTTACCAAAACCAACTCGGTCTCTTCCCCAAGGCATACCTGGATCGTATTACACAAAAGGAACAGCAAGGTGCCCCTATCTCGACTGTGGACAAAACCCTGATTGGCAAACCGGTAGATGAGCTCCACCAAACTGCCCGTCGGCTTATAGAAGAAAGTCTCGTCACGCCCGGCAACCGCCGAAATAGCGTGGTTGACGACACGCTGATCAGTGATTTTCAAGTGACTCCAGATTTCCTCGATACACTGGTGGACAAAAGTCGGCTGCTCCGCAAAGAACCCAGGCTCGACGATTTTTACTACGAAATCAGCCATGACACGCTGCTACCCGCTGTCATCGAATCGCGCAATTTGCGTAGAGACAAAGAGCTGGCCGACCGTCAAAGAGCTGAATACCGCGCTCAATTAGACGAAGAGGCCAAACGCCGGGAGGCCGTTGAAGCAGAACTTATGGCAACCCGTCGGCAGCGGAAAATGGCGCGTAGGGTGGCCATTACTTCACTACTAACGCTCTTAGTCTGCTTGGGGTTTGCCATTCGGTTTATTGACGAATACGTGGAAAATGCTCGAAGCCAATTGCGGCAGGCCGAATTTTATGTCTACCACGAACTTTACGATGCCGCCGACCACGCTTACAACGACTTAAGCAACCGTCCTCGTCGCTGTTGGATACTTAGAAACATTAAGCCACATAAAGATGTAAAGGAGGAATACAAGCTGGTAAAACGGTTCCACAAAGCTTTTGTAGTGGTGGACAGCAATTTTATTTTTGCCGATTCCTTGATGCTGGTCAATAATTATTCGTTTGCGTTAAAGCATTACCGATTGGCGGAAGATTCTTTGCAAGCCTACCGCTCGCTCAATGCACAATTCTCCCACGACACCTTGCACAACGACTGGCGCGTGGATCCACAACTCATTGATTCAAAAGACGATCTGATTGATAAACGTATTTACAACGCGAACCAAACGCTCGTTCGCGAGTTTAAAATAAGCCAACGCGAATACGAATCCTTTGTGGAGGCCAGGGTGTGGGGTCAAGCGCTTCGCAACCTCCGCCGAATGAAACAACTTTTGCCCGCGCACCCATCTGATGAAGCTGACTTGCAAAACGCGCTGAAAATCCTGGAACTTCCCAGCGAATACGTCAAAAAGGAGCTCCGCAAATGCGAGGCGAAATTGAATGGATTGTAGTTTATTTGGTTAATTGGGGATTTGGTTATTCGAGCAGTCAAGCTTGTGTCCCCAAATCCCCAAATCCCCAAATAACCAAATAACCAAATAACCATACACTGATGCAAAAATTCTTCGCTTTTCTAAAGCAATTCGTCAATTTCTTCCGCAGGCACGGCGATGACGACCGTAGCCTGATGGAGAAATTGCGTGATAAATATCGCCTTGTCATCATGAACGATGACACTTTTGAGGAAGTCTCTTCCGTAAAACTTACGCCATTGGCGGTATATATTGGGCTTAGCTCGCTCATTGTTGGCACGGCTATTTTGGTCACGATGCTCATTATTTGGACCCCATTGAAGCGTTACA
This sequence comes from Saprospiraceae bacterium, assembly GCA_046160625.1. Taxonomy (GTDB): domain Bacteria; phylum Bacteroidota; class Bacteroidia; order Chitinophagales; family Saprospiraceae; genus M3007. The sequence goes on from JBJXGZ010000023.1 coordinate 65,778, forward strand.
TACCTGGTTACGGCGACTTTACGCGCGATTCTGAAATTGCAGAACTGACGGGCAAAGTTGCCAGCCTTGAAAATGAAATTGAGGCTCACCGCCTTTACAACGACAATATCCGCAAAATCCTGACGGGCGATCTGAAAGACATGAGCGAGGAATCAGTCAAAAAACAAGGTCAGCCCGAAAACCCTGCTGATACGATGCCCAAAGACATAGATCGCATCCCGGAGGACGAAAAACTACGCTCCGCCGTGGCCACTGGCACCTTTACCTCCGACCCAAAGGCCGTAGCTGCCCCCCTTGCGAGCCTTGCACGCGAAATACCTCTGGAGCAACTTTTCTTTATGCCCCCCGTAAGCGGCGAGGTTACCGCCAAATTTGATTTGTCGAAAACCCACTTTGGAATTGATGTCAGCGCTCCCAAAAACACCGCTGTAAAAAGCGCCGCCGACGGCTCCGTCATTTCAGCAGGTTACACTGTGGAAACCGGCTATAGCATTGCTGTACAGCACCCGAACAATGTTGTGACAATTTACAAACACAACTCCGTGTTGCTCCGCCGCGAAGGAGACAATGTGAAAGCCGGCGAAGCCATCGCCATAATCGGCAACTCCGGGGAAAATACCTCTGGTCCGCACATTCACTTTGAACTTTGGCACAAAGGTCGGGCGGTAGATCCTGCGCTTTACATCAATTTTAAGTAACCCGCTGCCCACCAGGTAACACCCGAATCAGTGCAATGGCTAAAAAAGTCAAGCCATAAATCATGGAAGCTAGAAACGGAGCAACAAAAATTGGGTGTGCCATGCTGTGCCAATAGCCCAATTTTCCGCAGTAATCCATGACCAAAACGTGGGCAAAGTAGATGCCAAAACTCGCCGCTGAAAAATCACGCTCAATATCCAGTAACGGGCTGCTGTTGAAAGCAGTTTTGGCAAGCAAAAACCAGCCTATTGCCGAAATGGCCACATTGGGCGTGAGGTAATCATAGAAATAGACATTGGTGTGCCCGTCCCAGAAAAAAGTATTGATACAGTAAGAAGCAAGCATGGTGGCGGCTGTTCCTATTGCGATAAGACTTGTGGCAAACAGGTTTGGAGAGAATTGATCAAAAATTGTACGGCTTCCGAGGAAATAGCCCATCACAAAATAGCCACAGTTATTGGTAAAAAGTTCGAAATAGATGCCAATCGGCATTTGGCAATACACCGCCAACGCCTTGTAAATCCAGGTGCCTACCGACCACATCACGAAGAAATACATAAAGTCTTGATTCGACGCCGAGCGCACCCAGGGCCGCAAAATTGGATACACCAAATACAACCCGATGATGAGGTAAATAAACCATAGGTGGTAATGCACAGGGCCTGTCACGATGCTTTTGAGCGCCTCACCAATAGTAGCAGGAGTCCCTTTTGCCATAAACCCGTAGAAACAATAAATGAGCATCCAGAACACAGCTGGAATCACCACACGCGAGAATCTTCTTTTCAAAAAATCGGGCAGCGGATAGTCTTTCCCCAATAACAAATAGCCACTAAGCATCACAAACAACGGTACTGCGGGGCGGGTAAGCGAATTCCAAAAATTGCCCGCCCACCAAAAGGAGCCATTAAAATCATGCCCTTCGCCATGCGCAACGGGCGCAGCTACGTGAATGCCAATGACCATGAGCGTGGCGAGATTGCGCAAACGGTCGGGCCAGGGGGATGGTGTTTGGCGACCCTCCTTCGCTAAAGCTACGGTGGGTAAATTGCTGATGGGTGATTGGCTGGTCGTCGTTATTGGTTCGCTCATACTTTTGATAAGTAAGGGCAGAAAGGTAATGTGTATCCGACTTTCAAACTACTCAAACCCTTCAAACATTTCCAACCCCTCAAACCCCTTTCCATACATTTGCCCAAAATCTCCCACACATGATGAACAAAACCGCTGTAATCACTGGAGCCACCAAAGGCCTGGGACGCGCCATTGCCGAAATTTTTGCCCAAAATGGTTTCGACCTCTGTGTTTGCGCCCGAACAGAAGCCGATCTGGAAGCCATGGAACGCGATTGGGCGGAGCAATTCCCAGCGCAAAAACTGCACACTTTTTCTGTTGACGTGAGCAAAAAAGCAGAGGTTCGGGAATTTGGGGACTTCGTACGCAGCATTTTTCCGCGACTCGATGTACTGATAAACAATGCAGGTCTTTTCTTGCCCGGCAAGATTTCAGAAGAACAGGAGGGTACGCTCGAAACCCAACTGGAGACCAACCTTTTCAGCGCCTACCACCTCACCCGTGCCTTGCTGCCAATTATGATCCCGCAAGGACGCGGGCATATATTCAATATGTGCAGCATCGCCAGTTTTATGGCCTACCCGAATGGCGGTTCGTATAGCATCAGTAAATTTGCCCTGCTCGGTTTTTCCAAAGTGCTGCGGGAGGAGATGAAACCTAAAGGCTTGAAGGTCACTTCTATTATGCCCGGCGCGGCATGGTCAGATTCCTGGACGGGCGTGGATTTGCCTATTGAGCGGCTGATGCAAGCCAGCGATGTGGCCAAAGCAATTTGGGGTTGCTACGATATGAGCGATGCGGCGGTGGTGGAGGAGTTGGTGTTGAGACCGCAGTTGGGAGATTTGTGAGCATTAACCTTTAGGCAAAAAAACCTCCGCCATCATACACCTCGCCGAGCCGCCGCCATAGGTCTCAATAGTGTCAATCGGCGCATGAAGCAGTTGTGTATGGCCTTCCAATTTTTTGATTTGGGCAGGCAAAAGGGCGCGATAGGCTTGGCTCGACATGACGAGGATGGTTTGCCCCTCAATATCACGCACTTGGAGCATATTGCCCGCAAAAGCGTTCATTTGCGCCAGTGAGATGTCCACAATTTCTTTCCCCGTTTCCCTGAATTTTTCATCCAACATTTTACGCTCCGAAGCATCGCGTACAGAATCCATACAGATGACCACGAAAGTTTCGCCAAGAGCCATCATCACGTTGGTGTGGTAAATGTCCTGGCCATTTCCGTCTACTGCATGGAACACAACTTTTTGGTAACCAATGGCCTGGCATAGTTCTTCGAGCAGCGATGCATTTGTGCGGGGGCTTAGACAAGCGTAGGCGAGGCGGTGTTGGTGATCGAAAATAATACTGCCCGTTCCTTCCAAAAAGTGTTCGGATGCTTCACTGGTTTCAAATTTTAGTCGCCGATCCGAGTGAAATCCTTTTTTCAATACGGTTTCGATGATGGCATCGCTGCGCTCCATGCGCCGTGTGGGAGCGAACATAGGATACGTGACCACAAATCCTTCCTGGTGGAAAGTGACCCAGTTGTTCGGGAACACCGCATCTGGTTTCACGGGCACAGAAGTGTCTTCGGCCACGATAACATCCACACCAGCAGCGCGCAATTGCGTAACAAATCCATCGAACTCTTGCATGGCGCGTTCGCGCATTTCAGCGGCGCTCAGTTTGCCGTCGCGACTTTGAAAAGCGTTGCTGGCGGCGGTTTCTTCGTTGAAAGCGAAATTAGCCGGTCGTACCATGAGGATGTGGGGGGTAGTTTGCTGACGCGTTGCCATTGATTCGATTGTTGTGATTGATTCGATTGTTCGATTCAAGCGTTGATATTTGCAGCGGCAAAAATAGCGATGAGTTCGTACCAATCGTAATAATCGAATCAATCGAAAAATCGATTCAATGAAAAAATACTGCCGCAATTGCTACCACCCACTGCCATACAAGGCAAAGTTCTGCGCCCATTGTGGACAAAGGGACACGGATGGGCGCATTGGCTTGAAGAATTTGATGGGGCGGATTTGGAACAACACCTTTCACCTGGAAGGGAAATTTATCCGGACGTCCTGGCAACTTTTTGTGCCGGGCATGGTGAGCAAGGAGTTTTTTAAAGGCAAACAAGACCGGTACCCCCATCCGATTCGAATGTTTGCCATCGTGATGTTCTTGTTTCTTTTCTTGCTCAATTCGATGTTGAAAAGCAATGAGGGAAAAAACAACGAAGTGCTCTTTTCCCCCATAACAACGGTCAAAAACGAAACAGGCGACACACTTGTAAAAGAAAGATCCTTCACCCTATTTGAGCAGATGAAGTACAACGCCATGCTCTACGATATGCAAAAGGATTTTGAGCGCCTACCCGCCGAATTGAAAACACCGCAGGTACAAAGCGCGGTGGACAGCCTGCTGAATTCTTTTGCGGGTCGCTATAATTTGGAGCATAAAGCGCTAATGGACACTCTTTTGCAGGAGTCTCTCGACAGCATTGGAATTGGATTTAGCGGTGTAGAAATTTCGGTACTTGATATTGTTCGCTTGGAACCGAATGAGATTATCCAACGCTACCAACTTACGGGTTGGTTCGACAAATTGATGCTGCGCCAAGGCATCAAATCAATCAAAACCCCCGATGCGCTGGCACATGCATACATCGGAAGTCTTACTTGGACCATTCTAATTTTGGTGGCTTTAATGTCGGGCGTATTGGCGCTGCTCTATTGGCGACAACACCATTATTATGTAGAGCATTTCATATTCCTGCTCCATTTTCACACAGGTACAATGCTTATCCTGATGCTGGTCATAATAGGCTATCTTATCAGTATTTGGGATGAAAGCGTCATCCAATGGGCGGCCATTTTGCCTGCTCCAGCCATGTATTTGGCGCTTTGGAGGTATTACGGACAAGGCTGGTTTAAGACTTTTGTCAAATGGATGATTTATGGGTTTTTGTACATTTTCGCATTTTCGCTTTCGTTTGTGCTGGGCTTGCTGGTCGTCTTTGCAATGTTTTAGACTAAGCGTTTGTGCCAACTTTTCCCGAATGGCACCAGCCACTTTTCTGCAAGGTCCGACTTGGTCTGCACAAGTGAATTGGCCATGAGCGTTTCATGGTTGATATGCCCGGATTGAACGAGCGCCATAAATTCCGGGCGGTTGGCAAATTGCATTTCACCCTGCTCGTTTACCCAGGCAAAGCGCATACGTTCAAAAAAATCTGCGCCAATTGCTTCCCCTAATTGTTCCAGAAAATGCACGGATTTGTCAATCGAACAGCCGCTCGCACCGGCTTGTGTTTCATCTACCATCAACACAAGGAATTGATTTTCAAAAACTTCTGCCTTGGCTAAAAGTGCCTGGTTGTGCGCGGTCCATTGCTGACAAAATGCGTCCAGATTTTTTTGGGCAATGGCTGATTCATCGGCAGTAAGTGCGCGATTGGAAGTATAAACCCAGACTCGGGAGTCGGGGGAGAAAGTGATATTGGATGCAAGCGTAGGTGTAGACATTGCGTTGCTATTGAGGACTTAATAGGCTTTAATACCGTAACAATTTTTTTTTGACAGGATTTACAGGATGTACAGGATTATGTCGGCTTCGCCGACTTGCTCAGATCATTGATTTGTAATTTTTCCAGACGATCCTCTGTAACAAACATCCAAGCTATGGTGTCGGCGTAGCCGACAGAATAATCCTGTACATCCTGTTTATCCTGTCAAAAAATATAACACTTGGTGGACAGTCCATACAATTAGGTTTGAAAAAGCCTCTGAAATCTTAAATTGTAGTCGTTATAACCTCGAAAGAATCATCTCTGAAAGGTCATAAACAGGAATTTGTTCATTTTTCTCTTTGGCCTTCAGTCCGTCTTGCAGCATCGTGAGGCAGAACGGGCAATTTGCCACCACCGCTGAAGGATTGGTTTCGAGTGCCTCTTCGATGCGTTCGGCGCTGATGCGTTTGTTGCCGGGTTCGTCCTCTTTCCACATTTGCGCGCCACCTGCTCCACAACATAGGCCGTTTTTGCGCGAGCGTTTCATTTCTACCAGGTCCACATCGAGGCTTTCAAGCAGGGTACGAGGGGCTTCGTACACGTCATTTGCACGACCCAGATAGCAGGAATCGTGGTAAGTGATTCGTCGGCCCTTGAAATCGCCGCCTTCTTTTAATTTGAGTTTCCCGTTGGCAATCAGTTCATTGAGCAGCTGCGTATGGTGTACCACCTCATAATGCCCGCCGAGTTCGGGATATTCATTTTTCAAAGTATTGAAACAGTGCGGACAAGCCGTCACGATTTTTTTTACGCCATACATATTGAGCGTTTCGATGTTCATCGTTGCAGTCATCTGAAACAGGAATTCGTTCCCTGCGCGACGGGCCGGATCGCCCGTGCAACGTTCTTCACTTCCAAGGATGGCGAATTCCACCCCGGCATGGTTTAGTATTTCGCAGAGCGCGCGGGTCACTTTTTGGGCACGGGCATCGAAAGAACCAGCACAGCCCACCCAGAAGAGGATTTCGGGTGTGCGGCCTTCGGCCTGGAGTTCGACGATTGTTTTTGCAAGCATCAGGAGTTAGTTTTTTTAAAATGCGGGAAAAGCAAAATCGCAGGCGGCATGAACAAAACGGTCATTATTGCAACGGAGACATAATACGATGATGCACCACAGTACCAGGCAATTACGCCTGCGCCTAAAGGCCAAAAAACGCCAATGAGCAAGTAGGCGAAATAAGCCCAGCGCTCTTTTTTCGCCAACCCGTAGCGCACCACAAGATATATTGTAAACATGCTCAGCACCGAAAGCCAATCAAAAAGGAGGAACATCAAATTAAAAAGCGGTCGGGCAGCATCGGGCATGGTTGTAGTGCCATATAGGTCGTTCATAATCATGCCGTCCAAGCCGTGCATGGGGTCGAACGACTGGAAATATAACATGACCACGCACATCACCGTCGCGAACAGTGTCACGATTTTCAGGTAGTGGATGGTTGCGTTGAAAAGTTTGTCGCTGTTCATAATTGTTGGAAAGTTAATCCCTCCAGGCCTCCCTCGGCTCGCTCATCGCCCATGCAGCGCCCGCATTTTCAATTGAATTAAACATCGGCAGCCACTCCGCCGGGCCAGCCGATTGGGTTAAAATCTCGTGGCGGCGCATCTGCAGAATAATATCCAGGGGATTAATAAGCACCGGACAAGCTTCTACACAGGCATTGCAAGTGGTGCAAGCGTGGAGTTCTTCGGGGGTGATGCGGTCAAAAAGCGATTTGCCGTCATCATAACTTGCCACTTGCTGCTTGCCACTGGCTACTTCTGCCCCCACTTCCTCTGCCCGGTCGCGTACATCCATCATCACCTTGCGAGGCGAAAGTTTTTTTCCGGTGATATTGGCAGGGCAAACGGCAGTACAGCGACCACATTCGGTACAGGAATACGCCTGAAGGATGTTTTGCCAGGAAAGCGAGAACACGTCGTTGGCGCCGAATTCGGGCAATTCTCCCGAGGCACTTCCATCGGCTGCTGGTTCCTCTCCGTTTGGGGTAGGGAGGGGGGGGAGCCCCATCATTATTCGCACCTCTTTCTGAATTTCGGGCATGTTATCCATCTGCCCTTTCGCCGTGATGCGAGCGTACCAGGTATTTGGGAATGCCAGAATAATGTGTAAATGCTTGGAATACGGCAGATAACAAAGGAATCCGAACACGGTGAAAATGTGCAGCCACCAGCCAAAACGTTCGATCGCAATAACCGAAGCATCACTCAAGCCGCCAAAAAGCATAGGTCCAAGCCAGGTGCTCACAGCGAAATTACCCGTGAGGTGATATTGCTCTACACCTCTGGTTTGCAGCACTTTATCCCCTCCGTTCATGCAGAATATTCCTGTAATGAGGATGATCTCGCCCAAAAGAATCAAGTTGGCGTCGCGGAAAGGGAAACCTTTCATCTCTGGTTTCCAAAATCGGGGGAGGCGCAGCAGGTTTCTTCTCGCCAGAAAAATAATGGTAGCCACAAAAGCAAGCACCGACAACACTTCTATGCTGCTGATGACAAAGGTGTAAAACCCGCCGAGGTGCGGCGCAAAAAATCGGTGGGTGCCAAATATCCCATCCACAAATATCTCAATCAACTCTACCTGGGTGATTACAAAAGCGACGTAAATAAACAAATGCAACACTGCTGGCAGCCAATTTTTGAACATTTTTTGCTGTCCCATTGCCACAAGCAGTACGTTGCGCCAGCGTTGCCCGGCTTGTCCGCCGATCTTTTCGGGCTTGCCGAGTTGAATGTTCCGCCACACCCGGCCAAAGCCTTTCCACGCGAACCAGGTGGCCGCGCCAGCCACCAAAATAAAAAGGAGAGATTGAAGCATAAATAATTCGTTTTCGAGGCGCAAAATACAGCGCGATGGTTGGACTTTTGCACTTGAATTTCGGAGTCAAATTGGGTGCGAGCGAAGTATCTCTCACCGCTTTCACCCGCTCTCTCGTTTCTCATCTGTTATGCAAATTCTTACCGACCACCAGATCCGACAAAAAATTCGCCGAATCGCCATCGAAATTCTGGAACGTAACTATGGCGAACCGGAAATCATCCTGGCCGGACTGAACAACAACGGCCTCGGTTTTGCCAAACTTTTATTGGCAGAGTTACAAGCGGTTGCAACCAAAAGTACCATCCTGACACTTATGCGCATCCGGCTGAATCCTGCCAACCCCGTGGAATATGAACCACTGGTGGAATTGGTTGCTTCATCGGCCGAGGTTTCTGTGTCAATAGAAGCCATGATGGATGCGGGTACGAAGGCGGAATATTTGCGCAGCAAGCCTATCGTCATCGTGGACGATGTGGCAAATACCGGACGCACCATTTTTTACGCCGTGCAGCCGCTTTTGAAAGTTGTGCCAAAAAAAGTAGAAGTGGCGGTGCTTGTAGATCGCCAGCACAAATCCTTTCCCGTGAAGGCCGATTATGTGGGATTGTCCCTGGCCACCACCATGCGCGACGACATTGATGTACGGATACGGGACGTTGTGGAAATGTCGGTTTTTTTGAGATGAAAAAATTGATTTAAGATTTACGATTACATGATTGTTGATTTTTGAAGGAAATGGAAGATGGGGTATTTATGATGGCTGATCTGCCGATAGAGCACTACATCATCCATAAAACATCAAAAAATCTCACATTCCTTCAAAAATCAACAATCATGTAATCGTAAATCTTAAATCATAAAGACGGCCTCACAAGGGTTTAAACCCCTGCCATCATGAGGCTCAGCTCTCTACCTCGAAACTGATTTTCAGGTTTACACGGAACATTTGCACTTTTCCGTCTTTCACCGTCACGCTTTGGCTTTGCACATGTGCAGAGCGGATGTTGCGCACCGACTCAGAGGCCTTAGAAATGCCTTTTTTTGTGGCATCTTCCCAATTGGTAGGTGATTCGCTGAGGATTTCAATGACTTTCAGAATTGCCATAATGGTGTTTGTTTAAAATGTTAAGTGATTTATTTCACGCAACGGCGCAACGTTCTGATTATCAAGGACGTTTATCGTTGCGTCGTTGCGTGAAATTATTGATTGATGCAAACATACAAATTCTATCGCACCCGATACGCCCATACCCCGTTTCCATTACCAACCACCAACATGTTTACGCCGTTGATTAGAGCAAATTCAAACTTGGTATTGCCGCCAAGAGGGAATCCTGGCAACATTTTTCCTTTGTTGTCGAGCATCCAAATACGCCTTCCGCGTTCGTCCACCGTGGCAATTTTGCTTTGGGTAAAAAACACGATTTGCTGATTTTCAGGGAATTGAGATTTGAAAAGTTGTTTGCCCCAGGTGCCTACGGTCAAACGTTTCCCTTCGAAAGCGGCCCACTCGAAACGGGCATCGCCTGTCAACTGACCAAATGCCGCCACGGTGCCACCAAGACTGGCTACTTTATCCATTGACACCTTGCCCTGCAAGTCGCAAGCAATAACATGACCCTCTGTGTTGCTGGTATAAATTCGTGGAGTGGTCGAGCCGGCATCTACTGCCATGGGACTGAAATAATTGACGATGCCTTCGCTTCCTTCTGGTATTCCTTCCAGTTGAACAGGCGGAAAACGCAAAGCCCCATCACGGCCAAAAACCGAAAGCAAACCATTTTCGGTCAAAACGGCCAAATAGTCCTTTCCCTTGTGCTGAAAATGAAGGATTGATTGACCAACAGGGTCCTTGCCCTTCGTCTTCCTTTTACCAGTCGTTGAATTATCAGGGATCGCCACACCATTCCAGCCATCCAACGGCCTTCCCAAATGGCCAAAACCGTAAATTTTGTCATTGCCACAAGCCACGAAGTAGTTGAATTTTGAGTTCTGATCAAAGTCTACTACTGTCACACCAATGTTAGCTCGGGTGGGAAGATTGAACGGGAAACCCTGAATATCAAGCCCTTTTTCATCGAGTGTAAAAATCTGCTTGGCCGTGCTGAACGTATAACATTTCATGCCATTGCCATAGAAATCTATGCCCCGGATATCGGAAAGAATCCGGTCTGACAATGGGCGGCTCCAGACACTTTCGCCGTTTTGGGCATCAAGACAATGCAGGTTTTTTTTCAAATCCTGGACAAGTACAAAGATTTTGCCTTCAGGCTGTTCCACAAGGTAAGGCTGTGTGATTACGGGTGCGGCGAGCACGGACTTCCATAATATATCCGTCTCGGCAAGCGGTTGCGAAAGGGCTTGTGTGGTCAGTACTGGCTCTGCTTTTCGGCCAAAGCCCGGCAGCCATTCCACCGCAATAAATCCTGTTTTTGCAAGCGAAGTCTCCCACTCAATTCCAGAAATATTCCGCAAAAGGCTGGGCAAGTAAGCCGTATTCAACAAGAATGAGGCATGGCCTTTTTGGGAAACCTTTTGTTGCAATTGAAGAAAATCGGTATTGGCCGCAAGGGTTTGATTTACAAGGTATTTGTCTAAAAAAATCTCCAGCGACGAGCGATCCGGAGCAAAGACGGCGAAGCCATCCACGAAAGTGCAAACAGGGTTTCGAAATGCCTCATCGTTGCTTAAAAGTGGTTTCACCAGCGATGAATTTTGGAAGCCCAGCAATTCGAACATTTGGTACTGGCCGGAAGCAATGGGCATCGTTCCACGTTCTTTTCCAAAAGCACGCAGGCCGTTGAGTGCCAGCGCACTATCACGCACTGAGAGCAGCAACAACCGATCGCCAGTGAGGGAAGGAGAGAGCGGTTCTGTAACGGCAATTGCGGCTTCGGCGCCCACCCACGGCAGTACATATTGTTCAAAATCGCTGGCACGACCATCGCCAATTTCCCTGAAAAATTCGGGAATATGCCCTAAGCCTGCCCGCGCCAAAAACGCAGTATTGTCGGGCAAAACATTGAAAATCGCATCGGTAGGAGGTTCACCCCAACTGTTTAGGGTGCTCAGAAAGCCCGTGGTTTCGGCCAAGGTCTTGATTTCCGTTCCATTCCAGGAAAGCCCAAGCCACGTTACATTTCGCGCCAGCAAATCGGGTAATCCGCGCCAGCGCGGGTTCATTTGGCCCCGCAATTGTTCTGCGAGCGCATCGGGACGCAGGTGCAGTCGGAATGCAGCTTCTGGCAGATTAGAAATATAAGGACGGTCGGCCCACCAGTTGTGGGCATTTTCGAGTTGGGCGAGCGCATCTTCCACCAAAGTGGCTCTGCGAGAAAAGAGCAGAAGTCGACCAGAAACGGCTACTTCGAGGCGTTCAGTTTTGGATAAGTGAACGTTGAAAATATCGTTGCCGTGGAATTGGTGGGGGAAATATTTTGGGGTCAGTTTGTTGGTTTTCAACGCTTTCTCCAAGTCAAAATCCTCGTCCAGTTCAAGGGCGAAAAGGGCGTGTAGACTATCAGCCGGATGAAGCGAGAAGGCGGCAAGGGCCTTGTTTTTGGCTAAGGCTTTGAAAATGTCGGGGTCGTGCTTGAATAGTTGCAGCGCGGCCTCGGTGTCATTAAAGCAACGCTCAAAAAGCGCGCTGTGCAGTACTTCTCTCCAATGTGCGTCGGCGGTTTTGTTGGTCAGGATTTTGGCCCGGAGTAAGCCATTACATTCCAACAGCAGGGAAGTTTGGCCGGGCACGGCGCGGAAAGCGCCTGCATTGCGCGGTAAAAAAAGGTAGAGCAATAGTGCCGCGATGAGGACGCTTATTAATGCCAGGAATATGCGGCGGGCGCGGGTATTGGGTCTTTTTTCAATGCTCATTGGGTGAATTTAGATTCTCAACCATAACGGATTTTTGGCGGATTTCTGCCTTTTTCTGGATAAAAAGTATGTAAATACTCGCTTAATGCCTTTATATCGCCATCCTCAAAACACAAGACCGAAGTATTGAGCCATTTTAATTCCAAATCAGGGCTGGTATCTACCGTTCCATCGTCGTATTTGAACCATTCCAAATCTTGCCACATGAAATGGGTTGTTCCCAAAGCCAATCTGAACCCCGCTTTCACAATTTGCAGGCTCATTCCATCTTTATTGGTTTGAATTTCGCCTCTTGCCTTCTGCCAGCAAATAATAGCAGAGATAACGGTTGCAATAAGGCAAGGCACCATGAAATAGCCTCCTAATTTTGAATCGTTGCCTCCGATGATCAGTCCCGTGAATCCAAACAGGAAAAATAGATATGGCCAATATTTACCGGATGAAGGTTGTTGCTTGACTTTAAAACTATGGATTGTAGGTGTCATAGGCAGATTGGTTTTGCGACGAAATTAAGTTTCATTCTATAAACTGGATAAAGAGATGGATTAGGCCGATATTTATCAACTTTTGCTAAACCTTGCACTCAATGTCTTCACGACAAGAAATGTTGCTTTGCGGCTGATACTCACCGGGTGACTCGAAGTCACCCG
>JBJXGZ010000024.1:0-6855 GCA_046160625.1 Saprospiraceae bacterium
CCGAGATAGACCATGTTCCAGCAGCGCGGATCCCAGGCCATTTCTGAATTGGCATAGTAAGCGTAACTTTCATTGGGAAAAAGTCCGACGGGAAAAGAATTTACGCCGTTCAGAAAACCACCGCGCACTTCATGGCCTCCGATATCGGAGTGGTACATTTTTCGATTTTGGCCAGGGTTTACATATCCAGTTGCGGCTTCCGCGCCGCCCATCCGGTAAAATTTCCCTTCGGGAAAACTCTCGTGCCAGGCCATATTTCCATTGTGGTAGCGGCCTCCCACCAGCACGTCTTCGTTCCAACCCGAATCAAAACCCCACATATCAGAGCCTGAAATGCCATTCATCCGCGCCTGGATGCTTTGCCCAAAATTGTTGGAATAATTGATGCCGCCATCGCTGGTTATCCAGAGATCGTTGCCGAGTGCAACGCAAGCCTGAATATCGGGGTGGCTCCAAGACAACCCCCCCACGTAGGAACCAAGAGCCGTCCAGGTCGCGCCGCCATCTACACTTTTAAACCACGAACATCCGCCCGCAATCAATTGATTGTCATTAGCTGGATTCACCACAATCGCCATATCGTAAAAACCTTGTGTAAACCAATCAACCCCATTTGCGTCCATCAAATTCGTGTGCGCAGGGATGGAATAAGGCTGTCCAATGGCATTGGTGGGGTGGGTATTTGCCCAGGTTCCGCCGCTGTTATTGCTTCTGAATACCCCAACATAGCCACCCAAATTGCCGCCTTCTCCGCATAAGTAGGCGTACACTTTCGAAGGATTTGAAGGACAGACAGCGATCATCCCTCCTGTGACGGTCATACCCGCAGCGGGTGTCCACCATCCTGTATTTGAGTTGTTGAACGTGGCGCCACCATCGGTCGAAACCCGGAAATCAGATCCCGTGCCGCTTTTTCGAATGCAAAATGCCGTGTTAGGATCGCCAGGCTTGTACTCTACTGCCCAAGTCTGCTGCGTATGGATTTTTGCCCAGTTTGCACCCGCATTGGCTGTGCGAAGCAGGCCCTGGTCGCTGGCGGCTAGTACTACATCTGGTTGGTTGGTTTTAATAGCGATGTCGTTTACCCAAAGCCCACTTTCGCTGTAAACCGTAGCCCAAGTTGCACCGCCATCTGTGGTTTTAATGATCTTCCCCCCGGTTCCCGCATAAACGATGTTTGGGTCGGTTGGATGGATTTTCACGGCACCGAAAGAGCCATGTAGCACATTGATTGTAAGCAATTGCCAGTGAAGGCCTTTATCTGTTGTTTTCCAGACACCTCCGGTTTCGCCACCTGCATAAAGCACATTGGGATCGGAAAGCGAAATATCAATAGAATAAACGTTCGTCTGCCAGGTCACCTCGGTAAGCCCGTCTGTATCGAAGGTTTGTTTGGGACCGAGAAAGCTCCAGCCTGCGGAATTATCGCTTTGCTGAGCCTTGGAACGAAGTGCTAAAACTGCGCTTTCTTTCTCCGCAATTTCTTTCATCGTCGGTTCCTTTATCGAACCATCCGCCTGGACGAAAGGCCTTGCCCAGTGCATCCAATGTTTAAAATACTGCGTGTAAGAATTTTTTTCAAAGGGTTGATTTTCAAAATATTCGGCATAATTCTTTTGAATTTCAAAGACATTGGGGTTTTCTGCTCCCAACTGATGCATCCATGTGGGAGCGTCTGGTGTAATGTAGGGTAAGGATGGTTTTTGTTGGGAAAACAGGAGCGTTGGGAGAAAGAGGATGAGACCCGCTTTCGCCAGTGCAATGGTGGGTAACGCGGGTAATAATGTACGATTTTTCATGCGGAAGTGTAGAAAATTGATGCGCAAATATCACGAAAAAAGGGTGAAGATGAATCTTCATCTGCCATTTGCCGCCTTTTATCCAAGTCTTATAGCCGTCACGCTTTGCAAAATTGACCTTCGCCCCCGAAGGAACGGGTGAATAATAACTGAAAGTAACCAGTTATTATTCACCCGTTCCTAAATCAATTTTCTGATCATCAAAGGCATCAACACAAACATGGCAAGTCTACAGCCCAAACGGAAAAAAAGAACCCTGCTTTATGTACTCATTGGCGTATTCGTGCTGCTGATCGTGGCAGCGGTAATCAAAGGCCGCCAAAAACCAAAAGGCGAGGAAGTGACGGTGGAAAAGGCCGAAAGGCGCACCATCAAGGAGACCGTGAGTGCAAGTGGCAAAATATTCCCGGAAACAGAAGTCAAGATCAGTTCTGATGTTTCCGGCGAAATCACCGAACTCTATGTAAAAGAAGGCGACTCCGTCACGATCGGTCAAATATTAGCTAAAATCAGACCTGATGAATACCAGAGCGCCGTGGAACAAGGCGAGGCATCGGTAAGCACCGCCCGTTCCCAGCGCGAAATTTCAAGTTCCAACGTACAAGGCAGCGATGCCCAAATAGAGCAATTGAAAGCGGACCGAAAGCGTGTGCTGGCTCTGTTTGAAGTGGCGCGCAACACCCACCAGCGCAACGAAAAACTGTATAAAGACGGGGTTATTTCTACCTCCGAATTTGAGACTTCGGAGAGTAACCTGAGATCTGCCGAAAGTGCAGTAGCCGCTTCCGAGGCGAGTTTGCGTTCTGCCGAAAGCAATCTCTCAAGTGCCAAGGCAGGTGTCCGGGTTTCAGAATACGGTATCAACAGTGCCTCGGCTCGGTTAAAGGAACTTCGCACCAGCCTCCAAAAAACCATCATAACAGCCCCTGTGAGTGGCATCGTCAGCAAATTGAACGTAGAAAAAGGGGAACGTGTAGTGGGGACCCTCCAAATGGCCGGCACCGAAATGATGCGCGTTGCCAACCTCCGCAGCATGGAAGTTCAAGTAGACGTGAGCGAAAACGATATCCTTAAAGTGTCCCTCAACGATGATGCTGACATTGAGGTGGACGCCTATCTGGGGCGCAAATTCAAAGGAAAAGTGACAGAGATAGCCAACAGCGCAAGTAACGTGGGGAGCATCGGCGGCGTGAGCCTCAACACAGATCAGGTGACCAATTTTGTGGTCAAAATCCGTATGGACCCAGCGTCCTATATTGATTTGCTGAAAGATGGTCGCCGCTATCCATTCCGCCCAGGCATGTCGGCTTCGGTGGATGTTTTCACGCATACTGCCGAGGGAACCCTAACGGTGCCGATTATCGCAGTCACCGCTCGTGATGAAGACAAAAAAGACGAAAAGGATAAAGATAAAAAGAACGAGGAAGACGAGGAAAATCAACCCGCCTCCGCTGAAGCTTCGGCGGGTAAAAAAGACAACGATATAATCAAGGAGATTGTGTTCGTGGTCACAGGAGATACGGTTGGAATTCGTGAGGTGAAAACAGGTATTCAGGACAATGATTACATTGAAATTGTGTCCGGTTTGCAAGAAGGAGAAACCGTAGTGACCGGGCCATATTCTGCTATAGCCCGAAAACTTAAGGGCGGTAGCCGAATCAGGGTTTCTGATAAAAAGAATGGAGAGGGAACTGAAAAGAAAAGCGGGATAAGCGTGGAGGTTGATTGATTATTTAAACAAGTGGTTTTCAAAATATTAGCGTGTCCCCTGCAACAGGTTGTTGCAGGGGACACGCGTTTTTTATCCGAAATTTATCAGGAATTAACTGCCGAAGGCTTAGCGCGATTTGACTTTTGTGGCCGCCTAGTTGAATATTTTAACAAAAGTGTTCACGCCAAACCTAAACAACGACATTACTTCGAAACCACAAAATCCTCTCAACCAATTTCAACTTTCACTCAAAATTTTCCAATCTATGAAAAAACCATTCAAATTTTTGAAAGCCATTTCGCTTGCACTCGCAGTCTTTTTTGGCTTCTCTGGTATTGCTGAGCTCAATGCCCAAACCCCCATTTCAAAAGCAAAGTACGACAAGACGACCAAAGTGCTCTCGCTAGACGAGACGGCCGCTTTCGGTTATCTTTTTCAACTGGACATTGGCCCTATGGGCTTGGCCTCTAAGGAAAAAGCCGAGGAGTTTTTCAACAACTGGAACACAGAGTTAGTAACGTTTCGAGTGAATTTTGAAAAGCAAAGTACCAGCGTCATCCTCAACCTTCGCTCGAAACCAACTTGGAAAGCCAGGGACTGGAACAATTACCTGAGTCAACTACCCAAGCAATAGTCCAATCACCACTTTCTCACCTTTTGCAAACTTTAAAAACAAAAAAACATGAAAAATAGCCCTCTTTTGAAACTCATCTTGTTCATGTTGGCTTTCGCACATTCTTTCGATGCGTTTGCACAATTGGACGTTGCAAGCAATCCAAATGCAGCAGACCTGGCCGCCAAATTAGTTGGGTCCGGTGTGACTATTACAAACCCAGTTCTGAAATGCCCACCAGGGGCATCTGGCACTTTTGCCACCGGACCAGCCATTGATGAAATTGGTATTGGAAAAGGGATTTTGTTGACCTCTGGTCAAGTCAGCATAGCTGAACATCCCAACGACTTGGATGGTGCGGGTGTGCCTAATGGTGTACCGGGCAATGCTGACCTTGACGAATTGCTTCCCACTCCTACCCCACAAACTTTCGATGCTTGCGTTTTAGAATTTGACCTCGTCTCAATTGGCAACCAGGTCACTTTCCAATATGTTTTTGCATCTGAGGAGTACGTGGAATATTACTGTAGCGAATTCAATGATGTTTTTGGGTTTTTAGTGTCGGGGCCGAGGCCGGGAGGTGGGCCAGCTTATGATGACGAAAACATTGCGTTGATCCCCAGTACTTCTAAAGCCGTTTCTATCAATTCAGTAGGTCCACCCGAGTGCGGAGATTTTGCTGTCCCTCCACACAGTCCCGGCAGCCCTGGCACTGGCGACCCTGCTTTTTTTGTGAGCTTGGCCGGTGCTACTACCGTGCAATATGATGGCAAAACCGTAGTGCTGACGGCGAAGGTGGCCTTGAAACCATGCAATTCATATCACTTTAAGCTTGGTGTTCAAGATGCCAGTGATCCTGTGTTCGATTCTGGCGTTTTTATCAAAGAAGGCAGTTTTAATTCATCACCTCCTGTGATCAATTGTCCCGCTGCTATAATTGTAAACAATGATGCTGGCGTTTGCGGGGCGAAGGTGGATTTTAAGCCCACCACGAGTAGCGATTGTCCGGTTGACGCAGCTTGCATCCCTGCCCCGAAAAGCACATTCCCTGTTGGA
Organism: Saprospiraceae bacterium; assembly: GCA_046160625.1. Taxonomy (GTDB): domain Bacteria; phylum Bacteroidota; class Bacteroidia; order Chitinophagales; family Saprospiraceae; genus M3007. Next base: position 5,180 of record JBJXGZ010000024.1, read on the forward strand.
AACACAGTCGTAACCTGCACGGCTACGGATATTTTGGGCAATCAGGGTTTTTGCAACTTCACGATAACCGTTCGAGACAACGAAAAGCCGTCCATTGCTTGCCCACCGAATGTTTTGGTAAGTTGTGAGGCCCCTACTTCTCCTGCTGCGGTAGGTTTCCCAGTTGTAGCCGACAACTGCGGCCCTTTGCCCCCGAATTTTGCTGATGTAATCGTCCCCGGGTCTTGCCTCAATGAATTCACCATTAATAGGACTTGGACCGTGAAGGATGCAGCTGGAAATGTCAACAACTGTGTACAAAAAATCAATGTACAAGATAAAAAACCCCCCACTATCAATTGCCCTGCTAATGTTACTGTAACCTGTGACATGTCAGTAGGAAAAACGGGTACAGCCGTCGCCAATGATAACTGTGATATGGATGTAAGTATAAGCCACAGCGACACCCACATTTTTGGCGACTGCGAATGGTTCTGCATCAAAGATCGGCAATGGACAGCGGAGGACAACTGTGGGAACAAGAGCATGTGTATCCAAACGATCACAAAAGATGTTACACCCCTCATTGAACAAGCGCTCGCAGCAGGTCCATTAGTTTGGGGACAAACCGCAGCGACTGTTACGCTCCCAGCTGGTCAAGGCAGTTGTGTGGTGCAATGGCTGCCATACACTGGGGTAGTGCCTACCGCCTTGAAATTTGACGACGCGAGAGCACAGGCTCCGGCTTGCACCTTGATGTCAAACCCACTCAGTGGAGGTCACATCGTCAACCCACTGCTTGGCGAAGCCATGAAATTGAAAATTCTGGTGCGCTTGAACCCGGGTTTGGGCCTGAAGAGATTGAAAACCGACCTCAAATGCCCGATGCACTTCATCGTGCGGCAGGGGCTTGCCGGTGGAGAGGATGCCACCGTGAACGAGTTGCTGCGCGTAACTGACCTGACGCTCGGAAATGTGAATGTAAGCTTGCTGGTACCCGCGCACTGCCTCGAACTGTTGAAGGTGCTCAAATGCGTGAACACTGGTCGCGATGTTTGCAACAACCCGTAAAAACGGTACTGCTGAACGATGTACTTTTGTGCCGCGCCCCGCCAATGCGGGACGCGGCACAATTTTTTATGGAAAATCAAAACGCTGAAAATCAGCAACCCAGTTCGGCAGACCAAACGGAATGCTTCTCCTCCAATTCTACCTTGTTCTGGCGGGTATTCATGCCCATTTTTGGCACCGTATTTCTAGGTGGGCTATTGCTCAGCTTTTTGCTCATCCCGGAAGAAGATCTCTATCTGCCTTTTCCCCTCCTTTGGGGACAGGCATTTCTACTTGCATTGTGGCTTGGCTGGCTGTTTTTGGTGCGTCGTACTATCTGGCGCTTGAAGCGCGTGGACGCCAACGCGACGCATTTTTTTGTTACAAATTACTGGACTACTGTGCGCTACCCTTGGGGCGATGTGGAAAAAACAGAAGAAAAAACGCGCTTAGGGCGTCGTATTGTCAACCTCTGTTTACGGGCGCCCGGGCGTTTTGGCCAGAAAATCTCGTTTCTGCCGGGAGATCGTTTTGAGGAATGGAAAAAGGAAAATGAAGGTGTTATTCCGGCTTAAGAATGCTTTTATACCGCAGAGGCGCAGAGACGCGGAGTTTGTGCTAATCAAGTTGTAAGGCTCCGCGTCTCT
>JBJXGZ010000025.1:0-13680 GCA_046160625.1 Saprospiraceae bacterium
ATCCGTGCCGCCGCCTGGCTTTAATACTTATTGCAAAGGCGAAATGAATTTCGCCTTACAATTATTCAAATACAATCATTCTTGCCATCACACCTTCCTCGAAATACACCTTGGCAGTATAAATACCGCGCGGAAGGTTTCCACGATCCAAGATAGCGGAGCTGTGGTTGATGCCGTACATGGAACGCACCAAGCGCCCACTGGCGTCGAAAAGTTCAAGACCCTGCATCAAAAACTCGCTCGGCACCGTAAGGGTCACTTCGTTGCTAGCTGGATTTGGAGCGATGGTAAGATCTATTTCGCTTTTTATCAGATCCTCGGTGCCTACGAGGCAGCAAAGATTGAGGGCGCGACAGGCCAAAGGAGTAGCGTACCCGACAATGGTATCAATGTAGGTACGGGCTGTCACTGAGTTTGTATTGCAGTTAGCAGTAGCCGGTGGCACAGCAGCCCATTCCCATGGACCAGATTGTTGGCCACCGGTCGGACTTGCAGGTGTGTTATAAAACGGATAAAAACCAGCCCGTCCACCATTCATTGAGTTTGCCTTCTGGACAAAAACATTGTTGTTGCAATCGTCCGATTTCTTGAAAATATCATTCGTGTGAAAGTCGTCTTCAATGATTTGCTGAAGACCGCATGATCCGGTCACGTTTACCACAGGAGGGAAATCTGGAGGCAGGGGCACTACTACCAAACCATCACCACAAGGAGCAAAGGGATCGGTCAGCACATGGAAAGAAACGATTGGTGGAGTTTGGGCATCCAACCACCACTTGTCGGCCAAAGCTCCACCCATATTTACAGCCATGGCAAAATCGGAAGAATAGCCTACGTGATTGGGCGAACAAAGTGTATCGCCAATCGGAATGCCAGTGAAAGAATTGTAGGTAGCATCTACTATGCAATGCTGCTGAGGTGCCGGTGGGTTGCCATAAATGTCGCCATTGTAAGGCTGAATAATCATTGGAGTGGTAGCGTTGAGCATGAATTTGCCCGGCTCCGAGGTGTTGAGGATGTCGCTATAGTTGTTCAAAGTAGCGCAGGCAAGGGAGATATAGCCCCCTGTTCCTTGTCCCCAGAGTATGATCTTTTCGGGGTCAATTTTATATGGATTGCCGCCAACATCAGCAGATTTGCGGAAGAAACGGATGCAGGTACGCGCATCTTGTACTCCACGATAAGCAGCATTGATGAGGGTAAAGCGCCGCACCAGCTCCGTTGTGGCTAGAGGGTTCCAGCCAAGGCGGTAGTCAGCCACTGCAACCACATAACCCATTTTAGCCAGGCGTGTGGCAAACTCTACGCAGGAAGAGTCATTGATCGTGCCATAACAGCCGCTGTTTTGCGGGAACGGCAGAAAGTTGCCCGTATGCAGATAAATGATCAAGGGGCGCTCCGTTTCGGTGTCGCCTACTGGCTGATAAACGCGCATGGCGAGCGGCTGACGGGCTGTGTGCATCAATGGTGTGCTGAGCGTGAGCACAGTGAAGTTTGACCCGTAAAAGTCAATGTTCGAGGTCACTTCAGAGAAAACCTCTGCTTTGTAACGCTCTTGAGCGTTTGCGGTGACTGCCATAAATAGGAACAGCAGGGCAAAGAGAGTGGCAAATTTTTTCATGTCCAAAACGATGAGTTAGGTTAATGATTGTTGATTTTGTCAATTGAGTTGACCTTGGTTTGGGATCATTTGGAACAAAAATATTCTTCAAGACCTTATTGAAACAGGAAAAATCAGCCAAAAGAACTGGATTTTTACTGTGTATCGTACCCTATTTTTTCTTCCAATCGTACACCATACTCACATAGGCCATTCGACCGATAAGTGGGCCGCCATACGTTTGATAGCGGCGTTTGTCAAGAATGTTTGCCGCACCAAGTTTAATCGTCGTGTTCCAGCGTACTACGTTCAAATTTACCTGAACATCCACCATGTCGTAGGTTGGAATATAGCCCGTGAATTGGGGGGAACCTTCAAATGTAAAGCCTTCTATCCATTTGTAGTTAACATTGAAGCCCCAGAGTAGCTTTTTGTTTTTTCGAATAAGCGGCATATCGCGCCCGCTGATGCCTACATTGTACTTGTGCTCAGGAGTGTTGAAGGCTGGAATAATGGGGTCGTCCACCGCCGTATTCAACCGATTCCAGGAATAATTGCCCTGTATCATGTAATATTCGGCAAAGTATAAGTTTGAGCCCAGGGCAAAACCTTGCGTAGTAACGGTATTCGTGGAGTTTGCTGCCACGCGGTAAGCTTTTATTGAACGGTAGTCCAGTCCAAAGAATGGGTCAATTTCTGCATCAATACCTATATTGTATCCGATGAAATTGTCGTATATGCTGTAATAATAGCCTGCATCCACATAAAGTTTTTTGAACAAGGTGGTGCGGTACCCTAACTCAAAAGTTTTTACTTTTTCGGGTTGGATGGGCGCTACATCAAAATACTTGAGCAAATTCGTTGTTGGGAACGGAACCGCTAAATAATCCCGAAGCGAGTTCAGGGTAATCAAATTTTGGAACCCGGTAATGTTGCCTAAAAGTGTAGCGCGACCCACGTTCAGGTAAAGATATTGGTCTGTCAGGGTTGGATTTCGGATGGCCGAGGAGAAAGAAGCCCGCAGATAATTATTCTCTGCAGGGTTCCACACTGCCGATACTGCCGGAGTTGCCAGCCATTTGAAATTCTGGTTTTTGTCCACCCGGATGGTCCCGTTCAGTTTCCAGTTGCCAAAAGTTCTTTCTACCCCCGTGTACAGGCCAAATTCGCTGTTTTGAATCTTGCGGTAAGCGGAATCCACTACAACCCCATTGATATCTTGAGTGTAGGTTAAGGTATCTGAGAAAATGGTGCCTTCTGAAACGGGTCTGTACATCCTGACATTTGCTCCAACTGACCAATAGTTAAGGAATTTCGGGGTAAAACGATACTCCCCGTGCGCATGATAGAGCGCAGATTTATCAAAAAACCGAGTACCGCCTTCATTTGATTTGCGGGAGCTGATGTCATTAAAAAGGGAATCATAACGGGCCGTTCCGGGCTGAAAAAAATCGTACACTGTGCCCAAGGTGCCTGCCTGGTTAGCATAAGCCTCTGCCATGGAGTGTTGGACAGCAAGTGAATCACGATATTCAAGCATCCAGTTTTGAATGGCAGCAAGCTCAGCATCAGTGGCATTATTGGTGGTTGGCACCGGAAAACCCCATTCCTCTTCCATTTTGCCAAAATAAACATTACCAAGATTGGGGGAAGTCCACCATTTTTCATAATCAGAGGCCCAGCGCTGGTTGTCTTTTGAAAGCTGCTGCATTTTCAGCGCCGTGAAATAGGGGTCGAAAGACTTCCCTGCGTCCTCGTTGGTGGCATAGGCGCGGATAAAAAACTTGTCTTTCTTGCGGAATTCAATTCGGTTTTGAAAAAATAGAATGTCGCGCAAACTGAATCGGTTATCGCCCTGATATACAGTAGTTCCAGCCCCAAAACTGGAAGAAAGGATCAGCTCGGGTGATTCAAAGCCCTTTGCCGGATTGGTTCTAAAATGCAGGGCAGCATTTGCCTTTGTGTTGCGGGTGTCATAATCTACCAGATCGGTTTCCCGGTAACCCGTGCGGTGGTAAATGTTCAGACCTGCCCGACCGCTGTTCCAGGCAGGGTTGGAAGATCCATCGAAACGTGCGACGTACTCATCGCCATAGATATTTACCGCATCGTAGCGGCCAGGGTTTTGCTCGGTGGTGTAATACTTTCCTCCCGATTCTGTACCTGTTACCGGCTCGTAGTTATCGGCCTCCCAGTCATTGGCCCGGAGGTGGAAAAAATTGAGCTTGTAAGCAAAAAACTCTTCCCCTTTTTTGTTCTTAAAAGCATCTGCCCAACGGATAGCGCCCTCCCAAAGATTGCGCTCGCCTGACTTCAAGGACACCGATAGCCCCTTGTGTACAAATGGGTTTTTGGTCTCCATTGAAATCACTCCATTGAACGCATTAGGGCCGTAAAATGCCGAACTCGCGCCTTGAATCAGGTCCACCTTAGTCACATCCAAATCGCTGGAACCGAGGAAGTTGCCCAGGGAAAAATTAAGGCCGGGTGCCTGGTTGTCCACCCCGTCAATGATCTGGAGCGAGCGCACAGGGCTGGTAGAGTTGAAACCCCTCGTATTGATGATCGTAAAGCCAAGCGATGCAGTAGTAAGGTCTACACCTTTGAGGTTGCCAAGGCCATTGTAGAAGTTCACAGAAGCTGTTTGTTTGATGGCAATGGCATCCATATTTTCCACCGTGAGCGGCGCAGCTTTTTGTTTGTCGTCTATCCGTTGCCCCACTACTATAGCCTCTTCCATGATGATGCTTGCAGCTGAGAGGCGTACATCTACCTTTTGAGCTGCGTCAGTCACCTCCAATTCCAGCGGTTCGTACCCGGTATAGGAGAACCTGATCTTTACTGGGAACGCCTCAGCCTTAAGGATGAACTCTCCGTCATAGTTGGTAAGCGCTCCGCCTCCGCCGTTCACCAGCACTACGCTGGCTCCGATGAGATCGTCGCCACTTACGGCATCGCGCACCTTTCCTTTGATGGAAATTTGGGCATTGAGCCAAGCACCTCCTAGCAACACGCACAAGAGACTGGCAGTCAAAGTTTTGTAAGTTTGCTTCATACGGAACACATCTTTTTTTCGGACAAAAAAGGTTTAAAAACAAGGTTCTTCGCAACCCTGTTCGTTGGGCAAAAGAAGAAAGAAAATTTGATTTCAAAATGCAAAACTGAACGATAGGAAAAATCTGGCGTAAAATGAGGCCTGAGGAGCTGTGCCAGAGGAGAGTCGCTTCCCGGTTATCGCCCTTGTTTTTGCTTAATTACGCACCTATCGCCTTTATAGCGAAAAAAGTGGAAGTATATCTTTATGATGTGCATGAACTTAAAGCACCTTTTTAAAAGTGACCTTTGGCATGAACAAAACGTTCCTATTTCAGCGTTCAAGTTGCAAAAAAATAATGAGCGGTAGTTGAGCATAAAAAAAGGCATAACCTCACATTGGCTGACAATTATTGAATCGGCTGGTCAGGTATCCTGATCAGCCGATTTATTTCCTTTTCGCCGTGTCCCATCGCTCAAAAAATGCCGGAATACAGGCGCTGCTCATTGCTGTGTGGGCGTTGAAAAGCACACAAATGCCAATGCCCTCACGACGGTTGAAGGCGATTTCACTTTTGTAACCGTTGACATAACCGCCGTGATATAGAATCGTATCTCCGTTATGGTCCAGCACACGCCAGCCAAGCGCGTAAGAAGCTGCATCGCGTCGTAACCAATGCGGAAAGATTCGCCGCTCTTTGTCGGTTTTCACTACCGGGCGGAAAACACGTTCGAGTGTACTGTCTGCAACGATATTGGGTTTATGTCCTAGAAGTACCTTGAGCCATTCACCCATGTCGGCAATACTGGCGTTTACGCCTCCAGCAGCGATGGCATTGTAGTAATGTGGCGAAATGGAATCCGCCTGCCAATTACCCAAGCCCGTTGTAAAATGGGGTAGGGTTTTATTTTGTTGATTGCGAATGCTTTCAATATCGCAAGTTGTCTGGTTCATTCCAGCAGGCAGGAAGATTTTTTCTGTCAAAAGTTGCGAATAGGTTTTGCCTGTTTTTTGCAAAATCACTTCCTCTATGACGCAAAGCGCCACATTTTGATAAGCATAAAACGCTCCTTCCTTTCCGCTCAAAGGGGCTTTGGGAAAGTACTCTTTTACAATACGAGGGATGCTAAAGTCCTTTTCAACAAGATTGGTAAAGGCGTGATAAGGAAGCCCGGTTGTATGAGAAAGCAGGTGCCATAGTCGCACCCTTGCAGCATGCTTGCGGTCGCGAAGTGCGAAGGCCGGGTAGTGCTTTTGGACAGGGTCGTCCCAATCCAGGAGTTTTTCCTGAACCATGATTCCGGTCAAAACCCCTGCAAAACCCTTTGATAATGAACCAATCCGAAAAACCGTATGCACGTCAATGGAATCCTGCCCGCCTGCAATGCGTGGGCCATAACCCCGCATGAACACGATTTGGCTGTCTTTTACAATGACGATTGCCGCACCCGGGGTATTGGTCAGTCGAATCGAATCGGAGAAGTATTGGGCGTATTCCCGGACAAATGCTTCAACATAGGTCGGAGTCCCTGTGGCCATTGACGCGGAAGATGGTGCGGCAACCTGGCCAGGCGCATTAGCGCAAGCTGAAAGAAAGAGGAAGAACAAGAATAAAACGAAGGGGGAGGATTTCATAGGGGCGCAAAGGTAACGCGAACCTAATTCTTTAGCCTATATCCCACTTAAACAGGAAAACCGCAAAACAGGAGAACAGGAAAATTTAAAACCGAACATTGTGATCCGAAAAAGGGCGAAATCCCCCCCTTTATCGAAATCAAGTGCTTCGTAGTTTTAAATTTTCCTGTTCTCCTGTTTTGCGGTTTTCCTGTTTATTTTATTTTTCCACTCAACGGCGGCCTCTGCCCCCAGGCAACCTGTTTTGTTGCCGCTCCATTTTGCGCTCACGGGCCTCCTGGAGTTTTTTTACAAGCGATTCCCGGAATTCCCGCTCAGCCATCGGGAGCTTGGCAATTTTTCGAAGTGGAAGCACTTTGCGAAGTTTTTCATAGGAATCACGCTCCAGATCAATTTCGCGTTGCTTCTTCTCAAAATGCCTTTTAATTTGGTCTTCCACTTCCGCGTCGCTCATTTGGTCGAGCTGCTTCGCAGGGCGCAATTCTTGCTGTACCTGTTCTCGCTTGTCGGTAAATTCATTGTACACAGGCCAAAAGCCTTGTGCTTCCTCAGGAGTAAGGTTGAGGACTCGTGTGAAAACCTCGGCCCGAAAAGCAGCCAAGCGCGCATCGCGCTTATCGGGGTCTACTTGCGCCTGTGTCAAAGTGCCAAAAGCGCTGACAATCAGAACGGTGAATAAAAAATGTCTCATGGTGATGTTCATAGCTAAATGTTCTTGATTATTTGTTGAGGAACGGGTGAATAATAACTTGTTCCTAAAGTATTTGTTCGAGTTCTTCGTCTGTCATCTCATCAAGGATTTTGTCCAAATCATCGGGATGGATTTCATCAGAAGCAGAACTGTTTTTCTTTTGATTTTTACCGGCGGGTTTATCGGCCCCCTCGGAAGTTTCTTCTTGCGTCATTGAAGCCAGTTGCTCTGGCTCAAACTCGTGCAAATTTTCCAGGACATAGGATTCAATGTCATCTACAGTCAATTCTGTTGTTACGAACGGTTCGTCCTGAATAGGGGAAGCATCCTGACGAATGAACCAAACAGCAGCCAAAATCAATGCCAATGCGGCAGCGTATGCCATCGCGGCCTGAGGCCTGATGAATATGGTAAATAAGCCGGGGCGTTTGTTGACCTTCCTTGCTGGACGACCTGCAACTCCCGAGGATTCTATACGTGCTAAAATCGTATGCTCCAGATCCTCAAAGTATCCTTCCGGAACCTTAAAACCGTCGCCTTTCTCCTTTAATTCCTTGAGTAAGGGAGAGATGGTTTTCAGTTCCTCGTCCAAATATTGCTTTTTCATAGTCTGTGCTTTAATTGGTTCATGGTTCGTAATTCAAAAAGGCTGCCTCAATTTTCTTAGTTGCGTGGTGAAAGGAGGCTTTCAATGCGCCTACGGAGGTATTGAGCAACTGCGACATTTCTTCATAGGGCATTTCGTCGTAGTAACGGAGATTGAACACCTGTTTTTGTTTGTCAGGCAATTCGGCAATGGCAATTACGAGTTTTGCCTGTACTGCATCCCCGTCAAACCACTCATCTGCTTTCAATCGGTTGGAAAGCAAGTTGTCGGTGTCATCCAGAGATGAAGAAACATGCCGTGCTTGACTTTGCAAATGCGTGAGTGCTTCGTTGGTCGCAATCCGATAGAGCCAAGTGTATAGTTTTGACTTTCCCTCAAACTGCAAAATGCCCCTGTAAACCTTAATGAACGTATTTTGTAGCACATCATCAGCATCATCGTGCAACTGCACCATCCGACGGATATGCCAGTAGAGCCGCTCGCGATATTGCGTCATCAGCAACCGAAACCCACGCTCGAAAGTCTGCTCGGAGCGCAATAGTTCCATGATTTGTTCGTCCGTTGCGGGCTTCTTAGTTGCGGTCAATTGCAATTCATGCGAGTTTGGAAGTATGACTGGGGGAAGGGAGGGAGGTTTAAAATGAAGCGAAAAATTTAGAGCAACGCCAATGCTGCCAGGACATTCTCCTCAATCCGTTCAATCAAATTTTTTGAATCGTCTTTTACAAACAGCCGCCCAGTCACCTTTTCGAACAGTTCGATATAACGGTCCGAAATTTCTTTGACAAAAGCATCTGGCATGTTAGGCATTTGCTGGCCGTCTTTCCCCTGGAATCCATTGGCGATGAGCCACTCGCGCACGAATTCTTTGCTTAATTGTCGCTGCCGTTCGCCGCGTTCCTGCCGTTGAGCGTAACCATCAGCATAAAAATAGCGCGAGCTATCGGGTGTGTGGATTTCGTCCATGAGCAAGATTTGCCCATCTTTTTTGCCAAATTCGTATTTTGTATCTACAAGGATCAGTCCGCGTGCTGCGGCCATTTCAGTGCCACGTTGAAATAGCGCTCTGGTGTATGCCTCCATTTGGGCATAATCCTCCGCACTAACCAACCCACGCTCAAGAATTGCTTCTTTGGAAATATCCTCATCATGCCCTTCCTCAGCCTTTGTGGTAGGAGTAATGATTGGTTCGGGAAATGGATCGCTTTCGCGCAGGCCCTTAGGCAAATTCACGCCGCACAAAGTGCGCAATCCGGAAGCATAGGTCCGCGCGGCATGGCCTGCCAAATATCCCCGAATAACCATTTCCACGCGCACCGGCTCACAACGCCAGCCAATAGCGACGTTTGGATCAGGCGAGGAAATCAGCCAATTGGGACAAATATCGCGGGTGGATTGAAGTGAATACGCGGCAATCTGATTCAGTACTGCTCCTTTGTATGGGATGGCCCGTGGAAGAATGTGGTCAAATGCAGAAATGCGGTCGCTGGCAATCATCACCAGCCGTTCACCTATAGAATATACGTCGCGGACTTTACCGCGGTAAAAGGCCGTTTGGCCAGGGAATTGAAAGTTTGTTTCACGAATAGCGTTCATGGCGCAAAGGTCGGAAAGACTTTGGACTGTTGGATATTGGACTTTGGACTTGTACCAACGAAAAAAAAGGCCGCTCTCCCAACGGAAGAGCGGCCCTGAATAATGGCATTTTTAAGAAAAAAGGACGGAGTCAAAAGTCTACTGTCCAAGGTCCAAAAATCCAACGTCCAGAAGTCCTCATTGCAGCACCACTTCCCGTTCGGACATCATTTTACGGATGTTGATGAGTGCGTAACGCATACGGCCAAGGGCAGTATTGATGCTGACGCGGGTCAGGCCTGCGATTTCCTTGAAACTCATGTCGGCGTAGTGTCGCAAAATGACCACCTCGCGTTGTTCGGGCGGAAGCCCGTCCACCAAATGACGGATGCGATTGTGCGTTTCAGAACGCATGATGATGGTCTCCGGACCTTCATCGCTGACACGCAGCACGTCGAAGATGTCGAAGTCCGGGTTTGGATTGATGTGAGCGCGGCGTTTGTTGCGCCGGTGATAGTCCACGCACATATTATACGATATGCGCATGGCCCACTGCACGAATTTGCCTTCGTGGTTGTACTTGCCCTTGCGGAGCGTGTCAATGATTTTGATGAAAACTTCCTGAAAGATGTCTTCCGCGAGTGCGCGGTCTTTCACAAAGAGATAGATAGAGGTGTAGATTTTTGCCTTGTAACGAGCGAGAAGTGTCTCGAAGGCTTGTTCATCACCATCTGTGTAGCGTGCGATCAGATCATGATCGTGGAGCATTGGCATAACTTGCATGAGCAAACGGATTTTGCTGTTAACCAGTTAAATTGAATCAGAAATTTAATTGGTGTACAAGTTTTAGCCGATACGCAGAGAAAGTAAGTTGGTGATGAAATGATTGAGCGAGAGGCCCATTGACGAGGCCAAATGTATGGGCTTATTGTTGGGGAAGGAAAGTTTTTTTTCAATTTTAACAAAAAATTTCTCGTTGTACAGGCAACCTGAGAATTTTCATCAGAAAAATTTGGCAAATGGGCTACTTTTGCCCCTGAATCCAGAACAAAGTTGGGCGCAACTTTTTTGACCGATTCCCGTAAAAAGCCTTCGCTGCCACGCCGCCCCTCGCAACCGCGCCAATAGTTCCCACTTATTTAAAGCGGCGCAGCAGCATTTTTCTCATGGAAATTGCCATAGTAGTAGTCCTTATTGTCCTGCACGGATTTCTCGTGCTGGGTGAAATCGCGCTTCTCACTTCAAAACGATCGCGCCTCGAAGCCGCAAAAATGAAGGGCAACCGCAACGCTGCCATTGCCGTTGATCTCCTTGATAATATTGACCGTTATCTCTCTGCCATGCAGATCGGCATCACGCTGATTAGTATTGTAGAAGGTGCCTATGCAGGCGTTGCGATTGGTCATTTACTGGAGCCGTTTGTGTCTCAAATCGCCGTTGCGGCGCCTTATGCAGAGCAGATTTCGCTTTCAATAGTGGTAACCCTCATTACGTATTTCTCCCTGATCGTGGGCGAGTTGGCGCCCAAATACATTGCTATACAATACGCCGAACCATTGGCTATTGCTTGTGCCCCCGTGATGAATTTCATTACAAAAATCACAGGGCCGATTTCGGCATTTCTGAGTTGGAGCACCAAAATGTTTATGCGAATGCTCTTCATTAAACCCAAGGACCAGCAGAGCATTTCGGAAGATGAGATCAAATTGATGGTAAAAATGGCGAACCAACAAGGGGTGTTGGAACCAAAAGAAAGTGAATTCATAACCAATATTCTGCGCTTTTCCGATCGCAATGCCTATACCATTATGACCCACCGAAACAATGTTGAATGGATTGACATTCAGGAGGATATGGAAGAAAATGATCGTGTCATTCGAGAAAGTGGTTACACAAAATTCTTGCTTTGTGATGGCGACATTGAGAATATTATCGGGGTAGTAAAACTTCGGGATTATATTGGGAACCAGGTCAAAAAGGACTTCGACCTGCGCAAAATTACCACGCCGCCGCTTTACATCCCGGAAACGATGAACGCGTTGAAAATTCTGGAACGGTTCCGAGATGAGCGGAACTACTTTGCCGTGGTGGTGGACGAATATGGCTCCACCCAGGGCATAATCACCTTGCACGACCTGACTGAAAACATCTTCGGCACCCTGCCCGACCTTGATGATGCCGAGGAACCCGACATCGTCACCCGTGAAGACGGAAGCCTTTTAGTAGACGGTATGATTCCGATTGACGAGCTTCGTGAAACTTTAAGCCTCAAAGCGTTTGATTTTGAAGATGCCGACTATTCCACTTTGGCAGGTTTTATCCTTTATAAACTTAGTGAAATCCCAAAAATCGGCGATGTGCTGAAAACAGAAGGTTATTGTTTTGAGATTGTGGACATGGATAAGAGCAAGATTGACAGGGTGTTGATTAGTAAGTTATTGAAAGAAGGGGTTTAAGTTTGCAGGGCACTTGCTGTGCAGCGTTTCTTTTTCCGGAGTGTCTTTGATCTCAACACTATCACGCTAATAATGTGACTCACAGATTAAATATCAGCTTTATGAAACACTTCCTAATACTAGCCTTGTTTGCCTTCCCCACTTTTGCTTTGGGACAAACCGGCCCCAACAATCCTGAGTACAAAAAGGCTGTTGATATCGCACTAGGCGAGCTCCAGAAAGGTCAATGTACACCATGTTTGGAAGCTTATGAACGGGCTTTCGAGATATCCAAACACAGCGCATTGAGTCATCTCCGGGCTGCCCGGTGTGCACAAATGTGCAATGACGCGCCCAAAGCCCAGGCTCTTGCCGACAAGGCAGTGGAAATCAGTTGGGACTTGACTGCCAAATTTTTGGAAATCGGAACAGAATACCCTGAACTCGAAAAACTGCGCGATTCTGACTTGGGCAAAAAAACTTTGGAAAAAACTTTATCCGCCGCCAAAGCCTCCGGTATTAATTTTGAACTTGCCAAAGAACTTGATCTCCTCAAAGAAGCAGACCAAAAATACCGTCGCCTGTACGATGAGTACCGTTCCAAATATGCTCAAAACTCTCCTGAAAATCACAAGTTTATGCATGATTGGGAACGCAACGATTCACTTTGTCTGGCAAAAGCCGAAGCCATAATCCAACAGTATGGTTACCCGGGAAAATCGCTTGTAGGGGAATCGCGGCAAGACGATATTTGGCTTGTGATACAACACGCCCCGCTTGAGAAACAGGAGTTGTATTTTCCACTTATTGATGCTGCAGCACAAAAAGGGGAGCTGCGAAAATCATCCTGGGCTTTGCTGGTAGATCGAATCCGTATGCACAAAGGCCAACCACAGATTTATGGCTCTCAAGTAGTACGCGATGAAGCCACAGGAGGCTGGAAATTCCACGAAATAGAAGACGAGGTTAATGTAGACAAGCGCCGCGCCGAAGTTGGCCTTGGACGGCTTGAGGAATATGCCGAGATGATGGGAGTTGCCTGGAAACCAAAATAAGGACTCGGGATTAAGGACGTTGGACTTTGGACACGCCTGAAACTTAAAACTTTCAACTTGGAACTTTCAACTAGTAAACTTGAACCTTTCAAAAACCGCCTGACTAAAAACTTCCGGCATTTTGGAAAATGGGCGCGACGACAAGGTATTTCCTGCTTTCGGGTGTACGACAATGACATCCCCGGAACGCCTTTAGCTGTGGATATATACGAGGGCATTGCGCACATCGCCGAGTACGAGCGCGATCACGGCATGGATCCAGATCAGCATGCTTCCTGGTTGGCCGAATGTGTTCAGGTTACTTCGGAAGTGTTTGATATTCACCCGGATAGCATTTTTTTGAAATACCGACAGCGGCAAAAAGGGCTGCGTCAATACGAGCGATTTTCCCGTGCTGGCGCGGAATACATCGTACACGAAAACGGGTTGAATTTTCTCATCCGCCCTGCGGATTATCTCGACGTCGGTCTGTTTCTCGACCACCGCAACACGCGCCAAATGGTGCGTAAAGAGGCCGCCGGGAAACGTGTGCTGAATCTTTTTGCTTACACCGGCTCCTTTACGGTGTACGCGGCAGCAGGTGCTGCGGCTTCCACGCTGACGGTGGACATGAGCAACACTTATCTCCAATGGGCGGATCGTAATTTGGCGTTAAATGGCTTCTCTTCGGGTCCGCATCGCTTGTTACAAGCCGATGTGACTTCCTGGTTGCGTGAGCCTGTGAGCGAACAATTTGACCTCATTGTTCTCGACCCACCCACGTTCTCCAACAGTAAACGGATGAACGGGACACTCGATACCCAACGCGACCATGTATGGATGCTTAATTCTGTATTGCAACTTTGCGCACCGGGCGGTACAATCTGGTTTTCAACCAATTATCGTCGGTTCAAACTGGAAGAAGCAGCCATTCGCGCTTCCGAAATCCGCGATGTTTCAAAACAGACGGTGCCAGAGGATTTTCGGAACGAACGGATACATCAGTGTTTTAAGATAATGAAATGATAGAGTGATGAGGTGATGAAGTGATAGAGCGATGAAGTGATTT
>JBJXGZ010000026.1:0-10019 GCA_046160625.1 Saprospiraceae bacterium
TTGTCGATGGTATCGCCGTCTTTAATCTCGAGGATGAGCATGGATTTCTCCTTCTTTTTGTTGGTGAAAAAATTCGAATGTTAAAATTGGGCTGCAAAGGTAAATCTAGTTCGGCAAAAATTACAGCCTCGAGCAACATTTTCAGTGTTATTACTGAAAATCAATTTTTTCAAAAAGAAAAGTGCCCGTTAATTCCGCAATTTGATGGCGGAAATGCGTTCCTTTGCCTTGGAAACTTTATTGCCCTCCCAATCATCAACAAAAGTTATTTGAAACCTTATGCTCAGCCGACGCAGTGTTCGAGTCAAAGTGATGCAACTTCTTTATATGCTCAATCGCGACGAGTCTCTCGAACTCGCCGAATTGCAAAAAGCATACAAAGGCGGCATCTGGAAAGCCTTTGAACTTTACATCTACCATCTCTATCTAACACTGCGTGTGGCGCAGTACGCCGAAAAAGATGCAGCAAACCGTGCCATCAAACTTGTCCCTAATGACGAGGACAAGGCTTTTGAACCCCGTCTGAGCACCAACAGCTGTACACACAGCCTCGCCAATCACGTCGAATTTCTCAACCTCGTGACCAAATACAAGGTCAGCGAATCAATTGACGAGGACCACATCCGTTCCCTTTACAACGGCTTTTCCGACCAGCCTGAATATAAGGCATACCTGGCATTGGAGACTCCGACCGATGCAGATCATGCCAAGATTTTCATCGAATTATATCGGTATCTCTCGTCCAACGACCTCTTCCTTGACATGACGGAAGACCGCTACAACAACTGGGCGGATGACGAATCTTTGGTAATGGGGGCAATGAAGAAGACACTCAAGTCAATGCCACTTAGCGGCTCCTTTTACCAGGAACATGAGCCTTCTGATGAAACAGTGCGCGAATTTGGGGCAGAACTTCTGGTCCTTACGGCACAGGAAGATGCTGCATTGCTCGCAGAAATTCAGCCCACCCTTAAAAATTGGGATGCCGACCGCGTAGCCATTCTCGACATGATTATGTTGAAAATGGCGCTTTGTGAACTGCTGCACTTTCCTACCATTCCTACAAAAGTTACCCTGAACGAATTTGTAGAAATCTCTAAAATTTACTCTACCGACAAGAGCAAGGAATTTATCAACGGCATCCTTGACCGTTTGATGAAAAAGCTCCTCGAAGAAGGCCGTATCGTTAAGGAAGGCCGAGGATTGATTGACCAGTAAGTAGTTGGCAGAAGTCAAAAGCCAACGTTAAAAGCCAAAGGTCTAAACCATTCGCACTACCTTTGCGACACAATGCAGCGCCAAGTAGAAGCCCCCATCCCCACCCGTTACGGACCATTTAGAATGATGGCCTACGCCGAAAAAAGCACCGAGCGTATGCCCCACATCGTTTTGGTGGCCGAGGGATTCGACCCTGCTCAACCAGTAGCCGTTCGTATCCACTCGGAATGCATGACGGGCGATGTATTTGGTTCACGGCGATGCGATTGCGGCGAACAACTGGACGCTTCACTGCATATCGCTGCCGAGCGTTCAGGGGTGGTCATTTACCTCCGCCAGGAAGGTCGCGGTATCGGCTTGATCAATAAACTCAAAGCCTATAAGCTCCAAGACCTGGGTCTGAATACCGCCGACGCGAATACCCACCTCGGTTTCGACGTGGATGCCCGTCAGTATGATTGCGCTATTTATATCCTTCAAGACCTTGGAATACAACAAGTTGAATTGATTACAAACAACCCGGCCAAGGTGGAAGCCCTGCGTCGGTCGCCGGTGGAAGTGGTAGGGCGGATACCAATCATTATCCCGCCTCAGCCTGACAGCCGGCTGTATTTGCAAACCAAACAAGACTTGATGGGCCACCTTTTGGGGCTATAAACGTTGTCGCCACTACGTGGCTCAAAGTTTCAAAGTAGACTGGGTTTTGGCGGATAAAACAATGTACAATGAATGAAGAAGTGATTGAAACAGCGATTAATAAGCCTTTTCGCACAGGGTTTGTGAACATAATCGGGCGCCCTAACGCTGGCAAGTCAACCCTGATGAACGCGCTAGTTGGCGAACACATGAGCATCATTACCCACAAACCGCAGACCACGCGCCACCGTATCATCGGGATCTTAACTGGTGAGCATTTCCAAATGGTTTTTTCTGACACGCCTGGCTACGTGAAAACACCTACCTATAAAATGCACAAAGCTATGAACCGCTTTGTAGAAGGTACGGTGGAAGATGCCGATCTTATGCTTTTTGTGTTTGACATGACGGAAGAGCTGGAAGCCGACAACCCTTTGATCGAGGTACTGAAAAAAACCGAAGTGCCCATTTTGCTTATTTTGAACAAAAAAGACCTGGTGGCGGAACAGCGGATTCAAGACGCGACCGGCTGGTGGAAAAAACATGTAAAATTTGACGAAGTAGTTGCTATTTCAGCGCTGAAAGATGCTCAATCAGCCGCTTTGCTTGAAAAAATATTGAGATACCTTCCGGAAGGGCCAGCATTTTACCCACCTGATCAACTAACCGATCGCCCCGAACGGTTCTTTGTCAGCGAAATTATCCGGGAAAAAATCTTGAAGCTCTACGACGACGAGATCCCATATGCCTGTGAGGTAAGTATTGAGGATTACAAAGAGACGAAAACGAACGCAGGGGCAGATATCGCCAACATTCGCGCCACAATTTATGTGATGCGCGAAACACAGAAAGCCATTTTACTTGGCAAAGGTGGCTCTGCCATTAAAAAATTGGGAACTTATGCCCGAAAGGATATTGAAACATTCCTGCAGACCAAAGCGTTCCTAGATTTGACTGTGAAAGTGCGGGACAATTGGCGCGATGATGAGCAAGCCTTGCAGCGGTTCGGATATCTAGGTTAATGTGGCCAATGAGAGGAATGTGGCCAATGTGGTGAATGTGCTCATATTGACCACATTCTTCCAATTGACCACATTAATTCGTATTCTTGCGGCTTGGTTTTTGCTGTTTGATTTTATTTAATGCAAACATTTACGCAAAAGTGTCAACTTTTTTGAAACTAAATGCGTCAAGTATGTTTTAAGAAGCAGAATTGGATTCCAAATAC
This sequence comes from Saprospiraceae bacterium, assembly GCA_046160625.1. GTDB lineage: Bacteria > Bacteroidota > Bacteroidia > Chitinophagales > Saprospiraceae > M3007. The sequence continues at coordinate 3,083 of JBJXGZ010000026.1, forward strand.
CGACCATTCAAAACATTCATTCTATGCGCCAGTTAAAAATCGCCCATAAGATCACGAATCGCGAGAGCCAGGCGCTGGACAAGTACCTCAACGAGATAAGCAAACTCTCCATGCTTACCCCGGACGAAGAGGTTAAGTTGGCGCAGCGCATCCGCGAAGGCGATCAGGAAGCTTTGGATCAGATGACTCGAGGCAATCTGCGATTTGTTGTGTCTGTGGCAAAACAGTATCAGAATCAAGGCCTTAGCCTTTCTGACCTCATCAATGAAGGCAATGTAGGGCTTATCAAGGCGGCACGCCGTTTCGACGAGACCAAAGGCTTCAAATTCATCTCCTATGCAGTTTGGTGGATCCGCCAGAGCATATTGCAAGCTATCGTTGAAAACAGCCGTATTGTGCGGATGCCGCTCAACAAAGTGGGTTCTTACAATAAGGTGAATGAAGCTTACATCGCTTTTGTGCAAGAATTTGAACGCGAACCTTCCGATGAGGAACTCGGCGAGCTGCTCGGCATGAGCGAACGCGAGATACAGCAGCTCATTCACAGCGGGTCACGCCACGTTTCGCTCGACGCACCCCTTCCAGGCACGGAAGAGGGCGACGCGACGATGCTTGATGTGATGGTGCCTGAAAATGGTGACGATCCCGACTTCCAGCTCATGGCAGAATCGCTGCGGGAGGAAGTAGCCCAAGGCCTTTTCTCCTTGTCGCCGCGTGAAACAGAAATAATTGGTGCTTATTACGGCCTCAATGGGCGTACGGCACTCACACTTGACGAGATTTCAGAACTTTACGGTCTTACCCGCGAGCGGGTGCGCCAGATTAAAGAGCGTGGCATCCGCCGCCTTCGCAAGATTCACAGCGAGAATTTGAAGTCTTATTTGGGGTAAATAGTCATCGTCGTTGAACGTCATTGATTGTCATTAGGACAATAGGAGAAAGCCCGCAACGAAGTAAATCTTTGGTGCGGGCTTTCTATTTTTGTGCCATCATCAAACCTTTCAAAGTTCTTAAACACTTCAAACACATACTATTCCATGCGGTATCTACTTTTCGCACTTTGCGCTATCCTCTGTTTTTCCTGTGAGAAACAGCTTTCATTTGAACAACAACTGCAGGCTGACATCAAAAAAATTCAAGAATATCTGAACGACAACAACCTGACAGCCCAATCAACCCCCTCCGGTTTGCACTATATCATTACAAAGGAAGGTTCTGGCGGCCATCCGGGCATTTCGAGTTCTGTAACGGTTAATTACACGGGCAAACTGCTGAAAAACGGAGATGTCTTTGACCAAACAAATGGTACACCACGCACATTCCCGCTCGCAAATCTTATTAAAGGTTGGCAAGAAGGTATACCGCTTTTGCGAAAAGGAGGCAAAGGCACTTTTTTGATTCCTTCTGCGCTCGGATACGGCCCTTACGGTCAGGGGGATGTTCCAGCAAATGCCCCGCTCATTTTTGATATTGAATTGGTGAATTTTTGATAGGGAAGCCTTCCTGACTACAAAATAGAGTGCCGGGGCGACGCTAAGCCGCCCCGGCACTTTTTGTGAACTTGTGACTTTAAACTTGCTGCTCAATACTTCTTACTGCTTCGCAAGTTTCAATACCTGTACATCCTTGCCTCCATTGGTTGCAATTTTTGCAAAATAAAGACCAGCTGGAAGGCTTTCGCCTTCAAAGCGGGCCTCGTACACACCGGCCTCCATGCTTTGATCAACAACCATCTGTACCAGTTTCCCACTGCGGTCAAATACTGAAATATTCACGTCAGTAGGAGTATTTATCTCATATCGGATGGTCGTAGCTGAGGCAAATGGGTTCGGGTAGCCGGTTGCCAATACTGCTGATTTACCAGGATTCACCATTTTGGTGTTGAACCCAGTAAAACCTCCCATAAAAGCAACTGGGCTGGCCGCTGCGTCAGCAATTGTGCCGCCGCAATCACTATCCCCAGCGTGTGGGAGCGCGAGATATGGGAACGAAGTTCTGAAGGGAACGTCATTGCTTTCCACACCCGTCGTGTAGGTCAACACGTCTAAAAGATCTTGCGTCACCGGGCTGCCGCCGCTGAAATCGTCGTACCAGAGGCCAATTGCGGCCAACACTACTCCACCAACTGCTTGAAGTTCAATACGCGTCACGTCATCTTCCAAACGGCGGCCATTTGGGAAACCGTCCATATTGGGGATGAATTGAATATTGGTGTTGGTATTATACGGTGGCTGGGTAAGGCCCAAAACAGCAGCACTAACAAGACCCAAAGAGCTGAAATTCGGGTCGTTGCGTGGTGTTGGCGGCACTGCCATATTCAAGCGCAACATATCCCCGCCATTTGGCAAAAAGTTGTTGATGAATGGTTTGCCAGCAGCAAGCGGGTTGCCATTTTTGCCTGTAGCCAATTGATAAGGGCGAACGTTTGGAACACCCGTGTGGAATATTGGCCAAAGGTCAACTGAGCGTGGTTTTCCAGGTCCAGGGAGCAAAAGCGTGCCAAAAATGGCGTCATCCAATGCTGTGCCAGCCACTGCAGCCGAACCTTTCAATGCAAAAAGTCCGTTTTTCCCATTGCCAAAGTCAAAAGCGCCCAAGGAATTGCGCTGAATCCTCAACTTGGAAAATCCGGGCACTGCTCCACCGAACAAATCGTCGTCCATGTAAAGTGCCAGTTCAGGATTGTAGAATGATGGATCAAGTGTTTGATCGGCCAATTCCTGATAAGGCGTGAGGCCGTTCCAGTAGTCTTTCATTCCTACCGGAATTACCACTTCGTTGGTCAAAGGCATGCCCAGACGGCTCACCTGCACCCAAGAGCCGCTATAAGATTCGCTGTTGCCCGTAAGGGTGCGAATGGCTTTGCGGCTTGCGCTGGCCCAAACACCAATGGTGTAGTTGGGATCGAGAATATTTGCGGGCACTCGCGGGGCGCCCTTTTTTAACAGCGTGTAAATCGGCACTTGAATACAGATGGCGCTCACGTTTTTACAGGCGAGACCATCGCGGGCATTGCTGCCTTGACGAGGCAAATCACCCAGGTCAAAAGCGCCGCCAAGGTCCACGAAGAAAGGATCGTCTGCAGGGCCGACATAAATCCGTTCGCCAGTGGCAGCGTAGCGAGTTGCCTGGTTTACAAGTGTTTGGTAGGATTTTCCCAGACCAAGTGGCGAGTCAATGCTGCGTACACCGATATTGGTGGGGGGCACCGGCACTTTTTGCATAATGCTGGTCCACGATTGTCCGCCATTGTCCGAACGGGACAGGTTGTACCACATCATCAGGTTGCGTTTGCCTAGGCGAATGTTGAAAAACGTGGTCGGATCCTGGTCTACGCGTTCGAATTCAAAACGGTAAATGATCTCATCGCCAGGCTTCGCGGCATTGTTGTCCACATGTATTTCATAGCGGATGTTTGATCCGAATGAGTAGTAGTTGGGGCCACCCTGTGGCAGTTGAAGTGGTACATACGTAGCGATCAGTGTAATCATACTGGGGTTGTCAGGGCTGCGGAAGGCATACACATCCACGTTATCGGCGAGCGGGTCGTCGGCAATGAGCGGAGCCTCGCGGTGGCTCGAAGCGAGCGCGGTTGTCAGCGACACGAGCATGAAAAGCGCCGCCAGACTATTTTTGAAAAAGGAAGTCATCTTGTTGAATTTTAATGGTTTGAAATTACTCGGTTTCCTTTCCGCTCCATGGAATTGCCACATAAGGGAAAGAAGATTGGAATGGTTTGTCGTTCTTTTCTACACCTGTCTGATACGTCAGCACATCGAGGAGATCCTGCGTTACAGGGTTTGTACCCCCGAAATCGTCGTACCACAGGCCGATGGCAGCAAGTGCTACCCCTGCAACGGCTTGTAGTTCAATGCGCGTTACGTCGTCTTCCAAACGACGACCATTTGGGAAACCATCCATGTTAGGGATAAACTGGAGGTCAATGTTGGAGGCATATGTTGGGTTGGTAAGCCCTAAAACTGCTGCGCTAACAATACCTAAAGGGCTGAAATTCGGGTCATTACGGGCGGTCACAGGCGTAGCCATATTCAGACGCAACATATCGCCACCATTGGGCAGGAAGTTGTTGATGAAAGGTTTGCCTGCTGCGAGTGGGTTGCCATTTTTGCCGGTAGCCAATTGGTAGGGCGGGAAATTCGGAACACCCGTATGGAAAATAGGCCAGAGGTCAACCGAACGAGCCTTTCCAGGACCAGGAAGTAGAAGTGTGCCAAAAATGGCATCATCCAAGGCTGTTCCGGCCACTGCGGCAGAACCTTTCAAGCCGTAAAGCCCATCTTTAGTGTAGCCGAAATCAAATGCCCCAAGTGATTTGGTCTGGATGCGCAAGGGCGTAAAGGCTGGCACGGCGCCGCCAAAAAAGCGGTCGTCCATATACAAGGCCAGTTCCGGGTTGTAGAAAAATCCATCCATCGAAGTGTCGGTGATCTCGTCGTAAGGCGTGATGGAGTTCCAGTAGTCTTTGTAACCCAATGGGATCACCACTTCGTTGGTCAAAGGCATGCCCAGGCGGCTTACTTGCACCCAGTTTCCGCTGTCGGTGTAGCCGCCGTTAGCACTCAAAGTGCGCGTAGCACGACGACTTGCACTGGCCCAAAAACCGATCACGAAGTTGCCGTCAAGAATGTTTACCGGAGTTGGAGCAACACCCGCTTTCAGCAAGGTAGTGATGGGAACCTGGATGCAAATGGCATGTGTGTTGTACTGACCGATGCCATCGCGGGCTTGAGCGCCGCCTTGACGTGGCAAGTTGCCGAGGTCAAAAACACCACCTAAATCCACAAAAAACGGATCATCCACAGGGCCACAGAACACTTTTTCGCCAGAAGTGGCTGTGTTGATGGCCTGTTGCATCAGCGAAGCATAACTGGCATTGAGACCTACAGGGCCGTCAATTGAACGCTCACCGATATAAGGTGGAGGCACTTTTCCGCTGGTCACGATGGTCGACCAAGTCAGCCCACCGTCAATGCTGCGCTCGCAGGTGTAAGTGGTGAGCAGGTTCTGCTGACCAAGCCGGATGTTGAAAAAGGTGCTTGGGTCTTGGTTAGTCCTCGTGAAAGTGAAGCGGTAAGTTACCTCGTCGCCTGGGCGTGAAACATCGTTGTCCACGTGAAGTTCGTAGCGGATGTTCTCGCCAAACGTGTTGTAGTTAGGTCCACCGTGCGGTAACTCTGTTGGGATGTAACAGGCAATCAGGGTAACGGTATTGGGATTGTCGGGGCTGCGGAATGCATACACGTCGGTGTTGTCCGCGAGCGGGTCGTTGGCAATGAGCGGTGCTTCGCGGTGCGAAGATGCCGAAACACCCATGGCCAGGCCCATCAACAGCAATAAGCTGGAGAGGCGTTGAAGGCTGCTTTTCAACATGGTTTGAAAATTTTGTTTAAGTAAGTGAATTGGAAAGTGAAACAGTTTCGAGGACACTTACGGAGGGTAGGGGAGTTTGGATTTTTGGGGACGGGATTTTTTTTAGGAATCAATCCCAAGATTGTCATCTTGACGAGACCCCTGACTACCGACAGGCAAGCGTCCATGCCAAGTGCCCTAATGATAAATCTTTTCGAGCGGCTTGGTCGTTTGAGTATTGTTGCTACTTTCGTCCCGGTTTCGCTCCGAATTTCTCAATCGTCTACAAAGGGGCGGGCCAGCAGATCTGTTTTTAATCTTTTCGAGACTTTACATAGTTAGATACTCGGACGATGGCCATTGAAAGATTTGCCCAAATTCCAAGGTTCAGAAACCCAAAGTCTCCTTATCGCGCTTTAATCCATTCCCTTACTTGCAGCAGTTTTGTGGAAAGTTTTGTCAGTCGGCAACGATTGGAAGGGTGTTCTCTTTTTCATCGTTGCACAAAATTAAGAGGGTTTTGTGTCCGGGAAAACCGAACCACCTCAGAGCACATCATACCATATATGGCGGAAACTGAAATAGCATTCAAAAACCACTTACTTTTGTTCCTATGAAAATCTTACAACAACTCATCATTTCTAACCCAAACATCCTTGGTGGTGAGCCGGTGTTCCAAGGGACACGTGTACCAGTCAAGATTTTGTTCCAGCATTTGGAAAAAGGTATCCCACTTGAAGCGTTTTTAGATGATTTTCCCAGCGTATCGCACGAACAAGCGGTGGCAGTACTTTCCTATTTCGAAGGCATTATGACTGCTCAAAACCTCAAAAAACTGTATGAAATTGCTGCTTGATGAAAACCTGCCTCGTAAACTCAAAAACAACCTTGCTAACCACGAAGTCTATACCGTTCGTGAAATGCGTTGGGATGGGAAGGAGAATGGCGAATTACTTGGGTTGATGATGGCTGAAGGGTTCGAGGTATTTATATCCGGTGATAAGAACATTCCCTACCAGCAGAATTTCCAGAGATACCCAATACCCGTTCTGGTTCTTGATTCGCTTGATAACACATATGAGACGATCCGTTTGTTTGGGCCAAAAATTGAAATTGTATTGGAGGAAGAACTGTTTCCTGGGCCGAATGTGATAACGTTATAAGTTTAAATATTCCGCCAAGTGCTTGCAGGTAAGGCCAATGAGCAGAATCCAGGAACTGAGTTCCGGGTTACAACATCCACACTATTTTGGCACAAAAAGTTTTGTTTCCAAATAATCCCCCTACCTTCGCCCCGTATTAAACACCAACCCGGTGTTTGTCCGCCCTGGACGACGACGTTTTTTGAATGTGCGCGAGCGAAACCCCAACATAGTTTTCGTTTCCCGTTCCGACCTAATCAGTCCCCCACATTCATCACGCTTTGCCCCTTGAAGAGCCCTCTTGGCTCGCCGCGCACGAGACCGGACAACAACAATTCAATGTTATTCAACGATTTATCGCTCATCGAGCCGCTTCTGCGCGCGCTCGAAGCCGAGGGCTACGAACGCCCCACCCCCATTCAGGA
>JBJXGZ010000027.1:0-24121 GCA_046160625.1 Saprospiraceae bacterium
GATTTTCACGGTTAGTTCCAGATGCTACTATCCGTGAAAATCCGTGTCTGATCCGTGAAATCCGTGTCTTATCCGTGCAATCCGTGGCCCCCTTGCTTAATCATTCCACTTTCAAAACCCAAACATACTGCCCCAAAGGCCTCAGCTCCGCAGGAAAACGAATTTCCACTCCAGTTTCGGTGAATTTCCACGGCAATTTCCCGGCCTTACCGAGCATGCTTACTTTGGAATTTTTTGAAAAAGGGATTTTGGCCAGCAAAACCTTGTCTCCAGGGGGATCGAAAAGAAAAACATACCTGATTTTTCCATCTTTCGATTGAGTGAAACGGATGCGCTCCCCTTCGCTGAAACTGCTGCACATCCGAGTGGCATAAATGGCCTCACTGTTGATTTTCATCCACGCACCGATTTCCTTGAGACGCTCGTAGGCTGCATCGTGCCATTCTCCTGTTGGGCTGGGACCGATATTGAGGAGATAATTGCCGCCTTTGCTCACAATGTCCACAAGTTTTTCGATGATTTCGTCGCTGGGTTTGTATTGATCATTGGGCACATAACTCCAACTGCTGGCCATGGTCATGCAGGTTTCCCAAGGGTATGGAAGGCCTGTTTCCGGTATATGCTGCTCGGGCGTTAAGTAATTCTGGAACACGCCCGGTACCGCGCGGTCTACAACGATCAGGCCTGGCTGCTTGGCACGGGCGGACCGCACGATTCCTGCCATGTCAATATCCTGACTTTGCGGGTTTCGGGTCCAACGACTGTTCTCATAGACCTCATTTAGTTCGGACTTGATTTCTTCATCGGTCTTTTTACGCACCCAGCCACCGTCGAGCCAAAGGATGTCCAATTTTCCGTAGTCCGACATCAATTCATCAATCTGGTTGTGGGTAAACTCCTTGAATTTCGCCCATTTTTCCGGATATTTTTGAATGGAATAATTGCAATTCCGGTCGCTGGGCGGGAAGTGTTTCCACCAGTAATCGTCTGAATGCCAATCGGGTTTAGAAAAATAAGCGCCCGTCCAGAACCCTTCTTTTCGGAAAGCAGCAAAGATTTCTTTGGTCACATTGCTACGAGGATGGTCGGCAAAAGGGCTTTGAGAACCTGTGATTTTATAGCCGGTATATTTTGAATCGAACATACAAAACCCGTCGTGGTGCTTGGTAGTGAACACGAAGTATTTCATGCCTGCTTCGTGGGCGGCAGCGGCCCAGCGTTCGGGATCGAACTTGGTAGGGTTGAAGGTTTTGGGGAGGCTTTCATAGGCCTGAACATAATCATGGTAGTTATCAGACATGCCCGGTTTGCGTCCACCAGTTGCCCAGGAAAGGTCCTCCGGGCAGATGCTCCAACTTTCCACGATGCCCCACTGACTGTATGCACCCCAGTGCATGAGCAGGCCGAATTTCAGGTCTTGCCAGTCTTCGAGGCGGCGTTGGATGGTGGTGTCGGGGTCGGGGAAGTAGGGTTGGTGTTGGGCGAGGGAGGGCAGAGCCGCAATACCGAAGAACAAGGAAAAAATAGTAACCGGCTTTAATTTTAGCATTGAGTTTAGCGTAGATTTGAAAAAATTTGACATTTAAGAAATTATTTCACGCAACGGCGCAACGTTTTGATTGTCATAGCGTTGCGCCGTTGCGTGAATTAATTCCAGCGCTCTCACACCGACCTCGCCCCCAACCTAATCTCCTCAACCACCTCCGGGTTCAACAGCGTAGAAATATCCCCCAAATTCGAGGTATCCCCTTCCGCAATCTTGCGCAGAATCCGCCGCATGATTTTCCCCGATCGAGTCTTGGGCAAACCCGGTACAATCTGTATTTTATCTGGCCTGGCGATAGGTCCAATCTCTTTAGTCACTACTGCCTGTACCTCTTTGCGAAAATCTTCCGTGTGCTCCACAATGTGGTTCGTGATAACATAGGCATAAATGCCCTGGCCTTTGATGTCGTGTGGAAAACCAACCACCGCGCTTTCCACAATATTGTCGTGTTTGTTGATCGCGTCTTCTACCTCAGCGGTGCCAATGCGGTGTCCGGAAACATTGATCACATCGTCCACGCGCCCAATGATTCGGTAATAACCATCGTGGTCGCGCTTCACCCCATCGCCGGTGAAGTACAGGTTTTTGAAGGCGGCAAAATAGTTTTGTCGGCAGCGTTCGTGATCGCCCCAGGTCGTGCGGAGTATGCCGGGCCAGGGGAATCGAATGCAGAGCATCCCTTCAACATCATTTCCAGGCAATTCTTTGCCGTTGGTATCAACGAGCAAAGGCTGAACACCGGGCAATGGAAGCGTAGCAAAACAAGGTTTGGTTGGCGTAAGGCCTGCGATGGGTGAAATGAGGATGCCGCCAGTTTCGGTCTGCCACCAGGTATCCACGATCGGGCAGCGTTTTTTGCCGATTTTTTCATTGTACCAATTCCAGGCCTCTTCATTGATCGGCTCGCCAACGGTGCCAAGCACCCGCAACGAAGGCAACCGGCGGTTTTTTACAAAGTGGTCGCCAGCAGCCATGAGCGCCCGAATAGCAGTAGGCGCGGTGTAGAAAATGTTGACTTTGTGTCGTTTAATGACGTCCCAGAATCGACCTGGGTCTGGGAAAGTTGGCACGCCCTCGAACATCAAACTGGTAGCGCCAGCGAGCAGGGGGCCATAAATGATATAGGAGTGGCCCGTGATCCAGCCCACATCGGCAGTACACCAGAAAATTTCGCTGTCCTGATATTGAAAAACATTGCGGAAAGTGTACTCCGTATAGACCATATAGCCACCATGGGTATGTACTACCCCCTTGGGTTTTCCGGTAGAACCACTTGTATACAAGATAAATAGCGGATCCTCGGAATCCATTTTTTGGGCCTTGCAACTTTTACGTTTGCCGGCAATGGCATCGTGCCACCAGATATCTTTGTCTTTGTTCCAATGCACATGGTCGCCTGTATTTTTATGCACGATAACTGTTTTTACAGAATCGCATCCAAGCGCAAGTGCTTCATCCACAATGGATTTGACAGGAATATTCTTCGCGCCACGGGCATTGAAATCGCTGGTTATAACTGCAACGCACTGCGCGTCTTTGATTCGATCAGCGACAGAAACAGCCGAAAATCCAGCAAATACTACGGAATGTATAGCCCCAATGCGGGCACAGGCCAACACGGCCACGGCCAGCTCCGGGGTCATGGGCATGTAAATGCACACACGGTCTCCTTTTTTGATGCCCTGTGCTTTGAGTGCGTTGGCGAATTGGCAGACTTGCTGGTACAATTGCTTGTAGCTGATCTTTCGCGGCCTGGATTTGGGGTCGTTGGGCTCCCAGAGGATGGCCGTTTGTTTGGCTCGGGTGGCCAGGTGGCGGTCCAACACGTTTTCCGTGATATTAAGTTTGCCACCGACGAACCACTTCACTTCAGGTTTGCGGAAGTTCCATTTCAGTACTTTTCTCCATGGTTTTTTCCATAGAAACGTGGCGGCTTGCTCTGCCCAGAAACCCTCGGGGTCAGCGACGGAACGGGCATATACTTCATGATATTCAGCGAGGCTTTTGACTTGTGTTGTCATGTGAAATGCGAGTAGCTTGCTGAGCCAAAAGTAGAGGGTTGCAGTCTTTCGCCGTATAATTGCTCTGATTTCCTGCTCCATTTTCTTTGGAGCCGATTTTCGTTTCTTTCAAAATAACCACAGTATGGGACTTATAAGACCAATAGGCTCGCTGGAACGCGGCATTCACAAGGATGCATTGGTCACGCTTGCCGAAACAGACGCGCAAGCTGTCATTGAGAGCGACCAATATGACTTGTTGAAAGTATATGTCGAGATGAAACGTTATGAGATTTACTTCAAAACAGTCATAGACAAAATTCGTGATGCAGCACTCGTGAAGGCGCAAGAGACTGGAATGAAGTCGTTTAACTATGCCGATGCGCAGATAACAAACATTCAGCGTTCGGTTTTCAAATTCGACAAGGACCCGACCTGGTGCAGATTGCACGATGAATTTGAGTTCCTAAAGGGAAGGATTAAATTACACGAGGATACGCTCAAAAAAATTGAAGGCGAAAAAGCCAGCTTCCTGGATGAGGAAACAGGGGAGCTCATTGAACTCATCGCCCCGACCGAAGAAGTGGTGGAAACCATCATGGTCAAGATTTAAACCCGATTGTACTCACCTTTCAAGCAATAATACCCAAAAAGCCCAAGTCCAAACATGATGGGCGTGAAAATGGGGATGATGGTGTACCAAAAGATGCGCGTGTCGAGTGCGGGTGTTTGCCCAAATTCTATCGTAGCCTGATGTATCATAAGGTAAACGCCAAAGGCGGCCAGGGCGATCCAGATGATAGCAGCGTATTGTCTTAATTTGTTCATATTGAAGTAATTGGATTGTTTTTTAACTGAAACCTATAAGGTTTTCAAAACCTTATAGGTTTAAATTTAGAATATCTGCGTCAATCCGAAACTTCCGGTTCCCGTTTATTCGGCAAATAAAACAGCCCAATCACAAAACACACCGCCGCTATAATGATCGGATACCATAGCCCCACAAACGGATCGCCCGCAGGGTTGTCGGTTGTCTTAGATACGTCAAACAAGCGGGTGGCAATAAGCGGGGTGAGTCCACCGAAAATGCCGTTGCCAATATGATATGGCAGCGACATGGAAGTATATCGGATCCGTGTTGGGAATAACTCCACCAAAAATGCCGCAATAGGGCCGTAAACCATTGTGACATAGAGTATTTGGAGGAAAACGAGGAAGGTCATGATCCAAAAAGTGCTGGAATCAAGCCAAACGGTACGAACGACTGCAACCGTCGGCTTTTTAGCACTGTCGGCAAAAACGGTTCTTTTCTCTACCGTTTTAAATGCCGCGCCGTCTGTTCGATGTTTCCATAAAGTGTTGACGATCAAAGAGTCACCATTGGGGACTACTGAAATTACAGGCTCGACAACTTGTGTGGTTTTTATAAACGTTGGTTGAGCAAGATGATGCATCGCCTGATAAATAGGCCGGTACGTCAACACCGCCAAAAACATCCCCGCCAACATGATGGGTTTGCGCCCAATTCGATCGCTCAGAGCGCCAAACACCAGAAAAAACGGCGTTGCGGCTAAAATGGCAATAATCAGGATGTAGCGCGTTTGTTCAAACTCCACGCCCAATGTCCGCTCAATGAAAGTTTGGGCATAAAACTGCCCGGTGTACCACACCACACCCTGACCCATTACGGCGCCAAAAAGTGCCAGTAACACCAGTTTCAGGTTGGGTTTCTTCGTGAAAGACTCTTTCAGTGGGTTTTTTGAAATTTTTCCCTCGCGCTTGATTTTCGAAAACAAGGGAGATTCCGCCATTTTCAAACGGATGTAGACCGAAACCAGCACCAAAACGATAGAAGCCCAGAACGGAACCCGCCAACCCCAATCATTGAACACCGCATCTCCTAAGGAATTTTTGGTGAACAGAATCACGCCCAAAGAGAGAAACAGGCCCAAAGTAGCCGTCGTCTGAATGAAGGAGGTATAATATCCCCGGCGGTTTTCGGGCGAATGCTCTGCTACATAAGTTGCCGCTCCGCCATACTCACCACCCAAGGCTAGCCCCTGGATAAGGCGCAAAGCAAGAATTATACACGGCGCTGCAAATCCAATTTCCTTGTAAGTCGGCACAAACCCAATGGCAAAAGTGGAGACACCCATCAACAACAGGGTGACCAGGAATGTGTACTTGCGCCCTACCAGATCACCCAAACGGCCAAAAACCAGGGCTCCAAATGGCCGCACCACAAAGCCTGCCGCAAATGTGGCCAAAGCAGCCAAAAATGCCGCTGTTGGGTTTTCTGAAGGAAAAAACTGAACGGCAATAATAGGCGCCAGTGCACCATAAATGTAAAAATCGTACCACTCTATCAGGGTACCGAGTGAACTGGCGGAGATCACCTTCATCAATTCCCAGCCAGACTTTTGTTCGTTGTTGTCCATGAAAATGTTTTCTGCTGGGCAAAAGTGGTGTTTTCAGAATAAAAACCCGGACTTTAGAAAATTATTCATTGCCGCCATGGCTACGGGCCAAACGCCACGCCCGCACCAACATCAACACCTCCTCATAATTGAGCATGCCCGATTCAATCCCTTGCGCTTTCAAATAGGAATCATAGACCTGATACCGAACTTCGGGGGCAAACTCTTTGAATTTGCGGTGTTGCGCCCGAATGGCGTGTTCGTCAGCCACTATGCCCTTGGGAATGAAGGGTTTAAATTGAGACAAGTAGCGCTCCGGGTCGCTTTCAAGACAGGCACGGGCTACGGTTTCCCAATAATCCAAACGGGCAGAATAGGCCAGGTAAATATTTGAATGTTGGGACAATGCCGCATAAGCAATGAAATTACAAACCCCTTCATCCGTGAAACCATAGCCGTGGCTCATCTCATGGGCCATAGAAGGCAATTTTTGCAGCGGGTGCATGCCTGCCTCCAGGTTGCCTTCGCCGATAAAAGGCCAGTAAAGGCCGGAAGCGCCAAATTTGAACAAGGTACCCTCCGGATAAATGAAACGTCCGCGCACATGGCCACCCACCGGAAAATGCTCGCTTGCAAGCCATTTTTCTACTGCTTGCCGGATGGTGTCTTCTGCATGGAGTGGCCAGAATTGTTCACCGTTCAGGGCATTCGTATCGTTACCGACCAATACTGTACGTAATGAGTCTAATGCCCGGGTTTCGGACCTTAGTTCATGCCAAAGCATGGTGGTGTCCAGGGGCTGCAGGTCCAAACTCATTTGTGTTTCCAAAGGAATGCGGGCGTAATTAAATGCCCACAACCAAAAGAACCAGCCAATCAGGAATCCGCTGAAGCCAGCAAAACGGCTAGCCCAAAACATGAATTTGTGCTTCAAAGTCGCCTGTTTTGGGCGGCGGCGGTACATCCAAATCCAAAACGCAACAACTCCTACCCAAAACAAATAAAAAGATGGAAAAGGCAATTGACCAGTGGTCCAATCAAAGCAGATTCTAATCCCTTGAAAAAGTCCGCGACTGTACCAGCGCTCAACGCACCCGGGGTAATGGTGCGCTAAAAGGTTGAGCAGCAAAGTGCAGAGGCCAAATACTATCCACTGGCCAGGTTTAAATAGGCTTTTTAAAAATTTCATCTTGAAACGCCTGCTTGTTTTATCCGCGGCAAGTTCGTGAGCTGTCTACCTTTGTTGATGCAAAGGAACGTTACGGCAATAACATACCCTTGAACGAGACCGTCATCTCGCCTGCAGCTGTCTTTGAGAGTGATTTATTGATAACAGTAAAACAAAATTAGTGGTGGAAGCTCCTGAAGGTCAATCTATTGCCTGAACGTCCCCACGGCCTTGTCCTTCGGGTATTTGACCGAATAACTAAACCGCACACGTTTATTCTGGTTTGCCGGGATTTCAATCTCCCATTTTAATTTTCCAAACTCACTGTTGTAGGTAGCTCCTTCATACTCAAGTAATTCTACTACAATCTCTTTCTGCTTTGATACGGGCACCTGATCCAATATCTCCACTTTGATGGGAATGGATTTGTTGTTTTTTATGGCTATTTCGTAGGTGTAGGTCTCTTTTATCGTATTGCTGAACACCTTGCGCTTTTCGGTAAAATCCTTGGGCTGCACACGTTTGACCGTAATTTGTTCGTCGCGACCTAAAGAAAGCAGAAGCGTATCGCTAACGGTATGAGGATTCACGGTTGTTTGGCCGATATAGGTATCCTGGTAAAAAATATTGGCCACACCCGGCAACAAGTTAAAACGGCCATAATCCGTTATTTTAGCCAACAGGAATACGGAAGGCTCAAGTTTGGGCACTGCATGATATTCGTAGCTCGCTGGCATGTCCTGTTCCTCCACCGTAACGATATTGTCTTGTCCATCGGCCAGAATGTCCTGAGGTTTTGGCAGGTCGAAATTGGTGACCAAGTCATCACTGCCCTCATTAGTTGGCTGAAAAACAAGCTCTTCCATCTCCCGGTCATCTTCTCCGCCTGCGCCACGCGCCATATCCCTGGGCATTGAAGATGCTGGGGCCTGCACCATATTGTAGGTGCTTATGTCCTTTTTTGAAAGTTCCGATAGTTGGTTGTAAGCGTACACAGGACGGAAATCCACAAATACTGGCGTGAGAATGGGACGGTCGTTGTTCGCCAGGGGGGTGGCGGTGGAAAGTTGCAGTTTCACGGCTTTCCAGTCAAAACCCGACAGGTTGCGGATGTTGGCCTTGTAAATGAGACGCAAAGGCTTATCCAAACCATCAGAGCGCAGGTCATAAAGCGGACTCCAGCTGGCCTGCGTAATAAGGTAAGTGCAAATAATCTCCACCAATTGTGGGCCTGAAGATTCGACTTTCAGGGAAATTTCGCCTGGGCTGTTGCCTACATTGGGCTGTATTTTTTGTAAATCCAATTGGGTTTTCTGGTAGAGCGTATTCGTCTTGCGTTCTTTAATAACGAGTTGCAACAAGCGGTCTTTAATTTCCAACAGACGCTGTCGGTAAAAAGCCGAAAGTTCTCGCAACTCTATTACCGTCAGGGTTCTGGCACTATTTGGGCCATCGGTGGTCGTTCCGATTTGGTCCATTTTGCGTTCGATGACGGCTTGCTCTTGTCCCAATACCTCACGTTCGTCTCGAATACGGGTAAACTCATCGCCAAGCAAAACGAGTGAATCGCGGAGTAGGGGAGTGCGCGGGTTTTCTGGCGCAGGACCGGGGGTTTTGAGTTGGAAAGTAGCAGCGAGGAGTGTCGCGCTGCCCTTGATTTTAACCTGTAAACTGTTGGGATTGAAATAGGGCGAAAGGTTTTCAAAAATGACCTCTGATTTCCCAGCAGGGATTTTGACCGTCGCAACGCTGCTGATTTTCGCGCCAGAGCGATAAACGGTGACTTCAGAAATGATGGGGGAAATTCTGCTTTCGTTAAGAAAAGTGCGGGTAAACCTGCCTTCGTTAAGACTATGGCAGGTAAATCGGTTGTCGGCGATGAGATTTTGGGAGAAAAGCAGGAAGCATAAAATGAAGCATTGTGGTGTGCGCATAGGACAGTGTGTTTGGGTGAACTGATTTTGGCCGCAACGATGTTGCAAGGCCACAAAAATGCACACTGCAGCGCAGCAAACCTCGTAGGTTTCAAAAACCTACGAGGTTTTAAGCAAAAAGATTCATCTGCCCATTGTGCGCAAACACGTCCAGCAGACGGGCATATTTGAGTTTGTCCTTGCTGTTGGTGCGTAAGGCAATGAGTTTAGCGAGTTCGAGTGTTAGATAAAAATCTTCAAGTGGCTCGCCAGGCCGCGGACGTTTGGCAAAATCCCGGTAAGGTTGCGGGCGACGAATGCCGTCCGTGAACTCGTACACGTCGCGCAACCAACGGCGGATTTGACCGCCATACTGGCGCACAGGGAGTTTGAGGGTGCTGTGGAGGTTTGAAGCGGCAACGACTTTTGTGCCTTTTTTGCTTTCTAAAACTTCAAGTTGTGGCATAACCTGTTTGTTTTGTTACACTTGTGTTCTTACAAAAGACGCCACAAAAATAAACAAGTTGTTTTTAATAAACAAATTGTGTGGTAAATATTTTGAAATTATTTCGAAGTGAGTTTGGGATAGATTATTCCGAACATGAAAAATCCGTGAAATCCGTGTTTTATCCGTGCGATCCGTGGCCAAGACCAAACCCATTTGGCCACGGATTGCACGGATTTGACACGGATTTCACGGATTTGAGCATTTGGCTAAAGCCAAATTACCTCCAAAATTCCCCGCTTGTTGAATCTTTCCAACCTTTCGTTGAAACCCGCCGCTTTTAGAAAATTTGGTTTCGCCTCATTCGTTAGACATTGCACCAAACAAACCTGAAATCAAGATGCTTGCGTCATCGCCCAATACCCTTAAAAAAGCGAGGCGCATCCATGCTTGGTCGAATTAAATTCCAAAAAGCAGGGTTTTTACCGCCCTTTACAGAACAAAGTTTCAAAGTGCCTGTTTTCGAGGTATTCCAAACATCTATTCTATGAACTACTCCGCCCGTCTCTTTTTACTCTTGCTTTTCCCCGCCCTGGGCACTGCACAAAATGCCACAGTTAGCGGTTCCTTGCGCGACAAACTAAACGGCGAATCGCTCATTGGCGCCACAGTGCAAGCCCCCGGTCTCGGTAAGGGCAACGCCAGCAACGAATACGGCTTTTACTCCCTTTCAATCCCGGAAGGAAATGACTCGGTGTTGCTGCGTTTTGCATATATAGGCTACCAAACGCAACAACTGAAAGTACTACCACGCGGATCGGTTAAACTGGATATAGACCTTATGCCCGTAGGCTCCGTGCTCGAAGAAGTGGTGATAAAAGCCAATGCGCTGGACGAAAAACGCAAAAGCACCGAAATGTCGGTTTCTACCATTTCCACCAGAGAAGTGAAGGCGTTGCCTGCGCTTTTTGGTGAAACTGACATCATTAAAATCTTGCAACTCAAACCGGGCATCACACCCGGTTCTGAAGGCACCACCGGCCTGTTTGTGCGTGGGGGCAACAACGACCAGAACCTCATTGTACTTGATGAGGCGGTCGTATACAACGCCAATCACTTGTTCGGTTTTTTCAGCACTTTCAACTCCGATGCTGTGAAGGATTTGAAAGTGTATAAAGGTGGATTCCCAGCACAATACGGAGGTCGCTTGTCGTCGGTAATTGACGTGCGGATGAAAGAGGGGAACAACAAAAAACTGAGCGGAACGGGCGGTATTGGACTCATTTCCAGCAGATTAACACTTGAAGGCCCCATTCAAAAAGACAAATCTTCTTTCATTATTAGTGGTCGCCGAACGTATGCCGACCTTATTACTGAACAGATCAACAAGGCAAACGAAGGTGATCCGGAATACAACAAAATTCCGCGTTACTTCTTCTACGACCTCAATACGAAGGTCAATTTCACCCTTTCCCCCAAAGACCGGCTTTACCTGAGCGGCTATTTTGGAAGAGATGTTTTCACGTTTAAAGATCCAACCTTTGACTTTCGATTTGATTGGGGAAATGCCACCGGGACGGCGCGTTGGAACCACGTTTTTGGCCCAAAGTTATTCGCCAACACCACCTTTACTTATTCGGACTACCGGTATAAAATCCAAAACCAATTGCAGGGCTTTTCTTTCTCGTTGGGCAGCAATGTGATGGACGCGAATTCAAAAGTGGATTTTTACTGGCAGCCTAATAATAATCATACGGTACGATTTGGGGCGAATTTTACCTACCACGATTTCATTACAGCGCGCCTCAAAGCTGGCAGCGACGATGGACGGGTACGATTCGAGGCGGGACGTGATTACGATGGCTGGGAATACGGTGCGTACATCGCTGACGAATGGGCCATTGACCGGTTGAAATTGAATTATGGAATGCGCCTATCCATGTGGGACAACAAGCCTGCATTTTATGCCAACCTTGAGCCACGCGTCGCCGCCAATTATGAACTGAACGACCGTCTTTCCCTAAAAGCCTCTTACGCCCGCATGAACCAGTATGTACATCTGCTCGCCAGTAGTGGGCTTTCTCTGCCGACCGATATCTGGTATCCAAGTACGGAGGGTATAAAACCCGAAATCAGCGATCAAATCGCGATTGGAACCTCGTATCTCATTGGAGATCAAGTACTCGTGACATGGGAAGCCTGGTATAAATGGCTTCAAAACTCGGTAGATTTTAAGGACGGCGCCGAACTTTTTGGCAATAACGAACTGGAAAACGAGCTCGCTATTGGACGGGCTTATGCCTACAGTCCGCTCGAATTGGAAATCGAAAAAAAGGAAGGTCGGCTCACGGGTTGGATCGGCTACACGTTGGCCTGGGTAAAACGCGGCGACTTCCCCGGAATTGACAACGGCGCCTGGTTTCCGCCCCGGCACGACACAAGGCACAATATTAGTGTGGTGGCCCTCTGGGATGCCCACAAATGGACGAAAAAAGGAACCAACAAATCACTTCAACTTACCGCAACGTGGGTTTACACCTCAGGCTATCCTGCCTGGTTGCCTAGTGGACGTTTTGCCTTGAACGATATCCCTGGTGCACAATCGGAGTTTTTTGTGCCAATTTATGGCCCACGCAACACTTTCCGCTACCCAGCCTACACCCGTGCTGACATCGGTATTGTGTACAAGTGGAAGAAACGGAACCGTTTTGAAAACGATCTCACGCTCAGCGTGTACAATGCAACCGACCGACGCAACCCGTATTTTATAACCATTGCTGTTGAAACCGAAACGACGCCACTTGGCGAAGTGCCTTTTGAGATCAAAGCAAAGCAAGTATCCCTGTTTCCGATTCTGCCGAGCTTGACCTGGAATTTTAAGTTTTAAAAGTAACTCATTAAGAGGGGTGGAACACGGATGACACGGATAAGACACGGATTTGCACAGATTTTTTTGGTGCAACCATACAGAAATCTGTGCAAATCCGTGTCTTATCCGTGTTCCACCCCTCTTAATGAGTTAAGTATTAAAATCAACATTATGAAAAATATCCTTTTCTTTTTCGCTCTCGCCTTCCTGATGTCCTGCAACCTCAGCAAGGACATAGAAATTGATCTGCCCGAATACGACCGCCAGCCAGTAGTGGAATGTTACCTTGAACCTGGCAAACCTTTTCGCCTGCTCATGACCCGGAGCTACGCCTTCTTCGACACACTCGGGCTGAGCTCCAATTTCCTGCAAAACACCCTGCTCGATAGCGCATTGGTTACCATCAGCTACAATGGCCAAACGGACACGCTGAAAAACCAATTCGTGCCAGTGCTGAACCCCGTCAAATTTTTCAATTATGTGGGCGAAAACCTCGTGCCAGCCACACCCGGAACCGAGTTTGTGCTGAACATCCGGCTTGCTGAGGGCGGCGAAATCACTGCCACAACCACCATGCTCCCGAAGGTGGCGATTGACAGTGTCGTGGTTGAGTTCAGTGCTGAGATAGACACGCTTGCGCGGATGCTGACTTATATCACTGACAACCAAAACCAGGAAAATTTTTACCGCAGGTTGTTGAATTACAGTTCATTAGACAGCGTCCCGGACCAGGATTTTTTGGTAACGGATCGTTTTTCGCAAACGGCGCTTATCGCCTTTGGCACTGGTTATGAACTGGCAGAAGGCGACACGGTTTTCAATACAATTTACCACGTTACCAGAGACTATTACGATTTTGCAGAAAGTGTACAGCTGGCCGTGAACGGAAACCTAAACCCTTTCGCGCAACCATCTCCAATCAAAAGCAATGTACGCGGTTCGGCCAATCCGATTGGCATTTTTACGCCGCTGGTGTATGATCGGGACACGACGATTGTGCGCAAATAGGTCGCATGACTCATGTTTATAAAAAATCCCCACTGCAAACGCAGCGGGGATTTTTTAAGACTCTAGTTAGGAGGCAACTTCAAGTTGCCTCCTAACTTCTAAGCCCGAATCACAGGCACTTTGGGCAAATTGGGAATGGTTGGGTTCCCATCTTTCTTTTTGCCCTCCTTACTGGATTTTTCGATGACACGATTGATTTCATCCAGTTGGAATTTCCCTTTCACGGTAACAAGCCCTGCGCCATCTGGCGAACTAAATAACACCACTACTTTTTTAATAGTGCTATTGCGCGACTTGGCCATAATCCTTACATGGGTTTTGCCGGTTCGTACGGTTACCAATTCGTCGAGGCCGCGGCGCTTTGATTTGCGGACAAATTTTTTCAAATCCCGTTCGCTAAAGGGGCTTTTATCCTCGAAAAACAATACGCGGGCCTTGCGGATTTTGCGAACCAATTTACGGTCTGCCTTTTCGCCTATAAATGCCGATCCGACAAAAGTTGCCCAGCGCGGTACACTCACAGCTATGGCGCCGTCGTAGTCCTTGTATTTCCAGTACAGGCCAAAGTCTTGCGCTTGCAAAACATTGACTGTCAGGAAAAAGGCGATAAAAAACTGGATTGTTTTCATGGGCGGCTTTAGTTTTTGATTACCTTTTCCTTTTCGGTGGTCTTGATTTTTTCCAATTGGTCGGCTCCCTTCACGTCGAGCACTTTCGCAAGGGAGGAAATTTTGTCAAGGTCAATCTTGCCTGTGAAACTCAGTAGCACGAATTCGTCAGGTTTGCCTACCAGAAGGAGTAACTCCTCAATGATATTGCCAGAATCCTTTGTCCAAATGCGCACGTGTTCGTCTTTGTCACGCACGGTGAGCAATTCAGAATACTCGTTGGTGGGCACTTTTGAAAGGGCGGATTTGTAGAGTGCAACCCCGTCGGAGATGCTGTCGGCAACGAGTACGCGCAGGCCACCGAGGTCTTTTACCACTTCGCGTATGTTGTTCCAATCCTCGTCGTCGGTTTCGATTTTGGCTGCAAGTTGGAAGAGTTTTGGGGCGATGTACACCACTGTAAAGCGCTCGTCTTCAGCGTACTGATCGAAAAAACGAGTAATAGCGTCGTTCTGCGCGCTGGCAGAGAAGGCTCCTGCAAATAGAAAGAGCAGCGAAAAAATGAGTTGTTTCATAACTTTAATAATTGAGTGACTGATTGATGTTGGACGTTGGATGTTGAATTTTTGGACATTGGACATTGGACATTGGATGTTGGACATTGGACATTCCCTAGCCTTCTTTTCGTTTGGGCACTTTTTCCAATGCTTCGAGATGTGAAGCGCCTTTCACCGCCTCGCTCCGACCCTTGTCCAGTTTGGAAGAAACAAGGGCCAGGGCAGCCTTAATTTCGGCCATGGCCTGGGCAGTTTCGGGGTCTATTTCTTGTGGTTTTGAGTGAATGGGCGTAATTTTTTTCTTTGGCGAAACCGTTTTCGGAATAATTTTCTCCTGCTGAACAATCGCATTAATTGGTGCTTCAACCACTGCTTTGTTCTGAGATTCTGGTTGTGCTATTGGTAATTGAAGCGCTATAGGAGATTCCGTTTTTACGTCTTTTACGTCCCGGAAAAGGCACCAGCCGGCCGTCAAAAACAAGGCTACGGATGCCGCAGCTGCCCATATATACATCTGTGGCCGCATCGTGGTGGTTTTGGCTTTAGTGGCCAATTGAACAGCCTGTTCTTCACGCAGTGCCTGGAACATCGGCGCTACTGGTCGCAGCCGTTCATCTATAGCTCCTGCCATGAAGTATGCCTTGATCCTGCGCTCTTCTTCGAGCGTGGTCTCGCCTTCCCAATAGCGGTCGAGCATTTCGTGAATCTCTTCGTATTTCATCTTAATCATTGATCATTTTTTCCCGAATGCTTTTTCGGGCACGGTGTAGGTTGACTTTTACCTGGTCGAGGCTAATGCCAAGCGATTCGGCGATTTCATCGTAAGAGAGTTCTTCTATATCGCGTAAATGCATCACAAGTCGTTGTTTTTCTGGCAATTGTTGCATCATCATCTTGACCCTGTTTACTAAATCATTCCTTTCGGTAGCCTGTGCGGGCGTGGCTGTGTCACTACTTCTTTCGGCTACGCCCTCCAGTGGTGCGGCTCGCCGGAGGGTTTGGCTCCGGGTTTTGTCGAGCGAGCGGTTGCGCGTCAGGGTCATGCACCAGGCCTCCCAATTTTGTATATTCCCGACCTGTTCAGGGGCAGTTTTCCACACTTTTTCGAGCACTTCCTGCACGACATCTTCTGCCTCGTGCACACTTCCTGTGATTCGCAGCGCGAATCGGTAAAGCTTGTGTCGGATTGGAAAAACTTGATTGTGAAAAAGATCCCAGGTCATGCGTTTCGTTCAGTATCTAAAAATTGTGCGAAGTGCATATTGCGTTACCGTTAATAGCCAGACGGCAGGAACGGGGCGATGTTACAGCAATCCTTTTTTTTCGGGAATTTTTTTTGCGGTGGATTTTGAAAAAACATTTGCGACACGGTGGCGTTGGGTACTTTTGGAACTCCGGAGGGTAATTAACTTTCCGAAAGTTCTAAACTTTCCGAAAGTTAATTACCCAAATTCTAAAACCTGATTCAATTATGAAAAATGTACTCCTCTTCGCTTTTTTTATGGCACTTGCACTTTCTTCTTGTGTCAATGATGCCCCCATTTCAGTTTCTAAAGGCGATCCTAAACAAAGCCCATTATCTCTGCTGACCGAGGAGAACCCCAGTTGGAAGCACGAAAACCTGCGCCTTTATCCAGTGGTGGCTTCTTCTGAAGTGATAGCGGCGAATGCCAGGCTACAAGACCTCAAAACGCTGGCAGAAGGTATGCAAATGCCGGGATTCCGAATCATGGAGCAAAAACAATTTGGGCGTGCCGGCGATGCCTGGTATCACGGCCTTACTGTGCAAAATAAAACCCAGGATACCGTGCTGTTGCTTTCGGGCGATGTGGTGAAAGGCGGCAACCAGGACCGTGTCATTGCCTACCATCAGGTAATTCTGCCCATGACAGTACGGAACATTGAGGTGTTCTGTGTAGAAGCCGGGCGTTCCACCTACTACGACCCAAGTGCCCCGGCAGTCGAAAAAGAAGCGGCAGCTTTTAAAGGCTATTACAATGTGGCCAGTCCGCAAGTACGGAAAGCAGTGCAAAACGCTGGCAATCAACAAGAAGTTTGGGATGCGGTTGCAAAAGTGACCAAGGCAAACAACGCTGAATCTTCCACCAAAGCCTATACTGCGCTCGACAATGAAAGCGCAGAAAAGACCCGAAGAGATGCGTATCTGCGCCAATTGGACCGCTCTTTTGCTTCTCGCACAGATGTTGTCGGTATGGTGGCCGTATGTGGAGATCAGGTCCTTGGAGTTGATATTTTTGGCAATCCTGATCTCTTTCGCCGTCAATACACCGCCTTGTTGCATGGCTATGTAGCCGAAACAGTGGTCGCGCCTTCATCCACACAAGTAGATGAAAATCAGGTACAAAAAGCATTTGAGAAAGTATCGCAATTGGCTTCAGCATTTGCCAAAAGCAATGAAAATGCAGGTAAATTTACCTTGGACGGTTCATGGGTGCATTTGTTCAGCAAATAGTTTAGAATTGGGGATTTGTTTATTTGGGGATAGGTCAAATCGTGAAATTCCTTCCCACTAAATTAAAGACAGAAATCCCAAACTTGAATCCAAAACCGAATCAACAAATAACCGAATCAACAAATAACCAAATCAACAAATAACCAAATCAACAATTACTCCTCATGATTAAATTCTTCGACAAACTTGATCGCCCACCCATCCAGGCAGTTGCAGTATTTGCTTCTACACTTGTTATTATGGGAATTGGCTGGCTATTAACCGTTTCGGGAATATTCCCGCTTGATCAGCTTTTCGCATGGTCTATCGGTTCGGCCCTTTTGCTATTTTTCGCTATGATGAACAGTATTTTGAGTCTCCGCGCAAGCAGTTTTGTTAAATATTGGGGGGCTTCGATATACAGTTATTTGGCGCTGGCGCTATGCACCAGTTTAGCGGCATGGGGTTTTTCGGGCATCCCACTTCGCGAAGCGGGTAGTTACCGATGGATTTACATCGTAGTTACGGTCGGTTTCATAGTCTTTCTTTCGATGGTTAATTTCATGAAAATCATCGTCCGTTTTGCAGAAAAGGAGGAGTGGAACCAGCCGAGAAAGAGGTGATGTCCTAATTAGCCCTATCTTCGCGCTATTTATGACTATTTAAGAAATGAACCATACGGTGCCAGATACAGAAGAGATTGTTCCCGTCCCGCTGCAAAATATTGAAGTCGAGACAGATGATGACGCGGTAGTCAACGAAGAGTACTTCGAACGACATGAAATCGTAGCCGACCCAAAACAGTCTTTGATTCGCCTCGATAAATTCCTGATGGACCGGCTCGCCAACCGATCCCGCAACAAGGTGCAAAATGCCATTCGGGCCGGCTCTGTTCGCGTGGACGAACGCGACGTGAAACCTAACTACAGGGTCAGGCCAGGCAACACCATTTCCATCGTATTGCCCAAATCGCTCGAAGAAAATTTTGAGATTACCCCGCAAGACATCCCGCTCAACATCGTGTACGAAGACAACGATGTGTTGGTAGTAAACAAACCATTTGGCTTGGCAGTACACCCAGGAGTAGGCATTCCCAATGGCACGCTCGTAAACGCCGTCGCCTGGCATTTACAGGAGCAGATGGACAAACTCCCTGTAAAAGAAGGCAATGAACCGAATCGTGCAGGCATTGTCCATCGAATTGATAAGGACACCACAGGCATTATGGTTGTTGCCAAAAACGGGTATGCGATGACCCATCTCGCCAACCAATTCTTCCATCATACTTTAGAACGGCGCTACTACGCGCTCGTTTGGGGCGACATGGAAGGCGATGCAGGCACCATTCGCGGCAACATTGGCCGAAACCCCAATGACCGCCGTCTATTCATGGTTTTTCCCGAAGGAGAAGATGGCAAATGGGCCGTGACACATTGGAAAGTTGTAGAACGTTTCTACTATTGCACCCTCGTGGAATGCCGTTTGGAAACTGGACGCACCCACCAAATCCGTGTTCATTTAAAATCTATTGGCCACACACTTTTTGGCGACATCCGGTATGGTGGCAACAAAATCCTTAAGGGCACGCTGTACCCAAAGTACCGTCAATTTGTAGAGGGCTGCCTTGCCCTCCTTCCGCGCCAGGCACTTCACGCAAAAATTTTAGGATTTGAACACCCGACTACCAAAGAACACGTCCGCTTTGAATCTGAACTTCCGGATGATATGCAAAATGTGATAGACCGTTGGAGAGCGTATGTAATGGATAGGAAATGAATTTTTGACGATGGACATTAGACATTTTGACGATTGACATTGGACATTAGACGTTGGACATTGGATATCAACTTGATTTGCTAGAGCGCCAGTCCATTGTCTAATGTCCAGCGTCCAACGTCCAAAAAAATCTCGAAAAATGCAGGAATCGCACCCGGTTATAAAAAACGAGTTACTGGCATACATGCTCCGCCCTCGGCGCATCGTGTTCATTGTGAATCCGAAAGCAGGTACCAATTTGCAAAAACACATCCGGGACAGCGTTGACAAACACCTGAATCATAAGAAATTTGAGTACGGTATATGGCTAACAAAACAAGAGGGACATGCAGCAGAATTAGCCGAAAAAGCCCTGAAGGAAGGTTATGAAATTGTAGTAGCGGTAGGTGGAGATGGGTCAATAAATGAAGTTGGATCGGCGCTCGTGGGCAGCGAAACCATTTTGGGCATTATCCCAGCCGGCTCTGGAAACGGACTTGCCATGCACCTTGGTTATGGACGCGATATAGACACGGCCATTAAAATATTCAATACCGCTGAAGTACGAACAATTGATTGTGGCACAATGAACGGTCGCTTGTTCATAAACATCGCAGGAGTAGGATTTGACGGGCTGGTGTCCAATTCGATGAAAGGAAGCCATTGGCGTGGCTTTTTACCGTATTTCCTCAAATCAGTAGTGGCTAGCTTAAGTTATACGTCCCGCAATTGCCGCATCGAACTAGACGACAAAGTATTGGATCTCAAGTGCTTTGCCATCAGTATCGCCAATGGCCCAATGTATGGTTACAACTTTCAGATAGCCCCTGATGCCCGTTTGGACGACGGACTTTTTGAAGTGGTGATATTGAAAGATGCCCCAAGATGGCAATATTTTGCTGCCATTCCGGCTATGCTAAACAGCAAGATTTACCATGCCGAATTTGTAGATCATTACGCCGCACGTCGGGTAAAAATTTCTGCAGAAGGTCAAAATTATGTTCATCTCGATGGCGAAGGAATCATAGTTGAGGGCGATCTGTATTTTGAAATGAGACCTGCCGCACTTAAGATATTGGTACCGAAATTATGAGCAAAAGCAAAAACCTGAAATCACTCTCCTCACTCGGAGGGCTTGTTTTTTCTACCGACCCCGATTTCAAAATTGAGGAGGAAGAAACGCCTGTGGAAAACAAACTTGCCGCACAACAAACCCTCCGAATCTGGCTTGAGCGCGGCAAAGGTGGCAAAGAAGCTACCGTAATAAAAGGCTACCTTGGTTCCAACGACAGCTTTGAAGCACTTGCCAAACTCCTCAAAAGCAAGTGCGCCGCCGGCGGAAGTGCCAAGGACGGTGTTATCATTGTACAAGGCGATCACCGCGACAAGGTGCTGAAATTGCTGTTGGAACTGGGGTATAAAAACACGAAAAAGGCGGGAGGATGATGTATGATGTATGAACTATGATGTATGATCAATTTTGGGCCAAAACATTGACTATCAAAATGAAAAGAGAAATACTGCTGCTTCTAATTGCACTTGGCCTTGCGCTCATTGCCTGCAATCCAGCCCGACGCACCGCTGGCCCGGCTCGTCCAAACCTGCCATCCAAACCCACGCCCGGCAAACCAGTACCAATTGACACCATACGCTGGACTCCCAACAATTCTGGCAAACCGCCAATTGGAACGGTCCCAGACAAGCCAGTTCAGCCAACACCGGGAGAAACCTATCACATCGCCTTTTTGCTGCCATTTTTGAGCAGTCAAATGACAGGCGGAGTCGTGCCGGAAAAAAGCCGATTAGCCGTTCAGTTTTATGCCGGAGCAAAAATCGCGCTCGAAGAATTGAGCAGCGAATTGCAGATCAATCTTGTGACTGATGTTTGGGACACGCAAATTAACGATGCTGATTTTCAAAAACTTCTGGCCAATCCGCGCATCGAGAAACCTTCTGTTTTTATTGGACCGGTTCGTTCCAACCATGTTGAGACATTTGCGGAATGGACCAAAGAACGTCGCAAGATTCTGATTTCCCCGGAAAGTCCTAATGCTTTTTTGACTACCCAAAATCCAGATTTTTTACAGATAAACCCCTCACTTCGGGCACATTGCGAAGCCATCACGCGTCATGTCCGAAAGGCCAGTCGTCCAGATGCAGTCACGCTTGTATGCAAGCAGAAAGAATCTGACCGCTTGCTTTATTTCCAGGATGCAAATACGACTTTGGGAGGAAGTACCCGTTTTAATGAACTCCTCGTATCTGACGAAACGACAAATTTCGACAAAGTTGATCTGAAAAAATACCTGCGTGCAGGCCGTACCTCGGTGTTCGTGTTGCCAACCTGGGCAAGCCAGGATTTTGTAATGGCTTTCCTCCGAAAACTCAAAGACGTGAAGGGATCCAATAACGTGGAAGTGTATGGGATGCCTCAGTGGCGCAATTTTGATGCTATTGACCCTGAATATTTTAGCAGTCTGAATGTGCATATTAGTTCCGCTTCCTGGTTGGATTATTCTGTTCAGGAACTGAAAGATTTTCAGGAAAAATTCTTCGCCGCCACCGGAACTATCCCGGATGAGGATGGATTCAACGGCTATGATGTGACCTTGTTTACCGGCCGGATGCTTTCGCGATACGGGCTTTCGTTCCCCGAACGCCTAGACAATGAGACCATTACGACGTTACGCGGGCAGTTTTCGTTTTCAAAAATTTTCGTGAGCGGTGCAGTGGACGATGGACGAAACGCTCCGGATTATTGGGAAAACACCTTTGTGCATATTTTAAGGTTCGAGAAATTTGGATTCGTGCCTGTAGACTGAATTGCTCGTATTTTGTACTTTTGACAAAAATATCGTCGTGCAAACAATTTCTTTCCAAATACCCGCCCTCTCAGGAGTCTCCGAATTTGATGCTCGCATCATTCTCGCTGGTGAGTTATATCAGCGCGAAAAAGTGTCATTAGGGCAAGCAGCTGAAATCGTGGGGCTTTCTAAGCGTGCTTTTATCGAAATCATTGGGAAATATGGATTCTCGATTTTCAGCGAATCTCTGGATGACTTCCGAAATGACGTGAAAAACGCATGGAAACAGTAATCGTTTCAGACACTTCTTGTTTAATTGTATTAAGCAAAATCGGTCATCTTGACTTACTAAAGTCCCTTTACGGTAGTGTGGTTATGACTCCCACCGTTGCTTTAGAGTTTGTTGATCCATTGCCAGTATGGATTGAAATTCAATCTCCCAAAAATATTTCTTTACAGACCTTATTAGAAGAAACAATCGACTCAGGCGAATCAATCTCAATAGCGTTGGCATCCGAGTTGAAAGATTGTTATCTTATTCTGGATGACCTCCGTGCTAAAAAAATAGCAACTGGGATGGGACTTCACTTTACAGGAACTTTAGGCGTCATTGCTTCTTCCAAGCGTCGCGGCATTATCCCATCAGCTCGAATCCTATTTGATAGGATAAGGCAAACCGACTTTTGGGTTTCTGAAAAATTCCTAGATCAAATATTGCTCGAATTGGGCGAGTAGAATGAACGAACTACGCGAACAAAAAATCCGCTCCGTAATCCGCCAGTCGCAACCCGACCTTACGGTGGTATTGGAGAATATTTTCGATCCGCTTAATATCAGTGCAGTACTGCGCTCTTGTGATGCGGTGGGTGTGCGCGAGGTGTTTGTTATTTACACCAAAAATTACCTTGACAAGCGGGGACTGGTACTTGGCAAACGTACCTCAGGCGGCACCTTCAAATGGATTGACGCGTATGTTTTTGAGGATTTGGAAGAATGTTTCAGACGAGTGCGCGAACGATATGGGCGCATCTACGGTACAAGCCTTCCTGCCCGCCAAGGCTTGGCAGGCGGGGGCGAACAGAGTGAATCGTTGTATGACCTGGACCTTACGCAACCGACTGCACTGTTGTTTGGCAATGAAGATGAAGGAGTTAGCGCCGAAGCATTGGCCTTGTGCGACGGTAATTTCACTATCCCGCAGGTCGGGTTTGCCGAGAGTCTGAACATTTCGGTGGCCTGTGCAGTCACCCTTTTCGAGGCACGTCGGCAGCGCGTAGCCCAAGGGTATTACGGGGAGAAAAGCAAGTTTAGTGCTACAGAGCAGCAGCAACTTTTTGACCGTTGGCAAGCAATGTTGAAAGAAAAATCCTGGCACCAGCAGCTGGCCATTGCAGTGGACAAAGATTCTGAGGCCATTTTACCCGTGTATGTGCAACGTGATCCCTTGGCGCCGAATAAGCAACAGCTGCGGCCCAGCCCTTTGACTAATTTTGAACTTTAGCAATGTAGTTTTGCCCTCCAATTTTTCGAGCCGAAATCATGCAACTCACTATAGTCATCCCTCTCAAGAACGAGGAAGAAAGCCTCCCCGAACTCGAAGCCTGGATTCGCAGGGTGTGCGAGGCCCATCGCCTTTCGTACGAAATTATCATGGTGGACGATGGGAGCTCGGATCGTTCCTGGAAGGTCATCAGTGCGCTCAAGGAAAACAATCCCCTTGTACGCGGTATCAAATTCCGGCGTAATTATGGCAAATCTGCCGGGCTGCATGAAGGCTTCCACGTGGCTCAAGGCGATGTTGTTATTACGATGGATGCGGACTTGCAGGATAGTCCCGACGAGATCCCTGAACTTTACAAAATGATCACCGAGGAAGGTTATGACCTTGTGAGCGGTTGGAAAAAGGTGCGCCACGACCCAATCACGAAGACCATACCGACCAAATTGTACAATGCAGTCACGCGATGGATGAGTGGAATAAAACTCCACGACTTCAACTGCGGCCTCAAAGCCTATAGGCTTGATGTAGTAAAAACCATCGAAGTGTACGGTGAAATGCACCGCTACATCCCGGTTATTGCCAAATGGGCTGGGTTTACAAAAATCGGAGAAAAGGTGGTAGAACACCGCGCCAGGCAATATGGGGTGACTAAATTTGGCGGATTCGAACGGTTCATCAATGGTCCGCTCGACTTGATGAGTATTTCGTTTGTTGGTAAATTTGGCAAAAGACCCATGCACTTTTTTGGCTCGCTAGGGCTGATTTCATTCCTGATTGGCTTTGGCATATTGGCCTACCTGACTTTTGCCAAAACAGTTTATAAGGAATATGGTATTGCTGACCGACCGCTTTTTTACTTTGGTATTTTGGCTTTGATCATTGGCACCCAACTGTTTTTGACAGGCTTTTTGGCAGAAATGATCAACCGGAATTCTCCGATCCGGAACTCGTATTTAATCGAAAAAGAAATTTGAGCAACTTCATTGAACCAAACATCGGACAAACTTCACCATCCAAAACTGTAAATCTATTTTTGCCGGAGAGAGGAGACCTCGGAGGTTTTAAAAACCTCCGAGGT
>JBJXGZ010000028.1:0-5069 GCA_046160625.1 Saprospiraceae bacterium
ATGGCAGATGCATTGGACATAAGCCTCGCATAAAACAGGGTATCGTCATGGCCAAGTCCTTCTTGAGCAAGAATGGCGCTGATTTTAGGATGAAGATTGCGGTTGTACACGAGAAATTAGTTTTGAAAAATAATTGCTATTTGAATGAACTGGTATTTTGCTTGAACTCACCCGGTGAGTTCAAGCAAAATACCAGTTCATTCAATGTCCGCCAACAGGCATGACTGGAGATGCCTCACCGGGTTTCACGACCTTCATTCTCAGTACAGCCATCGCTGCCAAAAGCAACAAAACACCAGCAGCCTTGATAGCCATGCCTGGGTCGCTCCCCAAAAATTGTTTGTAAATCATGCCAAAAGTGAGGGTTTCAATAATCATTGGTATTACGATCATCATGTTTATGATGCCCATATACACCCCAAAACGTTCCTTGGGGATACTCCCAACGACAAGCAAATAAGGCACGGCCATGATACTGGCCCATGCAACTCCGAAACCCGTCATTGGAGCAAAAAGCAAGTACTTATTTTCAATCCCTGCAAACAACATCAGCGCAAAACCTGCCACAAGCAGGCAAGTAAAATGTACCCATTTGGGACTATATTTTTTTGTCAGCCACACCAGCCCAAAGGCTGAAAGGAAGGTGACAATATTGTACCAGCCATTCACTAAGCCAGTCCAGGCCACAGCCTCCTCGTACAGGGGCTTGCTCGCTACACTGGATGTTTTCCAGACTGATTTGGCGATGCTGTGGGAACAGTATTGCCAATAGACAAAGAGGGCGTACCATTGAAAAAGGTATACTAAGGCAAGCTGCCACATGCTTTTAGGCATGTTTTTAATGGCATCAAAAATTTCTATAAAAGGCTGAAAAGCACCGTGTTTGTTGGTGCGGATAAAAACTAACTCTTCCGGAGAAGGGGGTATTTCTGGTGTGGTGTGCATTGACCACAACACGGAACAGATGGAACAAACCCCGCCTACAAAAAACGACCCATATACCCAGTAAGGAATGCCGGAAGCTGATGTGCCAACAATGTTGCTTTGGAAGAAAAACAAGGAAAGATTGGCCAAGGTGATGCCCAAGCCAGTAAAAAAACTTTGGGTCAAAAACCCCAAACTATATTGTGTCGCGGGTAGTTTGTCTGCTACAAATGCTCGGTACGGTTCCATCGCCGTGTTGTTACCGGCATCTAGTATCCACAAAAGTCCAACAGCCATCCAGAGGGTGCTACTAAAGGGGAATAAAAACAGACAAATACTGCACATGATAGCCCCAATCAAGAAGTAAGGTTTCCTTCGCCCATATTTGGGATGCCAGGTCTTATCACTCAATGCGCCGATTATGGGCTGGATCAACAATCCGGTTACGGGTCCAGCCAGATTGAGTAGCGGTAGCTGGCCAGGGTCGGCATCCAGGAAGGAATAGATAGGATTGATGGCAGTTTGCTGTAGTCCAAAACTGTACTGGATGCCAAAGAACCCGAAGTTCATGTTGATGATTTGGCTAAAACTAAGACTTGGCTTAAAAGAAGACATAAAGTATTTGTATTCGAAGTAGGGTGAAATGCAGTATCAAGGGCGGTAAAGTAGGGTGATTCGCGAATCTGTATGGAAAAATTTTGATTTTAGAAAAATTACAAATGGTTTGCATAGAGTTATCCATTAATCAAATACCTTTGTAACGAAAATTCGCTAAATGCGTTTTTTGTGCTTTTCTTCTTAAAAAAACAACGATTTCCTACATTATGTCAGCAGTAGCCGCGTCCAATATTCTCAAAGGAGGTGAATTTCTTATTCGAGACAGTCGCCCCGAAGATATTTTCATTCCAGAAGAACTGAATGAAGAGCAACTCATGGTCAAACAAATGGCCATTGATTTCCTGAACAACGAAATCGCACCCAACCGGGCAAAAATTGAAAAACAGGAGCCTGGACTAACCCCATCGCTGCTGAAAAAAATGGGCGAACTTGGGTTGTTGGGCGCACACATGCCGGCTATTTATGGCGGTACAGAAATGGACACCAATACCAATACCGTAATCTCTGATGTTTTTGGCCCAATGGGTTCGTTTAGTGTACCCTTTGCTGCGCATACGGGAATTGGAATGTTGCCAATCCTTTATTTTGGCACAGAAGCACAAAAAGAAAAGTACCTGCCAAGTCTTATTACGGGCGATTTGAAAGCGGCATACTGCCTTACTGAACCTGGTTCTGGTTCGGATGCATTGAACGCAAAAACCCGCGCTGACCTTAGTGCTGACGGTTCACATTATCTCATGTCCGGACAGAAAATGTGGATTTCAAATGCTGGATTTGCAGATCTTTTCATTGTTTTCGCAAAAGTAGGTGGCGAAAAATTTACCGGATTTATTGTTGATGCACACACGCCAGGCATCACCCTTGGAGCAGAGGAGGACAAGCTGGGAATCAAAGGATCTTCTACCCGCCAAGTGTTTTTTGAAAATGTAAAAGTACCCGCAGAAAACGTGCTGGGTGAAATTGGTAAAGGCCACCTCATTGCATTTAACGCGCTCAATATTGGGCGCTTTAAATTGGGCGTAATGTGTATTGGTGGGAACAAAGAACTGATCAATATGGCCACCAGCTATGCCAACGAACGCATCCAGTTTGGTCAGCCGATCGGTAATTTTGGTGCTATTCAGTTTAAATTGGCTGAAATGGCCATCCGCAATTTTGCGGCAGAAAGTGCCGGCTATCGCACCTCGCAGTGTATGCAGGATAAAAAAGCAGAAGAATCTGCCGAAGGCAAATCCTTTGGACAATCTACGCTTGAATCTGCTGAGGAATATGCGATTGAGTGTTCTATTCTGAAAGTCTTAGGATCAGAAGTGACGGACTACTGCGCCGACGAAAACCTCCAGATTCACGGCGGGATTGGCTTCAGCGAGGAGTATCCCGCTGCACGGGCTTACCGGGACAGCCGGATCAACCGTATCTACGAGGGTACCAACGAGATCAACCGGATGTTAATGGTGGATCAATTATTCAGGCGGGCACTCAAAGGCCAACTGGACATTGTTGGGCCAGCCTGGGCCGTGCAAAAAGAACTGACTTCCATGCCATCTATGGAACGCCTGGAAGGTCCCTACGCTGAGGAAATAAAAGCCATCTCAGACTTCAAAAAAATTATTCTGATGGTAGCAGGTGGCGCCGCCAAGATGCAAATGGACGGCAAACTCAACCTGAAAGAAGAACAGGAGGTTTTGATGAACACTGCCGATATGTTCATCGATCTTTATGCAGCGGAGTCTATGCTACTGCGTGTGCAGAAATTGTCGGGCATGCAAAAAGAAAACCCACAGGAAGTGTACGATGCTATGCTTCAGGTGTTTATCCACGATGCAACAGCACGGATGTCAAGAAACGCCACGGATGCTTTGGCTTCCTTTGCCGAAGGTGATTTGCTGAAAACCTTCTTGATGGGCGTGAAACGATTTACAAAATATCCGCCGGTGAACGTGAAAGCGAAGCGCCGTTTGGTGGCGGAGGTTTTGCGGAAGGCTGGGGGGTGGTGTTTTTAGAGGTGGATTTGGGGAGGTGGTTATTTGGGGATTTGAAGTCTCCGCGCCGGGTATCTGGCGCGGAGAATTTTTTTTAATTTGGGTCAGCTGAAAAATCCACGTCTCCAATTTTGACGCCTTTAAACGAGTAATAATTTGGGATCGGGTCTGTGGTATTCAGCACCATAATTTTTTCCGGGAAGGGCGACTGGAACGGGTTTTGCGGGTTTGGGAAAACGTATTGATACGGAATGAAACGCCAAGATTGGTCATTGCGTTTCTAAACGCAAGATAAACCTCGCGCTACTTCCGAATCACTTTCCAAACGCCCACCCCCGCTTTCGTCCGAATCTGCAACGCATAAAACCCTGCGGGCAAATGATTCTGCTCAAAAAGGATGTTTTCGCCTTCGATTAACACTCGGGAAGCTGACCAAATCGTCTTTCCCGAAACATCGCTAAGTGTAAGCACTGCTTCGCTATCGGGTGCATCGGCCATAAAAACAGAAAGTCGTTGCTCAAATGGGTTGGGCGACACTTGCGCTTGCAGTGTTACATTGGGCTCAAGTGCAGAAACAGTGAAACAGCTTTCACTCAAAATCACGGGGCTGAAAAAATCGGCAACCTTTTGTGCCCTTTCTGGCGGGTTGTGGGCATAGTGGTAAGAACCATTGTCGGCATACCGTATACATTCAAACAATGCTAAAGCGGGGATGAGTGGGTCACAGTTCAGAAAATCGGTTGTGAAAGGCGGCGGGTTAGGCATGGCTTGCAGAGCTCCTGCAATGGAACCGTTGCCAAATGTATGCATGAAATTAGTATGCCAGGGGGTAAAACCGAGGTTGCAATAGGCGGAAAGTGTAACCATTGGTTGGCCGAAGCCGAAGGGCACAATCCCATCACAGGTTTGGTGATATAGATAAAGTGCTGGTGTGTCTGGACCTTGCAGCCAATTTTTAGGGAGTGCCTCGTAAGGCACACCTCCAAAGAAGCTGGCTACGCCGATCACTTCATCATTATATCCATTGAGGTTCAGGGTGCCACCCAAAGGCCCCAAATCAGGCCGTTGCAAAGCTGCGCCTGTAGGGGTAATAATTTGAGTTACGCAATTTAGGTCGTAACAGTTGGTCACATTTGCTGCAGGAATTGGAGCATCAGGAAGTGCGAAACAAGCGCTTGGTTTTTCTTCCGGGCGGTCGAGCAAGCCCACCGCGAGTGCGAGGAAGGCCCCGGCACTTTGGCCACCCACCATTACTTTGTTGTTGCACGTTGAATCCTGCATGGATCGAGCTTTAAGCCAACGAATGGCCCCTTTCACGTCTTGCTGGCCTCGATAAATTGCGCGGATAAGCTCCATAGAATCGGCAGCGTAAAGGCAATTGCTCGGATAGCCATCGGGTGTTGGGGCTGGATTCGGGACAAAAGCTGACTTGTGCCATCCTTTTCGATAGTTCACAGAGGCTACTACATAGCCGCGTTGAGCAAATTCGGCAGCAAATACCGCTTCAGCTTCTTTACAACCACCAATCCAGGAGCCACCGTGTAC
>JBJXGZ010000029.1:0-4215 GCA_046160625.1 Saprospiraceae bacterium
ATATTCGACATTATCTTACGCTATGGCATACACTATCAAGCTGTTGTGCTGAAAAATGTTCCGACTTAGCGATGCCCAAATGGAAAAAAGCCAGGTTGGCGTCATCGGCCAGATCGAGTTTTCGGGCAAGGCTGGCGACTTTGAAAAGCAGTTCGGGCGATATAGCCGATACCCGCAGATGATCACCGGGGCGAAGGTAATGTCCACCGAGGAATGTGCCTTCTTTCAGTTCCCACAATTGGGCGGAAAAGGGCTCGACAGGAGGGATTTCCTGATATTTTTCACTGCGGCGCATTTCGTCCAAAGGCAGTGGCCCAGGCACTATTTTCCAGAGTTCACCTTCTCGGAAAATCAGTCCCCAGGAAAAAAGCGGCAGTGCTAAATCCAGGGGAAGCGGGTACTTTTTGGGGGCGCCGTCGAGGTATTTGAGCGCATCGTCGGGATGAAAAACGGTGTTGCGTTCGCCTTCCTCGTCCACATCGCCGGTGTTGTAAAACATGAGCATGCCGCGATCAACAGGCGGCACGCCGGTTTTTTTCGGAAATTTGTACTGATGAAGGCGTATGGTAGCTTCGAGGCTTGCGCCGGGCGGAAGTTTGCCTCGCATTTTTTTCAAAAAAAGGAAAAAAGCTTCTCGGGTAGAAGGCGTCCAGTCACAATCGAGCAGCAAGGCTTTTCTATAGGGTTGATTGCTGGCCTCCGCGATTTTTCCTGCGAGCCATTCCATTTTTTCTGTTGAAATATTTTGAAAAACCTCGTTTGTAATGAAAACCGTAGGGATAATTTCGAGTCCTGCCAACTCCGCTGTATCGGTTATAACTGTGCGAGAATACGGCTCGATTTCTCCTGATGCAGCGTTTTTTCCTACATCTAACACTTTGACATACAGTTTTTTACAGCCTAAGCTATCCAATAATTCATGGGCGTCGGGCGTTAGATCCAAAGTTGTTTCCCAACAAAAAAAGGCGAGCTCCAATGGCTTTGGCGCATGGGGCGTACAAGCGGCAAACAAAAGACACAACAGAGGCAGGGTCATCGATTTCATTGGGCTAAGGTCGGGAAAATGATGGGGTATAGCAATGGATAGGGTTTATCCAGTAATCCTAAATCAATTCCAGCAACCCAATCAACTGTCTACACAACTTCATACTTTTGCCAAGCACATCAACAGACCAAAAAAGCATAACCATGCAAGAACCTCAGCATCTCATTTCACTGAAAGCCGCTTTGCAAGGAAAGCGGATGCCCCTGTATCGCACCATCGTGCGCTGGGGCTGGCGGATCTTTTTAGGCGGCATGGCTACCGTGATTCTGATGTTTCTAATCATCAGTATGATGGCCATACCATCGTTCCGCGAGTTGGAAGATCCTTCCTCGGCAGTAGCAAGTGAAGTTTTAGGCAGCAATAATGATTTGTTAGGCCGTTATTTTGTTGAAAACAGGGTTCCTGTGCCTTTTGAAAACCTGAGTCCGCACTTGGTGACTGCCCTCATCAGCACCGAGGACGAGCGTTTCCGCGAACATTGTGGCATTGATGGACGGGCCGTAGCTCGGGTAGTAATTCGAACAGTGTTGATGGGCGATCATAGTGCAGGCGGTGGCTCCACCATCACCCAGCAGCTGGCCAAAATGCTTTATTCTGACCGGGATTTTGAGGGCATGAGTGCTCCCCAAAAATTTCTCAAGCTGGTTTATATCAAACTTCGGGAGTGGATTACGGCGGTAAAGCTTGAGCGTGCGTACACGAAAGAAGAGATTATTTCCATGTACCTCAATCAGTTTAACTTCATCAACAACGCATACGGCATCCATGCCGCAGCAGAGGTATATTTCAATAAAGATCAAGAAAGCCTGAATACGCAAGAATCGGCTACGCTGATCGGGATGCTCAAAAACCCCTCCTATTACAACCCCAACCGCCACCCCGACCGCAGCATAAAACGCCGCTGGGTGGTACTTTCCCAAATGAGAAAGAATGGGGTACTCACTGAAAACCAATACGATAGCCTGAAAGTATTGCCCCTTGGGTTGCAATTCAAATCCGTGAATTTTACGGACGACAAGGCACCCTACCTCTGCGATTATCTGGAAAAAATCGTGCGCGACTCCTTGCTCGAACTCCCCGAATGCAAACGGCGAGATGGCTCGAAATACGATATTTATCGAGATGGCCTGAAAATCTATACCACGATTGACCCCATTTATCAGGCGCACGCAGAGGCTGCTGTTGCGGAGCAAATGAAAAAAATTCAGGCTCGTTTTTTTCAGGTCTGGAAAGGTCGAGATCCCTGGACATACCGCTCTGGGGAAGCCACAGATGAGGAAATTCAAGGCCGAAAAGAATCACTTTGGATACTTGTACGAGAGGGCGAACGATACGCGACCATGTGGCCTAAATTTATGGATAATGTAGCCGAAAAATTCAAAAATCGCTACGCCATCGAACTCCGTACCATAGACATGGAGCGGATGCTGAAGGAGGAAAAAACGCCTGGAACCATTAGTAAGATGCTGATTGCTAAACCCAAAGCAATCGTAACGAGCGAACAGGCAACAGCTTATCGTCGCATTATGGCCAGCAAAGAATGGCTAGACGCAAAGGCCCAATATAAAGCCCTGAATGCTGCCATCAAAAAACAATATGCCCAGCCTGTGAAGATGAAAATCTTTAGCTGGAACAGCCCAAAACTTGAAAAAGATACGGTGATGACTCCGATGGACAGCCTGCGCTACCATCGAATGTTTTTGCAAACTGGCATGTTGGCAGTAGATCCCACATCGTCTGAAATCAAAGCCTGGGTGGGTGGAGTGAACTTCAAATACTTCCAGTACGACCATATCCAGACTCGCCGGCAGGTAGGTTCTACCTTCAAACCTTTCGTGTATGCTACTGCCATTGCACAGCAAGGCGTCAGTCCGTGTTATGAAATCTACGACAACCCGGTGACTATTCCAGGCCAGTATATGAATTTTCAGCACTATACCGATTGGACACCCAAAAACTCCACTGGGGTTTATTCTGGCGCAAGATTGAATTTGAAAGAAGGTCTGAAAAATTCGGTGAACACGGTGAGTGCATTTCTGATGAGACAATTGGGCGGCACAGAAGCCGTGCGTGGGCTTTGCGACAAACTTGGCATTGACTCCTCGCGCCAAGCTAATGGCCGATACCTGATCATGCCTGGCTCACCGTCCATGTGCCTCGGTGCTGCCGACCTTACCCCGTTTGAAATGACTGCCGCTTACGCAGGCATAGCCAACCAGGGTATGTATGGTTTGCCTTTCGTAATCAAACGAATAGAAGACAAAAACGGGCGCGTGCTTTGGCGTTCTGTACCCGAAGAACACGCCGCTCTGGCCACCAATGCCGATTGGGTCTTGCTTGAAATGTTGCAATACAACGTAAAAGGCGCACCGGGTATCAACACCCTAAAAAGCCAGGTAGGTGGCAAAACAGGCACAACCAACGATTACACCGATGGCTGGTTCATGGGCGTAACTCCTCGCCTTGTGGTAGGTACTTGGGTGGGTGGAGAAGATCGCTGGATTAGATTCCTCAGTCTTGCAGACGGACAAGGTGCGCGTATGGCAAGGCCTATTTTTGCCTCCTTCATTGGCCGTTTGGAAAAAGACCCAAAATCTGGCTACGATTTCAACGCTCGATTTGTACGACCAACTGGTGATCTGGGCATCGAAACCAATTGCGCGGCGTACGAAAGCAGTCTCGGGCCTGCGGGCGACGAGGAAGATTTTTCGCCAGATATTTACAATGATGAACTGGATTCCGGCGGAAAGCCTAAGAGGCCGGATGATAGTTTTGGGGATGAATTGGAAGGGGGGAATTGATAGTTTCAAGTTTCAAGGGGGGAGTTAAAAGTGGCAAGTTTCAAGTTAAAAGTGGCAAGTTTCAAGTTAAAAGTTTCAAGTTGGCAGGACCAGGACTTTTAGCTTGAAACTTGCCACTTTTAACTTGAAACTTTTAACTTTTAACTCCCCCCTTGAAACTAAGTACCCAACCCCCGTAGAATCTTTTGCGTGTAGCAGTACACCAACACAAATTTTTTAACACAAACTGCTACACATCATGCAAAATTTAAGATTGCTCGTACCGCTCGCGCTGTTCATCTGCGCATTTTTCGTCGCTTGTAATGAAGACGATCCATTTGGAAGCACACCATTCGCCGATGTCACTTTTGCTGGCCGCATCATTGACGA
>JBJXGZ010000030.1:0-65969 GCA_046160625.1 Saprospiraceae bacterium
GCCAAACAAAAAACCAAATCCCCAAATCCCCATCTCAACAAATAACCAACTCACCAATTCACCGAATCAACAAATCCCCAAATTTCTCCCGAAACTTCCTGACTTTCGGAGCAATGATGAAAGAACAATACCCTTGGTTGGGATTGTCTTTGTAATAATTTTGGTGGTAATCTTCTGCCTTAAAAAACTTTTCAAAAGCAGTAATTTCTGTTACAATCGGGTCGTCCCAAGTTTCTTGGGCATCTTTCATGACCTCTAGTGCTGCTTTTTTCTGGGCCTCCGAATGGTAATAAATTACCGAGCGGTACTGCGTGCCTGCGTCATTCCCCTGCCGATTGAGCGTAGTGGGATCGTGCACGGTAAAAAAGATGTGTAAAATATCCTGAACCGTCACGATCGCGGGATCAAAAGTGATCTGAATCACCTCTGCGTGACCGCTCATACCAGAACAAACTTCTCGATAAGTTGGATTGTCTGAAGGCCCTCCTGAATACCCGCTTTCCACCTTGAGCACACCTTGGAGCTCTTGATAAATGGCTTCCACACACCAGAAGCAGCCGCCACCCAGGGTAGCCAATTCGGTGTTCCCGGAAAGTATGGTTTGTTGATTTTGAATTGTTGGCATAAAAGATGCTTTTGAATAGTTGGGATTAAAACGTGTTAACCCACTGCCAGGTTTTGGATTGCTGAAAATCCAGCATAAAATGTCGGCGAGCAAACGTTTTTGTCCCCTGTTGCTTTCCGGCTTAAATTCACCGGGCTTGCTACTTTTGCCAGGAATTTGTTTGTCCCTTTTAATCATTGCAAGTCATCCGCCTTTTATGAAAAAGATTCTCGCCACCGCACCACTAGTTGCCCTTTTAGTTGTTGGGATTTTAAATGCCCAAAAAACGCCAGGCTTAGATATTCCTTCGGCTGAAACGCTGAATTTCGCCGATTCAGCCCACTATTTTGAAAGAATGGCGGATTTCGGGTTGATCTTTGGTATGTCGAGGTGCAACGGAGACATTGCCAATGACAGTGACTTTGACACAAAAAACAACCTTTCCCCGACAGCCGGGATATTCTATCGCAAGCATTTATCTCCAAATTTCGCCATTCGAGGCAATTTGCTTGTAGGCCAGTTAAAAGACGAGGACCGTTTCTACGCTGCACCAGACTGGCGTGAAGAACGAAATTTTTCATTCGAGACTTTTTTGACCGAGGTTGCTCTGCGCGTTGAATGGGATATTTTGGGCAAATGGCGATTCCGCAGAGGTATTGATACCAGTGTTTATACACTCAACAAGCACACCCAATACGCGCTTGTCAACGGCTTTAAGCGCTCAATCGCACCCTATATTTTTGTCGGAGGCGGCGGATTGGCAAGTTCTGCAAAGGCAAAGATGAACTACCCCAAGCTTGAAGCAGCCCAACAGCCCCTTGAAATAAAGGAGGACCTGAATAATGCCAAAAGTCTGAGAATCACCCCTACCCTATCCTTTGGCGGAGGCGTGCATTTTGATATTGCGCCGAGGTTTGTGTTAGGAGCAGAACTGAGTGCCAACCTTCCCTTTACCGACTATCTGGATGGTATAAGTATCGCCGGAAACCCGGAAAAACGCGATTGGTTTTGGTTTGGAGGCTTAACCCTCGGATTCCGGCTTGGTGCGAACGACCGGGATCGGGACGGTGTTAAGGACAAAAAGGATAAATGCCCGGACATCCCAGGTTCAGCTGGCACCAACGGATGCCCGGATGTAGACCATGATGGTGTGGCCGACCGCGAAGATGACTGCCCCCATAAAAAAGGTATTCGCGCCCTGGCAGGCTGCCCTGTAAAAGATGCCGACGAGGATGGCGTACCCGATGTGGACGATCAATGCCCAATTGTGGCAGGTCTTGCCCAATTTCATGGCTGCCCTGATACAGACGGCGATGGCATTGAAGACCGGGTTGATTCCTGCAAAACGGTGGCGGGCATCGCGCAGTTCAACGGTTGTCCGGACACAGACGGCGATGGTATCGAAGATAAGCTCGACGCCTGCATCACAGAAAAAGGCCCTGCTGAATACTATTATGGTTGTCCCGTGCGAGATACGGACAACGATGGCGTAGAAGACAAGCTCGATGCCTGTCTGCTTGTATCAGGCAAAATAGAATTCAATGGCTGCCCAGACACTGACAACGATGGCGTGGAAGACAAGCTTGACCCCTGTCCCAAAATAGCAGGCCCAAAAGAGAATCGTGGCTGCCCGGTCGTGGAAAAGAAAGACAAGGAGAAACTTGAATTAGCCGTAAAAGCAGTCAAATTTGAGACCGGAAAGGCTGTTTTAAAGGCTGAATCAAGCAAAATCCTGACCGACATCGCTGACATCCTGACGCGGTACCCTTATTACAATTTGCGCCTGGAAGGCCATACAGACAGTCAAGGAAAAGATGAATCAAATCAGTTGCTTTCTGAAAAAAGGGCACAATCCTGCGCTGATTTCCTTGTGGCTAAAGGGATCGCTAAAACCCGCTTCCTTGCAAAAGGGTTCGGAGAAACAAAGCCCGTAGCCGATAATAAAACCGCTGCCGGACGGACACTTAATCGCAGGGTAGAATTTGATTTGGTCTTGCCGGATTAGGTTTGGATATTGGGAAATTGGGAAATTGGGATATTAATTTCTAAATATCTCAATTTCCCAATCTATCGGCTATTGCCTGTGCCCAAACAGGAGAATCGTTGAGGCTTTCTACCAAATCAAGGCGTTCGCCGCCCATTTTCAGAAATTCTTCCCGGTATTCGATGCTGACTTCCACGGTGGTTTCCAGGCAGTCGGCAGTAAAGGCCGGGCAAAAAACGAGCAGTCGTTTTGCCCCGTTTTCTGCAAGTGTTTCAAGCACTTTTGACGTATAAGG
The DNA here is from genome assembly GCA_046160625.1 of Saprospiraceae bacterium. Lineage (GTDB taxonomy): Bacteria > Bacteroidota > Bacteroidia > Chitinophagales > Saprospiraceae > M3007. The sequence goes on from JBJXGZ010000030.1 coordinate 2,884, forward strand.
CTGTACCCATGGATCACGTCCCAAGCGGCTTTGGAAGCAAATTGTATATTGCTCTGGCTTAAGGCCCAATTGATTCACAATGGCTTGCGTAGTAGCATGGCATTGGGCGGAATAGCAAAATTGATTGACAGGTGTAAATGTTTTGCAGCAGTCGGGGCTTTGTAAACAGTGATTGAAGGCATCGGCTTTTCTCAATTGTCGCTGCGGAAGTCCGTGATAACTGAACAAAAAATGGTCGTACTGGGCAAGGTCATATCTCCGGCTATTGGCCACAAATAGATCTATCATCGGCTGCCAGGTCGGATAGGAATTCACAAATTCTACTTCTGGAATAATTTGTTGCGCCGTGAGTACGCGCATTACCTCTTCGTGGGCTGATCCGGTGCTTGCGCTGGCATACTGCGGGAAAAGCGGAAACACCTTGATTCTGCGCACTTTTGCCTGCATCAGTTTTTGGATTGCCGATTCAATGGAGGGGTTTTGGTACCGCATGGCCAATTCCACAACATATTCGTTGCCAAGCAGTTGTTGCACTTGTGAAACGAGATTTTCACCATGATATTTAAGCGGCGACCCTTGTTCCGTCCAAAGTTCCTTATATAATTTAGCCGACTGCCCGGAGCGAAATGGCGCGATGATACCACGCACGAGTAGATTGCGAGATACCGCATTAATGTCAATGACACGCGGGTCGAGCAGGAATTGTTTTAGGTAACGATAAACCGCAGATCGCGAAGGTTCATCAGGAGTGCCGAGGTTGATTATGAGTATACCGGTTGGGCCTTGTTTCATTAAAAAATGCTTGTTTTTGTGCGCTAAATATCTAAATGAGTCACCCCGAATTTTGTAACAAAATAAAATCGTACAAGTAAAAACATCAAAAAAGCACCACTTCTCCCCCATGTAGTGTAATTTGAACCACAAAAGGCACAAAAGGACACAAAAGACCGTATCGGGTTACTTTTGTGCTCTTTTGTGCCTTTTGTGGTTCAAATTATGTCAAGTTTGAGGTTGCAACGGAACGGGGCATTAATGTTATAAAATTCGGGGTGACTCATGTATACGCGCATTTCTGCTTTTCGCCCATTCATAAACGCCGAACATTGCCGCAGAAAAGAACAAATCGCCCATTACCGTATTGCCCAAAAACGGAATCCCTGCGGTAAAGCAAGCCGCCAGGCCCGCCGCCGTTTTAGGATACATCCCGCTTTCAGCCCAAACGCTGAAATTGGTGACGAGGAAAAAAATGGCCGAGGCAGAAAGGCTGGCACCAAAGACCCGTATTCCGCTTACTTTTTTGCTCAACAATCCAAAACCCGCCAACATCACCATTGCAAATGCCGCATAGATCCACCAGGAAGTGATGAGCGTGAATTGCCCGCCATACAACTCGCGGTAAATCACGTTGTTAATAAACAAATCCGTTAGGAACAATGCTAAAAAGGGTACCGCGAGCATCAGCCACTGGCGGTTAAAATAAGCCGCGCCAAAAAGGGCAATTGCCCCGATGGGGGTAAAATTATTGGGGTGTGGAAGCAAACGTGTCAGGGCAGCGAGGGCGATGAGCGCAAATGCGAGGCGATAGTTCATGGCAGAATTGATTCGTGGATTTTTGATTCGTGGATTTTTTACCCGCCGAAGCCTTGGCGAAGGAGGGGGCAGGCGGGAAACCCAATAGCAAGGCAAAGATAGGGCGAACACAGCTCCCACCGTGTCGTTTTTCCAAAAATCAATTTGCTCAAAATTGCATTGGCGTATCATTGCAGACTATTTGAGACCTTATAGGTTTTGCAAAACCTATAAGGTCTCGGTTTAAAACATAAAAATAAAATCATGCGCAAACCATTAGTGCTAACGCTTTCACTTCTCTTTCTATTCTCCATTGCACACACGCAACGTTGGCAACAACACGTTGATTATCAAATCAATGCCGACATGAATGTGGCCAAGCACCAGTATCACGGAACGCTCCGTTTGGCCTACACTAACAACAGTCCCGACACCCTCTTCAAAGCTTTCTGGCACTTGTATTTCAATGCGTTTCAGCCTGGCAGTATGATGGACGTGCGTTCCCGCACCATCGCCGACCCGGACCCCCGGGTGAGCGACCGAATTTCCAAATTGAAGCCTGAAGAACAAGGTTGGATAAAAGTCAATACGCTGAACCAAAACGGAAAACCAGCAAACTTTCTTACCAACGAGACCATTCTTGAAGTCACCCTGAGTGAAGCAATCTTGCCCGGCACAACAACTATTTTTGAAATGGATTGGGACGCACAAGTGCCGCTGCAGGTGCGCCGAAACGGACGCGACAGCCGGGAAGGCATAGATTATTCCATGGCCCAATGGTATCCCAAACTTTGTGAGTACGACGAGCAAGGCTGGCACGCAAACCCTTACATCGCCCGGGAATTTTATGGGGTATGGGGTGATTTCGACGTGAAGATTTCGATTGACAAAAACTACGTTGTTGCGGCAGGTGGTTATATTCAAAATGCGCAGGAGGTAGGTTATGGCTACGAAAGCCAGGGCGTTCCGTTGAATCGTCCAGCGGGCGACAAACTCCTTTGGCATTTCAAAACACCCAATGTTCACGACTTCGTTTGGGCAGCCGACCGCGATTATACGCATTCCTCCATAGTGGCCGACGATGGATCCATTATGCGTTTTTTCTGGCAAAAAGGCAAGGGTTACGACGACCAGTGGGACAAGCTTCCTGGCATTATGAACCGTGCCCGAACTATTATGAACCAACGCTTTGGTAAATACCCTTACCGCGAATACTGCTTCATTCAAGGGGGCGACGGTGGCATGGAATATCCACTCGCTACGCTGATAACCGGCAACCGGGGACTGAATTCGCTCGTCGGGGTGTCCGTCCATGAGCAACTCCACTCCTGGTACCAAATGGTGTTGGGCAGCAACGAGAGTCTTTATGGCTGGATGGACGAGGGTTTTACCTCCTTCGCCGAAGACATTGTAATGAACGAACTCGCCCGCGAAGGCTTGCTTCCTGGCAAAACCATGGAGGCCAACCCCTACGAGGGCGCGCTTGCAGGTTATACTGCCCTTGCCACCAGCGGCAACGAGGAACCGCTTACTACCCATGCCGACCATTTTCACACCAATTACGGATACAGCCTGGCCGCTTATGTAAAAGGCGCGGTTTACCTGCTCCAGATGGAGTACATCATTGGAAAACAGGCCTTTGAAAAAGGTTTGCTGCGCTATTTCCACGAATGGAAATTCAAACACCCGGACGCTGATGACGTAACGCGTGTTTTTGAAAAAGAAAGCGGCCTGGAACTGGATTGGTTCAAAGAGGATTGGGTGAACTCCACCAATACCATTGATTACGCCGTGAAATCCGTAGAAAGTGAAGGACGCAATAACACCAAAGTTGTGATTGAACGCATTGGAAGGATGGCGATGCCCCTTGATATTGTGATAACCTATACCAATGGCGACCAGGAGGTTTTTTATGCACCCCTTGAAAGTATGCGTGGCGAGAAGCCTGCCGAGAACAAAACCGAGCGCGTTTTGCTGCCGGATCATCGCTGGGTGGACCCTAGCTACGAATTTGAAATCCCGGAGAAAAAGAAGAAAGTAGCCAAAGTTGAGATTGATCCCTCGCACCGCCTGGCTGACATTGATTTGGAAAACAATGTTTGGAACAAGCCGGATTGACAGGTTCGATTGGAACGATTGATTCGATTTTTCGATTGATTCGATTGGCAATCTCCCAGTCGAATCAATCGAAAAATCAAATCAATCCAGTATCATCCTGCGCCCCTATCTTTGTGAGCGCAGATTATGAAAGAAGAAAAAACCAATATTACCAGACAACTGGATACAGCCGCGGCGGAACACGACGACCAGACGCATGCTGCACACGAATCACCAGCCATCCCTGGTCTGGAGCAAGATCGTGTGCTCATTGCACGCTCCTATCGTAACCTGCTCAAATCCCTCAAAACTACGCTCAACGCTGAAGATCACAACAATATCCGCGCAGCATTTGAACTTGCGGCTCAAGCCCACCAGACGCAGCGTCGCAAATCCGGCGAACCCTATATCACCCACCCCATCGAGGTAGCCCGGATATGCGTGGAAGAAATTGGCCTGGGGCCTACCGCGGTTATATGTGCCTTATTGCACGATGTGGTGGAAGATACGGACGTAACTCTCAAAGAAATCCATGACCAGTTCGGCGACAAAATTGCCCGAATCGTGGACGGCTTGACCAAACTGGATGGCCTCCATGATTCGCAAAGCCCACAAGCCGAAAACCTTTCCAAAGTATTGAAAGCCATGCTGTTCGATGTTCGCGTGGTGCTCATTAAAATGGCTGACCGCCTGCACAACCTGCGCACTATTAAAAGCATGGCGCAGCACAAACAACTCAAAATCGCCGCCGAAACCTCGTTCATTTACACGCCTTTAGCGCACAGATTGGGGCTTTATGCCATCAAGAACGAGTTTCAGGACACGTGTTTTAAAATTACCCACAAGGAGGTCTACCATGACATTGCCTCCAAACTTTCCGAGTCAAAGCGCTCCAGACAACTTTATATTGACGAGTTCACCAGCCCGCTGGAAAAATCCTTGAAAGATCTTGGCATTCCTTTCGAGATCGTTGGGCGACCCAAAAGCATTTTTTCGATTTATAACAAAATCAAAACCAAGCACGTCCCATTTGAGGATATTTACGATCTGTTCGCTGTTCGGATCGTGCTTGATGTGAAGGCAGAACAAGAAAAAAGCGCTTGTTGGCAGGTCTATTCGATTGTGACCGACACGTATCCACCTATCACCCAACGGATCAAAGATTGGATATCCATCCCCAAAGCGAACGGGTATGAATCGCTGCACGCCACGGTAGTCGGGCCAGGCGGTCGCTATGTGGAAGTGCAGATTCGTTCCAAACGCATGGACGATATCGCCGAACGGGGTTTTGCTGCCCACTGGAAATACAAAGGCATAGAGGGAACCGCAACCCGTGCCAACAACTATGAAAACTGGTTGGGGCAGGTCCGCGAATCACTCGAAAACGAGGAATCAGGAAATGCCGTAGAATTCCTGGCTGATTTTCAGAGCAATCTTTTCTCGGAAGAAGTTCACGTTTTTACCCCCAAAGGGGAGATGAAGATCCTGCCAGACGGCGCTACGGCATTGGATTTTGCCTTCAGTATCCACTCCGGCATAGGTTGTACCTGCCGTGTGGTACGGGTGAACAACCGGATTGTCCCATTCACCTACCTCCTTGAAAATGGAGACCAGGTAGAGATCATCACAGACAAAAACCAAAAGCCAAGTGAGGATTGGCTTCAGTTTGTCGTCACTTCCAAAGCCAAGAACCGAATACGATCCGCCCTTAAGGAGGTGAAGCGCGAGCAAGCGTCTTATGGCAAAGAAATTTTGGAGCGCAAACTCAGCGCCTTTAAAGTCCCTGTGGAGGAAAATTGTGATTTGCTCGCCAAATTCTATGATTTTCCCAACCGCATGGAATTCCTCAGTGCCATCTATTTGGAGCAGGTGGATCTTCGGAAAATCAGCAAGTATTTCCGGGCAGAGGGCAACAATCTGGTTGAAAAACAAACCATTGTAAGAAGAGCACCTGCCAAACCGAAGGCCCCAAGGCTGAATCCAAAATTAATAAACAAGCCGGAAGTTTACCTCAATGGAGAACCCGGCAATTTGTACAAGTACTCCTTTGCTGCCTGTTGCAACCCGGTAGCGGGCGACGAAATTTTTGGGTTTATACTCGTACAAGGCGGCGTAAAAATCCACCGCTCAGCCTGTCCCAATGCAGACAACCTCTATGCTCAACACGCGCACCGTATTCTTCGAGCAGAATGGGGCAATATTTCTAAAAACGATTTTCTCGCTGAAATTGTCATCAATGGCGTTGATATCGGCTCGGGAGTCATAAGCCAATTGACCAATACGCTTGCTGACCTGGGCATCAATATCCGCTCCTTCTCTATTTCTGGTGAAGGCGGTTATTTTGAAGGGCGTGTTTCTATGGTTGTAGCCAATACCGACCACCTGCAACAAGCCTTACTCGCGCTCAAAAAATTTGATTGGGTGAATAGCGCGACAAGGGCCGACTGAGGAAGGTCCAATGTCCAAGGAAACGCTACAGATAAACCACCGTCTGTCGTACTAAATGCCTAAGCGCAAATGGTTTATATTAAACACATAGGCACAATAGGACACATAGTTCTGATTTTCAACTCTATGTGTCCTATTGTGCCTATGTGTTTAATATAAACCATTTGTGTTCATTCACTTAGCAGTACATATCGTACGCTGACCGAAGGTTATCCGCAATAATTTGTGCGGAACGGCCTTCGATATGGCGACGCTCAAGAAAGTGTACCAGTTTGCCGTCTTTAAACAGTGCAATACTTGGCGAAGAAGGCGGGTACGGAGCGAGGAATTCGCGGGCCTTTGCCACTGCATCTGTGTCCACACCAGCAAATACTGTATATAATTTGGTCGGGTGCTTCTCGTTTTCGAGGGAAAGTTTCGCCCCTGGTCGAGCCATGGCTGCTGCGCAACCGCAAACGCTATTTACAACCAGCAAGGCTGTTCCTTCCTGATTTTCAAGTACTTGTTCTACTGCATCTGGTGTGCTGAGCGATTCGAAACCATAATTGGTCAAATCCTGTGCCATTGGGGTGGTGAGTGCTATTGGGTACATCCTTGGAATAGTTTCAAGTTAAAAGTTGCAAGTTTCAAGACCTGCCCGAAAGTTTTTATCGGGCAGAAAATTGAGCATTGGAAGTGTAAAAGTAGAATGTGGCGAGTAACAGGAGAAAGAAAAATTTGTTCGCCAGCACGATGAGTCAAACCGAATTTTATAACATTAATGATCCGGGTGACTCATGGCTGCCATTTAAAAAACACAAAACCGTTTTTCCGGCCAATTTCCTTGATATGAGGAAACTCTGGCAAGGGGTTCAAACGGTTGATTTTTGCCACAAAATAAGTTGGTTTGGGCGGCTTGTTGTAATACAGTCCAGGCAGATCGTCTACGGTTTTATCCGGGCCAGGGTCTTGTTTGTTTCCGTAAAAAAGGTGGGCGTAACTTTTGAATCCAACTGGTTTAATAATGCAATCCTCGGCGGCTTTGCTTTCATAAAATTCGATGGCCGCCCGCTGGGAATATCCCTCTATGTTGCACACAACAAAAAGCAGGGTTCCCCCCACAAATATCGCCCCTCCAGCAAACACAACCTGGGCTGTTTGCCAGGCTCGCTTTTTTAGCCAATAGTAAACACCCGCCACACTTGACACCGCCAAAACCAGACCGGGGATTCCTTGCCATAATTCCCACCTTACATCAGCTTCCAGGTTTGCCAGGGCAAATGGATCGTTGACAAACAGGGGTTTTATCAGATGGAGGTTTTGACCCAAAAAAGGAAGCGCGGCCACTGATAAACCCAACACCACGCCGATGGTTGGCAGCAAAAAACTTGTTACTTTCGGCAACACATTCCATTTAATTGCCCGCCATAAAGTAACTGATCCCAAATAAGTTAGTGGGAAATAGCACAACGAAGAATAGTGTGCTATTTTCGTTTTAACAAGACTGAAAAGGATGAGCACTACCCAAAAAAGCAACTGCATCCAGGTCGCGAAATCGCAGCGCATGCAGGAAGATAACGTGGAGGATTCGAGCGCCTCGTCCTGACATTCACGGTCGCCCCAAAGATTTGGGATAGCAAATACCGAAGCCGGGAAACATCCCAACAACAAAACCACAAAATGATAGCCGAAAAATCCACCGTGGCCACTATCCTCTGTGCTGAACAATCGGATTTGATAAGCCAAAAATTCCTGCACAAACCAAGGCCCGTGCATCCAGATTTCAAGCCCAAACCACAACAAAGCCGCCACGCCCGCCGCAATCGAAAAATATAACAAATGAAGCCAATAACCTTTGCCTTTGAAACGGTATTTCGCCCAATAAAGCAGTAAAACGAGCATCACTACGAGGTATGCGGTAGGGCCTTTGGTTAGAATCGCCAGCCCTAAAATAAAGCCCCCACCCAACAAATGCCGGTAACGCACCCAAAAAGACTGCATTTTTTGATGGCTAAAAAATCTCCAGCGAAACTCAATAAACCCGTATAACCCAACAAAAATGAAGAAATTGAACCAAGGATCAATGATTCCGCTACGGAAATAGAGATGCGGCAGCAAACTCCCCAGCCAGGCCAAAGCCCAAAGCCAACCAAACATACGGTCGTGCAGCCGGTTGCCAATATGAAAAACAAGGAGGAGGGTCGCCCAACCACAAATGGCGTTTGGGAGACGGGCGGCAAACTCACTGACTCCGAAAACTTTCATCGAAAGTGCCTGCATCCAAAGGAACATAGGCGGTTTCTCCCAAAAAGCCTCGAAATCAATCTGCGGGTGCATCCATTCACCTGTTTGGAGCATCTCCCGGGCACATTCTGCAAAATTGATCTCGTCCCAGTCAAACAGGTGAACGCTCCCCAAAAATGGGAAGAAAAACAACAGAGCGAGACCGCTCAGCAGAAGGTAGTCGCGCCGCATAAGGGAAGAAAACACCAAACTTGGGGATTTGTTGATTTGTGGATTTGGTTATTTGTTGTGCCCAAGACTGGCATTCAATCTTCCTATCAGGAAAAACGAATACCAAGCTTGGGCACAACAGATAACCAAATCCCCAATTCAACCTTATTCAACGATTAGTTCAAATTCCACACGGCGGTTTTGTTCCCTGCCTTCTGCCGTTTCGTTGCTGGCGATTGGTCGTGCCTCGCCAAAGCCTGTAAAGCGAATACGTTCCGCTTTTATACCTCTGAAAAGAAGATAATCGTAGCATGCCTTAGCACGGTCCTGGGAGAGCTTAAGGTTTTCTTCATCGTCGCCCACATCATCCGTGTAGCCGCTGATGGATAAAGAGTAGGAGGCGCTTTGACGCATAATGGCTACCACCTCGTCCAGCACATCGTAGGATTCATCTTTCAAAATGGCCTTCGCACTTTCAAATTGCACCGCGCGGGCGGCAGTGGCTAATTTTTCTCTAACTACAGTAATCTCTTTTTTCTCTTCTTTACCCGCCGTAGCCTTGGCGGAGGCGGGTTTTTCTTCCGGGCATCCAAAATTGGAGGGCAATCCCGCAGTGTTGGGGCATCTATCTTCGTGATCAGCCACATTGTCCCCGTCAGAATCAGGACATCCGCCAAATTTGCCCGCCTTGTCCGGACAAGGGTCTTGATCGTCGGGAACTCCATCCTTATCTCTATCTTCCGGACAACCTTTGTTTTTCGCAGTACCGGCAACATTTGGACACTTATCCTGGCTGTCCGGCACTCCATCTCCATCTGCGTCCTTTACTTCGGGGCAGCCTTTGTTCTTTGCTGTTCCTGCTATATCCGGGCATTGGTCCAAATTGTCAGCCACGCCGTCATCGTCAGAATCCGGACAGCCACCATAAGTGCCTGCCTTGTCTGGGCATGGGTCATCTTTATCCGGCAGCCCATCCTCGTCTGCGTCAGGTTCTTTGTTCTCCGGACAGCCATTGTTGTTGACCGAACCTGCCACCTCCGGGCAGCCGTCAAAATTATCAGCAATGCCATCGCCATCGGAATCAGGGCAGCCCCGATTGGAGCCTGGTTTCTCAGGACAGAGGTCCTCATCATCGGGTATCCCATCGCCATCGGAGTCCAATGATTCCGGGCAACCGTTGTTACTAGCCAAGCCTGCTTCGTTGGGACATTTGTCATCTTTGTCGGCTACTCCATCAGCGTCGGCATCCGGGCAGCCATTCAAATTGCCAGACGATGTTGGGCACTCGTCATCTTTGTCTGCTAAGCCGTCGTTGTCGTAATCTGGGCAGCCAAATGTTTCAAGGGTGCCTGGATCGTTGGGACACTGATCGTCGGAGTCGCCAATGCCATCATTGTCGGCATCGGGGCATCCCAATGCGGTGGGCGAACCAGCCAATGTCGGGCACAAATCCAGGGAATCGGGCGTACCGTCTTTATCTATGTCGTTCATTAATTGCTCCTGAGGAACAGGCTTGGGCGCAGCTTTGTGGAGCAGATAAACATAACCGATTCCAACTTGGAGGTTGTCGCGGTTTTCAACCAAGGCCTTTCGGAATTCGCCCTGCAAATTGATAAAAGCATAGGGGGAAACGCGAAAATGAAGTCCTGCACCAAAAGGGAATTGCGCATGGCTGTTGCTTTTTTCGACCACATAACCCGCACCGCCGAATGCAAAAGGAATGACCTTAGCGGTGCTTTTCATGTTTTCGAGTCGAAATTGGATGTCAGCGCCTGCTGTTACTGTGTTTGCATCTGAGGAACCGGGCAGTTTTGCCAGGCCTAATTTCAGCGGAACACCGATGTTGAGCGCTGGAGCAACATTTCGGAAATATGCAAATTCAAAACCTTGGCCCACTTTTAGTTCGTCGTCGAACAAAAGGCCGTAGTCAATGAAATTCAATTTGGCATGGATGGCGTTTTTAACGGCCTGGTTTTGGGAAATTGCAGGCACAAGTTGCAGGCATAAAGCCAGGGTAAGGAGTAAAGGAAGTTTTCTCATTGCGATTCAAAAATATGTTTGGAAGAAGAAAACAAAAGAAGTGCCAATAACTAAAATTGGGTAGTGCTGCAAATGACTAGACAACCTACTTTTGTTCAAATTTTTTGAATCTTGAAATACTTTTTTTTATTCAATCTCCTCATTATCAATTGTTTGATTGTGCCTGACACAGCGAATGCCGCCCATGTGGACACCCTGGAAATCTTCAGTGCCTCCATGCGGAAAAACATAAAATGTCTTGTAGTTGCACCAGAAAACTACCGGGCTACGGGTAAGCCTTACCCAGTGCTGTACCTTTTGCACGGTTACAGCGGCAACTTCGCAGGTTGGCTTACGGATGCTCCCCAAATTCGCGAACACGCCGACAACTACCAGATGATCATCGTTTGCCCCGATGGCGGTTACGACAGTTGGTATCTGGACAGCCCTGTGGATACCACTGTGCGCTACGAAACCTATATCGCAAAGGAAGTGGTCGGCTTTATTGACTACTACTACAATACGCGCCGTGAGCGCGCCGGCCGTGCCATTGCGGGCCTAAGCATGGGCGGACACGGGGCTATTACATTGGGTATCAAACACATAGACACCTTTGGAGCCGCCGGGAGTATGGCAGGAGGCTTGGATTTGAGGCCATTTAAACTCAACAATTGGGATTTGAAAGGGGTGCTTGGCGAGCCATTGATACATTGGAAAAATTGGGAAGCCGCATCGGCAGTAAATTTCGTTCCAAGGCTAAAAGGCAGCGATTTTCCCATCATTATTGATTGCGGATTGGACGATTTTTTTCTTGAAACCAACCGTGAAATGCACCGGCGCTTGCTGGAGGCCGACATCCCCCATGAGTACACTGAACGCCCTGGAGAACACAACAGCGATTATTGGGGCAGTGCTGTAGATTTTCAGGTGCTGTTTTTCCATAAATTTTTTGAAGAAGAAGGTAGGGGTTAACTTGAAATTACCACCTAACTTCACATGCCCAACAACCATTTTTTTCCATAAATCAGCCAGGCAAACGAGCCAATCCAGGCCATCAGCACGATTTGTAAAAAACCGTCCCGTAGCAGTGCCCGTGTCGGGGATTCTGTTTTGCCAAACACCAGCGTCAATTGCAGATATCGCAATACACCAACCACTACAAAAAAAGAGGTGTAATAAATCTTGTCGCTCCCAATACGCCCTGTTACTTCTGGTGAGAAACAATACATCAGATACGCGACCACTGCCACAGTAGAGCATACCACGATGCTCATATCCAAAAAAGGTAGGTTGTAACCCTCCAGTGCCTTTCGAAAATTGCTCTCCCCCATAGCCACAATGTATTCCCCACGCCGTTTGGCAAAGCCAAGGATAAGCGCAAGCAAGAATGTAAGTACAATAAGCCAATGTGAGACTGGCACCCCCGTAACGGCACCTCCAGCCAATACCCTCAACAAAAATCCCAAGCCAATGAGCGAAACATCCACGATAGCAAAATGCTTCAGTGAAAGAGAGTACACCAGGTTTACTACAAAATACAACACGGTGAAAGCCAACATTTCAGGCCGTAAAAAACAGGCCAACGATAACCCGGCCCCTAATAAAATTGACCCGATCAAAATACCTTGTCCCTGGCTAATCTCGCCGCTTGCAATGGGTCGGCGACATTTGTCAGGGTGGTTGCGGTCTTGTGGTGCGTCTACCAGATCGTTGAGCACATACACTGCCGATGCGGTGAGCGAAAATGCCACAAAACCCAACATTGCATTCCAAAATATATCTCCTTCGGTCAATCGCCCCGCAAAAAATGCAGGCAGGAACAAGAACAAGTTCTTGACCCAATGTTCTGGCCGAGCCAATGCGATGATGCTCCGAAAAGTCATGAGGCAAAGGTAGGTTTGTTGGTGATTGGGATATTGATGATTCGGATATTGGGATATTGGTGATTGGTGAATGGTTTACAAGCCGTAGTCAATGCGTAGGAGGGGTAATTAGTGCCAATTCACTTCGTAAATATCATCGTCGGTGGTGGTGGTTTTTATTTCGCCGGCTTGGCGATTGGAGGAAAAGTAAGCAGCTTCGCCGCTCTTTTTTAACACAAAAAAGTAATCGTCGGCCGGGGAATTGACCTGAATCCCGACATTCTGCGGCTTAGACCATGTGGAAATTTCTTTTTCGGTTTTGAATACATCAAACCCTCCCATACTAGGATGGCCCAAACTGCTGAACCACAAGGTTTTGGTATTAGCCTGGTAAAATGGCGTTACCTCATCAGCACCTGTATTTACCACCCTTCCGATATTTTGAGGAAATGAAAAATCGAGCTCCTCCGACTCCAGGGCCCGCTCGCAAACGTAAATATCCAAGCCCCCAAAGCCCCCTGCCCTATCGCTCGAAAAAAACAAGTATTCCAAACCCTCCCCCTGCGCAACATGGGGAAACATATTGGTACTTCCTTCCAAATTGATATATGCCCGCAAACGCTCTGGTTCTGCCCAGCCTGTCTCGGTTCGGCGAATGCAAAAAATAGCGCAGGGAGATGGAGATACACTTCCACCTCTTACAGCAGGGCAGCCACCATCACATTGGGCATAATAAAAACGGCTGCCATCGGGCGAAAAACTGCCGCAGCTAAACTTCGCTGAAACCTGATCAGGAAGTGTAGCCGCTTCGGGTTGCCCCCAAATTTCCTCAATTTGCTTGACTCGCATAAGTTTTGCCTGCATTTCTGTAGCACGCGAGAAATAGAGCAATTGATCGGAAAATGGAATGGGCGCAAACTCATTTTCCGGGCCATTTAAGACATGTCTCGTTGGAGGAACCAATGTTGCACTATCTTGATTTTCAAAAAGTTGAATGGCCAATTCGCATCCGGCAATTTCGTTTTCTGCGACCGAAACCAATACTGCCTTGTAGTCACCGCGATAAGTCTCGGCAAAGTTTCCTAAAGCTTGAATAGCCTCCTCATAACGCCCCTGTTGTTTGAGTGCGCGCGCATGTTTGAGTGCTGCGAGCGGGAAACGCGCATCCGTCAAAGTGGCGCGGTAACAATCGGCTGCGCGCAGATAATCCCGTGCCTGAGCGTAGGCTTCGGCGGCTTGGTGGAGCAGTGCAGGATCGGAATTTTTAAGCCGCCCGGCGCGTTCCCAAAGTTCGGCGGCGACAAGAAAATAGCCTGCGTTGGCTTCTCGCTCAGCGTTTTTTAGGAGTGTTGGCAGGGGCTGGGCTTTTATGGGAATGAATGCAAAAATCGAAAAGCCAATTATGAAAGCGATTAAACTATAATTGGCACATGGATAGAACGAATGAGCGGGATTCACACAGATTTGAGCATTGTGAAAAAAATCCGCGAAAATCCGTCTTATCCGTTCTATCCGTGTGCCAATATTTATCAAATCAATCATTGTTCCAAAATTACATTTTCGATGATTTCAGGAAAAAAGCGGTGCTCCAACGCAAGCACATTCCGAGCAATATCCTCAGGAGAATCCTCCATTGCGACAGGACATTTAGCCTGAAAAACAATGTCCCCGTCGTCGTAATGCTCGTTCACAAAATGAATGGTCATTCCAGTTTCTGTTTCACCAGCAGATTTCACCGCTTCGTGGACATGGTGACCGTACATACCTTTGCCGCCAAATTTAGGCAGCAATGCAGGGTGTATATTCAAAATCCGTCGGGGGAAAGCCCTCACCAAATAAGTTGGCACCAGCCATAAAAAACCTGCTAAGACAACGAAATCAATTTTGTGGGCTTTCAAAATTTCCAGAATCTCTTCAGTTTCATAAAAACCCTGACGTTCAATAATTTGTGTAGGGATTTCGTGTGTTTCAGCAATGGTCAATACCCCGGCATTGCGCTTGTTCGACACCACCAAGGCCACCCTTCCTACAGTCGAGTCCTTGAAATGTTCGATGATTTTACGGGCATTGCTGCCACCGCCAGAAGCGAAAATTGCGAGTTTGGTTTCAGGCCTTGGACTTTCACTCATAATTTATTATTCATTTTGGTCTTCGTGCCGGCTTGAGTTCCCCACGATGGCAGGTAAAACAATTAACGCCCGGTTTTTCACTCTTTAGGCCCTGAAGCTTGCGGAGCTCCGCATTGACTGTTTCGCCAAAATTCACCATTTGCCGTGCTACGTTTTTGGCCGGTTTCACATCAGAATGCCATTCATTTATTACATGACAATGATCACAACTCACCCCAAGTGCTTCACTCCATCGTTCCATGGCTATGATCAGATTTTCAGCCGGAAAACCGCCCAATACTTTCAAGTTTTTAAAAACAGAATCCACCGTTACCTGTTCGGAGCCTTTAATTTGAGCCAAAACCTGATTGGCATATTTACTTCGGTCCGCAGTTAATGAATCTGTTGTTTTCGTAGACACATTTTCAGGTTTTGCGCTGGTTTTACAATGTACCATCAGGCAAATAAACGCCGCGATACAGCAAAAAACGACCAGTGTTTTCATAGCAAAGAAATATTTAGGTCAAGTGTCACAAATGCTCATACTTGCTCCGCCATTCCATCATCAAACTCCCCTTCCCAGCGGGCCACAACCGCGGAAGCGAGACAGTTGCCGACAAGGTTGATGCAAGTCCGCCCCATGTCCATCAGCGCATCCACACCAAGAATAATAGCGATGGGCCATTCTGGTATGTTAAATTGCAGTACCGTAGCTGTCAAAATAACTAGCGAAGCCCTTGGCACGGCAGCCACCCCTTTCGAGGTAAGCAATAGTGTGGCCATGAGAATCAACTGTTTATCCCAGGTGAAAACTTCGGTAAGCCCTGCCGCCTGAATACAAAACATGGAAGCCAGGGCAAGATAAAGTGTAGAGCCGTCGAGGTTGAAACTATATCCTGTCGGTATAACGAAAGAGACGATTTTCCGTGGCACTCCAAATTTTTCCATCGCGGTCATGGCTTGTGGCAGCGCGGCTTCTGAGCTCGCTGTGGCAAATGCCAGAGAAGCGGGTTCATAAACCGCACGCAGGAAATTTCTGATCGGAATTTTGAAGAAAAACATCACGGGTATAAACACGACGATGATGAACACGAACAATGCCAAATACAGGGTGCCCAACAATTTAGCGAGATTAACCATTACGCCAAGGCCCTTGTCGCCGATCGTAGAAGCCAGTGCGCCACCTACCGCAAACGGCGCGAAATACATGATGATACCCACAAACTTGAACATCACTTCCGACAAAGATTCGCACCAATTAATCATCGTTTTTCGGTGGTGTTCACTCACTTGCCGAAGCCCCAGGGCAAACAAAAGGCTAAAAACCACCACTTGCAACACTGCACCTTCATAAATCATTTTGGCGGCATTTTCAGGGAAAGTGTGCAGCACAGTGTACTTCCAGTCCAGTTTGAAATCGGCTGGTTTCATCGTCACCACTTTCTCGTTGTAAAGCAGTTGTGCTTCGTTTTTCCTGGTATCTACTTTTGCTTGCAGGTCGGTAACAGGGACGGTTATCTTTTCACTGGCATCACTTCGTTGAATACCCGCGCCCGCTTGTGTGAAATTGATGGCCAGCAACCCAATTACCAAAGCGATTGAGGTAGCTGCCAAGAAATATGTAAAAGCTTTGATAGCGATACGCCCCATTTGCTTGCCGCTGCTTTGACCAGCAATACCGATAACAAGGGTGGAAAATAGCAGTGGGCCAACCACAGTTTTTATAAGTCGGATAAAAATGGTGCTCAGCACATCGAAATCCTTGGCGGCTTTTCCCATGTCGAGACCTACTTCAAAGCCGACGATCATGCTGATCAATATCCAGGTAGTGAGCGAGTTGCGCGTCCAGGCGTAGGCACAAAAAGCAAGAACAGTGATCCAGCGAAAAACCATCAGCACTGTCGGGTCTACGCCAGGAAAAAGATGAATGCCCGTGGCTGCTGCCAAGGCGACAAGGGCAATTATTAGGGTGGTAGATAGTTTCATGTAAAGTGAGACGTTGGAAATTGGATGTTAGACGCTGGACCTTGGATGATGGACAACGTCCATTGTCTAATGTCCAAAGTCAATTTAAGGCGACAATGTACGAAGGGCATGAATAACGGCAAGTTACAGTTGACGCGCTTGCCTACTTTTGCGTCGTGAATACAAGACGCAAAAAAACTTTTTTCGCTTCCGACTTCCATCTTGGGATAGATGCCCGGCTGACGAGCGCTGAACGCGAACGCCAGTTGTGCCGTTGGTTCGATTCGATTGCACCCGAAGCGGAGGCGATCTATATCGTCGGTGATATATTCGATTTTTGGTTCGAATACGATTCCGTTATTCCCAAGGGATTTAGCCGTCTATTGGGCAAATTGGCCCAGCTGCGCGACGCAGGCATTACCATTTATGTATTCACTGGCAACCATGATTTGTGGATGTTCGGCTACTTTGAGCAGGAGTTTGGCATTCCTGTTTATCGGAAGCCTATTGAACGCGAAATTCACGGCAAAACTTTTTTGATTGGTCACGGCGATGGGCTTGGTCCCGGCGATATGGGTTATAAAAGAATGAAAAAAGTTTTCGTGCATCCTTTTAGTCAATGGCTTTTTGGTTGGATTCACCCCAATCTCGGTATCCGAATTGCCAATTTTTCTTCTCAAAAAAGTCGTACTGCTACCCCGCCCGAAGAACGTGCCTGGCTTGGAGAAGAGAAAGAATGGCTGCTCCAATATTGCAATCGAAAAGTCGAACTCGGCACAGCACCCGATTACTTCGTGTTCGGGCACCGGCATCTTCCTATAGATTGGCTGTTGAAAAACGGACGCAGCCGCTACCTCAACCTAGGCGAATGGCTTCACCATTGCTCTTACGCAGTGTTTGACGGAGAGACTATGGAGATTCGATTTTTTGAGAATAGTTCAGGAGAGGTAACAGGGGGCAGCAGCAGTGGGCAGTAGGCAGGCCAGCCGATCTTGGGTTGCCTGCCTACTGCCACTGCCCACTGCTACTGTACAATTGCCGCTGCCAACTGTTTCCCCACTATTCGATGGCCTTCATTTTTCAATACGATAAAGCGAACATTTGGAAGATTCCCGTAAAGTTTTTTCAATGATTTTTTATCCACCAACGTATCATCGGCTCCAAGGTAGACCTCCGTTGGAAGCCCCGTTTCTTGCAAAATTTTGGGTATTTCAAGGCGAAGGACTTTAAACATATCCATTGAAAACCAGCAGCCAAAGAGGCGCTGAATCCGTTTGGGACGGTTCAAATTGTTGGTTATAAATTTATACGTGAACGCCGGAACAAGGCCCCAATTTCTACCCAAATCAGCCATTGAGGCAAGCCAGGCGGGGTATCTGAGCATTCGGAAAAGGACGCGCCGAACCCACATGGGCGTTCGCTCTGCCGCATCCATACCTTTTGTATTCACGCCATCTGGAGAGAGCAAGTATATGTGGTCGAGTATTGGGGAAAGTTCCGGCAACATCGCCTGGGCCAGGCGCGCGCCAAAGCTGAAGCCCATGAGGGAGCACCTGGTTCTCCCTTCGCTTTCAAGCACTTGTGCTATGATTCGGAGTAAATCTCCTTTTGAAAAATCTCTTTCGTTCCACTCCGTTTGCCCATGAAATGGCAAATCAATCGCCACAATGGTGAACCGCTCGGCCAGTGCTTTTTCCAACACTGCGAACATCCGCGCACGGTCAGAGAAGCCGTGCAACGCAACGAGCAATTGGGCTCCATGTCCAAACTTTAATGCATGGACACGCCCATGAGGAGTTTCAAAAAATCGTGATTCCATACCAAATATCTAAATATCCAAATATCCAACCCCCACTACTTCTCACTCATTTTTTCCCCTAAAGCATTGAAAGCCAGCACCGTAAAACAAATCAGCAAACCCGGCGGCATCATCACCCACCAGGATTTTACAGGATTGGTTTGCGCATTGTCTCTCGCCAACAAACTCCCCCAGGAAACGCCTTTTAGCCCGGTGCCTCCAAAGCCCAGGAATGACAGTGATGCCTCCAAAAGCACCGCCCCGGCAACCCCGAACGCTAGGGCTACCATTAATGGGCGCATCGCGTTGGGCAAAGCGTGACGCAGCAAAATGCGCCAGTTGGGAAGCCCTAATCCCCGGGCTGCGGTTACAAAATCCAGTTCACGCACCCGCAACAGTTCGGCACGCACAAAACGCGCCACTCCGGTCCAAGCCATCGCCCCAATAAGGGCTATAAGTAGCCAAATAGAATCGTTTTGTCTTTGCAATAGCACAGAAAGAGAGATTATTACGATCATTCTTGGCAGGGCATTTATCACCTCTGCCATACGCATGATCGCTAGGTCTGCAGGCAGTAGTACCGGTTTTGAAAAAAAAGGTAGATAAGCAAGCACCCGTCCTAAAACATTGAATACCACGATAATTCCAAAAAAAATACCCAAACTTACCCACCAGGCTGTCGAAGTTTCGGCCACAGAAAGTTCATATTGACGGAGAATAAATGCGCAAAAAAAAGCCACGGGGATGCCCAATAAAGTAAGCCAAAGTCGGCCACGGCGCACCCGTAAACGCTCGTCGCCAAAATAGCCAGCCACGGTGCCGAGTGTCAGGCCGATGAGCAAGGCCATGCCCATTGCCATACCCCCGGTGAGTAGCGCAACGCGAGCGCCTGAGACTAGGGTTGCGGCCACATCGCGTCCATCGGAATCCGTGCCGAGCCAATGCTGGAATCGTGGCGCCAGACCGGGTTGTACGGCGCCGGGCGGCAAAAGGCCAGAAATATGTCGCGTTGAATATTCGCCTGGCGAAAATGGAATGGGCGCAAAAACTGGCGGTTTATCGTAATTGGAAAAGTCTTTCCAAGCTTCATACTGCGATTTTTCCGCTAAGGCGTTTAGCGCAGGTGAGTCAAACCTGGCATTGGGATCTACAAAAACGGATCGAAGCCCCGGCCAATATGCCTCCCCTCCAATGCGGCAATACAAAGGCCTGCCGTTCGCAATGACATCGCGGAAAACGGTCAAAAAAAGTAGAAAGCCGAGAAACAAAAGCGAGGCTTTTTTTGACATAAGTAACCGAGCAAAAATAAATTTATTAAACACATAGTCACAATAGGACACATAGTTCTGGTATTCACCACTATGTGTCCTATTGTGACTATGTGTTTAATATAAACTAAGTGCGTTCATTTACTTGGTTGTTCAATATCATCACGGAAACACGATCTGAAACTCCTTTGACAAAGTTTGGGCCGTTTCAATATTTCGGGCAAACCCTAACACAAAGCCGCCGCCGCCCGCACCACATATTTTCAAGACAAAATCTTGACGGTCAAGACTATTTTCCCAAAAACTGTGCAGTGTTTTCGGAATCATGGGAGCGAAATTTTCAAATTGAAAAGCGGAAATTAGGCGCAAATTAGGCCAAAATAATTCGGCATTGGCAGAAAGCCATGCACGTATAACATGCTCATGGGCGGGCAAGTATTCCCTGGACAGCTTTTGCGCAAACACCGGCTCCTGATTTTGCTCCAAAAACCACTCCACCAGAGGCCCGGTCCGGCGCGGCAACTGGGAATCCAGCAAGAAAACCGTTGGCTTGTTGGTTTCCCAGTTTTGGGGAGAGACACGAGTTACCTCGGTTTTGTTTTGGATCAAAATCGGGGTCGCGACATAACTTGTCAGCGGGTCAATGCCAGAGCTATTGCCGTGGAAAAAACTTTCCATTCGGGCAAAAATGCTTTTCAACTCGGTCAAGTCTTCGGTTTTCCCGCTGGCGAATCGCTCGTAAATTGCGGCGCATAAGGCTCCCGAGCTGCCAAGTCCATAGCCTGTGGGAATGTTGGAGTGAAACAAAAGGCCATCCTTCAATTCACTTGCAAAGCGTTCTGTATCAATAATCTCTAGTGATTCCAAGGCTTCACTTTGGGCAAATTGCAACAAACGCTGGTGGTGTCGGTCACGTTGTTCGCTCCACGCCCATTGTCCCCCAAATGCCGCAACAGGAACAGCCAGCGCACTTGCTCCAAGGAGCAGCACGTGTTCGCCGAACAAGAGGAGTTTGGCTGAAAAGTTTCGAGCATTGAGCGCAGGAATCACAGATCGCGAAGGTATAGACGATTGATTCAATTTTTGAAGATTGAACCGATTGATTCGATTGAAAACCAACGCCTTGCAAGATAATTTCGTTCAAAATCACTTGGCATGGACGAAACGCTGCGCTCGCCAAATCAACGTATCACCACTTTGGTGGCAACATTGCCCCATTTCAAAAAATAAAGCCCGCTTGGCCAATCAGCAACCTGAATGGTTTGCAAAGGCAGGGCTTCCATTTCCAAAACAGTGCGGCCAGTAGCATCCGTGGCAATAACGCGGCCTTCTATATTTCCCCCTAAAAGTTTGACATTCAATACTTCGCGAGCAGGGTTTGGCGCAACCGAAATTTCATTGCCGGCCAAATCGGCTGGCTCGAACGTGGCAACCGTGCCATTAAATACCCCAAAAGTAGGCTCCTGAATCACAAAGGGGCCGGTTCCGTTGGGCACGCGGGCATAGCCCATATCGGTGGTTTGTTGATCGAAAATGACGTTGTCCAGGAAATAACCCTGCGTATCCACAAGGCTCAGAGTTTCTCCGGAAGCTGAAAGTTTGAAACTGGTGTGAAGCGGCCCTTGTGAACCGTCTTCATCAGCCCAAATAATCAGGTAGCCATGGGCTGGGATGCTGATCCCCGCAGGGAATTCCCATTTCCGAAGGTTGGCGGGATTGTCAGAAAGTGCATACCCTGAAAGGTCCACATCCTGGTCGCTCAGGTTGTATAGTTCGATCCAATCTTCGAATTCGCCGTCTTCATCAGCGGCTGTGCTGGTGTTTGAGGCCATGATTTCATTGATAACCACCGGAGGATTTTCGATCCAAGCCGCGCCAACGTTGTAGTAAAACACATCGTGTTCTGCGCCGACCGGGAGGTAAGCCACGGTTTTTGCGGTGTTGTTGGCCGCTGCTTCCAGATAGAATCGAACCAAGGTTCCGGTAGAAAAGCCTGGGATTTGCCCGCCAAAAACTCCATCGTTGGCTGCGCCATCCTGATGTTGGCCATCATCGTACATCGTGGTTTTCGAAAAATTGCCGTACACCGCAGGGCAGTAGAAAAGCGATACACCCGAAATTCCATTCACTGAGCTTATTGAAGCCGTGACTGCAACTGTTTCGTCAGCAGATGGGTCAGCCCAAATGCCATTTGGGCTTTCCATGCTTGGGTTGCTGATGACGGGGGGGAGTACATTCATCTCCGCATTATTCAGCAGTGTGTTGCGGTGGTTTTGCACGAAATTTTTTATCACTGTCTTCTCTGTTCCGTAATTGGCGTAGGAGTACAGTTTTTTAGTATCTGCTTGTACCGCGGCGTTTATCAGTGCATCGTATTGGTCAATAAGCGCATTGAACTCGGTGGTATTCATTTCATCGGCCACGAGGGTGCGGAAGTGGGCGAGATAGCGCTGGCGGATGCTTGGCACAGCCAAAAGCCGGTTGAGCAGGGGATAATTCACCTTTGGTTCATTATAGAAAACACCCCAGTTTACGGCATTGGTTTTCATTACGGAGTTGCCGTCAAATTCGAGTGGGGTCATGCGTTGTGTCTCGGGATCCCAGTAAAGATAATAGTCCATTTTCCCTTTAAACACATAACTGTCGTCATCGGAAAAAGCGATTTCGGTGGCCAGGAACCACAGGGTGCGGTCCAGGTCCATCACCTCGGAAATTTCTGTCTCAAGGTTTGAAAGCGGGGTTGTGTTTAATACTTCGCACACATTTACCAGATCGTCCCAAGGGTTGGCCTTGTTGGCTTTTTTTAGGGTATAATAGGTCTGATATGCGGCCGTATCGGCACCCAAAAAATTGAGTGCTGCAGTGCCATCACCCCAGCTCGGGCCACCTCCTCCTCCAACCATGCCATCTGGACGGTCTGCGCGCCAACGGGTACCGTTATTGCTAAAAAACCATTCATTCAGGTAATCTCCATTGATCTGTTGCACATTGGGGTAAATGCCCCAATTCACCCCATTGATAAACAAGCGCATAAAATTCGCCTGTGCCGCCGGAATATGCCGCCTGATTTGGTGGAGGTACGACACCTCGCGCATGAAAGAAGCATCTTGAAAAGCATTATTGAGGTTCAATGTCGAGTAGCCTTCCAAATTTTGTCCCTCAACCACATAATCCATGGTAATGTTGAAGGATTTCTTGTCGGAATTCAGCGTTTGCGAATACGAGGTTTGGCCTTTAAAACGAACGCCTACATTGAAAAACGTGTCGCCTTCCACCACCATGGTTGCTGGCAAATCGGTTCTGCTTTGATAGTTGTTTTTCAGCTGTTGCCAATAATCCGGCTGTGAAAACCAAAGATGAATGTCCCTCAAGGTGCTTTCGTCATAAAACCCTGTTGAAACCCGCCCATTCGTGTAGAGAAGGTGTTCATTTTCAGCGAAATACATGGAATTGGGGAGGTTTTGCCCAGAGAGGTTCTGGGCCACAAACAGCATCGCCAGCAAGGCGGGGATGTATACATTTTTCATAGGAGAGACTTTTTGATACAGATTTTGGCCCTTTGAAGGTTTGAGATGCCAAAGGTTTAACGGGTTTGCAGGGTTTGATTGTGCAGAACAAGACGCAAAGAAAACGAAAGTCACACAGGGAGAGCTGCGGTGTTTTGGCGAATGTGCAGTTTTGATTGCGAGAGGCAAAAATCCCCGCTCCATCGGGTGATAATCTTTGCGAACCGAGTCTTTTGGGCACGCTTTTTTGTTATTTTGCCAACTTTTAGTTGGCAATGGGTGTCCAATAGGAGATTTGATATTACATTTGCCCCTAATTGAAAATTATCCCCATATACCATGCCTCATCCGTACAAAGTATTTACCATCTATGCTCGTGAGGACGCACAGTACCTTGAAGAACTTCGCGGTCAATTGCGGCCATTAGAAATCGCGGGTCGAATCAAGGTATGGAGTGACCGTGAAATCAATCCCGGTGTGGACTGGGAAAAGGAGATCGTACAAAACCTTGATACCGCCGACATTATCCTCATCCTTGTCAGCGCAGCGTATTACAGCTCGGTTTATATTCACGAAAAGGAAATAAAGTACGCCCTCACGCGCCACGAAAGTGGTGAAGCAAAGGTGTTACCCATCATCGTGCGCTCTTGCGCATTTGGCGATGACCCTGTCATCAGCCGCTTACAAGTGCTACCTACCGACGGCAAGCCTGTGACCGATCGCCGCCACTGGCCAGAACGCGACGAGGCTTGGCTGGATGTGGTGACGGGGGTAAAGCGGACACTTGACATCCTCCGTAGTGCTGAAACTGGGCACATACCAGCTCCGCCCAATATAGAGCCTAAAGTAAATCCCCCTTCTTCTACCGTTAAACCGCCGCCAACCGCTTGGAGACCTATAGCCCTGTGGGTTTTGGGTGTCATTGCCACGGTAGTGAGCCTCTTTTTTGGATACAATTATCTGTTCAAAGCAACAGAACCAGAAAAAGCCTATTTGAAGGCGGAAACGCCAACTATCCAACGCGGGAAAATACCCTTGGGTAAAAGAGACACTTTTGATTTTGTAATCTCAAACGTGGGAAAAACAACTGCGGTAGTTAACGACATTAGCGCTGCGTGCAATTATGTCAAGATACTTGACACGGCGGCGGCAGAGATTGCGGCCAATGGCAGTAAAACCTATCGCGCTGAATGGACTGGGGAAGCAGAATTCGGGGCGAGGCGCTGTGAGATTGTGGTGGGTGGCAGTAATGTGGTTGGGCGAGTGCGAATTTCTGTCCAAGCGGAGGTGGTGAAAGCGGATACAACTCAAGGGACTGGGACTGTTAAGCCTACTGACTCTGATGGTGATAATTCCGGATCAACGCCTCCAACCAAAGCCAGATTAATAGTGGAAGGAGCGTCGGTTATTGACTTCGGAGAGATAAAACAGAACGATCAGAAGACCAGGTCTTTTATGGTGAGAAATTCGAGTGCCATTAAAGCCACTGTACACTCGGCGACCTCTTCTTGCGCTGCTGTTAAAGTGGTCAAAAGCGGCGGTCCAAACACAATCCTTGCCAATGACCTCGGCTCCTACAATGTGGTATGGAGCGCCAACGAATTGGGTCAACAACAATGCACACTGACCATCAGTGGGAGCAACTTGGAGGGGCCCGTGAGGATTGTGGTCAAGGCGAATGTAATAAAGGATAAAGGAGGCGAAGGCTCGAGTACTTTAGTATTAAAGACGATCAGGTGTCTCACCCATGGAATTGGTGGCATCAAAGTTTGGTTTTATGACAGTGATGGCAAGAAGTATGAAAAAATATCGGTGAGTGGTGAGGATGATGTAGAGTTTAGCATCCCCCCGACCATGTCAGGGAAAATCATTGAGGTTAACTACAAACGTGGCACAAAAGAAGACCACCGAGACGAGGTGCTGTCACCGTCTGCGCCTTTTGAAGTGCCGCTTGGCATACGGAAATAAAGAATTAATAAACAAAACCAAAATCTCTAAAAATGAACCCACAAAATTTCTTTCGAACACTGCTTATCGGATTATTGATGGCAGCAGTGAATTCACCACTTTTTACCCAAATAAACATCACCGGATACGTCCGCGATGCTTCCAACCAAAAGCCCATCAGCGAAGCGGAGGTCTATTTTTACGACCCAACCGGGAAACGGCTTCCCGTCCGCTCCACCAACTCGGACGGTTTTTTCCGGTTTGAGACCAATTTCAAGCCGGGCCAATTTGTGACCATCAAAGCGGGTAAAACCGGGGAATACACGCTTAGTGAATCTGTGACTCACCTCATCAGCGACCCGACCGTGCGCAAAAACGAGGTCAACTTTTTCCTGCGCAATGATGAAGCAACCAGCGGTTCGCTCAAAATAACAGGATATGTGTACGACCAAAAAAGCAAAAAGCCTATCCCAGCTGCTTCTGTCTCTGTGCCAGATCTCATTGGGAAGTGGTACTCCGTGAAAACGAACGCAAGTGGGCTGTACGACCTCAATACCTTTGCCAAGCCCGGCAACGACCTCAACTTCCGAGTGGAAATGCCTGGCTACCAGTTGTTTGCTGAACCAAAAACCCTGCGGTCAGAAGGCAACCAGTTTGACTTTTACATACGACCCACCCCTAAGTTTCCCTGCAACTGTTTGCTCTATGCCAGCGAAGGAACAGCAGCAGCCAGCTTAGGAACTTATTTGTGGGCAGATAGAAAATACGAAAATTACAAAGACTTCAACAATGACAATCGTCAGAGCAACTACAATTCGGCTAATACACTCAATCGGATATCCATCGCAGCAGCAGGATCGGCCGTGGGCTTGTTTGGCGGGTGGCTGCTCTGTAAGCACATTCAAAAGAAAAAACTAAAAGCAGCGCGAGACAAAAAACCGGGGCGCTCCTCATTTGTGCCAATAGGCGGTCAAGACGGTAGCACCCAATTCGGTGTGGCCTACCAATTCTGAACTTTCACCTTTCAAAATCAAAAACAATGAACACCAAGTATTTTGTAAAAATAATAGGCGCGCTGGTGGCCGCCGTTTCCCTCACGACTTGCCACCCCTGGCAGTGGGAAGATTTGCCAAAATTCAATCCAGATTGCCCTGTAGTGGAATCGCTCTCTCATACGGGTGCACCCTTCGACACAATTGTCACCGTGTTCGGCTCGGGCTTTGATGCGAACAGTCAACATCAGTTCACCCTTACCATCAATGGAATAGAAGTACCCATTCTGGACATGAAGGACAGTACTTCGCTGCGGTTTCGGGTACCGAAAGGCCTCGAGAGCGGGGTGGTAAAAGTGGGCAGGGAAGGGAGTGAGTGTGAGACTGGGACCTCTATGGTTTTTTCTTACGAGTATACGGAGGTCAGCACTGCTGTTTTTGCCACACAACTCAACAAACCTATTGGCTTAGATGTAGATGATAATGGAAATGTATTCGTAGCAGATCGCAATGCTCACAATATCAAGATGATCACGTCGGGAGGGTCAATTTCTGTAATAGCAGGCAGTACCACAGGACAATTTGGCTGGTTAACCCATCCAAACGGAACATCTGCCCGTTTTACTTTCCCTACAGATGTAGCCATTGGTGCTACAGGGGTCATTTATGTGGCAGATGAAGGAAACAACAGTATCAGAAAAATTGAAGGAGAAGGCACCTCAAGGGGAGTTAGCAATTTAGTAGGCCAACCTGACCATGAAGGAGACAACAATTTCGGAGAGATCCCTTTTTCTAATGTTCTGCTTACTGCACCGAGATGTATTGCTACTGACCGTAATCATAAGGTCTTCATCACAGAACCAGCGCTTCAAAATATCCGGGTTATTGATGAGGATGCAAAGACTGTTCGGAAAATACAAGTTAATGGCACAACTGCGCTAAACTACCCCAGTGGCACAGCATTTTCGATCGCACGAGACAACAACTTCCCTCTCTTTGTAGCGAACCATGATAGTCAGAAAGTACAGGCCATTAATCCAACTACAGGGAGTGGAGTAACAATTTCTCCCCCTTCCTTTTCTACTCCAACAGATATTGTATTGGATGACGACGGGATAATCTACGTCTTGGACAGAGGCAGCAATAAGATTTTTATCTTGTATCAAGATGGCAGCTACTCAACGATAAGTGTTTCCTCGCCAACTGTAAACCCCAATCCCAATTCGCTGGCAGGTATAGCTTTGGATAAACAACGCCGAATAATTTACCTTTCCGATGAAGTCAAAAACATGATCTACAAAGTAGTTTTTGAATAAAATGCTATATATTAGAATCGGGCTAATCCAGGTTTTCTGGATTAGCCCGATATTATTTATTCGATTGGTGGGGGAGGGCAGGGTGATATAAGGGTAATGCTACCAATAGCAAGTTCGAAAAAGTGGCTTGAACTTGCAATATCAAACCAATGCTGAACATTAAAAGAAATAGCCACACCTGCTCCATTCACTCTTTTCTCCGCGGTTATTGATTCTGGTGTTGTAGAAAGGCGATTGAAATCGACAGCAAAATCAATGGCAACTTCTTGTGTTACCCCACCCCCCAAGCTTTCTCCTTGCCAGAGACGCACACAATTAAAATCAGTACCAGCATTATCTAAATTTTTACTAAAAGTAACTCGACTGGCACCTCCAACTAATGAAGAAAAGCCTCCGAACTGATAGGACGTCGCAATACCAAAACAACCAGATCCAGAACAAGTCCCTCCAGAACAGGGCTGGTACCATAACACTTGATTGCAAAGGGGATCATTTCCAGCTGCATTAGCTAACTGAAAGGCAACTGTGACAGTCTCCGTACTCGCGCCTAAATTGGTTATGTTTAAGCTTGCACTTGGAGTGGAACAGGAGAATGGAGTGGATTCTGCAGCAAGCGTTGTGCCTGCTCCATTTTGGAACACCTGTACTTTCATCCGGTTCATGGGATTTGCAGGGTCAAAAAAATTGTCTGGAAAATTGTATATTGTGTGCGTGCCACCCCCTGCCAGGTAGGTCAAATTTCTTCCACTATAACCCGGCAATAATGTATTGGTAATGGTCCGTACCTCAGAGTATGCCGTCAAAGCGTTTGTAGGAGCATTTGTATAGGTTATTATAGCGTTCGTAGGCGTGGCTAAACCACCACAAACGTTTTGCTTGATGTCTAGATTCCATGAAGACAAATGTGTAACCAGCATTTTTGCAAACAGGTTGCCTGCCTGGCCTTCCACTTTGGAAGCACTTTCTTGCCGCCACACACCCTGGTCGCTTAGACTCCAAACATCAATATTGTCGCCTATTTTGTAATACTGCCCCGTTTGAGGGTTGGGCAAGGTATCGGGTATTGGCATGGTGACTGTTAAAGGTTTGCTGAAACCGCTCACCTTTTTGCCGTCGGCATCCATTTCAAGGTTCATCCATCCTGCCGTGGCAAAATAAACTGGCGCCTGCGGTATAGCAATAACATTGCCGCTTGCATCTATGGCGTCTGTCACGAGTGGCCCTGCCTGAAAAGTGCGGCCAGCATCTGTGTTGGGAGAAGCGTATGAAATTCGGTAGTTCAATTTTTGCGGTACCGGCGCATTCGGTACGTCACGATCACAGTAGATCAATTGAGTGCCTTTGGCAATTTCAATGGCAATTTTATTGACAGGCACTCCGTTCGTTTTGTTAGGATTTAGTGTCGTATCATTTTTTACCAGGCCATTGTTAAGTGAAACAACGCCCACTGCCGAAGCCATACCCAAAGGAGGGTCCTCCAATTTTGCCATAAAAATTGGGGCGTAAAGGCCCTCGTCGGAAAAAATTAAAATGTTGCTGTAAGCGGTGCTGTAGCCGTCTGCTTCTGCTTTAATAGTAAACCGGTAGGGGTTCTGCTGGCTAATATCTGCATCTTGTTTAAGTGCAAGATTCATTACACCTCCCGAGATGTCAATGTTAATGAATGGGAGGCCGTTGCAGGTCACCACTTTGCCATTCGGGTCAATAAGAGAGACCTTTACAGGTGTGATTTTTGTAGATAGGAATTTATTTGCATCAATAAATGCGATCGCAACAGGTGCTTTGACTGGTTCGCCCAAAACAGGTGGTTTGGAGCCGTCGCCCTCTGGCGGACAACACCGCTTTGCAACGAAAACAGCTATAGCAATAAGCAGGATGGCCAAAAAGGGTGACAATTTTTTCAAAGATTCTTTCATAATAGGTTATTTAATGGTGAATAAAAAAAGGACAGGGAGAGCCGGATGTTACCCCGAGCCCTCCCTGTCCTTCGTTTTTTAGGGGATACAAACAATATCCGCCGCTAATCTATAACTTTTTTCACATATTCAAACTCATCTTCAACTTCTTCTCCACTTCCTCCACCGTGTCCTTGAACACAATGTCCGTGTCCATCATGTCCTGCACTGCTTTGCAGGAATAGATCACCGTGCTGTGGTCACGCCCGCCGAATTGCTCGCCGATGGATTTCAATGACTTGTTCGTCAATTTCTTGGCGAGGTACATGGAGAGTTGCCGCGCGATCACGATGTTGCGCTTGCGGGTTTCGTGGTGGAGTTTTTCCACGGGAACGCTGAAATGCTCGGCCACAAGTTGCTGAATGAATTCGACGGTGATCTCTTTGTTGATGGTGGTCACAAAATTGCGGATCACCTCTTTGGCCAAATCCATGTCCACGTCGCGGCGAATGAGTGTGCTTTGCGCCAGCAGCGACACCATCACACCTTCCAGTTCGCGGATGTTGTTTTTGATATTGTAGCAGATGAACTCCAGTACATCGCTGGGGATGTCCACACCTTCTTCCTCCATTTTGGTTTCCAGGATCGCCATGCGGGTCTCCAGGTCGGGGGCTTGCAAATCGGCGCTGAGGCCCCACTTGAAGCGGGAGATAAGCCGCTCCTCCATACCTTCCAGATCCTTTGGCGGACGGTCGGAAGTGAGGATGATCTGCTTGCCGTTTTGGTGCAATTGGTTGAAAATGTGGAAGAAAATCTCTTGCGTCTTCTGTTTTCCGGAAAGAAACTGAATATCGTCAATAATCAACACGTCAATCATCTGGTAGAAATTGACGAAGTCGTTGACCGAGTTGTTCTTTATGGCCTGGATAATCTGGTTGGTAAATTTTTCCGCAGAAACGTAGAGCACTGCTTTCGACTCAATTCGGCTCACCACATCGTTGCCGATGGCTTGGGCCAGGTGGGTTTTGCCCAAGCCCACATCGCCAAAAATGAACAGTGGGTTGAAGGCCGTGCCGCCCGGCTTTTTAGCAATGGCAAGTCCGGCGTTGCGAGCCAAACGGTTGCAATCGCCTTCAATAAAATTCTCGAACGTGTAGTTAGGGTTGAGTTGCGGATCAACCTTTATGCGCTTTATGCCTGGGATGATGAACGGGTTTTTGATCATCTCTGCGTCGAAGGAACCTGGCACTGGTTCGCTGTCTTTGTCGGCAGAGGGTCGCGTGTCCAGTTTGCCGCTATTGTTGCTGCTGCCATTGGATTGTGACCCACTTTCTGGGATGTGATACACCAGGCGCCCACGCTCGCCCAGTTCCTGGCGAATGCTCTTTTTTAAAAGCTGTACATAGTGTTCTTCGAGCCACTCGAAAAAGAATTTGTTCGGCACTTGGATGGTAAGCACCTCGGTGTCGAGCTGCACGGGTTTTATAGGTTCAAACCACGTTTTAAAACTCTGTGGGCTTACGCTTTTTTTGATGGTACGCAGACAATCGTCCCATACCATCCGGCTGTCTCTTGTCATACCAGATGGGCACATTTGGGTTTTAGGAAGGACCCGTTAAGAAATTCGTCTTGGTGAAGCTATTCTGTTGAGTAGGGCGACAAAGATTGTACTAAGTCACGACCTGCACAAATAAAATCTAACTTTTTTCAAGAATTTTTTTTGCCTTTTCAAAACAAGTTGAAAACGAACGCTTTGCATAAAAGCAATTGCCGAAAGTCCAAAATGGATTTGGGGCAAAATCTTTAATTTCACGTTTTTTCAAAATTTATGGCAGATGAGTTAATAATTTCCAAACAATTAAAGCACAGAAAGGCACTTACATAATTTTTTTCAAAACATCTCTTTTTATCTAAAATTTTTCTTTGAAACAAATTTTTAGACACCTTTCTTTTAAAAAAGGACTGGAATTCAGTGCAAAAGAAAAATTATCGATTCGAAACAAAACAAAATGTTTTTTAAAAATAAATCATAAAATCATCTCACAAAATTCTGGCAAAACCATTGTGTCGAGATCAAAACTTCTTGTGAATGTATTGTTATTTGATGGCATAAAAACCCAACACAGTCATTTTCAATGGATTGTTAAAACAACTGTCCAGCCTCCGTACGCACGGCAAGAATGGCCGTCTGCAAGGGCGTGATGTTTTGCTCGTCCAAGGCCTGGAGCAGTGCATTGACGAGCGCTTCGGCTGGGGCATCAGGGTCGAGTTCAGAGCCAGTCATAGTGACCAGCGCCAAGGTGTTGTTCTTAGCCATCCGGATAATTTGCCAAAGGGTATCAGACACGTACAGTTGCTGTGATACATTGTGCTCAAATTCCTGATTGATGGCCATGAGCAGTACACCACGCAATTCGCGTACTTTCATATTAGGCATTCGCACGCGAAGGATGGTGTTGGCTATGTCGGCCCGGTCGCAAAGCAACATCAGGCGTTCGTAAGCCGAGAGACGGAGCGGCAGGGTAATTTTTTGTGCGTCATTGCGAAACAAGGCAATGTCCATACGCTTTCGCTCGTCCAAAAGGGCTTTCAACAGCATATAGGCTGTGGCGCCTACGATGACGGCAGGGATGGTGAGTTTTAGGATGTCGAGAAAAAACTCCATAGGGGGAATGTGGTCAATGTGTTCTAAATGTGGTCTATGTGTTGAAATACAACGCGTAAACCGCCTTCGCCAAGGCTACGGCGGTTAAAAGGGCGGCAAAGGTGCAAACTTTTTCCCGGCTTTCGTGTTTGTAATTGTAATTTTGCCGCTCAAACAAACGGCACATTTTTTATGGAAACGATGCTCGAAAATACAGCCACGATGGCACCCGTTAGCCTCACCGAAGGCGCGGTGGAACAACTCAATCTCATTCGCAATCAAGAGAATATCCCCGTCGACTACTGCCTCCGCTTGGGGGTGAAAGGTGGCGGGTGCTCGGGTTTTTCTTATGTGCTGGGGTTTGACAAGGCAACCGACTCCGATGATACATTTGAAATTGGCGGTATTCGCGTGGCAATGAACAAAGCGCACGCAATCTATTTGCTCGGCATGGAGGTGGATTTCCACAACGGCCTGGACAATCGCGGATTCACATTCGAAAATCCGAATGCCAAGAGTACCTGTGGCTGTGGAACTTCTTTTTCTGCCTAATAGCTAGGTATTTTGGCGGGCTCATAATTTAAACCGCAAAACCGCAAAACAGGAGAACCGCAAAATTTAAAATCACGAAGCATGTGATCTCGAAAAATGGAAGATTTTGGCCATCTTCGGATCTTATTGAACGGTTTTAAATTTTGCGGTTCTCCTGTTTTGCGGTTCTGCGGTTTAATTTTTTAGTCAAGATCAATAGTGCCTCAATACACCACCGTCACGGTTCCCTCATAACGCTTTGTTTTCCCATCCCAAAACTCTACAACTGCCAGATAAGGGTAAACACCTGTTTGTGCCAGTTTGCCATCCCAACGGCCGGTCCATCCCAATAAAGGGGCATTTGGCTGAAAATCAAGCCGTTCAAATACCAGTGAGCCACCCCGGCTATAAACCTGGAGCGAAACCACCCTTCGCACCCCCTCTCCGGCAAAAACTGTAAAATTGGCATCTGCCGCACTGCCTGGCTTGATGACATTGGGCAAATAAATATTCGTTTTTTCCACCTCTACCGTCAATTCGTCCCTTGCAATGCAATTGTTTTTGTCGCGAACCATAACCGCAAATTGCGTTGGTTCAGAGATACTTACCGTGTGACGGAGCGTATCTTGCCTTGGAAACAATGAAGGGGGCCTCCACTCGATTTGTTGTAAAAACTCCGTCTCCACGCTGGCCAAGCCACGGATGTTTAGCGGCTCTCCGGCTAAAACAGTCATTGCACTCACAACCAGTTTTACCTGCAATTCTGCGGGTTCTTTGACCAACATGGGCCAACTTTTTGTCCCACCAGAAGCATCGCGCACATAAAGGGTATATGCACCGGCCCAGAGTCGGTCGAAAGTCGGGTTGGTAGTGAATGTCTGCCCATCAAGGGAATAGAAAAATGGCTTTTCCCCACCGAATACGGTGTCCACATGTATAACGCCATTGCGCAGGCCGAAACACTGCACGGGCGTGACAATGGCACGTATGCTGTCAACCTCGCTGGAATGGGCGAGAAAACTGGTTGAAAGAAAAATAAAGACTAAACCGAACGTGGCGAGGCGCATGAGCGGGATGTTGGGCGATGAAATCGGTCGGAAGAACAATTGTTGGGGTGGTTCGCTGCCCGAAGGTCGGAAAATTTGTGAAAACTCGACCAAAAAGCGGACATTTGGCGCAAACCTCCCTTCAACAATGGTCTATAAGTCAAAGACTTTGCCAATCTTTTGTTTGCCAGTATCTAAAGCTGTGAAAACCTGTGATGTTTTAAAAACCTCACAGGTTTACCCGCCGAAGCCTTGGTTGAAACTACGGTTGGTAAAACTACTCCAGCCTTCGTTGAAACTCCGGCTGGTAAAACTGTTGTTGCTGCTGCTCACTGTTCCATCCTGCTCCCAGCCCAATTTCACCGCCAACGACATCGTACCTCCCATGCCCGGGAGCTTCGATTATGGATCGAACATGGGCTTTTTCCCACCGAATTACGGCGATAAAGCACTCGCCGCACTCGCAAAGGATTATGGCGCTACAAGTATCCGGCCCGGACTTTTCCATCATTTCTTGGATTATTGGGGATACGACAGTCGCAAGGAACATTTTCGGTATTACGACAGCATTGGTTTGCGCAATGTGATGGCAATCATTGGTTTCCCGTCTGAAACCGTACGCGACCCAGCCTTTTATTGCCCCAACGAACGAAGCGAAATGTTTGATGATCTGTACAAACCGATTTGGGACAACGGCGAAAATGGAACACCTGTGAACGATGCAAACCCGTTCGCACTGTACGTTTGGAAAACCGCGACCACTTACAAAGGATTGATTAAAACGTATGAGATTTGGAATGAGCCAGATTTTGGTAGCAATGGATGGCTACCACCCGGCCAAGCTGGCAGTTGGTGGGAAAATGTGCCTCAGCCCTGCGAAACGAAGTTGAAATCCCCTCCGTTTTTCTACATACGCACCCTCCGAATCAGTTACGAAGTCATCAAAAGTGTGGATCGCGACGCTCTGGTGGCGGTTGGAGGACTGGGCTGGCCGAGTTTCCTGGACGTGATTTGCCGTTACACCGACGAGCCTTTCGAGGGCAAAGAAGTCCCCGATAAATACCCGTTCAAAGGCGGGGCGTATTTCGATTGCATGAGTTTCCATGCCTACCCACATTTCGACAATTCATTGCGCGAGTGGGATGAGACTACCGGGGAGTTTCGCCATTTCAGGCATTCCGATGCGGCTGTGGAGGCCGTATGGGCTCAAAAAAACAAGTTTAAATCCGTGCTTGACAAGTACGGCTATAACAACAACGTTTATCCTGAAAAACTTTGGGTTTGCTCGGAATTCAACATTCCCCGACGAGTATTTGGCGAATACATCGGCTCAGAAACGGCTCAAGTCAATTTTTTGATCAAAACCCTCGTAACCGCGCAGATGAACAATATGGCACAAATGCATGTCTATTCCATCGCGGATGAAAAACCAGAAAAGCAGGCTAATAACGAGTTCGCGTACATGGGTTTGTTCAAAAATCTGAACCAGGTTCCGAGCGGCAAAGCCCAGCCAAACGCCATCGCATGGGCCATGAAAACTACGGCCGAACTACTAAAAAGCGCTCGATACGATGCTTCCAGAACAGAAGCATTGAAATTGCCTTCCAACGTTCGTGGCGCAGCATTCGACAACAATCAAGGCCAATACACCTACGTGCTTTGGGCAGCGACAAGTTACGACCGCGAAGAAACCGCCGAAGCGGAGTATGCCTTCCCGCCAGAATTCACGCTGAAATACATGGATGCCAAACCCTGGCACCACAGTCAGTCCGGAGCACATTTTCTGATGAATGCCAAGCAATTGAAACTTACGGGCAGCCCGATCTTCCTTACAGAAACTTATATCACGAACGACTACCCGAAATCACCCAAGGTGGTGCCTAACCCCGCAGTAGCAGGACGGGCGGTATTTGAATTCTGGATGTTTGAGGAAGCCCTTGCCACCGTGGATGTGTATGATGCCAGCGGAAGGCAGGTGGCAAAACTGATGGACGCCGATTGGCTTATCGTTGGTCCACAAGCCTTGCCGCTTGATTTGAGTCATTTGCCCAATGGCACTTATTACGTTCGCCTGGCTACGCCGGAGAGTAATTTGACGGCGGGGTTTGTGAAGTATTAATTGGAGTCTGGAAATCGACAAATAGTGACTGGTGGCGCGTCTTAAAGTCGTGCCACGAGTTTGTTTACACCCGCTCAATCACAATCGCCGTAGCGCCCCCTCCCCCATTACAAATCGCCGCCAGGCCAAGGCTTCCGTTTTTCTGCTGCAATACGTTGTTCAGCGTGGTCACGATACGCGCACCTGATGCCCCCAAGGGGTGGCCAAGTGACACCGCCCCCCCAAACACATTGGTCTGGTCGTGACGGATATCCATCACCTGTTCAAAAGCCATGGTAACCACCGAAAAGGCTTCGTTTACTTCAAAGAAATCAATATCGTTTTTTGAAACGCCTGCCATTTTCAAAGCTTTAGGTGCGGCAATCGTAGGGGTTGTGGTAAACCATTCCGGCTCCTGTTCGGCATCAGCAAAACCGCGAATTTTAGCTATTGGCTTAAGTCCGAGGCGTTTTACTGCATCCGCGCTGGCGAGAATGAGCGCCGCCGCACCGTCATTGATCGTGCTGGCATTGGCGGCTGTTACGGTTCCATCAGGCGTGAAAGCTGGACGCAAACCAGGGATTTTATCGAACATTACTTTTTTAAACTCCTCGTCTTCAAGGATTTGAATCGGATCGCCTTTTTTCTGTGCAATGCTAACGGGGACGATTTCCGATTTGAAAAGACCCGCCTCTGTGGCAGCCGCCGCGCGTTTGTAGGAATCAATTGCAAAAGCATCCTGTGCTTCGCGGCTTATAGCATATTTGACCGCCGTGGCGTCGGCGCACACGCCCATAGCTTTTTGATTGTACACATCGGTGAGGCCGTCTTTGGCCAGGCCATCCACGAGTTCGCCGTTTCCGTATTTGTAGCCCCAGCGTGCATTGGGAAGGTAGTAGGGTATTTGAGACATATTTTCCATGCCGCCCGCCACAACGATATCATTGAGGCCCAACATGATACTCTGCGCTCCCAGGGTGATGCATTTCATGCCGGAAGCGCAGACTTTATTGACGGTAGTACAGGGCACAGAATCCGGGATGCCCGCATAACGCGCTGCCTGACGAGCGGGAGCCTGACCGAGGTTGGCGCTCACTACATTGCCCATCAACACTTCGTTCACTTGATCGGCGGCAACGCCTGCTTTTTCGAGCGCGCCGCGAATGGCTGCAGCGCCGAGTTGGGTAGCGGAGACGCCCGCCAGATTTCCGCCAAAACTTCCAATGGGTGTGCGAACGGCGGAGATTATGAATACTTCTTGCATGATGAAAATGATGTGGTTAAATTGGTTGGTTGGTGATTGGTGATTTTGATCATGCCTGTCTGATGTCCAACGTCCATGGTCTGCATTATCAATGCATCCTGGCACGCTTCGCCATCCAGGTCTGCAGGATTGGCAAAAATCCCTGGTTGATATCAGCCTCCACAAAATCAATCTTGAACTGCAAACATTTCATACGCAGCTGATCGGTAAATACACCCACTTGTTTGGTGTAATATTCCTTCACCTGATTGGGTTGAAGGCGTACTTGCTCGCCATTTTCCATGTCAATAAAAACATAGGGGCGGTTTTCGAACTCAAAGTCCAATTCTTTGCTTTTGTCGGTAACGTGGAAGAGGATGACCTCGTGTTTGGCGTGCCTGAGGTGTTGCAACGCAGCAAATACTTCCTCGGCTTTTTCCGGGTTTTCCATCACGTCGGTAAAAACGACCACAAGGGAGCGTCGGTGGAAAGCTTCGGCAACCTGGTGCAGGCTGGCAGCGAGGTCGGTGGGCTTGTTAAGCTGCGGATTTTCAATGAGTTCGATGAGTTTGGAAAGCAACAGCCGGTAATGAACCGTGCTGGATTTCGCTCCTGTGCTAAAGCGCAGTTCGTCGTCAAAAAGTGTAAGCCCGAAGGCATCGCGTTGCCGTTTGAGCGCGTTCATGAGCACAGCAGCCGATTGGGCGGCAAAGCAGAACTTGTTGCTGTACTTGTATTTTCCCGGGTCCTTCTCGTCCCAGGGGTAGTACATGGTGGATGAAGCATCTACCACGATGTGGCAGCGCAGGTTTGTCTCTTCCTCATACCGTTTGGAGAAAAGTTTGTCGGTCCGGCCGTACACTTTCCAATCCAGATTACGTGTGCTTTCGCCTGCGTTGTAAAGCCGGTGTTCCGCAAATTCGACCGAAAAACCGTGGAACGGGCTGCGGTGAAGTCCCACGATAAAGCCCTCCACCACCTGGCTGGCCAGCAGTTCAAGGTTACTGCCTAGGGCGCGGATATCTTGGGTTTCAAGTATTTGTGACATTTTTTATTATTCGTTCAAGATTGGAGCTTGTTTGTTGACCGTTTTACTCGCCCCAAAGAAGCGCAAAGGTAGAGACTTTCGGTGGCGGGGCTAAGCTAACTTTTCATAGTTTCGTAACACGACACAGCCAGCACTTTTGCGCCATTTTGGGTCGTCAGTTCCGTGGTTTCCACTTTTTCCAACGTGTCCAATCGTTCACGTCGGAATTCTATGTTTTTGAACGGTATCTTTTCAGTGGCAAAAAGGCTAAAAACCACCTCCTCTTCGCGGATTTCAAAACGGAAAACAAGCGGGAAGTCAAAAGGGTTTGCCACCCGCAAATCTTTATAGCCAAAAACCACCGTCGCGTCCGCACCCAAAGGCGAAATGCGTTCCTCCTCAGTATAAATATCGACGGAATGCGCGTGTCGTTCCCGGATTTCCAGGCCTGTAATTAGTGATAACTGGTAAATTATGCCCGAAATCTGACACAGTCCGCCGCCCACTTCGGCACTTAGTTGGCCACGCACGATGTTTCGTGAAGGCCGAAAGCCTCGGCTTGTAGTCGGAGGCCCCACGATTTCCCAAAAAGAAAAAACAGCGCCTGGTCGGAGCAACAAACCATCAATAGAGCTGGTGGCCAGCCGGAGATTCGCCAGTTTGTTTGCGAAAGTCGCGCCAGGGCGAATAGGCTGTGCCAAGGGGTGGCTGTGCCAGTCGGTCAATTCGTCCGGCGCAATTTTTGAATGCGCAAACAATCCGGATTCTCCGCTTCGCCAATCTCGAAAAACGCGGAGCCTTTGCCGAATAAACCGTTTTGTTTCTTTCCAAATCTTCATTTTTTCTGCAAGCAAACAAGGATGTAAGATGCATACTCTTTAAAAAAAGATCTGCACAAAACTGTATCAAATGAAAGCAATGTGGGGCGTAGTGACGCAGGGATGCGATGCATAGGAAGAAATAAAATCCCTTGACTTTCAATGGTTTGCCAGTGATTTGGTGTCAATTTCAAAACTTTATCCAGGCTCATCGTATTCGATCCATGCCAGTTTTGGCCATGATGACCGCCCGTAATTTTTCGCCTTTTTTCGGAAGGGAAATCAAAAATGAGCCGTCCGCCTGGTCGAAGTACCCGGTACGATTCGGACAATACTGCGGCGCTGGTTGCGGCATCGAGATGCATAAAAAAATGCAGCGAAAAGATGGCAGTGAACGCCTCATTTGTGAAAGGCAATTGCGTTGCGTCGCCGCGAATGAGGTTTTTAGTTGGGTGTTTTTGCCTGGCCTCGGCGAGCATTTGCGCACTGAAATCGCAGCCTGTTTCGGCAAA
The DNA here is from genome assembly GCA_046160625.1 of Saprospiraceae bacterium. Lineage (GTDB taxonomy): Bacteria > Bacteroidota > Bacteroidia > Chitinophagales > Saprospiraceae > M3007. The sequence continues at coordinate 42,026 of JBJXGZ010000030.1, forward strand.
TTCAAGCATTCGGCCCGTACCGCAAGCAAGGTCGAGTACATGCCCGGGCGAGATTCCGCGCAGCAATTTGGTCAATGCCTGGTACTCCTGGCGATGGATAAATTGCCCGTATGCATTGCCAAACCTGGACCGGTCATAGTCAGGCGCGAGCGCATTGTAGTAAGTGGAAATATTGTCCATGAAGACAAATCGCGGGTAAAAAGCCCCATTCATTCGCATCCAAAATCGCAATGTCCAAATATCAGGCCACTTGTCCTCCACAACTAGACCCCGAACCCGCTGTGCAACCATAGCAATGCTGGTTGAGTACAATGTCGCGACTTTCAAGAGCACTCAAGTCAAAATCCTTGATATGAGTTCGTTCTCCGGCTACCTTTAGGTCGAGCATTTGGTTGAAATCGCAATCATAGAGGTAGCCGTTCCATCCAACAGAAATTGTGTTTCTGCACATCACACCCGCTACTGCCGAAGGGTTAAATGCGTCGAGCAGTGTCTGCATATAAGTCTCATACTGTCCATTTTCAATCATAAAATCCAGAAACCGGCTGATGGGCATATTTGTAATTGCGTAAAGCGAATTGAAGTCAATATCGAATTTGCGCTTGAGTTGGCGCTTGAATTCGGCCTCCAGCGAGGCTTGGTTCCCAGGCAAAAAAGTCCCTGTTGGATTGTACACCAGATTCAGTTTCAAGTCCGAATTTTCTTTCCCATACCCTACTGCATTGAGCATTTGCATCGCTTTGATACTATCGTCAAACACCCCGTCGCCGCGTTGCGCATCCGTTCGGTGCGCTGAATAGTGCGGCAAGGACGACACCACTTCCACCTGATGTTCGGCAAAAAAAACTGGCAGATCGTGGTATTTTTTGTTTGATACGATGATGGTCAGGTTGCAGCGAACCATCACTTTCTTGCCCAATTTGCGGCATTCCGTTACAAACCAGCGAAAATGCGGATTCATTTCGGGCGCGCCGCCCGTGATGTCCACCGTCATGATATCATGGGCTGCAAGGATTTCAAGGCATTTTTCCAAGCTTTCACGACCCATGTTCTCTTCCTTTTTATCGGGACCTGCATCCACGTGGCAGTGCGCACAGGTTTGGTTGCAGAGTTTACCGATGTTGAGCTGAAAAATCTCGATGCGGGTCGGTTTGAGAACCCCATTTGAGAACCCAGCCTCCTCTATTTTTTTGGAAAAAAGCGGAAAATGCCTATCGGTCAACGCATTGCCATTCAGCACTTTGAGTTGAAAAAATGTATCCGCTAATGCGCTGTGGCGCGAACTGAGCGACTTAGTCTTTTGATGAATGCCCATTATGATAATGTAGTCAATGTGTGGAATGTGGTCAATGTGTGGAATGTGGTAAATGTGTGGAATGTGGTCAATTCATTCACATTGACCACATTCCACGCATTGACCACATTTATTACATCACGATACCCTTGGCGTGATTCATCATTTGTGTGGAATAAACGAGGCTGCTGCCAGCCCGAATTGCTGCGGCAACATGAACGGCTTCCATCATTTGCTCCTCGTCGGCGCCTTTTTCGAGGCAGCCTGAGGTGTAGGCATCAATACAATAGGGGCATTGAACGGTATGTGCAACAGCCAAGGCAATAAGCGCTTTTTCCCGTTCCGTGAGCGCACCTTCTTTGAAAACTTCTCCATAATAGTCGAAGAATTTATCTGCCATAGGCTTTTGCCACTCGCCAATGTTGCCAAATTTCTTTAGGTCTTCGGGATCAAAATAGTGTTTTGTAGACATGGGTAATAAGCCGTTTAGTGTTGAAAATAAGCCATTTAGCGTAAAATATAATACTTACGAAATTAGGCCATAGGCAGTTTTATGCCGGGCAAATAAAGTTGAATTTTCATGAAACAATCTGAATTTGTGCGCAGCAGTCAAGAAATGTTAGGCGGCGGACAAACGACACCTGCCATGTCAGAAGGGCGAACTACCTTTGGGCTTGATTTTGCAAGGACAAGCCGCTAAAACACGCGTTTTGATATGAAATACAAAGGACTTTGGCTTTTACTGGGTTATACGCTTTTTACCCTTGGCATCACTTCTATTGCGATGGAACTAGTGGGTACACACTGGTATTTCCTCTCCTGGCTTGAACAGACTGGTCGGCTGGTGGCGTTCATCCTCAAATTATTGATGATTATCGTCGGCGTCTTAATCATTGTTTTTGCCCGCACAGACTGGGAAAAGGAAAAAAGGGAGAGCAGTGAATAAGAGCCTTTGGCCTCCAGCCTAGTAAAATTAGACCCTCAATTTTTTCTCCTTCTTCCCATACGGACAATGCCGGCACCCGCTGCCGCAGCAGTAACCGCGTTTGCGCAGAAATTTTTCTGTAAAAACCCAATAGCCCTTTTCGAGGTAGTAGTCCTCTCCTTCTATCAATGGCTCTGTTTTGGGTATTGGAGGTGGTTTTTTCATTTTTAGTACCCCGGAACGCTGTTCCGGGCTTGTACCTCGGAACGCCGTTCCGAGTATATCTTAAAATTGACCCGAAACAGCGTTCCCGGCTTGTACCTCGGAACGCCGTTCCGAGTATATCTTAAAATTGACCCGGAACAGCGTTCCGGGATACTGCATCCAAAAAAAACTTCGCCGCCCAATTCGGATAACGGAACGGAAGATACGCCCCCCAAAAAGGCGCAGAACCGGGCAACGCCCCAAAACTGTTTTTGTTCGCGACCAGTTTTTGAAAACCAATAATCTCTGACAAGAAACTGCTCGCCGCGTCCCTGAATTTTGGCTCGCCTGTGTGTTCCCATAATTTGTGGCAAAGGATGCTCAACTGACAATTACCTGTGTTACACAAGAACGAGTAATCTCCATTCCACGCCTCGTCATATCGGCCTGCTGTACGCCCGCCCGCCCGCGCCCGCTCGGCTAAAAGGCGCTCCACCGCAGCTATGGTTTTATCCATAATCGTTTGTTCTCCAAGCCTTTTGGCAGATTCCCAAAAACCTTCCAAGGTGTAGGCGAGGGTGTGTGTAAATGCCGCTTCGCCCGCGCGAAAGCCCCAATCCCTTACCGCCCCATTTGGCAAGAATCTTTCTGCATAAAAGTGCAAGGAACGCAGCATCAAAACTTCCACTTCCGGTTTTTTAGGCGAGTCGTTGGTCTGAAGCACACCCCAAACCGCCCGGGTGTAATAACTGGGTACGAAGCCTGAGACAAATGCGTGAGCGCGCCAGGCACCATCGGAATCCAGATTAGACAGCAGCCAGGAAACTGCCTTTTCAGAGGCCATTTTTCTGGCCTTAAGACCAAATAATATCTGGCTTGTGTTAAAAACACTTGGCTTCGTATTCCCGGCCAATAATCCTGTGAAGGCTCCAGACGGCAACTGAATGGTTTCCAACCAGTTAACACAAGAAAAAGCCAATGCATGCAGGGACTCGTCCTGCTTACGCTCGGCATAATCAAGTAAGGTTTCAATGAGATATCCTGTGGTTTCCGGATACGCCTTCGACCAACCAAACAGGGGGTGCCAACTGTGCGCGGAGCCTTTGCCGCCCGTAGCCTTGATGCTTTGGCGAATAAAGTGAAGGGCAGCATCCGTCCTATACTCCCATTCTTCAAGGGTCAATTTGTTCAAATTTGACATGGTCTGCACATTCTCAATTGAGTGGCAAAGGTGTAGTTTTGCTGTTCAAACACGATCATGAAAAAACTTCTCCTCTCCTTGCTCTCCTTATTTTTATGGTCAGCTGTTCAAGCCCAGATGTGGAACGGCCAGGATACCCTCTATGGTAACGAGTGGATTGATAATTCCAAAACCTATTTCAAGATAAAAGTTGCGGAGGATGGCGTGTATCGAGTTGACTTTCAAACACTTACAACCGCAGGGTTTCCTGCAGGAAATGTGACCGCCAGCGATTGGAGGCTCTATCACAACGGACAGCAGGAAGCGATTTTCTGTTCCACAAATGGCGTATTCGGCGCTTCAGATTTCTTTGAATTTTATGGACAAAAAAACCGGGGCGAGGTAGATTTCTACCTGTTTGAAAATGCCGACACAGAGCAGATAAATCCCTGGTACAGCATGTTCAACGACAGCTCGGTGTACTACCTAAGCTGGGGAACTGGCGGCCTGGCGTTGCGATACGAAGCCCTGCCAAACGACTTGAATAACCTGCCTTCCGTCGAGCCATTTTGCTGGCAGCGGTCGGAAAAAATATTTTCCGAAGGCCTGTTCAAAAAGAAGCTGAGCGGCGAAATCCAATACTCCTGGTTTGACGGTAATGGGTACACCCGTCTTGGTGCTGCTTCCACGAACCCCGTTCCCCTTGCATTGCCCAAAATTTTCAGTGCCGGCCCTGATGCCACCATGCACCTTCGATATGCCTGCAACCTAGGAGACCACCAGCAGCAGATTTTTCTCAATGACTCGCTTTTTGCCGAAGACACTTTTTACGATTTCAAGGTCATTGACCGAAATTTTTCCGTGGGCGCCAGTTTTTTGGCGGCCACTGCCACTGCCACTTTAAAACTCACTTCCCCCCTCGCCGACCGCAATGGCATTGCACTAGCCAGCATCCGCTACCCGCGCCTGTTCGATTTTGAAAACGCAAATAATGCCGCATTTGAACTGGAGGCCTCAACTGCAGAACAATATCTTGAGATTCAATCTTTTGACCTGAGCAACGGAAACGCAGTTCTGTGGGATCTGAGCAACAAAACAAGGATGGTAACCGCCAGCGAAGCAGGTTTGGCGAAGGCCAAAATTCCGGCAAGCGGGGCTTTGCGGAAAATTGTATTAATAAGTCCCACAGCGGTCAAAACCGTATCTACATTGCAACCAATTCAGTTTCAACCCTTCTCAGGCGATCCTGCGGATTACCTAATCATTTCCAACAAAGCCCTGTATTCTGACCCCTTGGCAGCAGGCGCAGACCGTGTGGCGGAATACGCCGATTACCGGCGCAGTACTGCGGGTGGCAACCACGCTGTGAAAGTGATAGACGTGAACGATCTCTACGAGCAGTTTGCCTACGGAATCCGCTTTCACCCCATTGCGCTGCGCAATTTCTTGCATTGGGCAAAAAGAGAATGGCCACAGGTTGAGCACGTTTTTATCATTGGAAAGGCCCTTGACTCCCACACTTTTCGCAGTTCGGCACAGCAAAATCAAATGTTGGATTCGCTGTTTTTTGTCCCCACGTTCAGCGTCCCTGGCGCAGATTTGCCCTTTGTGATGCAGGGCAACCACCTTTCCGACCCCATCATGGCCATTGGACGATTGGCCGTGACGAAGCCCTTTGAAATCCGCGACTACCTCGACAAGGTGATCCTGCAAGAACAACAGTTGTCACTAGCCAGTCAGACCATTGGCGACAAGGCCTGGATGAAGCGTGTAATCCACAACTCTGGCGGTATTGGTGGCGAAACAGTCGTGATTCGCAATTACACCACTAGTATGGCCAATGTGCTGAGCAACAACCGTTTTGGTGCAGATGTCCACACTTTTTACAAAACTTCCAACGATCCTGTCCAGATATCAGCCTACGAACAAATACTTGATTTGCTGAACAACGGCGTGTCTATATGGAGCATTTTTGGGCATTCTTCGGCATTCACCGTTGATTTTGACATCGGACAGCCGGGGGCGTACAGCAACTATGGCCGCTACCCTTTGATGCTGATCATGGGGTGTTTTTCGGGGCAATGTTCACTCAACCAACCCAGTATCGGGGAGCGATTTGTAAATGCAGCCGACCGGGGAGCCATCGCCTACATTGCGTCGGTGAATTACAGTTTCACGGATGCACTGCACAGTTACGGTCGGCAGTATTACGAGCGGCTGGGCGGCCAGGATTATGGCAAAAGTGTGGGCCTCACCCTCATCCACACCGTATCTGATTTGAAAGCCACGCAGTACGAAGGCCTCATTGCGGTGCTACACCAAAACCTTTTGCAGGGCGACCCGGCGGTTCGTATTTATGCGCACGATGGGCCGGATTATCTAGTTGACAACCAAACGGTTGCGTTTAATCCAAACCCAATCGGACTGGAAAATTCTACGGCGAAATTGATCTTCGATGCTGTGAATATTGGCGAAAACATTGGCGGCCAAATAGCCTTTAAAGTGGAACAACGCCTGCCAGACAACACGGTTTTGAGCCGCGTATTGGACACCATTACCGCACCTCCAAACCGCTCCAAACTCGAATACGACTTGCCTTTGGCCGGCAGCAAAATCGGTTTCAACCGCTTTTTCATCAGCCTGGATCATGAAAACCTGGTGAACGAAAATCCCGCATCGGCGGAATTCAACAACGATCTCACAGACGCTACGGGCGAGCGCGGCATGGACGTTTATTTTTACGCCGACGACGTTTCGCCCGTGTTTCCCGCGCCTTATGCCATCGTGTCGAAACCTGCGCTTAGTCTCTATGCTTCCACGCTCAACAGCGCGTCACTGCCGCTCCGTTATCTCTTTGAGATTGATACCCTCGAAACCTTTGACAGCCCTTTTAAAAAATCAAACGAAATGACTGAGCGCGGCGGGTTGTTGCGCTGGAATCCCGATATTGTGCTGAAAGACAGCGTGGTGTACCATTGGCGGGTGGCCCGAGACAGCCTCGTGAACGGCGAACCGCTTTGGCGCGCACGTTCGTTTATCTACCTGCCAAACAGCAGTCCCGGCTGGAATCAATCAAATTTTGGGCAATATCGAAACGACCAGTTTACCAACCTTCAAGCCAACGACACTACCCGCCAAATTGAATTCCAGAACAACGCTTCTTTCATCACAGTGCAGGTGGCTTATCGAGGGGTGAACCGCTACCCCGGCCTGCAAAACAGTCTGTACGAAAACTTTTTGGGGGACTATGGCTGGAATCAGGTGAATATCTCTCGGGGAGTGGTGCTCATTGTGGCTGACCCTAACACCGGGCGCCTGGTTCACAACCCGATAGGCGGTCCATTCAACCACAACCCGACAAAAGACTTCGTGTTTTATTGGTTTGATACCCGCGACTCCCTGCAACGGCAGAAGTTGATGCAGTTTGTAGAAACGGGCATCCCGAACGGATTTTACGCAGGGCTTTTGGCATTCAACACCCCAACAGATGCGATTGGCTACGCCCCTCATTTGTGGGCAAAAGATTCTATCTCACAGGGGAAAAACTTGTTCCAGGTACTGGAAAGTCAAGGCGCAAAAACAGTTCGGCAAACGGCGAATTTCATATCCGCCCCCCCCGCTTATGGCTTTGTTTTTCGGAAAAACGACCCTACTTACCCCGCGCTCGACTCCGTGATGAACGACCCAACGCTGGTGGTAGATGTCCGGGGCAATTTCTCCGCCAAATGGTCCGTGGGACAAATGGAATCCCCGCCCATTGGCCCTGTAAAAAACTGGAAATCACTGCATTGGCAACCCGGAGCTTTTGATGATGCTTCTGATGAGGCAAGATTATCCGTATTGGCCGTACGTGAGGGACTACCCGACTCATTGCTGTTCCAATTGGAAAACACTTTTGACACTTCCTTGCAATCGCTTTCGGCAAAAGCATTCCCTTACTTGAAGCTGCGTTATGAATTGGGCGATACGCTCTCCCGTACCGCCACGCCGCTGGCATTCGCCAGGGTGCTTTTTGACGCAGTACCAGAAGGGGCATTGCATCCGGCGGCGCACTTTGTATTCCAACACGACACCATGCAACAGGGGGAGACGCTTCGGACTTCCATCGCGTTTGAAAATATTTCGGAAGTAGCCTTTGACAGCCTCTTGTTCAAATTCAAGATTGAAAACCAGACAGGAACTGGTGGAGAGTTCTTCCAAAAGTTAAAGCCGTTGGCAATAGGTGATTCACTGCACGCCAATTTAACCGCCCCTACCCTATCTCTTCAGGGGCCTCAACGCCTGCTCATAGAGGCCAACCCTGCCAATAACCAACCTGAACTGTACCATTTCAACAATGTCTTGCTGCGCGATTTTTATGTTGGCCGCGACAACCGCAACCCGCTGCTTGACGTAACCTTTGATGGACAACACATCCTCGATGGCGACCTTGTTTCGCCCAAACCGTTGGTGGTCATTACGCTCAAGGACGAAAACAGTTATCTGGCCCTGTCAGATTCCGGCACATTTACGCTCATACTGGTTATGCCCAACGGTACCCAGCACACGCTTTCTGCCAACGATCCTGATCTTCTCTTTTTCCCTGCCGACGCCTCGAATTTGCCCAAGAAAAACCTTGCACGCCTCGAATGGCGACCCATTTTCATACAAGATGGTGAGTACCGATTGCTGGTGAATGGCCGCGATGCATCGGGCAACGAAAGCGCTGCGTTGGACTGGTCGGTCACCTTCAAGATCATTACAAAATCTTCCCTGTCAAACGTTTTAAACTACCCCAACCCCTTCTCGACCTCGACCTGTTTCGTATATACCCTCACTGGAAGCGAACCACCTACCCGTTTCAAAATCCAGATCATGACCGTGAGCGGGCGCGTGGTACGCGAAATCACGGAACAGGAATTCGGCCCTTTGAAACCCGGCACTCACCGCAGCGATTTTTGCTGGAATGGCCGCGACGAATACGGCGACCAACTCGCCAACGGGGTATACCTCTACCGAATTGTGGCCAAAAAAACAGACGGCACGGACTTCGATCTTTTTGAAAACGACGCAGCAGACGGGTATTTCAAGCACGGGTTTGGGAAGATGGTGTTGATGAGATAATGTGGCGAATATGATACTGTAACGTTTACGAAACCTTGGAGGTTTCGTAAACGCGGCCCAAACAAAAATCCCTCCCCGCTAACGCCGAGAGGGATTTTTTGCACAGTGTTGCCACCGTTTATAGTTCATAGTTCATCGTTCCTCAACGCAGCACACTCATCTTCCTTACATTCCGTCCATTACCGCTTTCGAGGCTAATGAAGTAGAGGCCATTGGCCAGGCCTTCAGTGTGGATTTCGTGGATGGATTCGCCTTGCGGGAACATCAGGCCTTGCTGGAAGGAAACCGTGCGGCCAGCTGCATCGGTGATTCGGATACCGGCTTCGAAGGGCTCCTTAGCACTGATACTCAGGTTCGTATGATCACTGATCACCGGATTGGGCGAAAGTTGCCAGGCAGAAAGACCTTTGATTTCGTTGATGGCGGAAATCCCAGGCGTTTTGAAACTCCGGGTACGAAAATTTGCGCAGCCAACCAGATAATTGAAGGGCTTGATACGAGAGTAGTAGGTTCTATTGGGCAGGAGCGTTGTCAACAGTTTACTGGTGCCTGTTTCGATAAACGTTTGGACGTATTGCGTGCCGAATGTGGAAATAATATCTATATCAATCAGGTAATGGGTTGCACCTGGCACTGCGTCCCACTCTAAGAGAACATTGTCGTAATACTCAACCGTAGCGCCGGCCGCTGGTGACACATGAATGACCGTAGGCGTATTGATCTCGGTGGCACCAGGCGCAAAGCTGTTGTCCAGATAATTGCGGGATGAATGGTTCAGATCCGCATTCATAATGTCTATCTGGTCCTGGGTGAAAACATAGGTTGAGCAGCTGCTAAAATAACCCATGTAGTTGTTCTCCATAGGATCTACCAGCACAGAAAGTGGGTCCTTTGCACCACCTGTGTAATTTGCACAGGAGTTAGCGATAAAGCCAAAATTGTAATCAGGGGGTGTATCGCAGATCTCGTCTGCAGCAGTAGCGCAGTTTGTAGCGTTTTGGCGCTCAGTGGTCGTGCCGTCATTATTCGGAGCGAGCACAGGAGCCGTTGGCCAACCTGGAGACCCAGGGGCAAAAGAACCGTTTTCGTAGCCAAAAAAAGTGTGAGGGAGGCTAAAAAAGTGGCCTACCTCGTGCGGGATTACCCAGTTCGGTTGGTTGCCATTGATTTGATCTTTGCGGCTTACCACCCAGTCGTGCTGGGTATGGTAATAAGCCAATGTAACGCCGGCACCACCATTGCCAGACTCCGCTGCTTCTACGACATAAACATTGAGGGCATTGTTGTGCCGGCGCAAGTTCATAACCAAGCTGTTGTTTTGGTTTGTGTAAACATTGTCATTGTTTATGGATTTGTCGAAAAGGCCATGCGTCGGGTGCGCGCTGAGGTAAAACTGAATACCAACGGGCAGATAGGCGGCGTTGAGTTTGCACAATTGTTCCAGAATTTTTAATTCTTTGTGTTTCCCGTTGCCGTCTGCATCACCCACAAGGTGGAAGTGGATAGGGACATATTTCGTTTCGCCACGGTCAGCAGCAGCGGCGCGCATTGCTTCCATTACGATTTTATTTTCGCGGAGGCGTGGCAGAAAATCTGATTGGTCCTGTGCATTTCCGCAAGTGTGGGGCTGCAATTCTTGGCCAAATGCAGAAAAGGTGCCTATTAAGGCAAAAAAGAGGACTAAAAACCCTTTTTTCATAGAGAAAAAGTATTTTATTAATTAAACAAGGGTGTGGTCTGAAGATGCGTAAACGGATTCAGGCTGCAAAAATAAACAAAGCTCTTATAACGCTGCTGTCCGCAAGTGGCAATTCGTCAGGTTTTTACAACCTTTGCCTTGGTGATAACATTTCTAAGCCCTCAAAAGTTCGGCCAAGCGGGCACGGTTGTCATTTAATCGAATAAATTGATTAAAACTGATTTTTGAATTTTTCTTTGCAATAATTCTGAAACCAAGTACTATTAAACTTTGTTTCAGGATTTAATTTTGAAAATCCTTGCTTTTCTTTAATCCTCTACCTTTAGCCGTTCAATTGCTGAAACCCATGGCAACAAACAATCTTTTTTACAAATATCGGCTTTTTACGCTCTTTTTGAGTTTGTTCACAATCTTTGCCCAAGCGCAAGATACGAGCGAGGTACATACTCGCCCCAAAACCATTTTTGATGTACTGACTCAGAAAGAAGTGGCGAAAATGACCTTGGAAATCGACCTGACCACCATTATTGATCAAAAAACAACCAATCAATATTTCCCTGGAACCTTGCGCTCTGACGATGGCAAAGTATACCGGGTTGAAGTGAAGACGCGCGGAAAATTCCGGCGAAAAATATCGGTGTTCCCACCCTTGAAATTGAAGTTCAAAAAGAAAGATTTGGTTGCCAACGGCCTGGACACGATCAATGAAATCAAACTCGTACTTCCATGTTATGAGAGCGAAAAAGGCGATGAACTCATTGTGCGCGAATACCTTGCCTATCGAATGTTCGAGCATTTGACTCCTGTCAGCATGCGCGCTCGCCTTATACGGCTCAGCATCCGGGACACCCATGTGGAAAAAACCAAAAAGCCGATGTATGCCATTTTTCTCGAAGACGAAGAGGAACTTGTGTCCCGCTTGAACGGCGTCCTGGTCGAAGAATATGGCATTCCCACCGATAGCCTGCACACCAATCAAGCCGCACTGATGGTGATGTTTCAATACATGATCGGTAACACCGACTGGGAAATTTCCATGCAGCGCAATGTCCGCTTCGTACGCTCCAGAGAGACTGGAAAAACCTTTGTTGTGCCTTATGATTTCGATTTTTCGGGTCTTGTAAGCGCTCCTTATTCAAGTCCAAGTTCCGAGACAGGGCTTAAAACAGTACGCGACCGGTTTTTGATGAGCAATGGCCTCAAGCCCGAACCACTCTTACGCGCCTTCAATAAGTTGAGTTCTGCCAAACAGGCCCTATACGCGGCTTGCAAATCAAAATACCTCAATAATGCTGCATCGGAGGACATGGACAACTTTCTGCGCAGGTTCTTTGAAAAAGCAGAAGGGAAAAAAGAAATCCCGAAGTTGATAAAAATGGAGGGTGATTGAGTAATGAAAAGTTGCAAAGAGAATTCTATCTTTGCACCCGCAAAAAAAGCGTCCCCGGAGGAGTGCCAGAGTGGTTTAATGGAGCGGTCTTGAAAACCGTCGTACTGAAAGGTACCGGGAGTTCGAATCTCTCCTCCTCCGCATCACCCGCCATAGCACCGCCGTAGGCGGTACGAAGGCGGGTTTTTTGTTTTAAAACTAAAGATACCATCCTCCGCCTTAAAGGGTTAGGGCGGGTCCCTCCTTCGCGCCGCCTACAGCGGTGCTATGGCGGGTAAACGGGTTTTTTGTTTATCGCTTTATGAATCTCGCTTTAGACATTGGCAATACCCGCCGCAAAATCGGGCTTTTTAACGGTACCCGATTGCTGGAAAGCAGGCTCGTTACGGATTGGTCTTTAAATGATTTGCTAGGCTATTGCAACCAAACCGGAGTGCGAAACGTCGTGCTTTCTTCTGTGGTGGATGTTGATGTTTCGCTGAGCAAGGCTTTGGCTCAATATTTTGGTTTTCTTGAGCTTACACATGAAACTGCGCTTCCTTTTGAAAACAAATACAGCACACCGCAAAGCCTGGGCAAGGACCGATTGGCAGCGGTGGCAGGGGCGCAGGCGTTGTTGCCCCGACAGCATTGTCTGGTGGTGGATTGTGGCACCTGCTTCAAGTATGACGTGATAACTGTATCAGGCGAATATCTGGGCGGCAATATTGCACCCGGGGCACAAATGAGGGCGAAGGCAATGCACGCGTTTACGGCTCGTTTGCCTGAGGTTGCAATGGGAATGCCCGAAGATTTTATCGGTCATAGTACCGAAACGGCTTTGCAAAACGGAGCTTTTCATGGGGCGGCACTTGAAATCGAAGGTTTTGTGGAGCTTTTTAAAAAGCGGTTTAGCCCATTGAATGTGATTCTGACTGGTGGAGATGCGGCTTTTTTTCAAGCGATTTTGAATATTCCAAATTTGATCCTTGAACCCAATTTGACCTTGTACGGCCTGAACAATATTTTGATTTTCAACAGTTAACCTTATCTCAAAACCTCTTGGGTTTTTAAAACCTATGAGGTTTACGACCACAGCATAACTACTCGAATGAGATTACTTTCTTTGATTCTGCTCCTTTTTACCAGTGTTGCGCTTTGGGCGCAGCCCAAGTTCAACTCCCCTTATTCTCGCTATGGCATCGGCGATATCGTAAGCCCATATTTTGCCAACCAAGCGGGCTGGGGCGGTCAAACAGCTGCTTTTCACGACCCTTTTCACTTGAACCTGGCCAATCCGGCTTCTTTCGCCTACCTGCGTTCTACTGCGCTGGAAACGGGGGTTTTTACAAAATATAGCAAGTATCAGTCCGGCAATGAAACGCAGGAGGAATGGAGTGGCAACCTGTCACACCTTGCGCTCGGTTTCACGCTTAAAAGCCCTATCAACGAGGTGCTTGACAAGGAGAAATCACTCTGGAACTACGCCATGGGCATTGCACTTACGCCCTACTCCCGGGTAGGTTATCGCGTTTTGACACGAGACACCCTGGAAGACCTGGAAGATGTTCAAAACAGCTACCAAGGTAACGGAGGATTGTACCGAATCGCCTGGACTGGTGCAGCGAAATACAAAAACACTGCTTTTGGACTAAATCTGGGCTGGGTGTTTGGCAAAACGAGCTACGAAAACACAACGCTTTTCTACGACACTTCCAGCACAAAACTTCCAACCTTTCAAAACAACAACCGTCAGGATATTTCCGCAAACGGCTTTGTATGGAATTTGGGGGTGCAGCGCGATTTCATACTGGAAAAATCAGAAACCGACAAGGGTATCCCAACACGCTGGATCACAGTTGGCCTTGCGGGCAACGGAAAGCACAATCTCCGGGCCTCTGAAGACAAGTTTCAAATACGCAGTCGTGGACAGTTGATCAATGGCAATTTTTCTGATGCTGATACATTGACCGCCTTGGCAAACCAACGCAGGAAGATGACATTACCAGCCACATTCTCTCTGGGCGTGCAATACGTGAAAGCAAACAAACTCAAGCTCGGCGCCCAAATCGGCCTCGAAACCTGGTCTGGCTACGAAAATGAGGCGCGGCCCGATGTTTTTCGTAACACTTTTTCTGTCTCTGGCGGTGCGGAATTTATACCCGACTTCAGTTCATACAACAGGTTCCTGAAACGGTTGCGTTACCGGGTTGGCGCGTATTATCGTCAGGATCCTCGTTCTGTGGAAGATCAAGATCTGAATGATATTGGTATTACCCTTGGGTTAGGTTTGCCCATTATTATGCCTCGCCAACAAACATCTTTTGTCAACCTGGCCTTCGAAATCGGGAAACTTGGTGCCGATTCGCCCATTGAAGAAACATATATCCGATTTACGGCTGGCTTCACCCTGAACGACAATACCTGGTTTTATAAGCGGAGGTTTGAGTAGGGTTTAGTCATGGGTCGTCATTGGATCATTGGGGGCTACTGGAGCATTGGGTCATTAAACGTCTTTGGCAAGCGGGCAAGCGTACTTATTTGTTCCGTCGTAAACATTCATTCGCTTACTCGGTTTCCATTACTTAGCCTTTACCAATTTGACAAGCCAATGACGCAATGACGACGAATGACGAACAATGACAAAAGATCTTTCCCTCCTACTCTATGACCCAAACTTGAGCGAAGCGCACAAAGCAATCGTTCAAAAAGTCATTGACAATCAGCGCATCTCGTTTGACGAGGGCGTTTTTTTGTTTGAACACGGCGAACTGGCTTTTGTGGGCGCACTGGCAAATTTTGTCCGTGAACGCAAAAACGGTGACCGCACTTTTTTCAATAGAAATTTCCATATCGAGCCGACCAACCTGTGCGTGTACGACTGCAAGTTTTGCTCCTACTCCCGGCTCATCAAACAGCGCAGCGATACCGATGCCTGGGCCTTCACGATGGAAGACATGCTCAAAATCGTGTACAAATACGATGATCAGCCGGTAACAGAGGTGCACATTGTCGGGGGTGTTTTGCCGCAATACGATTTGCCTTTTTACCTTGAATTTTTCAAAAAAATTAAACTGCATCGCCCCGAACTCCACGTGAAAGCGCTCACCCCTGTGGAGTACCACTATATTTTCAAAAAAGCAAAAATCAGTTACGAAGAAGGGATGAAACTGATAAAAGAAGCCGGTTGCGACAGCCTTCCAGGTGGCGGGGCAGAGATTTTCCATCCCGAAATCCGGGAACAAATCGCTGCCGACAAATGCAATGGCGATCAATGGCTACGAATCCACGAAATCTGGCACGAACTGGGAATGCGTTCCAACGCCACGATGCTATACGGCCACATAGAAGGTTGGGAGCACCGCGTGGACCACATGGAACGACTGCGGCAATTGCAGGATAAAACGGGTGGTTTTCAAACTTTTATCCCCTTGAAGTTCCGCAACCAGGACAACCAAATGAGCCATATTACAGAAAGCACAGCCATCGAAGACTTGCGCAATTACGCTATCAGTCGTGTCTATCTCGACAATTTCGACCACATCAAAACATACTGGCCAATGATCGGACGTACCACCGCCCAACTTTCACTCGCTTTTGGAGTGGACGACCTGGACGGCACCATTGACGATACCACGAAAATATACTCCATGGCCGGATCCGAAGAGCAACACCCGGCACTTAGTACCCAACAACTGGTTGACATGATCCGTCGCGTAGGTCGCCGCCCGATTGAGCGCGACACCTTATACAATGTAGTGCAGGATTTTACCGATGTGGAATTTGCAGAAGACAAGGAGTTTCGGGGGTATTTTGAGCTGCCAGTGGTTCAAAATTGAGGATTTGGTTAATTGGGGATTTGGTTAATTGTTCGCTTCTAGGTGGGCATCCCTCTCCTACTGCTCAAGTCCTGAAACCCATCTCGAGGTGAACAAATAACCAAATCCCCAACTAAACAAATAACCAACAACTGTGACCTTATACATTCTCCGACACGGACAGACAGAACTAAACCGCCTCAACATTGTACAGGGCAGCGGTATTGACGCCGAACTCAATGAAATGGGTTATGCCCAGGCCAAGGCCTTTTATGAGGCACACCAACACATTGATTTTGATCTGATTGTCACATCTAAATTGCGACGTACACACCAGACAGTACAAGGTTTTTTAGACAAAAAAATCCCCTGGGAACAAACGGCTGATGTAAACGAAATTTCCTGGGGGATTCACGAAGGCAAACAGCAATCTCCCGAACAAAACGAAAGATACTACCGTATGATAGCCGCCTGGAAATCAGGCGATCTCGACGCTTCCATTGAAGCCGGCGAATCAGCACGGCAACTTTTGGAGCGTATTGAACGATTTATAGCATGGGTCAAAACCCGTCCGGAAAGTCGGATTCTCGTTGCCACTCACGGTCGCGCCATCCGTTGTCTTATAACATGCCTCAAAGGCCTCCCCCCAACCGCCATGGAGGATATGGAACACTCCAACACTGGGCTTTATGTGGTTCATTTACAAGCAGATGGAACCTGGGATTTTGAATTGGAAAATGATACCAGTCATTTGAACGATGATGTGTGATGTATGATGTATGATGTATGAACTAATCACCAATCTACCAATTCACCAATCATCATTCTGATGCGCCTCACCGCAGTTAGTTACCTGAACACCAAGCCTTTTATCTACGGCCTTTTTCGCAGCGATCTGGCGGAAATGGTTGATCTGAGCCTTGATATTCCATCTGTGTGTGCCAAAAAACTACTCTCTGGCGAGGCTGATATTGCCCTGACTCCCGTGGCGATTATTCCCCAATTACCCGAGGCTTACCTTGTTTCTGACTACTGCATTGGGGCAACAGGGGCTGTGAAGACGGTGTGTGTATTTTCGCAGGTCCCCCTTTCGGAAGTAAAAAAAATCTTCCTCGACTTCCATTCGCGTACTTCTGTTGCGCTGGTGAAAATTCTTTGCGAGAAATACTGGAAAATCAACCCTGAATTGATCTCTGCGACGGAAGGATTTGAAAATCATATCGCCAGAGAAACTGCAGGCCTTATTATTGGCGATCGGGCTATTGGTTGTGAAAACCGGTTTGCCTACACCTACGACCTCGGGGAGGCATGGACTACGTGGACAGGAATGCCTTTTGTCTTTGCCGCCTGGGTAAGCACAAAAGCCCTGCACCCTGAAATTGCCGCCCGTTTCAACGCTGCCCTTCGCCTTGGTCTCGACCACTTGCCCGAACTGCTAAAAATCATTCCCGCTATTCCCAATTTCGACACTGAAAAATACTTTCGCGAAAATATTAGTTATGAACTCGACGATGCAAAATGGCTTGGGCTAAACCGGTTCCTGGGCTATCTTGCGGGCGAAAACGGGTATCGGCTGCACCGATCCGCCTATCCACCAATCACTACTACACCTATCTCCAGTTTATGAAAATAACCGCACTACACGCAGGCAATTTCAAACTGGATGGTGGCGCCATGTTTGGCATTGTGCCACGCCGACTTTGGGAAAAACTCAATCCGCCAGACGCACAGAACATGTGTACCTGGGCGATGCGTCCGCTGTTGCTACAAACCCGGGATGGTCGGAACATCGTGATTGACACGGGCATGGGCAACAAACAAGATGAGAAATTCCGCAGTCATTTTTCCCCTCATGGCGAACAAAGTCTTTTTACTTCGCTTGCAGAGGTTGGTTTGATGCGTGAGGACGTTACGGATGTTTTCCTGACCCACCTACACTTTGACCACTGCGGAGGCGCGGTTTGGAAAAACGAAGAATCCGGCCAACTCGAACTGGCGTTCCCCAATGCACAATACTGGAGCAATCGCTCACATTTCGATTGGGCGATGAACCCGAATGAGCGCGAGCGCGCCTCTTTTTTGAAGGAAAATTTCGTCCCGATCCAGGAGGCCGGGAGGCTTAAATTCCTTGAAATCAAACAGGATATGGAATTCTGTCCCGGTTTTCGGGTCCGCTTTTTCAATGGGCATACAGAGGCCTTGATGGCGCCACTTTTGGAGGCCGAAAATGGACAAAAACTCCTTTATTGTGCCGACGCAATGCCCTCGCGCTGGCATATCGGGATGCCTTACATTATGGCTTATGATGTCCGCCCTTTGATAACCCTGGAGGAAAAAGCAGCGATGCTTCGAGAAGCCGTGAAAGAACAACAGGTTCTATTTTTTGAGCACGACCCCAGTGCGGAATGTGGCACAGTGAAGCAAGATGAATCGGGGCGTATTGTTTTAGATAGGGTTGGTTCTGTGCGGGAGCTTGTTGTAATGTCGTGACGAAGTGACAACTTACGGAGAGCGTATTTAAATAACCTGCGTTTTGGACAGTTTAGAATATGGCTTTCAAAAAAGCCGCATAGCGGCGACATTTTGGTAGCCCAACGGGCGGCAGTTATGATAAGAACCGCGTAGCGGTGACATTATTACGCCAATCAAAATGCCACCGCTACGCGGTTCCGAAACTTTTTCAACGCTAAAGCTACCATAATGTCGCCGCTATGCGGCTTTGTTAGACTTTGGGAAATTCTATCCAAACTCTTGGTAAATACGTAACACCTGAATCTACTAGTAAAACAGCATTTTATGAATTCAAAAACACTTCCCTTTTTCTTCTGCCTTTCCATCTTCGCAGCATCCTGCGTGCAAACGACAAAAGAGACAGACCCCACAAATGCAAAACCCGATCTGTACGCCGAAATAACTGGCTCAAGCGCAAAATATGACTCCATACTTGCCCAAAAAATGGATGCTGACGAATACGGAATGCACCGCTACGTCATGGCCTTCTTGAAAAAAGGCCCAAATCGCGACCTTGATTCCATTACAGCCGCCAATCTCCAAAAGGCGCATCTGGAGAATATTGTCAAAATGGGTGAAGCGGGTAAACTTGTGCTGGTCGGACCTTTCATAGACACCGGAGAAGTGCGCGGCATCTACATTTTCAAAGTAGCCACAGTCGAGGAAGCCCGGGCGCTTACAGCTACTGATCCTGCCATCCAGGCCGGGAGCCTGATAATGGAACTGCGCCCATGGTATGGTTCGGCGGCACTTCCACTCATTACTCCGCTGCACAAACGGGTAGAGAAAACAAGTGTGGCAAAATAATTTGAAGATTTGGCCTCAACCAAAAGATCTTGCATTAAACTTTCACCAGCCCACTTTGCAAGGCGTGCACGACCAAGCCTGCCGTATTCCTGCAACCCAATTTTGAAAGCAAATTGTTGCGGTGGCCTTCTACCGTACGGTTGCTGATAAAAAGTTTGTCGGCGATTTCTTGATTGGTACATTCTTCACAAATGAGTTGAAGCACTACCTTTTCCCGCCCGGTGAGTTCCACTTCAAAACTGCGCTTGGGCTTCACTGGATTTTTACCCGTCATGTTTTCGCGAATGACCTCCATGACATCAGCGTTGTAGTAAAAACCCTTTTCGCGCACCATCCGAATGGTTTCTACCACTTCATCAGGATGAGCGTTTTTGCCCAGATAAGCCGCAGCCCCAATCTCTATCATATTGAGGATGAATGCTTTGCTAATATGCGAAGAAACGACCACGATCAGGATGGAAGGAAATTCCCTGCGGATGATCTCAGCCGCTTCGATGCCTGTTTTACCGGGCATTTTGAGGTCAAGCAGCAAGACGTCGGGCAAATCGGTTGAGCTGCGAATTTTGGCCAGAAGATCATCTCCGTTTTCAGCCTCCAGCATGACAGTCAGGTCTGGGTAGTCTTCCAAAATAAGCCTCATTCCGCGTCTAAAAAGGGCTTCATCGTCGGCCAGGGCAATAAGGATATTGTTGCTCATGAAGTGGAGGGTTTAGAGGTGGAAATATTGAGCGCAGGGGGATCAAACTGTCGCAGGCATGGTCAATTGTATTTCAAAACCATTTTCCGGGGCTGTGCTAAGTTGCACAGTAGCCCCTACCATTTTTGCACGGTTGTAAATATTTTTCAATCCCAGTCCTTTTGATTGAGCATCTTTCAGATTGAAACCCACGCCATTATCACTGTAATTGAGCTGGATAATATCCCCGTCTTTAAGAAGTTCCACAGTAATAAAGCTTGCCTCGGAGTGTTTTAGCGAGTTATTCGCCAGCTCTTGCACGATCCGAAAAAGGTTTAGTTCAGTATTCACGCCACCCAGTTCGACACGTGTGATATCGTGCTCGAAACGAATGTCTACCGCGCCAGTATTGCGGATTTGTTCGCAAAGTTCTTCTATAGCTTCCACCAGTCCAAATCCCTCCAGGGTCGGCGGTACCAATTCATGGGAGATTCGGCGTGTAATACCCAATGTTTCTCCAATAAGGTCATTGATCTCATCACACATTGAAGTGTACTGCCCGTTGGAGGTTTCAGTTCGCCGCAATCGATGGAAAGTGAGGTGCATCACACCAAGCTTCGAACAAACGTCATCGTGCAATTGTGAAGCGATGCGCTGGCGTTCTTCTTCCTGGCCTTTGAGGTTGCCTTCCAACAAAACTTGCTGGTGTTGAAGTTCCTGGGCTTGGGCTTCCAGGCGCTGAGTCAGGACACGGAGCTGCGCACGGTTGGAATAAGCAACCCTTATCAGGGCGAGGACAATTATTAATAGAATGCCTGTAACAGCGATGAGCATGGATTTGAATGTTTGAAATGGCTTCCAAATGATAATTATTTCTACGGCTAAAAGTACCTTCAAGCTTTCCGTGTGTGCAAGCTAATCATAAATTTGATTTAATATTCAGGTGAAAACAACGAGGTCTGCTCCCGTATTTCTACATGAGCATTGGCAAAAACCCGTCTTTTTCAAGCCTCAAGTGTCACACCTTCAACAATTTGCCGCGCAGGACTCTGGTTCCGAATCGCGCTTTTATAGCGTACATTCCAACAGGCCAGACACTTATATCGAGATACACCTTTCCGTTCCGCAGGAAAGGCTCAATACTATTAATCACAATTCTACCAGTCATATCCTGTACCAATAGTTCACAATCACCACAAGAAATCCCTTCCGTAAATTCCAGCATAACCCAATCTCGTGCAGGTTGTGGGTAAGTTCTTAACTGCCATATCGTATCCTCCACCGGGATAGCAGTGCTGATGGAATCCA
Source organism: Saprospiraceae bacterium (assembly GCA_046160625.1). Lineage (GTDB taxonomy): Bacteria > Bacteroidota > Bacteroidia > Chitinophagales > Saprospiraceae > M3007. Next base: position 62,920 of record JBJXGZ010000030.1, read on the forward strand.
GCAACAGTTCGACGCAATAATCCTCCACCTGACCGAATTCGAAATTGGTGCAAGGTGATGGCGGATTGTCATTGGGCGAGGTGTATTTCATCATTACACGAAGCCTTGTAATCCCGGGACTTACAAATTCTGGCACCTGAAGAAAGCCCACGGCAGCGCCTTCCAGGGCAAAACCCGGATCAAAAGCAAGCTCAGCGTCGTCTTCAAAATCGCCATCCTGATTGAAATCCACATAAATGCGAAAATATTCTTTGGTAGTATTGCCTGAAAATCCTGGTGTTACCGATACAGGAACCGCCGTTTGCGACACCAATTGTGGAAAAACAGGCTGTGTTGCAGCAAAATTCTGGTATCCGTAGCCACCTTGTCCAGAATGGTGTGCCCAATTACCAATTTGAACCAATTCAACCCATTCCTGCAAAGCACTCCCTCCCATGGCGGCACAATACGCCACTTCGTTGCAAGAACCGCAGCCTTTAGTTTGAAAATGAAGCGGGAAAGAATAATCGGTGAACCATTCCTCGCAACGAGCCTGTACCTGCACCTCATAATCGGTACAGGGACTCAGGTTTTGAAATGCCCAAACGCTGGTATCTGCTTCAAAAAATGTCCAGGGGTTGTTTCCTACTTCGCGCAGACGCAGCTGGTATTTATCGTTAAAACTGGTCGCTTCCCAGGCAATTTTTGCATACTCCTCTGAACTGTTTTCCAACCAGACGGAAGCCGGTGCAGTGCAGCAGCCTTTGGATTTAAAAATAAAAGGCGGCGACCATGCACTCACTACCCCAGCTGCGCAAAGGGATTGCATTTCAAATTCGTAGGAAGTGCAGGCCAATAGATTTTGTAACACAAACGTATCGGGCACTGCAATCAAAGTATGCCAGGAGCCTATTCCCAAAATACGCCATCGTAAGTTGACAGAATGAGCGGCAACCGTCTTGGACCACAGCAGCAAAACCGAAGAATCTGTGAGCATCTCCGTTTTGAGTGCAAAAGGAGCGGGACAATTGCTGCACTGATTCTGAAAGCTCTGGAGGCATTTATACAAGTTGAGCCGTCCGTCAGAAAAGCTAATCCCGTTAAGCGAGGGATTGGGCGTTACATTTTCCAGGATCAGGCTTTTTGCCCAGTAGGCGGCTGAAGCGGGGTCTGTTTTTGCCAATGCAATAAGATTGGGACAGGGAGCAGAATAAAGCAGTCCTACCGCACCCGCTACTTGGGGCGCAGCGAATGAGGTGCCTGTGAAGTGCCCATAAGCATTGTTGGATGCTACAGTAAATACTTCCTGACCGTAAGCCCCAAGGTCAACATGGGTTGCTCCCCATCCAGCGCTGGGGGCTTTTTCGTCGCTGCTGTTCAGGCTGGTTACACTTATAAGATAGTTGCTGGGACAGGCTGTGGGCAGGTCTCCAACTATGTCCACGTCAACGGGCAGGTTGACGGTAGCGGCTATACTTACAATGCCTTCAGACCCCAATTTGTCAAACGCCTCGCACCAAAGCGGGGCATCGGAAGGCTGGCCGAAATCTATGCCCCAGGAGCAATTTACGGCCACTACGAAAGCACCGCTTGCGCCCCAGGTATCGTTATAACGTTGACGGGATTGGTACACATAATCATAAGCCGCCAGGATTTTGTCTTCGGTACCCGAGGCGGCCACGAACATTATTTTGGTGGTCCAATTCACACCAGTCACGCCTATTTCATTGTTACCCCTTGCCCCTAAAATGGCGCTTACCGGCGTTCCATGTGCGGTTGAATTTCCTTCAATATCATCGCTCCCGGCTGCAACATTCCAGCCTCTGAAATCATCGGTATAGCCGTTCCCGTCATCGTCTTGGTTGTTATTTGGGATATCGGCCCAGTTGTGCCAGAGGTTGGGTGAAAGATCAGGGTGGGCGGCATAAATTCCGCCGTCAATCACCGCGATCACGATGGTATCGCCCGCAGGTGTGAGGCCGCCTGTGCTGATGTCCCAGGCTTGCTCGGCATCCAGATCGGCATCAAAAACGCCGCCAAGTGACCCGTCGTTGCGCAAGTGCCATTGCTGAGGAAAGAACGGGTCATTGGGCAAGTTTCGGTTTTCAAGCAAGTGGTTGAACTGGGCACTACGCACTTCAGGTTGTCGGCGCAGCCATTCCAGCATTTCTTGTTCTGGCAAATCGGAGCGCAATAGGGTGATATTCAAAAAATTGGAGACCTTTTCAACAACAGTTAACCCTGGCATTCGGCTTGTCAGCGCAGCCACGTCCTGTCCCTCTGGAAGTGACACCAAAAACTCGCCCGGGCGGTGCAGGGCGGTTTGCGCAGCGAGGGAGCCGCAGAGCAAAAAGCAGTATAAAAAAAGGAGTTTAAAGAGAGGATTCTTCATAGTCTTTGGGGCAAAAGTAGCGCCTCTCGAAGACCTCAGCTGTCCTAAGTTGTTTGTAGTATAATTCTGGCAAAAGTTTCAAGGATACATGTGTACAACCCTTTATTCTTTTTAGTGTTCTGCCTCAGCAAATGCGTGTGCAAAAGCTTGCGATCCAAAATCCTGTTCATCAAGTTGAAAAACAAAAAAAATAAACAAACACAACATGAAAAAAACAAGACTATTGGGCATCTGGATGGATAATGCCAGCGCCCATACTATGACGTATGTAAATGACTCGATCATCACAGAAGTCATTCATTCTGCATTTACCAATCAGGAGCGGGAAGAATCGTCGAACAAAAGTGAAAACCTGATGCACAACAAAGAGCAGCAGCAACAAGGAAGTTATTATAAAAGGCTGGGCGATATTATTAAAAACTATCAAAAGGTGTTGATTTTTGGCCCCACCAATGCAAAAAGCGAATTGGCAAACGTGTTGAAAGTAGACCATCATTTTGATGAAATAGAGATTGAGGTAAAGTCGGCGGATAAAATGACGGAGCCGCAAATGCATGCTTTTGTGAAGGACTATTTCAATCCGGAAACATAAAAAAGAAGTAGTGTGACAAGGTTGTTTTTTGACAGGATGGACAGGATAACCAGGATTATTTCAAAGAAATAAGATAAATCCTGTTTA
>JBJXGZ010000031.1:0-25658 GCA_046160625.1 Saprospiraceae bacterium
CTCCGTCATGTCGGTGGCCTTTTCCCCAGACGGAAAGACCGTCCTGACGGGCAGTTTGGACTATACGGCGAAGTTATGGGACTTGAACGGGCGGGAAATCCAATCTTTTTCAGGCCATGCTGAAGAAGTCGAGTCGGTGGCTTTTTCCCCAGATGGAAAGACCGTCCTGACGGGCAGTTGGGACAATACAGCGAAGTTATGGGACTTGAACGGGCGGGAAATCCAATCTTTTTCAGGCCATGCTGAACACGTCTTGTCTGTGGCCTTTTCCCCAGACGGAAAGACCGTCCTGACGGGCCATTTGATCGATACGGCGAAGTTGTGGGACTTGAACGGGCGGGAAATCCAATCTTTTTCAGGCCATGCTGAACCCGTCATGTCGGTGGCCTTTTCCCCAGACGGAAAGACCGTCCTGACGGGCAGTTTGGACAGTACAGCGAAGTTGTGGGACTTGAACGGGCGGGAAATCCAGTCTTTTTCAGGCCATGCTTCCTTCGTCGAGTCGGTGGCCTTTTCCCCAGACGGAAAGACCGTCCTGACGGGCAGTGAGGACAATACAGCGAAGTTATGGGACTTGAACGGGCGGGAAATCCAATCTTTTTCAGGCCATGCTTCCTCCGTCATGTCGGTGGCCTTTTCCCCTGCTTGCCCTGCCGACCCAGGCGGGGGCAAACTGGTCTTGACGGGCAGTTTGGATAACACCACAAAACTCTGGGATACAAACACTGGCAAACTACGCGCCACCCTCATCGCGATTGATTCCAACGATTGGGTTGTTACCACTCCCTCCGGTCTTTTCGATGCCTCTCCCGGGGCCATGAAACTGATGCACTACGTCCAAGGCCTGGAAGTAATCGAACTCGACCAACTAAAAGAACGCTACTACGAACCTGGGTTACTTGCCAAAGTCACGGGTTTCGACAAAAGCGGCTTGCGCGATGTCGCCGCATTTGATCAAATAGCACTATATCCCGAAATCAACGCCAACATCGATAAAAACCAACTCTCTATCAACCTGAGCGAACGCAGCGGCGGGCTAGGCAAACTAAGCCTTTTCATCAACGGAAAAGAAGTCAAGGAAGACCTCAATCCCGCCCGACAAAAAAACCTTACGGTGGACCTCGGTGCTTTTTCCAAATACTACCGCAATGACACTACGAATACCCTTGCATTACGTGCCTTTAATCAGGAAGGCTGGCTCAAAAGCCAGGCCTACGAACTGCGATACCAACCTGGCGCCAGTGCCAAAGGTGAGGAAGGCTTCAAGCCGACGACGCCCATCCACTTTGACGGCCAGCCATCTATATACGCTGTTGTAGTCGGTACTTCCAACTATGCAGGTAAGGAACTAGACCTGAATTTCGCCGACCAGGATGCGGAAGCCATATCGCAGGCATTTCAGTCATCTTGCACGGCGCTTTTTGGGGCGGACCGCACCTTCGTACAATTGCTTTTTACCGGGAGCAAGACCCCGGAAGGCAATTCCGGGAAGGCCAATATCCAAAAGGCTTTCCAGGACATTGCCGCCATAGCCAAGCCCGAAGATGTGTTGCTCGTCTATTTCTCCGGCCACGGCATTGCCTACGGCTCGGCGGAAAAAGAGCTGTTCTACTACCTCACCAAAGATATCGGCAGCCAGGACCTCAGCGATCCCGCCATCCGTAGCAATTACACCGTCTCTTCCGAAGAACTCACGCAGTGGCTCACGGCCATCCCCGCTCAAAAGCAGGTGATGATCATTGATGCCTGCAATGCCGGAAAAGTGGTGGAATCCTTCGCGTCGATAGCCCAGAAAAACCTTGACCCTTCCCAAATCCGCGCGCTCGACCGTATGAAAGACCGCACGGGGATGTTCATTCTCACGGGCAGTGCTGGAGACAAGGTCAGTTACGAGGCCAGTCAGTACGGGCAAGGGCTGCTGACTTACAGCCTTTTACAAGGCATGAGCGGCCTTGCGCTCGCGGAAGGCAAGCGTGTGGACGTAATGAAATTGTTCAATTATTCCCGCGACATTGTTCCGGAATTGGCCAGGGGCATCGGGGGCGTTCAGATCCCGGTATTGGCCTATCCCCATGGCGATGGCGCAAGTTTCGACATCGGGATTGTCAGTACCGGGGTAAGAATCCCCTTGGCGCAGCCCAAGCCGGTCTTTATTCGCAGCGTTTTTCAGGATGAGAATTTTGGCGACGAGTTGGAATTGGTGAGCGCGCTGGAGAAGAATTTTCAGACCACAACCCTGAAGGGCACAATGGCCAAGCTTATCTACTCCGATGTGAGCGAGTACGAAATGGGCTATTCGATTCGGGGCAGTTATGTTATAAAAGGGAATGAGGTGGAAGTGAAAGGCAGTTTGTACAAAGGCAAAACGCTTCAGGGCAAGTTTCAGGTGGCGGGTAAAAAGGATGATGTGCCGGGCTTGGTGAAGCAGATTTTGCAGGCGGTGATTCCGATGGCGAAGTGATAGCGTAGACCAATGAGGTTTTTAAACCTATCGTCTGCACACAAGCCTCAAGTACAAATCCCGGCCTTGTCATTCGGACGGGTTCCGTCAGAATGACAAGGCTGGGATACCCGGAATGGCATGAGCAGATTTGTGGACATACCGTAGATTTTTCAAAACCTGATAGGCTTTTAAGTTAACAACCATGAATAAAACACTCCTCCTCTCGCTTTGCCTTGTTGCAATCTCCGCGCAAGCGCAAAAACCCGAACTGGTCTTGCCAGCTATCCACTCCACGCCCATCATGGATATCTGCTTCTCAGCCGACAATCGGTTCATGGCCACTTGTGCCGGAAGCGAGATAAAGCTCTGGGAACAAAAGACGGGCCGACTATTGCGCAGCATCCAAACGCCCTTGCCTGTTGAAAATATTGCCTTGTCGAAAGACGGCAGCAGACTTGTGTGCGGCACATTCTGCGGCGTACATGAATACCAGGAAGAGCGAGATAACAAACCCAACATCAATACCGAAGTGCAGGTATGGGATATGGTTTCCGGCAAAAAACTGCGCACGTTGAAGGCACTGGGCAAGCCCATCCGCATCCAGTATGTAGAAATTGCAGATGATGGTAATCAGGCGATGGCCATCTATGGTGGACAAATCACGCTCTGGGACGCGCGTTCCGGCGGAGAAAAATGGGTCATTGAGGGCAGCGGGAAGGGAGATTTTTCCCCGAATGGCACACACCTGATGCTAAATAACAAAGGGACGTGCTCATGGGTGGATTGCAGCAACGGCGCGAAAACTGAAATCATGAAGGACTCCTGCGGACTTTCTGCCTTTCAAGGTGATGCAGTGGTGTTGATCACCCATTCGGGTATTTTTAAACGCTGGGACCCCCTCAGCAAATCGTTTTCAGCCGATGTAGCTACTGTTTTGGGAAATTATGATTTTCAAACCTATTCAAGTCAGACCGTCCGATTCTCGCAAGACGGGATGCAGCTCGGGGTGTTGAGATTGAATCCTGAGGGAAATGAGGAGGTTTTGCAATTCAGGAGTTTTGATGTCAACTCCGGCAAATTGCTGGTTAAACAAGATTCCATGGAATATGATTTTGGCCGGGTTTTTTTAACGCCCGATCTTCATTATTTCTTGACCAGTCCCTTGGTGGATGTCGCCGATGTGCGCGCGGGCATGAGCGCCTATTCCATTTCTACGGGAAAATTCTCCCACTACTTTGGCCTGAAAATGCTGGAAATCACCACGGATAATAATATGTTCACGCCCAATGTTCAGGTGTACAATCAGGGCAAAATGATATATGTCAACCGAGACAGCACTGCCCGACCCATGCCCAATCTGGTTTTCCTTCCGGAACGTGGCGAGGCAATTAGTGGGGTGGAATCGGGTTTCGAAATCCTATATGCTGAAAACGAAACCCTCGTGGAAGACAAGCGCTGGAGCGTGGAGTGTAAAGACAACATTTCCTACCAGATCAGTGATGTCAAAACGGGAAAGCTGGTTGCCACCCTGCTCGTGCCGGATGTAGCCATAGCCTATACCGAAGGTGCTTTTGCCCCGATACCCACCGTCAGTCGCATCTGGGCCGTCACCACGCCTTCCGGTCTTTTCGATGCTTCGCCGGAGATGATGGAAAACCTGCACTACGTGTTCGACATGGAAGTCATTGAGCTGCAACAATTGAAGGAACGTTACTATGAGCCGGGGCTGTTGGGAAAACTGATGGGCTTTTCCAGTGGCGAGTTGCGCAATGTGGCAGCCTTCGACAATGTGGCACTTTACCCTGAAATTAAAGCCAAAATCGAAAATAATCAGCTAAAAATTACCCTCACCGATCGTAGCGGCGGCATTGGCAAACTTGCCCTTTTCGTCAACGGCAAACAAATGAACGCCGACATCAATCCTTCCCGGCAGCAAAACCTGGCGCTGAATTTGGATGAATTTACCCCCCAATACCGCTCCGACACCGCCAACACCATCGGTCTTGTGGCCTACAATGGGGGCAATTGGCTTAGAAGCCAGGCCTACGAATTGCCCTACCGGCCCATCGGGGCGCGGGGAGAAAACACGGGCGAGGTGAAACCTTCCGAGTGCGGCTCGACAAAGCCACATTTGTACCTGCTCATGATCGGGACTTCCAAATACAACGATGCGAGCAAGAATCTTTCGTACCCCGACCTCGACGCTCAGGAAATGGCCAAAGCCCTGAGCAGCACGGGCAAGGTGCTGTTTGATGACCTCGTCCATCTCAAATTGCTGTCGACCGCGGGCGAGGGCGTGGAAGTTTCCAGCAAAGCCAACATCGAAAAAGCCTTCAAAGAGCTTCAAAAAGCCACACCCTGCGATGTGCTGGTGGTTTATTTTTCCGGCCACGGCTCGACTTGGGGCAAAGAGGGCGATAAAACCAATTTCTATTACCTCACCAAAGACATTACCAGCGCCAAACTTGCCGACGATGCTGTAAGAAAAGAATATGCCGTTTCAGATGAAGACCTGACCAAATGGCTTGCTGCCATCCCCGCTCAAAAACAAGTGCTCATCCTCGATGCCTGCCACTCCGGTTTAGCCGCCGAAACCCTCAGCGGCGTTGGTCAGCGCGACCTCAATTCCTCGCAAGTCATTGCTTTTGAACTATTGAAAGACCGCACCGGCACGTTCATCCTCACGGGCAGCGCATCGGATATGGTGAGTTTTGAGGCCAGCCAGTATGGGCAGGGTCTGCTCACCTACAGCCTGCTCGAAGGCATCAGTGGCACAGCGTTAAAGGGTGGCAAGTACGTGGACATCATGATGTTGTTCCAAAATGCGCGCGATGTGGTACCCAAACTTGCTGCCAGTATCAAACAGGTACAAATCCCGGTCATCGCTGCTCCGAAAGGCGGTTCGAGTTTTCCGATCGGGATCAAAGATGCGAGCGTGAAAATCAATTTGCCCCAGCCCAAACCCGTGGTGATACAGTGCAATTTCCAGGACCGCGACAATTTCAACGACGGACTGGGTTTGACACAGGCACTGAATGATTATTTCCATGGCCAGACAGCCAAGGGCGCGCAGGCAAGGTTTGTTTACTATGACATCCCGAAGTTCGCTGAGGGCTTTTCGATTCGCGGGAATTACGCCATCAGCGGCGAGCAGGCCAATGTTGCGGGGCGCTTGTTCAAGGGCGACACGCCCGTGGGCGAAGCCTTTCAACTGACCGGTAGCAAAGACCCGGCAGCCCTGGTGAAGTTGATCATGAAGGAAGTAGGGCCGAGGATTTCGGTGAAATAAATCAAGCCCCGTAAAAACACCTGATTTTCAAAACCCCGTATTTCTGCCCTTTTTGCGCTGCTAAAAACCAGTGCACTTTTGTATCATGAATAAAGGAATCAGTTGGCATTATTTCTTCGTCAGCATCTGAAGTTTTTCAATGCTGCCTGGACTTGCCCAATTGCGAAATCCTACTTCTTCCTCCACCAGTTGACCTTTGGCATCAATGAGCATAGTAGTAGGGAGCGAAACCACATATACGTCCAGGTAAGTGACCTCGAGCCGGGCAAAGTTGAAACTGAACTTGTTCTTTTTGAGGTAGGATTTGATGAGTGCCGGAGATTCATTACTGACCGCCAAAAACACTATCTGATCTTTGAACTGCTGAGAAACTTTTTCAATGGAACCCATTTCACTGACGCAGGGGCCACACCAGGTAGCCCAAAAATTCAAAAAAATGGGCTTTCCTGCAAAATCTGACAAGGACACAGGCTTGCCTTCGAGATCAGTCATTTTGATCTTGGCGAGGCGTTCGCTAAAATTGTCGGGTTTGGCGGGGACAACAGGCCCACGGCTGGGGCCGCTGCAACTTGCGGCAAGCAGACCAAAGATTAAAAAGAGGTGAAATGTTTTTTCTAACAACATAATACAAGGGTTTTAACAATCGGTGTAATTTTACCCGCCTGATTTTAAGCGCTATTCTTTGCTGGAACGCTAATAACACTTCGAAAAAGGCTAAATCCCGGTCAAATGTAGCAGTTTTAACAAACCTACTATCGTAACAATGCGAATTTACACACTGCTTTTTTCTCTTGCATTATTTGCATCAGCAGCCCTTCATGCACAAAATTACCCGGCAAATCCTGAACCTGGCGCCTGCTATATCCGATGTCCCATTGAGGAAATTTCGGAAGTTGAAAAGGTAATTGTCACCCCCTCATACAAGTCGTACAAAGTGGTGCCGGCGGTGTACAAAACAGTTGAGGAACAAGTACTTGTAAAGCAGGCCTCCAAAAAATTCGAGTATGTCCCGGCTGTTTATGGAGAAGATGTGGATACCATTTTGATTGAAGAACCCATCAGCAAAATCACGATTACTCCGGTAAAAACCATTGATACCTTTGATATTTTTGAAGTACAGCCTGCCTTTGCCCGCTTTGAATCGAGGCCTGCGCTTGCAGGATGTAAGTCACTGATACCCGGCGATTGTGATGTGATTTGTTATGTGGTATATGAGGCGGTTAAGAAGGAAATTCCAGTTAAAAAAATTGTTTCAACGCCTACTTATTCCGTAGAAAAACAAAAAGGACGGTTTAAAACCATCAAAAAAAAGGTGATTCTTACTCCGGCTACCGTGCGGGAAATCGAGATACCTGCCGAATACGTCACCATCCAAAAGCGGGTGTTGGAGAAAGACGAAACGGTTGACACACTGGATGTAGGTGCCGTCGTACGCGAAGAAGTTATGTTGGTGCGCGACCGGAGAAGCAGCGGCGGCGAGGATGGTTTTGAGTGGAGAAAAATTGAATGTGAACTCCTTGATTACAACGTGTTGCCTATTTATTACGGCTTCAATAGCGACGTTCTGGATGCACAGGCCAGATCAGTAGTTGAGGAAAAGCTTTTCAATCTGATGAAGCAGCGGCCTGAAATCCGGATAGAAATAAATTCACACACAGATTCCCGTGCATCGGATTATTTTAATCAGGACCTCTCAGAACGTCGTGCTAAATCAGTTGTGGATTACCTGGTATCGAGAGGGATTAAGCGTTCTCGTATGGAATATCATGGCTACGGCGAATCAAAACTAGTCAATCACTGTAGTAATGGAGTAGATTGTACGGAAGAACAACATGCAAAAAACAGACGAACCGAATTTAGGGTACTCCCGAAATGAGTAGATTTGAGAAAGCGTGGCACACTTCAAATTACATTCTATGGGATGCCACACTTTTCTGAAATTGCCTTTCTTCATAATTCCCGCCTTTTTCACGCTCATTATTTGCTTTTCAGGAGGTCATGACCTCCTGGATCTTACCCGTTGACGCATAAAAGATTGCTCCCAATTCTAAGTAAATCAAAGCGTAATGAAAAAGATTTTGTATTTATTTCTGTGGCTGATTTGTTCAAAAATCGGACTTGCACAGAACCAAAATGCATCCCTGGTAATCCCTATAGGGCATACGGATGGCATAACCGCAGTGGATATATCGGCGAATGGTCAGTATTTTCTGACAGGAAGCAAGGACCAAACGGTCAAAATTTGGGACGAACATGGCCTTGAACTCCGCACTTTGGCAGCGCATACCAACGAAGTACTGGCCGTTGCATTTTCTCCAAAAACGGCCAGCGACCCAGAGGGCGGCCAATTCATTTTAAGTGGTGGGTCTGATCGGAAAGCAATGCTGTGGGATAAATTTGGCAAAAAAATAGCAGAATTCAGTGACCCCGATCCGGTCAAAAGAAGTGATATCAAATCTGTTGCATTTTCTCCAAAAAGCAAAGAAATACTCGCAGGGTGTCGAAATGGGACTGTCTGGCTTCTTGACGAATCCCTCAAAGAAACCCGAAAATTTGTCCATAATAGTGAAATTAACTCGGCATCTTTTTCGCCCAACGGAGACCTGATTCTCACAACTTGTACAAACAATACAGCTGTGCTTTGGAAAACGGCGGATGCGACCAAACCACTTCGTGTTTTTTCCGGACATGCTGGTGCAGTAACCTGCGCAGTTTTTTCAGCTTTCGGAGATACTATCCTTACTGGAAGTGCCGATGGGACTGCTATTCTTTGGAAATTGACTGGCGAAAAAATCCGAAGTTTCAAACATCCGGAGATTCAAAGTGTGGCGTTGACTTATGCTGATGGTCAACTCAAAATCATTACCGGAAGTTTAAATGGCACCATGAAAATTTGGGGCCTTACAGATAATGAGGCGAAGCCAAATGCAATTTTTAATTATGGCTTGTCCACACTTAAGTGCGCTCCAGACGGGCAAAGGATTCTAGTTGGCAGCACTACTAAGACACTTGCTAAAATTGCCAAACTTGATGGTCGCATTACAAAAAAACTAAAAGGGCACACCAGTGCCATCATTTCAATGGCACTATCCACTGATGGGGCCTCCCTGCTGGTTGCGCATGCCGACTCTTCAGCAAAATTGTGGAACTTATCCAGCCAGAAAGTTCAGTCTTTCGATATTCGTACCAACCTGGTATCCGTAGCATTGGCTCCTATTGATACCCTGAAGGGCCATGGGCAAAGATTTATGCTGGTGTGTGGTGAGGATAGAGCATGCCGATTGATTGATCTTTGGAAGGACGACAGCCTGAAGGAAAAGATCAGCCTTTTTACACCAGCAAACCGCGGAATATTCTCCAATGCAGGAACAACTGCGCTTACCAGTAATAGAGATGGTACCCTCAAAATCTGGGATATTGACAATAAAAAAGATAGGCTGATTTCAGGTGCTGATAAACAAGTTACAGCCTTGGCTTTTTCGCCCGTTTCCGGCAGTCAGGCATTTGTAATTGGGAACGAGAAAGGGAAGTTAATTTATTGGGACTCTGCAGGTGCAAATCCCATAAATATCCCGCTTCCCACTTCCGCATTATATAATTCTACCATTAAGACACTGGCCTTTTCACCAGACGGAAAATATATCCTGTTTGGAAATCAAGGCGGGCTGACTGAAATCAGAGGCCTGGATGGCAATCTCTATAAAACATATCCAAGTGGCAGCCGGCGTATCCAAAACGTCAATGCACTTGCCTTCTCGCCAAGGTATGATCGTCCACGCGATGGAGATAATTATATACTGAGAGCTAATGGCAAAATCGCAGAAATCTGGGATACTTCCAATGATAAAGTAACTCTTTTTTCGGGGCATACCTCAGAGGTAAGTGCCGTCGCTTTCGCGCCAAATGGAAACACGTTTTATACTGCAAGTAAGGACGGCACCATTAAATACTGGGATATTGATTCGGGCAAAGAAATTGCAACCCTGGTCTCCATTGATTCCTCAGAATGGGCGGTAACCACTCCACAAGGTACGTTTGACGCCTCTCAAGAGGGAAGAAAATTGATGCACTATACAGTTGGTATGGAGGTAGTATCGCTGCAGCAAATAATGGAAAAATTTCTGGATCCGGGTTTGCTGGCAAAAGTTACCGGGTTCAGTGGCGAGTCAGTTCGCAAAGTGGCAAACATAGGCACCCTCTCGCTATACCCAGAGGTAAGCATGAAAATTGTCGGGAATAAATTAGAGGTCTCGCTTAAGGAGAACGACGGCGGCATTGGCAAACTAAGCATCATCGTCAATGGCAAACTAAAAGAGGAAGACCTTAACCCTCCCGACCCCATAAGCCAAAAAAGAAGGACAACCTTGCCACCCATTGACCTTGATCAATTTAATAACATTCGGCCGGATACGGTCAACACTATTGCGCTTTATTCCTACAATAGGGAAAATATTGTAAGAAGCGAAGCTTTTGAACTTCCTTATCAGCCGGGGGTACGAAGCAGGGGAGGTGAAGATTCAGGTAGCCAGCAGGCTAATATTTGCAATTCAGCAGATCCCAAAATCTACGTAATTGTAGTCGGCACTTCTGTCTATAAAGATACCAGCATGTTCCTCCCATATCCTGAGCAGGATGCAGCTGCAATGGTAAACGCACTAGGTGGGGTTGGAAAAGCAATGGTGGATGGAGAAAACAAAGTGTTTATCAAGCATCTGTCAACTTCCAAAGCCGAGGGGGTACTACCAGCAAGTAAACAGAACATAGAGGCCGCCTTTAAAGAGTTTGAGGCAAAAGCAACCCCTTGTGATGTGCTTATTGCCTACTTTTCAGGTCACGGCAAAACTTGGGCGCCCCCAGGACAACAGGATGCAAATTTTTACTACCTCACTTCAGGGGTTTCAATGGAAACCATCAAAATGGAGAAGGAACGTAAGGAACATGCCATTTCAGATATTGAATTGGAGAAATGGCTCAGAGATAGCAAAACGCTTAAACAAGTTGTTTTTCTGGATGCTTGCAATGCGGGTGCAGCTGCAGAGAATATTAAAGTAAAAGGCGTTCGCTCAAGAGGGACGCCAAATTCCGGTCAGATGATCGCGCTTACACTTTTGAATGATAGAACAGGTTCCTGGATACTTTCCGGCAGCAAGGCGGAAATGAAGAGCTGGGAGATGGAAAAATATCGCCATGGACTATTGACCTATAGCCTATTGAAGGGAATGAGCGGTTCTGCTTTGTTAGATGGCAGGCAGGTGGATGTCAGCAAATTATTTGATTATGCAATTGGAACAGTACCACAATTGGCTGCAAGTATGGGAAGGGAACAGGATCCTGTGCCCTTGCGTGGGCAGGGCACTTTTCCAATAGGCATTAAAACACCGGATATAAAAATTCCCCTGCCGGATGTAATGACCGTTTATACGCCGAGTGAGTTTCAGGCAATCCCTGGTTTTAATGATCCTTTAAAATTGAAGGAGGCTTTAAATGAACATTTTTATGCGGAAGGGCGTAAAGGCAATCAGGCGGAGTTTGTGTTCTACGACACCACGCATCCTCTGGACGATGGTTATAAAATTCGAGGAATATACACGATTGATGGAGAGAAGGTCCTTGTTAAATCTCAGTTGTACAGAGGAGAGGAAACGATCGGAGAGCAATTTGAAATCAACGGAAGCCAAGACCCAATAGCCCTCAGAAATAAGATTCTGGGCAAAGTAGTTCCTATGGTTAAAGCAGAGGAAAAACGAAGAAAAACCCTAAATTAAGTTTTTTGGTAGCTGAATGCTTTCTTGATTTACTATTAAAAAATTACACCTTCCACACATGAAAAAAATACTGTTCTGCCTGTTTGGAGTCCTCATTATTGTGTCGGCCGTTTCGGCTCAAAGCCGCAGTTTCTCTATGATACCTAAGCCGAAATCTGCGCAAAATTCCACGCGTTCAAAGATGGAGCAGACGCCGGAATATAAAAAAGCCCTGAAAGTGTATGAACGGCTGCGCGAGGCGCGAGGTGATTTTCGGTACCCGGTACCAGAGTTTTTCATGACCCAGCAAAAGGGCCAGGTGGCTTTTATTAACTACGGTCCACCCATCGAAATTTTTCTGGAGGAAGCGGCCTATAAGGTTTGCGCGTCCTTTGGAGATAAAGCAGATGCTGCAATGGCCTTCTTACTTGGCCACGAGCTTGCACATTACTATGAAAAGCACGGCTGGCGCAGCGATTTTGGCACTAATTATAACCATTTAGGCATTTCAAAACAGTTGGATACCTTGTACAAGGAGATAGAGAAATTCGCAGAGGGCAAAAAAATCCACAAAACACTAATGCGCTTCGATACCTTATCCCATCAGTATGAGGATGTTGCGATGGAATCGCAAGCAGATTATCTGGGTGGTTTTTTGGCGTATTCTGCCGGGTACGGGTTGTTTGACGATGGAGATAAGTTGATTGGCCGCTTGTACGACGAATATGGTATGAAACAAAATACGGAAGGTTATGTCACACGGAGCGAGCGGGAAAACATGAGCAAAACGGCTTCCGAACGAATGAAAATCCTGGTGGATGTTTTTGAAATGGCCAATATGCTCACCGCCATCGGGCGATATGACGATGCCAACTTGTTTTACCGCTATGTACTCATGGAGTATCAAGGGCGGGAGATTTACAATAATGTCGGGGTGACCTATTTGCTATTTGCATTGAAGGAGTATTATAAAGAGGATGATTTAAAATTTCGCTTTCCGATCCAGCTCGATTTGGCCATGGGCACCCACCGAGGCGATGACGAGATAAAGGAGCGCAACAGGCTGTTGGAGCAAGCCATCCAACACTTTGATGCGGCCATTAGCCTGGATCCAGGTTACTCCCCGGCCTACCTGAACAAAGCCTGTGCCTATGCCTTAATGGGCGAAAATGCCCGGGCCTACTTTTACGCGGATGTGGAAGGCCGAAAAGCAGCCACCAAAGACACCCTGGCAATAAACACCCTGGCAATCAACAATTTGGAAATACTTTTAGGTATTCTTGATTTCGGAAACGGGAATGCGGCAAAAGCAAAAGAGCGATTCACGATGGCCAAGGCTACCAACAAAGAACTGGCGGAATACAACCTGGCCAAATTGAACGATCAGAACCCTCCTGCTCCCCCGGGATGCGATGAAGGTTTTTTTATGGATGAAACAATTGAGAAACAGGATATTCATAAAATCCCGCATCCTCCGGATGGCCAAAAACTTCAAATTGAGGCGAACATGAGCTTTCACAGGGTACACAAGATGGGCGATGACACACTCCGACACTCTCGGCTTTTATATGCCCGCCGGCCTTTGGGGAAAACAACGAAGTTTCTGATTACTAACCGTAGCTACCCTGAAAAAACATCCAGAGAAATAGGCTTGGGCGCCTCCAGAGCAGAAATATTGAAAGCCTACTGCGAAGGTGAAGCTCCTACCAGCATCCAAACCCCGCAAGGAGAAATTATCGCATTCCGGGATAAAGGCATTCTGTTCATAATGAAATATAACCACCTGAAAAAGGTTAGCGAACTCGAGCGCTGGGTACTTTTTAAGGAACCATAAGTAAACTACTCACTTTTACCTTCTAACAAAATTTTTACAATGAAAAAAGATTTTTTATCCATGCTTGCCCTGGTCATCGGAATGATGTATTGCCTGCCAGAGCTCTCAGCGCAGACCAAGCCAGCCAATTGTCTTGGCTGCAAACACGCTATCCCAAACGAAGTATTTACTTCATCGAAGAATGCTGTAACGGTTTCAGGGCCACCTGATGGCAAAGGTGATCCCGTTGAATTTCAAATTTTCAGCCAAGCAAAAACCGGTGGCCAATGGAAATTCGAAACCTCTGGAGTTGTGGGAATGCCTGGCAAGAAAGAGACGTTTAAATACTACAAACCAACCCAGTTAATGGTGGTCGTTTACTGCGGAACACCATTTGGTAACATGGTCGAGTTTTCGAGCGTCAAGATGCCTGCAACATCCCCGACTGTAATAGCACCTGCGCCAAGTAAGGGCTAGGGCTTTAATTTTGGAAAGCGCGCAAGTGTTGATCTCAGATTACAAGATTTTATCTTTGGGACATTCCTCAATCTAAATTCATGTAATCTGAGATCCTAAATGACGGATTCTAGTTCCCGGCTCCTGATAGATTGAATGAAACACCAATAAAATACCCCAATTCGTACGCCGAAATAACAGGTGCGAGATTTGAATCAGAGGTGTATTGGTCGCCAATCTGGTATCCTTGTGAAAGTTTTTCTGATTTTCCGCCCATAATGCCAGCGTTCAGGACTATGCGCTCGCTTTTACCAAAAAGCAGGCTTGGGCCGAGGAAGAAGGAAATGGACTGTAGGTTTTCTCCGCCTCCAAGCGGGAATCCAACGCCGAAGGAGCCAGCGATAGAAACGGATTTGCGGCTGGGGGCATAAAAATGCACAAAGGAGGTGAGGACGGGCACAAAAGCATCTTTGCTGCTGGATTGTAAAGTACTATCGCGTACAAAAAAGGTTTGTGGCCGATTAAAAAACTGACTGAAATTGAGGCCTACACTGGCACGGACGCGCATTCCGCCAAAAACGCTGACTGCAACGGGAGCCAATTCAATGGTTTTCAAGCCCTGACGCTGAAGGGAATCAATCGGAGAAAGTTTCAATTTCATGTTCAGGTTTTCTCCGGTGGCGGTATGTCGGTATGTTTTGGAAAAATCGTTGGTGCTTAGTTCCAAATAGGTAGTGCGCAATTCAGACAAGATTTTGGGGTCGAGGGTTTGAATATCAGGTATTTTCTCTTCCAGCATGGTGGAATTTTCCTGATGGCTCAGCGTTTTGGACTTTGCAACTTCAACGAAAGATTCGGCGGCAGTTCTGAATTCATCCAGGTTGCTTTGTGGGAAATCAAACTTGCGGAATTCGGTCATCAACAGATCGCAGGAGACAGCAGTGACCGCATATTTATCGGCTTTTTTGCGGTACTCATTGATTGCTTTTGGAAGTTCGGTTTGGGCGTCTGCAATTTTCAATACCTGGTCGAGGTCAATTTTATTGGGGTCTTTTTCTTGAAAAATACGCTCCATATATTCTTCCGACATCCGTTTGATTTGTTTAGGTTCCAGACGTGAGTTGTAGCGAATATGATTTACCTCATCTACTGCAAATGCTTGAATACGATGTGCTACCAGTTTTTTCTGGACCTGGTCTTGCAAGGTTTTAAGGTCGCTTTCGAGTGCAAACAATTGATCCTTGGCGGTACCGAACTCAGCCTCTAATCTTTTAAGTTGTGCCACCCGTTCTTGTCGTGCCCTTTCTTCTTCGGTTTTTACAAAACCGCTTCCTTCACTCAAATCACTGCCGCTTAGTGAAGGAAAAAATTTGAAAGCGCCCATCATCTGGTCGGCACCTTTGAACAGGAAATTAAGGGGCATTGTACTGGAGCCGCCGATATTGCTCATTATGTTAGCGGCATTGGTGCTGGCTACCTGGATTTCTTCTTTTTCAACCTCAATTGACACGTCATAGAGGTAATTGTTATAGTTTTCAACATGGAGTAATACGGTACTTCCTTTTCGTGCACTGGGTTTTGTAGTGGATTTGCCGTTTTGAACGTAACGAACAGAATCTTTGAACACATCGTAGTAAATATGCAAATCTTGAGCAGAAAGCATGTTGGCAACAAAAAGAGCCAGAAGGAGAAGAAGGGTCTTGTTTACCATGAGTTTTTTTAGCGGTAAAAATACTTCAAATTTCTTGAGTTTACGACCAATTAGTTCAGTTTTTATACCTTGCCGAACAACTGCCAATGGCAACCTGACATGTTGAGAAGATTATTTTATCCGCACAGTCTGATTGTTACCTGTATGATGTTCATCCTGATTTGGATTTTGGATGTCATTCGGATCAACTTACACTTTTTAAACCCATTCAACGAAACGCTTCGCGATTATGAAATTACTGACATTGTGTATTCCCGGCTTCGGAACAGTAAAGTCAAGTTAGACAATCGAATTGTGTTGGTGCACTGCGGCAACGGTCACCCCAACCGTGATACCCTTCGTTTGATGATAGACAGAATTGTGGATGCGGGGGCAAAAGTGGTAGCAGTAGATATCATGTTGAGCGAGCAAAGAAAGCCTTTTGTCACAGATTCATTGCTTCGGGAGAGCATGTTGCGTATGGAAAACGTAGTTCTGGCCAATGAAATTCACGATTTGGCCGAAGATGGAAAGACCTTTAGGTCGCAAATAAACTGTGACACGTTTTTCTGCGATTATGTGTATTCGGGGTTTATTAATTTTATTGACCACGATTCTAGTACGATTCGGCTTTTTAGTCCTCGCGAAATGACTACCGATGGAGTATGTCTTTCATTTGCAGCTCAAATCGCAAGTTTATACGACCCTCCTTCGGCAAAGCGGCTTTTCAAACGCAATAATGATGTGGAGGAAATTTATTATACCGGGAACGAAAACCAATTTGTGCAGTATGAACCCAAGGATATCCTGGATACGACGAAGGACCTGCAATCCACTATGGGTGGAAAAATTGTACTAATTGGCTTTTTGCCGTTGGATGCCTGGGATAAACCCTTGTTAGACAGACATTATACCCCACTAAATCAGCGGTATACAGGTCGAAATACGCCGGATATGTATGGAATGGTTATCCATGCCAATATTCTCCGAATGATTTTGGACAATTCCTATGTTAATGAACTTCCTTTTTGGGCAAACATGCTGCTAACCTTTATTTTTTGCTATTTTAATATCCATTTTTTCTATCAAATCTTTCGTCGCGTTAGCCTTCCTTACCAGTTTATTACACGCTTTTTGCAGTTGGGAGAAATAGTGCTGCTTTTTTTTATAGTGGCCGTGCTATTTCACTATTATCGGTTAAAAATAGATGTTGCCTACTGGATCACCGCTTTGCTATTGACATTTGACGCGGTAAAATTTTACGACAATGGCGTAAGAAAACGAATAACGCTTTTAAGCAGGATACCTTATTATATTCCACCAGCCGAAAAACGTGGAAAAAATGCAAAAAAAGCAATCGAACAACCAATAAAAGAAACGGTACCAGAAGTACCCAAATCAAGCGTTTCAAAAGAATAAACACAATTAACAGAAATCAAAAACAACAACATCATGAGAGCATTCACCTGGGCTATTTGTTGCCTTTTTTTCCAACAAAGTTCGACGGCACAAAATGAAATTATAGTGCTGCATGTCAGCGGTCAGGCATTTTATTACGAAAAGACCGGATCTAAACCAATCTCCATGTACCCTGGGATGGGACTTGCCTTAAAAGGGAAAGTGCGGTGTAAGGGTGCTTCCAAAGCCAAACTGCTTTTCAATGGCTCCACAATCGTCGTTACAGGAGGTAAATACAGAGATATTGCGGAACTTGCCAGAGCGGCAGGAGCTGCCAGTCAAATGAGCTTTACCGGACGTTTTTTTTCCTTTGTAACCGAAAGTGTAAGGGAAGAGAATAGCCAGGAAAACATAAAAAAATACCACCGCAAACACATGGGGAAAACAAGCGGCGGTATTAAAGGCTATGCTAAACCGGAATATACCTTGAAGCCGCTGCTGCTTACCGCAGGCAAGCTGCCATCCGCCAATGTAATTTTCAAATGGCGAAACACCGTCGGTGAAGGCCAATACACCTTCCATCTGATCGCAAAGGATGGGAAACCGGTTGCCCAATTGCTCGCCCGAGATACGGCCATTACACTCGACCTCGACCAACTTGCCCTTAACTTGGATGAAGAATATTCCTGGTATGTAAGCCGTGGCGAGACCGCGAAATCGGTCAATATCTCCTTCGAAATTTGCCCGTCCAGTGTGGTGGATCGACTTACTGACCTTTCCCATGAACCGGCTTTCAAGGAGGCTTCAGCAGAGGAGCAACAGCTTATGATCGCCTTCAGGCTCGAGGAAGAGTTGTGCTATTACGATGCCAACGAAGCCTACAATCGCCTACTCCTGGAAAGGCCGAACAATTTACTGCTGCGCAGGATGTACGCCGCTTTTCTTGCCCGCATGGATATGGTGCCTGAGGCAAGCTCACTTCTCTTTTCCACAAACAAATAAACAATGAAATCGCTATTCATATTTCTATTAACTGCTATTGCTGTATGCACAGCAAATAGCCAGGAATTTGCCTTTGCTTCGAGCTCCCAGACAAGCGGCCCCTCAGAAAAAGTAGGCGGCTACAAAAAAGCCGTCGCACAAAAGGTTTTTGACGACCTGGTACGGGGCCGGGGGGATTTTAGAATGCAAACTCCTACACTGGTGCTGATCAAAAAGGATGGAAATATTGCTTCTTTCAATCCGGACAAGATCCAGGTGATACTCGACGAAAAAGCATATGATATCTGTGCCACATTTGGGAAAGACTCGCTCAATGCGCTAGCCGCTTTGCTGGCACACGAACTCATCCATTATTATGAAAAACACGACTGGACCCGGCATTTTGCCATGAACAACGAAAGTTTAGAAACTGCCCGGCAGTTAGAACGTATGGGGGAAGGTCTGAAACAAGAAACCGAGGCAGATAATCTCGGTGGTTTCATGGCATTTTCGGTGGGGTATAATACTTATGGCATAATGCCTGAATTGCTGAAAAAGGCCTATGTGGCTTATGATCTTTCAGAGAATATGCCCGGATATCCAAACCTGCCCGACAGATTGAAAATGGTAGAAGGCGCCATGAAAGAATTGCAAGGATTGCAGATCGTATTCGAGACGGCCAATCTGCTGACGGTCTTGGGCAATTACGCCGATGCTGCTGTATATCACCGCAAAATATTACAGACTTACCAAAGCCGTGAAATTTACAACAATGCAGGAGTCAATGCAGCCCTTGCTGCTTTGGCGATGGTTGAACCCGGCGAAATGCCTTATGTATTGCCTTTGGAACTAGATCCCAAATCCCGGCTTTATGGGATTAAAAATAATGATCTGGAAAAAGACGCCCGTAAAAATGCCCTTTTAAAATCGGCATTGGAACATTTTGAGCGAGCCTTGGCGCTAGACGAAAATTATGCGACAGGGTACCTAAACAAAGCCTGTGTACTGACCCTGAAAGGGGAATGGGAGGATGCTGAATATGCCCTCCGAAAAGGGAAAAAGAAAACTACCGACGCACTTGCTGCTTCTGATTTTGTGGTGTTGGAAGGGATCATTGCTGCGCTTCAGGGCGACAGCATCCTGGCGGAAAAGCACTTGGAACAGGCCCAAAAACAAGGCAATAATTGGGCAAAGGTGAATCTTGAAACCTTGAAAAAAGCACCAAGACCCGCCCTGCCTGCGGTTGCAGCGGCCAAAGGTTTGGAAGAAATTGATGAATTCCCGCTCTCGGACTTTTTAAAAACACCGACTACCGACCGGGAGGTGAAAGTGGATGAAAAAGTGTTTTGTGGTTCGCGCCAATTTTTGAACTCGCGCCTCTATGTCCATTATGCCAATGCGGGCAAAAATTATGCACTGGTGCAAGAGACTCAGCCCGGTTACAAAGGGCGTACCCTTCGGGGCATTGGTTTGGGAGATGGACAAGAAAAAATCACAGCGGCTTATGGCAGAGCAACCCGAAGCATTGCAATGCCCAGCGGGAGCATTCTGGTGTATCCGGAAGCCAGCCTGTTTTTTCGCCTCTCGCCACAGTCAAAAGTGGAAAGCTGGGGGGTCTATCGAAAAAGTGAATTGTAAACTTTTTTGCACCTAAATCTTTTAAATTCACCTTATTATGAAAAAACAACTCACACTTTTTGCCATTTTTTTACTGGCAATTTCGCTCCGGGCTCAAGCGCCTCAAACGGTTGTACTCGTTAGTTCCTCCGGAGAAGTTGGCCTAATCCCCAAAGGAAAAAAGAAAGCCAAACCAGTTCAGAATGGTGCAGTACTCAAAAGTACAGGCAAACTCCAGCTTGCTGAAGGCGCACAGGCTACGGTGTACTGCAATGGACAATTCAATGAATTGGCAGGTGGGTCCGATGTTGCATTGACAGGTGTTTGCGGTGATGGTAGTAGTGCCGCCACCGATGCAAGCTATGATTTTGGGCAGAGACTGGTTGGGGCTGTTGAGATGGTGGCAGTTGCTAAAAAGCGGGGGGATGGTTGGAGTAATTCGGTTACCGATCCGAAGCGCAGTGGTGATGGCTGGGGGAATTCAGTTACCGATCCGAAGCGCAGTGGTGATGGCTGGGGGAATTCAGTTACCGATCCGAAGCGCAGTGGTGATGGCTGGGGGAATTCAGTTACCGATCCGAAGCGCAGCGGTGATGGCTGGGGGAATTCAGTTACCGATCCGAAGCGCAGCGGGGATGGCTGGGGAGGAAAAGGCTCAAGAATCCGGGCTGTCATGCCATTTGGTAAAGTACTTGCAGGACCTACGACCTTCTTCTGGTCTCGGCCTGCCAATACTGAACCCTATTTATTGGTGATCAAAGACGATGCAAACAATATTGTCCACAGTGTCACAGTGCGCGATACTTTTGCCCAGATAGACCTAAAGGCTTTGAATTTGGGTATGGACAAAACCTATCATTGGGGAGTATCAGTATCAGGTAGTAAACCTATGACATCCAACGAGATAGAATTGAGCCTCGGAACTGAGGAAGAACTTCAGGAGATTTTAACATTTGCAAACAGCTCCTCTCTTTCTGGTTCTACTAAAAGCCCGGCTGTACAGGGTCTTATCGAAGCAACAGCTTTAGAAAACGTGAGATGGTATGATGCTGCTCGGAAGAGATATGCGGAATTGGAACAAAAGCATCCCGATAATGTAGTGCGGATGATGCATGCAGCTTTCTGGATGCGTTATGGATTCAGGGCTTTGGCTGAAAAGGCTGCCAGAGGATAAATATGTAATACTCCAGTCGTGTTTTGGGGTATTGAGTTCAGATGCCAAGCGTGTCTTCCTGAGCGTATCGAAAGATCCGACGAGCGCCTCCTGAAATGCTTTGAATCAGGACCTTCGCTACGCTTAGGAAAACACGCGTTTACTTGTCTGGAAAATATTTTTTGATCAATTTTTTGAATTCTGGTGTATCTCGTAACACAGCCAGTCTGTTTTCGCTTTGTATCCGGTTATAATCCTTAAATCCTTTTTGTAAGGCTGTTTCTAAATGCCGCAGTGATTGCGAATTATTAGGGCTTGACTTGAGGGCTAAATAGAAATATCCTTCAGGGTCTTCAGGCCTCATGGCAGAGAACTTTTTAAACCACATTTCTGATTTTTCAGGCTTATTATCAAAAAGGTAAAGTTCACTCAGGCTGAGATAGGATTTTGCAAAATCAGGGTTTAATTCTATTGCTTTTAATAATTGAGCTTCTGCTTCTCCGAACTTCGACAATTTCATATAAACCTCTCCAAGATTTTGATACCCATCAGGGTCTTTGGGGACTAGTTTAATAAATTCTTGAAACATTCCTTCTGCCTCAATATATGCTCCTTTATGAAATTTTATTAGCCCTAAATTGAAATAAGCATTCGCATAATCAGGGGAAAATTCAAGGGTTTTCTGAAAATGATAAGCTTCTTTTTCAGTTTCTTTTTTTATCCAATAAACATCCCCTAGATTATAATGCGCTAAGGCACAGGTGCTATCTATTGAAATTGCTTTCAAACCACTTCTTTCTGCTGCCTCGGTTTGTCCCGACTCATTGTAACTACCACACAAATTAGCCCAAGGCAAAACCCAGGTGGGCGAAAAACGCACGGCTCTATTGAAATACGCCACAGATTGCTCATATTGTTTGAACCTGCGTGCCAGTAATCCCAATTCATTGTATGCATACGCAGCAGTAGAATCCAATTGAAGGGTTTTTTCCTGAAGGCCTTTTGCAATTCGAAATAGAGAATCTCTAATGGAGGTATTGCCAGGTCGTTCCCCTTGCAATCGCAGGTTCAAGCCAGCAAAATAATGTTCCCGCGCCTTTATTTGAGTGTACGAATGGTAGCTTTCCCCCAATAATTCCGCCGCTTTTTCGAGATATTGTGGATACAGCCGGTACCGACTATCGTCAAGCCCCCAGCGTCTGCGCATTTCCCGCGGGTCTGCCGAAAGGTAATCATTGATGGCTTTTTGCGCTTCGACTTGCATGGCAGTAGCCAGATCGTTGCGCATCCCGTTTTTATAAGTTCGGAGTGCAGGCCGATCCTTTATCAATTGGTAAATGGTATAGGCTGCATCTTTTTCGGGAGTAGTCAGATGCCCTTTGCGTAAGGCTTCTTCAAAATCCCTGTAAAGCCGCATGGTGCTGGAGTCTGAGTCTGTCGGCCCATCCTGTGCAGTTTTTGCTGCCACCGCAATAGTTGGTTCTACTTTTTGTGGATTGTTTTTGCGTCGCAAGGCTGCTATTGTAGCGGGATCTACTTGTGCAACCACCATTTTTTCGTCGCCTCCAGTCCTGGGGCTTTGAAGACGCAAAGCTCTGGTGGCCATTTCCACACTATCTTCCAGAAACCGCCCGATTTCTCGTAAAGTCACCTGCCTGTCATCATTGAAATCGGCCAAACCACGCATTCCGTCAATCAAATAATAGGAAAATACGCTGCGCCCACCGCCCCAATCTTCGCCTTCTAAGGAAACCTCATCCGGCCCACAGGACATGATTTTTATCTCCTTGGCGAATTGAGTTGCCATAGCCAGAGCGGTTGTTTTGGTGCCACCCGTTTCGGTGCCGGCCAGATTGCCCGAGCGGCAAGCATCCGCTATGAGCAGTACCTTAACTAGTTTTACTACAGAAAGGTTCGTGATAACGGATTGAAGTGCGTAAATAGGAATGGCCCCGCCTGCCATATAAGTGCTTTTGTTGGCATCGTAGGCCAACAAATAGCCCATATTGGTAAATTGGGTCTCCACATCACCATGTCCGGAAAAATAGATGATGGCACAGTCGTTTGCTTGACTTTCGGCATTCAGCCAGGAGAGCGCGTTGCCTATCTGGGCTTGCGTCGCGTTTTCGTTGGTCAAAAATTTAATATGCTCCTCAGCCAGACTTCCACCGGCAGGAGAGCGGAGAAATTGAACAAATGCCTCGGCATCCTTGTGCGCAAAACGCAGTTTAGAGATGTTTTGGTAATTCGAAATACCGACCACCACCGCCCGAGTCGTGGTTTTGGGAATAATCGGCTGAATCTGCGCAAAAACGGGCAGGCAGAAAAGCAAGTAATAAAAGAATAATGGAAGAAGGGTGATTTGACGCATGGCAATCATGGTATGGATTGGTTTCCCACAAACTTGTTGCGAAAATCGCAAATATATGAAACGTAAAGTGGCTTTGAACTTTACAATGCTACAACAGGTTGATTCTCAATCGAAACAATCTTCACCAATCGAATTAATCCTTCGAAAACAACCTTATTTTTCCAAGTCAAACTTATATTCCAGCGATTCGATCCTTGGGTTGCCTTTTGCATCCGTATTTCGGAAAACGATGGTAATGCCGATGGTTTCTGCCGCGTCTTTTTCAGTACTGTCAAAAACAACATCGAGATGACCTTTCCTACCCGGAGCAATGGGGCCTCGCGGAAAATCTATCTTGGTACACTCGCATGCGTCCACAATTTCTATCAGGATTTCCTCGCCACTGGTGTTGGTGAGTTCGTAAAACAGCGTCCGTTTTTCTCCTTTTTTTACCTTGCCGAGATCCACCATTTTTTTGTCCCAGGTGACGAAGGGACCCTCCTTCGCTATGGCTTCGGCGGGTAAATTGGGAGCTGGCGGCGTTTGTGCCTTTTGAGGGGTGTTGCAAGCCAGAAATACAACAAGCGTGAGCAATGAAAAAAGATACTGAATTTTCATGTTATTTGTTTGATAACCAATGGTTTGATTATTTGGGGATTCGAGAATTTGTTTATTTGGGGATTTGGTTATTTGTTTATTCGGGCGGCCAGGCTCTAACGCTCAAATCCCCAAATAACCACTCCTTATTTATTTCCCCTGCAATTTCATCCCCGCTTCCATGGCAGATTTAATATCGGCCCGGTTTTTTTCGATCAATGTTTTTTGTTCCTGCAAGTACTTTAGCGCATCTGCCGAGGACATCTCGTCGGGCGATTTATAGTTTTTCATCCAGTCCATCATGTCGTTTTCGGCCTTACCCATCTTATCAAGCGCGTCGGTATAGACGGCGTTTTGTTCTGGAGTCATTATAGCAGCGATCATCGTTTGTTTGAGTTCGCGTGCCACACGGTTCATGTCGGCCATGTCTTTCATGGCTTCGTCGTGGATGGTTTCGGTTTCTTTGGCGAGGGCTTCGACTTGCTTTTTATCGTTGTTGCAGGCGGTGAAAAGGAAGAATGAGAAAAGGAGCAAGATGTGTGAATTGGCAAATTTTTTCATGTCAAAAGTTTCGTGTTAAAAAAGAGTAGGCAAAGGTAGCCTTGCGTTGCTTTTGCTGAGAAGAAAAGGCGAATTTTGCCGCGCGAAATTGTTTCCACATAGTTTACTCAGCCTTAATATTGCTATGTGTACTACTGTGAACTATGTGGTAGCAATAAACCGCGTAAAACAGCAGCCACATGTCCTTACTTGCCATCTCTCCCATTGACGGTCGCTACGCCGACAAGACCAACGAACTCGCTGATTATTTCAGCGAATACGCGCTCATCCGTTACCGCGTTTTTGTTGAAATTCAATACTTTATCGCGCTCTGCCAATACGGATTGCCACAACTTTCTTCATTCGAGGAAGACAAAATTGATGAGCTAAACGCCATTTTTGAACGCTTCAATAAGTCGGATGCCGAACAGATCAAATCCATCGAGCGCACTACCAACCACGACGTAAAGGCTGTGGAATATTTCCTGAAAGAGCGCTTTGACACGCATGGCTTGCATGATTTGCGGGAGTTTGTACACTTTGGCCTCACATCGCAGGATATAAACAACACGGCCACGCCGCTGCTGTTCAAAACGGCGCTGGAAGAAGTATACTACCCGCGACTGCAGCAAGTGCGCGACACCCTGGAGCAAATGGCCCAGGACTGGGCGCGGGTACCCATGCTCGCCCGCACCCATGGGCAACCGGCCTCTCCAACCTTGTTAGGCAAAGAATTTCAGGTTTTTGTAGAGCGAATTGACGTGCAAATCGGCCTGCTGCGCAGCATCCCGCACCGTGCCAAGTTCGGCGGTGCGACGGGCAATTTCAACGCACATTATGCAGCTTACCCGGACTACGAATGGCAACGTTTTGGAGACGATTTTGTGCGCGAATTCCTCGGTCTCGAACGTTCGCAACATACCACCCAAATAGAACATTACGACTGTTTTGCTGCTCAGTGTCAGGCAATTGCCCGCATCAACACAATCCTCATTGGTTTCTGCCGCGACCTATGGACCTACATTTCAATGGAATATTTCCGTCAAAAAACGGTGGAAGGCGAAGTCGGCTCCTCCGCCATGCCACACAAGGTGAACCCCATTGATTTTGAAAACGCAGAAGGCAACCTGGGGCTTGCGAATGCACTCTGGCAGCACCTTGCCGAAAAACTCCCCATTAGCCGGCTCCAGCGAGACTTGACCGATTCTACGGTATTGCGGAACATTGGCGTCCCGATGGGACACAGCCTGATCGCTTTAAAGTCTATTCAAAAAGGGTTAGGCAAACTGATGCTCAACGAGGGTCAACTATACGACGACCTCGAAGACAATTGGATGGTGATCGCCGAAGGCATTCAGGTGATCTTGCGTCGGGAAGGTTACCCGCAGCCATACGAAGCACTCAAGGCGCTCACTCGCGGCCGACATCTGGTGACCCGCGAGCATTTGCACGACTTTATTGATACGCTCGATATTACTGAGGAAGTCAATGAGGAGTTGAAGCGGATTACGCCACATAATTATGTGGGCGCCTGATTAATGTCCAATGTCCAACAAGAAATGTCCAATGTCCAAGCTCAGCGCGGAG
>JBJXGZ010000032.1:0-161773 GCA_046160625.1 Saprospiraceae bacterium
CCTCGGAGGTTTTCGAAAACCTCCGAGGTGTCCGAAGAAAAACTACAGCGAAAAATTCATTAAACATGACATCTAAAAAATATCTGCCAACCCTTTTTCTGCTCCTCGCCAGCATAACAACGAGCTGGGGGCAAGCAGTGACAACTCCTGTTCCAGCCAAGGTGGACGGATTTTCAAATATCATGACCACGGCGTTTTTGATTTTGGCTGTGTTGTTGTTCATAATAGCTATTGCTGTAGTTGTACGGGCCAATGCTTT
The DNA here is from genome assembly GCA_046160625.1 of Saprospiraceae bacterium. Classification (GTDB taxonomy): domain Bacteria; phylum Bacteroidota; class Bacteroidia; order Chitinophagales; family Saprospiraceae; genus M3007. The sequence goes on from JBJXGZ010000032.1 coordinate 260, forward strand.
TCTGACCAAACAACTGATTCGGCTCGAATCGGAAAAGCAGGGCATTATCTTTCCCACTGAGTCACTTGAGTTGCAGCCAATCGAAGAAGACTTTTTTACTCGTTTGCGCAAAAAATACTGGGAAAACCCAATCCCACGTGAAATGGAAGGTGAAATCACACTGAATCATAACTACGATGGTATTCGAGAACTCGACAATCACCTGCCCCCTTGGTGGGTCAATATGTTCATACTGACCATAATCTGGGCCATTGGTTATATGTGGTATTACCATTGGGGAGGCAACGGGCTGAATCAGGCGGACGAGTACAAAACAGAGATGGAAACTGCTAAAAAAGAAATTGCTATGGCCTTGGCGGGCAAAGCTAACGCGGTAGACGAATCCAATGTAAGCGTTGTGACGGATGCGGGCGCATTGGGCGAGGGCGAATTGATTTACAAAAATGTATGTGTAGCTTGTCACGGCCTAAAAGGCGAGGGCACCATAGGCCCCAATTTCACCGATGAGTACTGGATACATGGCGGCGGCATCAAAGACCTGTTCAAAACAATCAAGTACGGGGTGCCTGATAAGGGTATGATCGCTTGGTCTTCGACATTGAAACCTGTAGATATACAGAAAGTGGCAAGTTATATCCTGACATTGAAAGGTACCAACCCCCCAAATCCGAAAGCGCCGCAAGGCGTGATTTGGAAAGACGAAGCGGCAGCAGCGCAAGACCCAGTGGGTGTAAAGTAAGTGGTGTCTCATAAGCGGTATTTCACCGCAGAGGTGCAGAGACGCGGAGGCTTGATATATTTTAAATTCCGCGCCTTTGCGGTGAAACACCGCTTATGAGATGCTCTAAAAAACAGATGGTTATGAACCAGGATTCTCTAAATAACGTCCTCGAAGACAACGAAGAATATCGCGATCACCTCGCGACCGTTGACGCGCAAGGCAAACGAATCTGGCTCTACCCAAAGAAACCATCCGGGCGTTATTACAAGTGGCGTACCTGGGTGAGCGTAGCCTTTTTGGCTGTTTTTATTCTGATGCCCTTTATCAAGGTAGGTGGCGAACAATTTCTGCTGTTCAATGTGTTGGAACGGAAATTCGTGCTGTTTGGACTCTTATTTACCCCGCAGGATTTTCACTTGTTTGTGTTGGCAATGCTGACATTCATCGTGTTTATCATCTTGTTTACGGTGGTGTTTGGGAGACTGTTTTGTGGCTGGGTGTGTCCACAAACGATTTTCATGGAAATGATTTTTCGCAAAATTGAATATTGGATTGAAGGAGATGCCGGCGAACAACGCAAACTTGCCTTATCCCCCTGGACGGCACAGAAAATCCGAAAAAAAGTCCTGAAACATGGCATTATTTACGGCCTTGCCTTGCTGTTCACCAATTTCTTCCTTGCGTACCTGATTAGTATGGACGAAGTGCTGAAAATCATCCGGGAACCGATCAGCCAGCACTGGGGTGGATTTACTGCCATGCTGGTTTTTAGTGGTGCTTTTTATAGTGTGTTCGCGGTGTTGCGCGAGCAGGTTTGTACCACCATTTGTCCTTACGGTCGCCTACAAAGTGTATTGTTGGTTAAAGATTCTATTGTGGTGGCCTATGACCATATTCGGGGCGAACCGCGCACAAAGTTGAAGAAGGAAAAGCCTGAATCCAAAGTCGGTGATTGCATTGACTGCAATCTATGTGTTGCAGTGTGCCCAACAGGTATTGACATCCGCAATGGCACCCAGCTTGAATGTACCAACTGTACCGCCTGCATAGATGCCTGCGATTCCATCATGCAAAAAATCAACCGGCCTTTGGGGCTTATTCGATACGATTCGATGACGGGCATAGAATCAGGTCGTAGAAAGATTTTTACCTCCCGCGTGTATGCCTATACCGGAGTTTTGATTGCCTTGCTGGTACTAGATGTGTTCCTTATTGCCCAACGCGGGATAATGGAGACCATCATCCTGCGCTCACCCGGTCAGCTTTACCAGCAGAAAGACGACACGCACTTGACCAACCTCTATACCTACGTCCTCATCAATAAATCCAACCACGAACTTCCGGCGGAATTGCATGTCACCACTCCCGGCGCGAAGATTCAATACGTTGGGAAGAAACCTGCCAATATTCCCAAAGGCGAAAAAACAGAGGGCGCATTTTTTGTAGAAATGCCTGAGAGCGAACTGCTTGGACGGAAAACGCCCATTGTCATCGAGGTAATTTCCAATGGTAAAAAAGTGGATGAGGTAAAGACCAACTTCATGGGTGTAACCGGGCCTTTGCCCAAAATGGAAAAGTAAAAATTAATGGTTATAATGTCATTTCGTCATTATGGTCATTTCGTTCCAAATCACCAAATCACAAATCACCAAATCACCAATTTCACCAATCACCACCATCATGAAATTCAACTGGGGTACCGGCATCGTTATATTCTTTATCTTTTTTGCTGTAAGCATGATATCGCTTGTGGTGGCTACAACCCGTTACCCACCGCAGTTGGTGCAAAAAGATTATTATTCACTTGACCTGAACTACCAGGAGCGGTTAGAGAAAAAACAAAACGCGGCGACGCTAACGGCGCCACCAAAAGTTCAATTCGACGCGACGGCTAAAAGGATACAAGTTGAATTTCCAGAAGGAATGACTGCCCAAACAGGCACCGCAAAGTGCTATCGTTCAGCTACCACTCGGGAAGATTTTTTATCAAAAATAGAAAACGTCTCAGTACTGGAAATTCCTGCCGAAGGATTTACCCCGGGTCGCTGGCATGTCGAACTGGATTGGGAGGCCACCGACGGAAAAAAGTATTTTTGGGAAACGGCTATTGTTGTTCAATGACACAATGACACAATGACCCCAATGACCCAACGACGCACCATGCTATGACCATCTTCGCCCCTGCACTCCTTCTCGGCCTCGCTGGCAGCCTGCACTGTGTGGGGATGTGCGGTCCATTGCTGCTCGCGCTTCCGCTCGATGCGGCAGGCAAGTGGCAAGTTTTGCGCAAGATGCTTGTGTATCATGCTGGTCGTATCCTTACCTACGTTGCACTGGGCGTGTTATTCGGGTTGCTGGGAAAGGGTTTGGCAATAGCAGGGCTTCAAAAAATACTTTCCATCGGGGCGGGCGTTTTTATGTTGGGCATGGCGTTCATGGCCTGGCGGTTTGAACAACTAGTTACTGCATTGCCCGGTTTTGGCGCGTTCACGCAATGGGTAAAATCGGGCATCGGAAACCTGATGCGGAAAAGCCCAAATGGCAGCACGTTCTCCATCGGATTGCTCAATGGGCTCTTGCCTTGCGGCATGGTATATGCGGCTTTGGCAGGCGCTATCGCCTCCACCGGCGGATTGGAAGGCGGGCTTTTTATGGCGATTTTTGGCCTTGGGACATTGCCTTTGTTGCTGATGGTGAGTGTGTTAGGAAGATCGTTCAGTATCTCCTGGAGGCAAAAATTTAAGGTTGCACAACCTGTTCTGTTGGGGTTAGTAGGGCTTTTGTTGCTGCAGCGTGGCTTGAACTTGGATTTGTCATTGTTCGAATCTGCGGTGCCTAAAGCTGGGGTAGATTGTCATTAAATTTCAATAAAGTCTACACGGTTTTAAAACAATTGATATGAAGCTTACTTCATTTATTTTCCTAAGCTGGCTTCCCCGAATTCTGGCAATTATGTTCGCCGGGTTCATCTCGCTGTTTGCATTGGACTCATTTGAAGCGCACCAAACTTTTTTTCAGAAATTTGGCCACTTACTAGTGCATCTTGTGCCAACTGCTGCAGTGTTGGCTGCACTATGGCTGGCTTGGTATCGCCAAATTATTGGTGGACTGGTGTTTATTTTATTGGGGGTGGTTTTCACCGTTCACTTTGGCACATGGCGGCAGACAGGTTTGTTTTTAATGTTTTCTTTGCCCTTGTTTGTTATAGGAGTGTTGTTCATATTTTCACAATACAGTCAATTGCGATCCCGAAAAAACGAGCCTTTGTAAGTTTTCAAAATCTACACGCCTTAAATCATGCATCAAATTCCACCCGAACTTCTCCAGCGTGTCGAAGAAAAATTTCAGGCTATTGGCCAAAACCCCAATACTCATCTTGAAGGACTGGTATGGGCCAAACCCATCACTTACTGGGATTATATCCAGACCGACGCTTTGTTGAACTTGCAGATACAGCGAACTACGCTGCCCGACGAAATGGTGTTCATTATGTATCACCAGATCAACGAGTTGTTGTTCAAAATGATCCTTTGGGAAATTCAGCAGGTGTCGGATTGCAGCGAACTCACCACGGCGTTTTTTGCTGAAAAACTGACCCGGATCAGTCGCTATTTCGATATGTTGTCCAACTCGTTCAACATCATGGGCGATGGCATGGACGTGGAGCAATACCTGAAATTCCGCAACACGCTCACCCCTGCCAGCGGCTTTCAAAGTGCTCAGTATCGCATGATTGAGTTTTGCTCCACCGACCTGATCAATCTGATTGACTACCGATTTCGAGCCACAATTGACCGCAACACGCCCTACGAGCACGCCTACGACCATCTATACTGGCAGGCCGCAGGGAAAAACCACGCTACGGGCGAAAAGAGCACCCTTATTCAGCTTTTCGAGGAACGTTACAAAGCCGAGTTCCTTCGAACCATGGAGGCATACAACGAGAAAAACCTTTGGGCCAGGTTCCGGTTGTTGCCCGCTGCGGATCGGGAAAACCCAGGCTTGGTTGCTGCCATGCGCCATTATGACTACACTGTAAACATCTCCTGGGTGATGGCGCACTACCACGCGGCACAGAAATACCTTGAAAGCAAAGGGCCAGCTGTTGAAGCAACGGGCGGAAGCGATTGGAAAAAATACATGCTGCCGAAGTATCAGCGGCGGATATTTTTTCCGGAATTGTGGAGTAAGGAGGAGTTGGAGAATTGGGGGGAATGATAAACCTCGGAAGGGTTTAAACGCTTCCGACGTTATGAAATTTCTTCTTCGGTATCAATTCGGGTTCAACAAATCATAAAACTGGTCAGTTCGACCTAATCCGTGCCCGGTAAAGGCAGAAAGTCCCCGGCCTCCGTGAATATTTTTTGGAGACCGTAGTTGTAGTTCTGGATATTGGTCAAGCTTGCCATATAAAGGATGGTTTGAAGGTTTTTACGGTCCGGGGATCATCTGCTGTTTTGGTGTTGCCGGGAAATGGTACTCATATGTCCACTGGGTGTTTATATCATTCATTCGACGAACAGAACTCAGACTGATCACGATGCTAAGCGCTACAGAGGCCAAGGCTGCTTTGGCAAAGGTTACGGCCAACATGTACTCGGAAAAAACGAGTATGAAGGCAAATCCTCCTAAGAACATTCCAATGAACAACAGTCCCCAGAACAACCATCGCGCTACTTTGGGGCGGTAAGCAATGCTCAGAACATTGTCCATTTGGATGCTACGATACCCTTTGAGGGTAAGTATGCCGTCCTTAACTTCTTTAAAAGTACCTGAATACCGTTTTTTTTCATTTCCCTCCATTAGCCTCAGTTTGACGAAGTCTCCCTGGCTTATTTTGTGCTGTTCCCCGGTTTGGTTGTTGCGATAGATAACGCTGGTCGAACGCTCTTGTGCTTGCAGGGAAATGGTCAATGTTGCTATAAAAACAAGAAAAAGAAGTCTCATAATCTTATCAATTTGTTGAAGGCTCAACCTCGCAGGTTTTAAAAACTTACGAGGTTTCATTCATGCTAATGAAGAAATCTCCGCTTCCAGCCACGATTTATAGTAATCCTCCACTTCCATATTCATGGCCACTTCGGTGATTTTCATAGGCTTAAAAGGGTCAATCATCACAGCCAATTCCTCGGTGGAGGTTTTGCCGATGCTTCGTTCAATGGCGCCGGGGTGCGGGCCGTGAGGGATACCGCCAGGATGGAGGGTCAGTTGTCCCTTCTGGATTTTGTTCCGTGACATAAAATCCCCATCCACATAGTAGAGTATCTCGTCAGAATCAATATTGCTGTGGTGGTAAGGCGCCGGGATGGACTTGGGGTGATAGTCGTACATACGTGGCACAAAGGAGCACACTACAAATCCGGCAGCCTCGAATTGCTGGTGAATGGGTGGTGGTAGGTGTACCCGTCCCGTAATCGGTTCAAAATCAAATATGGACATCGCCCAAGGGTAGTGATTTCCGTCCCAGCCCACCAGATCAAAGGGGTGCGTGGCGTAGACGTATGGATAAATCATGCCCTGTTTCTTGATTTTTACCAAGAAATCGCCGTGTTCGTCGTGGGTTTCGAGGTCTTTGGGCAATTTGAAATCGCGCTCGCAAAACGGTGCGTGCTCCAACATTTGTCCGTACTGATTGCGATACCGCCCCGGAATTTCGATGGGGCTGAACGACTCGATGTACAACAAGCGGTTTTGGCTGCTCAGGAAATGAATTTTGTAAATCGTCCCCCTTGGAATCACGATATAATCGCCGTATTCAAACGGTATTTGACCGTACATGGTCTCCACCCAGCCGTGGCCTTTGTGCACGAAAATCATTTCGTCGGCATCGGCATTTTTGAAAAAATAATCCTTGGTGCTTTCGTGCGGGGCAGCCAGGCCAATGTGCAGGTCGTTGTTGACAAACAAGGTTTTGCGGCTTTCCAGATAGTCGTCCACATAAGGCAAATCGAAACCTTTGAAGCTGAGTGCCGAGAGGTTTTTGTCAATCGCGATCTTAGGCTCCACAGAATAAGGAGTCCCTTTTTCCTTGACAATCGTAGGCGGATAAAGGTGGTATACCAGCGAAGAAACCCCCGAAAAACCTTGAGTACCAACGAGTTCTTCCTGATAAAGCACCCCAGCGTGATTGCGGAATTGGGTGTGTCGTTTGTGGGGGATTTTGCCAGCGTGGTGGTAAACAGGCATGTGTAAATAAGTTTTGCGGCGAAGGTCGCTGGTGCATGCTGTTTGTAATATGATGTGGGTCAGCAGACAGATTGATCATCATCAGCCCCACTTTAGGTAGGCTTATTTATTGAAGGTTGGCAATTGCTTTATCAATAATGACACACCGTGGCCAGCTCAGTCGGACATGCGGAATTAACGCAGGTTCTCCTCTTTCCCCGGCCACCACCCATCCACAATCTTTATGGCATACACCAGCCCAATAGCCCCGAGCAGATGCTTGAGCGTGTGCCCACTCCAAAAGCCAAGGAGATCGTAGATGGCTTTGTCATAGTGCTCGCACAATTTGGCTGCCACATACCAGCCCAAAAGCAAAAGGATGTAGCGGACGTAGGGCACTTTCCCCGGATAGAACAATATCAAAACAGGCGCGACTACCATCGGGAAAAACTGCACCAGAGCATAAGGACGCAGATCGCCCTGCCCGGCAGCTTCTGTGAAATGCCAGTACAACACACTTGCTATGCCAATTGGAATGCTGAGCCAAAAACTGACCGTGCCTGCACGCGCTCCGAGGTAGTCGTATATAAACAAGGAGAAAAGTGACATAAACATCAGGGTCATCGGGAGCCGGTCCCAAAGCAGGGAGTCATTGCTGGGCATCCAATGGTAATACGCTGATCCAAAGCAAGTAATGAAAATCCCGCCACTGAGCACCAGGGGAATCCAGCGCGCTACACCTGCGGGCCTTCGGGCGTAATTTCGTATGCCTTGCCAGAGGCCGTACAGCCCGATAAACAACATGGGCAGGTTCGACACAACATTCCAAAAATAAGGGATTCCAAAAATGATACGCTGGTCGCCGTAGTCATGGTAGGCTGGGTTTTGAGGAATTGGGTTGACGATACCAAGACCCAGAGAAGCGATTAGCAGGAGAGCGTAGATCAGTAGGAGTGGAGAAAAAGACATAGCAGCATGCAAGGATAAGTAGCGAGCAAAAATAGGACTCAGCAAATTATAATACAAAGAACTAATCAGCAGCATCACGCTTAGTCTCAGATCGCCCATGCCAGGCACTATCCGAAGTCGCGCTTGGGCATGACTAAGGTCAGGCCACGACCTAACCCTGGTCATTAACCTAGTGCTTTCGACCCCGATACTTTTGTACCAAACTTAATCAAGATGAGAAGCAAATTTGTTATTCTGTTCTTTTTCGCACTTTCATTTGCCTACGGACAAGGGAACTATCGAGCATCCAATTTTTCTTTGGCAATCAAAGGAACCTCTAACCTCCACGATTGGCAGTCCACTGCCAAGGAAGTCCGCATAAGCGGTTCGGCAACTGTCACTGCGGGTGTCCTGAAGTCCATCCAGTCACTCAGTGTGGAAATCCCGGTGAAGACCATCAAAAGCACCAAAGGCTCCATCATGGACAACAAAACCTATGATGCGCTCAAAGCCAATAGCCACCCAAACATCCAGTACAAATTGGAAAGAGTGACGGGTCTGAATAGCCGTGCGGGCAGTTACGACATCAATGCCACGGGCAATTTGAGCATTGCGGGTGTCACCAATAAAATTGATATGTATGTGCTGGGGAAAGTTGGGAGCGACGGCAGTATCACCTTCAGCGGCTCCAAAAAACTGAAAATGACCGACTACAAAATCAAGCCTCCTACCGCCTTGATGGGCACTATGACCACTGGCGACGAGATTGAAATAGTCTTTCAAGTGACTTTGAATCAATTCTAAAACAATTCATCAACTTAAATCTTCTCTAGTATGAAAAGCAACCTACTTCTTGCTGCACTCGCGCTCTTTTTCTGCGCAAACCTGGCATTCGCTCAACAACCAAGCATCCAGTATTTCCGCCCTTGGGATCAAGAGGGTATCAATCAATTTGAGCCATCCAAAAAAGCCGAACAACCGGAATACACCGGGTTTAAAATTAGGATTGGCGGTGCATTTACGCAGACGTTCCAATCCATTACACACGAAAATAGCCCTAACACCATCAGCCCTACCAATAAGAATATTCTTTATGGTGTGGTTAAAACGGAGGATTCCACCTCCGCCACCTTGACAGGTTTCAACTTGGCTATGGCAAACCTGAATTTAGACTTTCAGATCTCTGATGGTATCCGCGTTGGCCTTGAAAACTACATGTCTTCACGTCACCACTCTGAATTTTGGGTGAAAGGCGGGTATATTCAAATTGACAAACTGCCGATGTTTGGCAATCCAAAATGGTTCAATAACTATCTCCGCGTGAAAATCGGTCACTTCCAGCCCAACTACGGTGACATGCAATTCCGTCGTCAGGATGGTGGCAACGCCATGTTCAATCCATTTGTTGAAAACTATATACTGGATGCGTTCACAACTGAGATTGGTGGTGAGGTGTATGTTTTCCCGGCAGAAGGCTTCATGGCAATGGTTGGTATGAACTCCGGTTTTATCAATGGTAACGTAGAAAATTATCCAGAAGGCAACAATAACTTCGGCGTTGTTCCCACCAAAAAAAGTCCTTCTATCACGGCTAAATTGGCTTACGATAATACATTTGACGATCTCCGTATCCGACTTTCTGCTTCGTTCTACAACAACAGCAACTCTGCACGTAATACGCTGTATGCAGGTGACCGCACGGGTTCACAGTATTTCCTGGCTATGGAACCAGCCATTCAGGCAAATGGCTCTAATACATCAATGTCAGCCCAATTTTCTTCCGGCAGATTTAACCCAAATCTGGCTAACCGTGTGCAATCTATCATGATTAACCCATTTGTGAAATACAAAGGCCTGGAGATTTTCGGCGCCTATGAAATCGTAAATGGTAGTGTATTTGGGGATACACTGAATGCAACGAGACCTACCTGGGAAAAGCGCAATTTCAATCAGATATCTATTGAAGGTGTTTATCGCTTCTTGTCACGTGAGCAAGTGTTTGTCGGTGTTCGTTACAACACCATGACTGGGGAGCCACAAGGCCTTAAGTACGCTGATCTTCCCTTGCTTGCTAACGGAAGCCAAAATCCTTTGGACGACGACAAGGTAGGACAAGCCGAGGTGAGCATTGATCGTCTTGCGATTGCTGCTGGTTGGTTCCCAACTAAAAACATGTTGCTTAAAGGAGAATATGTGATTCAAAACTTCAAAGATTTCCCGAAAGCGGACTACCGCGATGCAGGCAAATTCAGCGGGTTTATGATTCAGGCAGTTATCGGGTTCTAAATCCTCTTTTATACATCCTAAATACCCCACTGCCTTAAAAAGTAGTGGGGTATTTTCCCAACTTTCCTAAAACCTGAATCATGGTTTCCTGTAAAAACACCTGGCTTGGGTCTGCACTTGTTTTGTTGGGCATCTTTTTCCTAATGGGAAGCAGTACTGACCACATGACCATTGACAAAAGGCGGTATCAAATAGAGGACGGGAGTAGGTTGTACCTGAAAGGAACCTCGAATGTGAACTCCTTTACCTGCGATTGCGAGGATCAATATGCAGGCCAGGTGCTGGAAGTAGAGCGTAAAGGAGGCCACGCCCGCTTTCGCAATGTTGATTTGCTGATAAAATCAAAGAATTTTGATTGCCACAACCGAAAGATTGACAATGATATGCAGAAGGCGCTCAAGACGAGCCAATTCCCATATATCAAAATCTCCTTAGTGGACACCTGGCAGGATCCCAAATGTCTGGAAGGCGAATGCAAGGATTGGTTTGATGTGCAGGCGAATGTCAATATCACCATCACCAATGTTACCAAAGTACAATCAATTCCCGCCAAGGCCAGGGTGCTCGGTCCGAATCGCTTTCAACTGCGCGGGCAAAATGCACTTCAAATGAGCGCATTTGGAATTGACCCGCCAGAGGCCATGTTGGGAATGATCAAAGTGAACGATTGGATCACCTTTCATTTCGACCTGATTATTCTCGTAGATGAGGTTCAATGAGCCATTGCGTCCAATTTTTTTACAAAAAAATAAAGGTTTGACTATGAAAAAGTTTCTAATCAAAGGCATCATTGCAGGTGCTGTTTTATTGGGGTTTAGTTACGCAGCCCTTTACCTTGTAGTTGCCTTGTTCCCCGCGCTTGCGGAGCAGTACTACGATCCGATTTTCAGTTTCGAGGGGGACAAAGCGACTTTGTATTTCTTACACCCTTTTATCCTCAGTTTTGCGCTGGCCTGGTTTTGGCGGCGTTTCAAGACCTTGTTTCACGGCCCATTTTGGTGGCGCGGTATAGAGATGGGGCTTGTTTATGGCCTGATAGCTACCCTCCCTGCCATGTGGATTACGTTTAGTTCATTTGCAGTCTCTTTGGGTCTGGTAGTCTCGTGGCTGCTTTACGGCGTATTTCAGGCAATAGTAGTTGGAATTATTTTTGCCAAGGTCAGTCCATGAGTATCGGATGAAAATTTATTAAAGCTGTTTTAGGTACCTAAGCAAAAATAAACCGCAGAGGCACGGAGACGCAAAGGGGCGATATTCAAGTCCTTTGCGGCTCTGTGCCTCTGCGGTTTATTTTTTTCGGCACTCAGAAGGAATTGTTAACCTTTTCAGCCCAACTCTTCAAATAACGCAATCACCATACCTTCGCCAGCGTTTAATCCTTATTCATCTGCACGGGCTTCCTTATCCCATGCCACACCATCATCCATCAACCATTATTTTGCAAAAAATGCTACGTAAACTAATCCTTACTCTTCCGCTGTTATTACTCGTTCTAGCCGTTTCGGCTCAAGGCTCTGGTTCCTCCAAAAGCAAATCAAAGGACCGGTTTCGGGAAAAGGACGATCGCCGATTCCCTGTTCGTTTGGAAAACACCAAAGAACTCAACCTGCCCGGCACTGATTACGCTCCCATTTTTTACGACAACGGCATACTGTTCGTATCGGCACGTGGCAAAAAAGCCCCCCGAAGCGAACGCACAGGAGAACCTTACGAAGCGCATTATCTTTCCACATTCGACCGCTTAGGCGCTCTGGTCGGACCGGCAAGATTCGAATTTAACGCAAGCAAAAAATCAGATTTCCACGAAGGTCCTGCGACTTTCACCCGCGATTTTAAAACCGCTTTTGTAACACGGAATAACAACGACAATGGCGTGCTTCGCGGCGGAAAAGGCGGAAAAGCATCTATGAAAATCTATCAAATGGAGTACGGTTTCCCCGATTGGACACCCCCCATTGATCTGCCTTTCAACAGTGACGATTACTCCTGTATGCACCCCAGTCTCAGCCCCGACGAGAAGTGGCTTTTCTTTTCTTCCGACATGCCCGGTGGTGAAGGCGGCTTCGACTTGTATGCGGTGGAGCATTTGGGCGAAGGTAGTTGGGGCGAACCCATCAACCTCGGACCCGGCATTAATACGCCAAAGCAGGAATTGTTCCCCTTTATGAGTTTCTTCGGCTCACTGTTTTTCTCCTCCAATGGCCGGTCGAACACGATGGGAAACATGGATATTTACTTTGTAAACGACCCGTTAAAACGCACCGAAGAAAAAGAAGTGGTCAATCTCGGACAACCATTCAACTCGCCCGAAAACGATTTCAGTTTTATAACCGACCCTGATGGACACAGCGGTTTTTTTGCCAGCGAGCGCAAAGACGAGACTTATGGTAAATCTGACATTTTTCGGTTTTTTGCCCCAAGCGGATTGGGAGGTACTGGCAAGCCCGAGGTGAACCGGGCGCAAATTAATGTGATTGACGAAAAAACAGGATTGCCACTTCAAGGGGCAGAAATTCGCATTTTCCAGCCTACAGACGACGGGTTCATCGCTGGCAACAATGACTTTTACGAATTCGACTATTTCTCATCGCCCGACAAACCTGAAGTATTCACCTTCCAACTGGTGCGCAAGGACGCTAAAGACATGGGCAAGCCGGATCTCTTCTCCAATGCTGTAGGAGCGGCCCAGACGGAATTTACCCGCTACCGTAATTACCTCGTGATGGTAAGTGCCAAGGGCTACACTTCCCGCGATCGCTTTTTGGTGGTTGACACCGATGAGGAACTGAATTTGAATTTCAAGATGAAAGAAACTCCACCGTGCTTACGTTCCGGTGGAATAGTGCTTACCACAGAATTCAACACGCGCATTGCCAATGCCAGTGTCCGCTTCGAGCACCGTGCAACAGGGACTATAGAAAACGCTCGAACTACGCGCAATGGCGAGTTCGACATTTGCCTGCCCCGGGATGGTGAATGGACTGCGAAGGTGGAAAAAGGCGGGTTTCGCAGCGAGACGTTCCGATTGACCGCAGGCAGGGGAGCAGCAGCCTACGAAGAAGTGCGCTTAAAACCGTTGGAGGAAGGTGTGACCATTGCCGAAGCCATGCCGCTTGCCAGTGGTTTGATGGAAGGTTCGGTGTTTATTTTGGACAAGATATTTTATGAGTATAACAAAGCTACCCTCAATCAAGGTGCGGTACGCCATTTGGACAATATGATCGAATGGATGAATACCTACCCGGATATGGAAATTGACCTGGTGGCTCATACGGATGTGCGCGGGGAAGCGCGTTTAAACCAAATCTTGACGGATTCACGTGCCCAAAACGCCAAAATTTACCTCGTAGCAAAAGGTATTAACGAAAGCCGTATCAATGCTTTTGGAAAAGGCGAAACTGAGCTCCGCAACCATTGCAATGAAAGTGCTGAATGTTCTGATGAGGAACACCAGCAAAACAATCGCCTTGAAATCAAGATTCGCAAGTTGGGAGGAGCGAAAAGGCCTTGATCTAAAAGTAGCAAGTTAAAAGTGGCTAGTCGCCAATCCTCTGTTTGCCGTTTTGAAACTTTTAACTTGCTACTTTTAACTTGCTACTCCCCTTGATTGCCCCCTTTTGTCAAAAATTTGACACCCTTTTACCAATCCCGTCTTGAATCTCATGATGTGGTTATCTTCGCAGCTGCTATTACTAACAAAAACAGCCTGCGCCAAATCATGCTATTCCGCCTGATACTTACCCTCTTTCTGGGTCTACCAATATCACTTACTGCTTTTTCAGGCGATCCTTTCGACAATTCCAGAGCTGACACCGATGGGCCACACGTTTTCTATCGTGGGAATAAAATCACGGTGAAATATGTGCTCCGCCGCGATTCCGGGGTGGTTGCTAAAACCCTCCAATACAACAATAAAACGGATATTTCCCTAACCTGTCAGGTGCCTGAAACAGGCGACTCCTTTTCCTTTCTGCTCCACGAAGACCCACAAAAGGTTGAAGAGCCCACCCTCTACCCTACCCCGGCCCGTTTGCTCGCACTTTCTGACATAGAGGGTGATTTTCTTGCGCTAAAAACCATGCTTCTCGGTGCAAACGTGATTGACAAACACTTCAATTGGACCTTTGACAGTGGCCATCTTGTGCTGCTCGGCGACTTTTTCGACCGTGGACTTCATGTGACGGAATGCCTCTGGCTTCTCTACAAACTTGAGGCAGAAGCAGAGGCTGCTGGCGGCAAAGTTCACTTCATACTTGGCAATCACGAAGTGCTCAATTTACAGGGAAACAGTTCCTATGTACGCCGAAAGTATCTGGAAAATGCCGCGCTAATGGGCGAAGATTACAATCGTTGGTACGACGCAAGTTCTGAGCTTGGTCGTTGGCTGCGCACCAAAAATGCCATCGAAAAAATCGGCGACTATGTTTTCTGTCACGGAGGAATCAGCCCGGAACTCGCCCGTACCCGCCTCGGCCTTACTGAAATCAACCGCATCAGCCGCCAGCATCTTGGCAAACCCATTGAAGCCATTGTCAGTGAGGCCGCCAGAGCCATTTTCGATTTTAAAACAGGTATTTTCTGGTATCGCGGCGCGGCTAAAAACATCGCTTCCAAAGAAGACATCATCACGGTGTTGCAATTCGCAGGAGCAAAGCGTATGGTGATCGGACACACCCTCCAGCCCGACATCACAGCACTCTATGGTGGCCGTGTCATTTGTATTGATCTCTACCATGAGGAAAACCTCCGACAAGGATTTATGAAAACTTTGTGGATGGAAGAAGGATTCTGTTACACGCTCAACAGCATTGGCGAAAAATCGTCGGTATTTAGTGTCGCTTTTCCGCGAAAAACAGAATAACAACTTTGATGTATGATGTATGATGTATGATGTATGATGTATAAACGCCCAATTGCTCGTAGTTCATGGTACATACACCATACATCATACACCATACATCATACATCATACATCATACATCATACATCATACATCATACATCATACATCATACATCATACATCCAAGCAGCGCCAATTGATTCCTTGCACGCACCAGATTGTGTTCCGGCGAATTTATTTTGTAATACACATCACCTGCCAGCCAATCACTTAAGAAGCGCAAGGCTTGTTCCCCTATCATCCATACTGCGCCAAGCATCAGGTTATTCCGTTCAGTTTTGGTCAAAAAAGCGTCAGTTTCTTCCAGAAATCCCCGTTTGAGCGCGTCCAGTACATCCGTTCGGATTGTTGGCATTTTGATTGAATCTTCTGAACAATCGGGCGTGAAACTGCGTACCATATCGCCAAAATCGGACAACAGCGTACCTGGCATCACTGTGTCCAAGTCAATGACTGCCAGGGCCTTTCGCGTATTGAGGTCGAAAAGGACGTTCCCCGCTTTGGTGTCGTTGTGGGCTACGCGCAGGGGCAATTCACCCGATTTTTTCAGCTGACTGATTTTATCAAAAACGGGTTTGGCAGCAAAAATGGCCTTGATCTCGGGTTGTGTTTTATTCACCCGGCCGACCGGGTCTTCCGCTAAAATTTTCAAAAAATATTCCCACCTGCGGTCAGTATCGTGAAAACCAGGAATGGTTTCAGCCAGGGTGTTTGCGGGAAAATCGCGCAATGCCCGAGCAAATGCGCCATACGCGCGAGCGGCCTCGTATGCGATTTGGGGATCTGCAATGCCCTCTGGGGCGAATGAATTATCAATAAAATAGAAGGCCCGCCAATAATTTCCAGCCTCGTCTTTTTGCAAAAAAGCCCCGTCAAGCGCAGGCAAGGGCATCGCGATTTGGTACGGATAATTTTGACCTGCAAGATGCTGGCAGATGCGCAACGTGTTGTCCATTACATCCTCTGGCCGCTTGAACACATGGTGATTGAGTCGCTGCAGCAGCACCGTCTTTTGCTCACCCGCGATTTCAAAATCAAGCCGGTAGCTGTCGTTGATGTTGCCGCTATTGATGGGTATTGCGGCAAGTAAGCGGTCAATGTGGAAGAATTGGCGGGCGGTGTGGGTCATGTTTGTAGTGAAAATGAGGTGACATCTCCGAGGCACGAGGAGGTGTCACCTCATTTTTAGATGCGCTGTCCTACTCCACCTGAAGCATATCACCCCCCAGCCCCAAAAAACACCAGATTCAACTCCACCGCATCCATGTAGTGCAGATCCGGGTCATCCGTCAGGGTGGGATCGGGATCGCCCCGCAGTAGGGCGAGGAGGGCGCGGATGAGTGCCACGTATGTTGTCGGGTCGCCCGGCTCGAGTGTAGATTGCAGGTATTCAATAAGTTCATCTAGTTGGTCTCCAGACTGCAAGGCCTGTGCCGTTGCCATGATAAAATTGAATTGATTGGCTCGGCTCTCCCCCCCGTCCTTCCGGTAGGCGGCGTAGGTAAGCATAGCCTTTTGTCGGGCAGCGGCGGCGGCAGACGGGTTGCCTTCGGTGGTTTCGAGGTCACAGAGAATAGCCCATGTTGTCCACGGCGTGGCCACGTGGCCGAAAGTGGATTTACATTCGATGGCCCGCAGCAGTTGATCTCTGGCTTCTGCGGGACGACGGAGTTGGAGCTGGCAATCGGCGAGATTGCTTCTGACCAAACCTTCATAGCGCAAGTCTTTCAATTCGACAAAAATGCTTACTGCCCGCTCGTAAACCTGCACCGAATTTTCCAATCTGTCCAAGTGGTCTTTGTACAAATTGCCGAGTTGGATGAGCGACATTGCCTCGCCCGCTTTGTTTTTTTCCCGAATCTCAATTGCCAGCGAGTCCCGGTAGGCGGTTTCCGAAGCGGGGTAGTTTCCGGCTTCCTGATGCACCATGCCAATTTGGTGCCAAGCAGTTGCAACCATTGCAGGCTCGCGGTATTGCTCAAAAATAACTTTGGCTTCGTGATGCAAGCGCAGGGCTTCGGGGTAGTTTTTTTGCAACATCCGGATGGTGGCCAATTGGCCTTGCCCGACGGCAACCTGACGCGTATCGCCCAGTTTTTCGGCCAAGGCAATGTTCCTCTCATACTGCTCAACAGCGGCATCGTATTTCCCCAAAACTCTAAAGCAATCCCCCATTTCCACTAAGCAAACCGAAGCCATCCGGGTGTCACCGACCCCTCTTGCCTCGGCAAGGGCAACAAGCCGCCGCTCAGCATTTTCCAGATACGGCAATGCCTGTTCGGGCCGCCCGCCCCTTTTCAGCACCCTGCCCAATCGTAAATGAGCCATTGCCCAATCGTATTCCGCCTCAGGGTATGCACGTGCCCCGGCACTTTCGCACTGCACCAGTACTTGCTGTGCCATTGGGTAGGCTGCGTTCAGAAGGCTTTGCTCTAAAAACCTGTCTATCATCGCGCTTAAGTGCAGATACTGGGCGTGATTCCAATTGCTCATGCTCTGCGCGGCTTTTTCGCGGATATTTTGAGCAAACAGCACAACCTGCGGACGGCCTAATGGAGAATAAAGGGTTTCGATACTTTGTGCCACGGTCACAATTTGATCCGGCACGGCATGTTGTGGCAAAGCGGCCAACATAGCCAGCAGATTGGCTTCGGTCAGACGGCAGAGGTCGTAAGCGATTTGGGTGTCTTGAGATAATTGCTCGTACAAAAAGCCGTTCAAAGCTACCATGCCCTCCACCCAGCGCAGCCGTCGCGCTTCCAGAATTTCAGATGCGGTACGGGCGGCTAAATAGGCGGGCAAACTGGGGTCTATTTTGAAATAATAGGGTGGCTGGTCGTAGGCATACTCCGCCAAGCCAACTTGAATCAGTGCAATTCCAGCATCGTAGGCCGTTTTCTGCTCACGCGCTGCGACCTTTGCCCAAGTCGCCACATCCGCCCCTCCGTGATAAACCGCCAGTGCATCCACTACCTCCCGCATGGCCGGCGGCAGCCGCCGCAGTGAGAGTTCGAGGCTGGCAAAGAGGCTGTTTTCGCGTTCGCCGGGGTGCTTGCGTTCCAGGTCGGCCATGAGCAGGCTGAGGTCAGCGTTGAGTTCGGAGAGTTCACTGCTGTTATCGGGAATGAGTTGGGCGAGCAGGGTGAGGGCACGGGCGTGGTAGTTGGCGTTTCGGGCGAGTGCTCCGAACTGCTTATCCAAGTCTTCCACGTTCAGGCTCGGCACCTCCATGTTTTTTGCTTTTCGCACTTCGGCGATGAGCCGCAGCGCGTCACTGGGCGAAAGCTGGCTGAGCCGAACGTGATTTCTCACAGCGTCGAAGGGCGCGGGCAGTTGCTCGCGGGAGGTCAGTAGCATGGCCGCGTTGACCTTTTCTAGTCTGGAGAAAAGCACGGCGAACTGGTCAAAAACCTCTACGCCAAGCGGCGTGTTCCCATCTATATCTGGGAGGATGCTTTCGAGGTTGTCCAATACAATCAAGGTATTGTAATCACTCAGGCAGCGGTCGAGCTTGAGCAGGGCTTTTTCATCGTTCTCAAAAGTTGCCACTGAAAAATCCGAAGCGACCAACTGTTTGCCCAGCACATCAATGACCGTGCGGACATCCCGCGCGTCCTCAAACGACACAAAGGCCAAGCGTCCAAAACGCCGCGTACGCAGCAGCCATCGAGCAAGTTCGGTGGCCAGCGTGGTCTTGCCCGCGCCGCCCGTCCCGACCAGCACCGCGAAACGCTCGCGCAGCAGCAGACGTTCAAGGGCGAGCAATTCTCGGGTGCGCCCTACGAAACCGTGTTCGGGAGCGGGCGGCGTAGCCCCGAGCAGCGCAGCGCGTTCGGTTTCAATGACCTGCTGTACTTTTTTGCCAGGGATTTCACGAACAAGTTGTGGGTCTTTTTTCTCCTGAAACAAGACCGGCACGAACCAATCCCGCAAACGCAGTTTTTCACCACCAGGCAGTTCCGCGCGCACGGGGTCGTCGTACAGGGCTTGCTGTCCCGCCAGCATGGCCGCACCGATGAGGGAACCTTCCGCCAATCGTTTGTAAAAAGCGGTAGCAAAACACTCTGCCGCTGTCACCAAAACACTGTGTGACATTGCCGCAACCGAGGCCACGCCGTTTTCGAGCAATTTGGCGGCCACCGAAGCGGTCGGGTCGTGATCGGTCTGGGCGGACTGACAGGCATCGAGGAAAAAAAGCGGGATGCGGAGTTCATCGAGTTCGGCAGCGAGCTCTTGCGCGTCCACGATGGCGGTGGCGCGGCCTTCTATTTTTTCCTGCTCGGCTGCTTCCGCGCTCTCAAAACAGAGCGCGCCGAGTCCTCTGTTTTTGTCAAAAACACCGTGCCCGTCAAAATGCACCACAGAAAATGGGCGGCCTGCCTTATTGGCTTCCCGAAGCCGGTCGCGCAGCGCTGGGAAGGTCGGCGATTCGAGGATCTGCAGTTCTACACGCGAGCCGAGCGTATCTACCGCAGCCAGCAAGGCGCGGGTGGCGGCGCGGTGGTCAATCAGACCGGCAGTTTCGTCCTCTGGGCGCGGTACTACGAGCAGGATTCGGAGAACCTTTTGCAGCGGCAGAGGGTCTCTTCGCTTGCGGTTGGGCTGCATCCGGCGCACCCGCACGGGCTGCTGCCCTTGGAAAAGGAAATTTCGCCCATCGTGAAGAATTTCCCAGGGTGTTGACAGCAGCAAGGTGGTAGCTTCGAGGAAATCAGTTTTTTGCTCCTCGGGGAGCGCATCGGGCAAAGCAGCATCGAGTTTAATCGAAAAACGCCGCTCGTGCTGGCGGTCGCCCTTCCATTCGAGCAGAAGGCTAAGGGCAGATTCTTCACCAGAAATGGCTTTGAACAAGGCCTCGCCCCAGCCGGGCAATTGGCCTTCGACCTCCCGGATGTCAGCCACCATTTTTTGCAAAAATGGATAACGCGGATATTCTTCGATGTAGCGGCGGATGCGGTCGGCCACGTCTGGGCCGAGTGGGGAAATAAAGCGGAACCATTTGCTTTCTACCACCTCGCCACCGTCGGCAGGGTGGAACTCAAGTTGCGCACGCCCAGAACCACGCCGGACGCCGCCTTCGGTGAACAATGTGGGTTCTTCCAGTACCAGGATCAGTTCGCTGACAGACTCTTCGGCTGGTTGCTCGGCAGGCGTGATGTCATCCGGCAGTTGGAGGCCGAGTGCGGTGAGGATTTTCAAGGTAGCCTCCTCCAAATCTTTCGGGTCAGTCGAAATTTTTATCGCTACAGGTTCTTTCTCAAAAAAGGTTTCCAAAACATCTTCCCCCAAACCGTCGCAAAGCATTGGGACGATTCGGTATTTGTCTGCCCCACGTTCCGCCTGAATGGCAAGGGCTTTTCGGGTCTCTTTTCTGACCCAGCGTGGTTTTAACAGCGCGTTTTGGGAGATTATAAGCAAAAACGCGCTTGAGGCTTCGATGGCCTTTTCGATTTCGGCATCGAGCAAATCTCCGCCCGAGAGTTCCCGTGAATCTGCCCAAACGGAGATATTATGCAGTTCTAGCGACTGACGGAGTTTTTTGACGAATGCATCGTCTTTGGAAGTGTGGGAGATGAATGTTTGCATGTTGGCAGTGAATTGGGCATAAATGTATAAAGAAGTGACACTTTTTAATAAAGTGTCACTTCTAAAACGCGGTCTCTACTTCACCCGTATCAAATCCACCCCTGACTCCCGCACCAACTTGTTCAATTCCGGCAAATCCTTCTCTTTTACCGCCTTCCATTTCACCAATTGCTCATCCGTGAGGCGGAACAGCATTTCGCGTACTTCAAGGGCTTGTTGTGTGGGCGCAAAATCACCGTCCACCGTCTGGCCCATGAGGTTGGCAAGTTTATCGTTCAAGCGCACAGGGAAGTTGAGCGGATCCTGGTTGCTGCGGTTTTTGGTCTGATAAATGGCTTCTTCCACCTTTGTCATGGTTGAATCCATTTTTGCAGCCAAGTCTTTGATGGACTTGAATTTGTCGCCCTTTGGAAGCTCGTTCGTGATAGCTTTAACTTGTCCGCGCACGTTGCGTATTTCTTTGAGGGCGCGATGGGCCTCTGTGAGTTTTGCGCCCACAGATTGCACAAATTCAAACTGTTGTGCAAAAACCTGCGGCGGCGTTTCGGTTCTCGGGTCGGGCAAAATCCTGAAGTTTTGTTCTTCCGTCTTACCCGCTGCTGTCAATCGGACGCGATAGTCGCCGGGTATGGCTTTGGGGCCTTCGAGATCGTAACTCCAAAGTATCATGCCCTCGAATTTCTCGGAATCAGGGTATCTGTGGTTCCAGATGAAAGTATTACCACCCGCCTTTAAATCACTCAATTTACCGCCCCGGTTTTCCCAAGCTGCGGGGAGTTTCTGGTTTGAAAAGAACTTGATGGTGTCGCCGTCATTTTCCAAAATAGCCAGGTTGACGGTGTCTTTTTCGCCCGGTTTGTTTTTCAAGTAAAAATGGGCAACCATGCCATTGGGATGGTTTTCTCCGGTTGTTTTTGAACCCTTCGCTGAGCCACCGCGCATCCGGTACGAGGCTTTGGGCTGGAACAGGTGCATCGTTTTATCGGCTAAATTCCCTTTTGTCAAAAAGTCCGGTGAAGCCGCAATCTGGTGTAAGGGCGTTAGGTCATCAATGATCCAGAACGAGCGTCCTTGCGTGGCCGCAATGAGGTGGTCGTCTTTAATGGTCAGGTCGGAAATGGGAACAATTGGTAAGTTTTGCTGGAATTTTTGCCAACTCCGGCCATCCGTAAAACTCACGTACATGCCCTGTTCTGTCCCTGCATATAAGATGCCCTGCTGCCTCGGGTCGATTCGAATGGCACGGGTAAAATCCTCATTCCCAATGCCATCTGTGATTTTTGTCCAGGTCTTGCCGTAGTCCTTTGTTTTAAAAAGATAGGGTTTGTAATCCCCCTGTTTATAGCCCGTGCAGGCGAGGTAGCAACCGCCATCACTGTGTGGGTCGGGTTCGAGGGCATTGACCATCGTCCATTTGGGCAGATCGGGCGGTGTTATGTTCGTCCAGGTTTTTCCGCCGTCGCGGGTGATATGCACCAGACCGTCATCGCTTCCCGTCCAGATCAGATCCTTGACACGAGGGCTTTCAGCTGCAGCAAAAATGGTGCAATAGTATTCCACGCCGGTATTGTCCTGTGTGATGGGGCCACCACTGGATTTTTGGCGGCTTTTATCGTTGGTGGTCAGGTCTGGGGAGATGGTCTGCCAACTTTGTCCTTCGTTCGTTGAGACATGGAGTTGATTACTGGCGACGTATAGTTTTTTCGGGTCGTGCGGGCTGAAAAAAACCGGGAAATTCCACTGGAAACGATACTTCGCGTCCTCGGCGCCGTGTCCCATATTGTCTTCTGGCCATACGTTGATGGGGCGACTCGTGCGGTTTTTATGATCCACACGACTCAGAAAACCATGATACTCACCTCCGTAAACAATGTCGTTGTTAGTCGGGTCAACGGCGAGATGGCCGCTCTCGCCTCCGGCAGTGGATTCAAAATCACGGTCACCTATGGAGGAGCCGTCCGTACGGTGCGCGATACGCACACTGCTGTTATCCTGTTGTGCCCCATAAACTCGGAAAGGAAAAGCATTGTCGGTCGCGACACGGTAAAACTGCGCCGTGGGTTGATTATGATACGTGCTCCAGGTTTCGCCGCCGTCATAGCTGATTTGTGCACCACCGTCGTCGCCGATTATCAGGCGTTTTGAATCTTCAGGTGCGACCCAAAAATCATGGTGATCGCCATGTGGGGCGTATTTTGATTGGAATGTTTTGCCACCGTCTTTGCTTTTGTGATAGGCCACATTCATCACATATACCACGTCCTCGTCTTGGGTGTCAGCATAAATGCGGGTATAATACCAGGCGCGTTGCCGGAGGTTTCTATCCTCGTTCACTTTCGTCCATTTTTTCCCACCATCGTCAGAGCGGAACACGCCACCGGTTTGGCTTTCGATAATAGCCCAAACGCGATCTGGCCTTGAATGGCTGACAGCAACGCCAATGATGCCAATGGTATCTTTTGGCAGTCCTTCATTTCGAGTGAGTTCTGTCCAGGTGTCTCCGCTATCGGTGCTTTTCCAAAGGCTCGAGCCTTCCCCGCCGCTCGACAATTCGTAGGGCGTGCGCCTGATTTTCCAAAAGGAAGCGTATATAATCCGTGGGTTGGTAGGATCCAGGCAAAGGTCCACGGCACCCACGTTTTCATTCACAAAATGAATGCGTTGCCAGGTTTTCCCTCCGTCGCGGGTACGGTACAAACCCCGTTCGTCGGAGGCCTTGAAAAGGTCGCCTAATACCGCGGCGTAGGCAATATCCGGGTTAGTTGGATGGACACGAATACGCGGGATATGCCTGCTTTTTGTCAGGCCTGAAGACTTCCAGGTTCGGCCCGCATCCTCACTTTTCCACATCCCAGTGCCGCTGCTGACATTGCCGCGCACGGTGCATTCACCTCCGCCGACGTAAAGCACGTTGTGGTCGCTTGGCGCAACTTCAATGGCGCCGATGCTGCCACCAAAGAAGCCGTCGGAGATATTCTCCCAGCTACGGCCGCCGTCTTGAGTGCGCCACACGCCACCGCCAGTAGCGCCGAAGTAGAACAGATTGGGTTTGCCAGCCACGCCCGTCACGGCTGCTGATCTGCCTCCCCGGTAAGGGCCAATATTGCGCCACTGGAGCGAACCCAGGAGAGATTCGTTTACTGTTTGTCCCGCCTCCGAAGAGGCCCCGGCTGGTATAACCGCTTTGTTTTTTTGAGCAAAAAGGAAGGTCTGAAGGAAAATGCAAAAAAGAAAAAGGGTGATTCGTATCATAATGCAGGCTAAATTTTAGGCTGCAAGGATAGGAAAAAGACTCAACGCAACACCTTAATCGCCATAAAAATCAACAAAGTAAGGACAAATTGGGTCAGTATAAGTGCCAGAACAGTACGTAGGATCACCCAAATCTTATTGCCCCCGAAAAA
The DNA here is from genome assembly GCA_046160625.1 of Saprospiraceae bacterium. Lineage (GTDB taxonomy): Bacteria > Bacteroidota > Bacteroidia > Chitinophagales > Saprospiraceae > M3007. The sequence goes on from JBJXGZ010000032.1 coordinate 24,271, forward strand.
TTGTATGCTGGCCCAGGACAAGAAGGCTACCCATAAAGTCATATATACTGAAAGAACGGTATAATACTGTTCACGGAAAAATATTACTAAAGGAGTGAAAATCAGGATAAAAAAGAAAACCCGGAAGCCGCCCATGAAGGCCTGCAGCGCTAAATGTTCTGCAAAATTGTAGGGACTTTTATAAAACAACAGTTTGGTGAACATAGCAGTGATGGGTACTGCTATCAAAAATACAAGGTTGATATTTTTGGTAATCATCACACTTACTATGAGTTAAAATGTGCACCATATCATACATTATCTGGTGCATGCTCAAGCGCTGGATGTTTGCTGACTGACCACAGCCGGGGCAAAATTTGACTTCTTCCAATGGGTTGCCGCAGTTAAGGCAGGTAGTAGAGGGTGTTTTCATAAGCACAAATATAAATTGGTTTCACAGCGATTAACACTAAAAAGCGGCCACCCCGAAAATCGAGATGGCCGCTTTACTATTTCTAGCATTGCCTTTAATCGGCAATTTACTGTCCTTAAATCTTTACGATCTTCAGCGTTTTTACCTCGCCGTTGCCAAAACGGACTCGGGCGATGTAAATGCCAGTCGGCAAGTCTGTCACGGGCAGGTCATTGGAATACATTTCACCTGCAGGGATGTTTATACGGTGCAACACTGCGCCATTGGTTGCCGAAATGTCTATACTCACTTCGGTGTCGTATTGAATGGCATTCTTGATTCGAAGGGTAGTCACCACTGGGTTTGGCGCGATGACGATACCATTTGAAGGCGTGAAGAAGACTTCGAGCGCGCGGATATCAGAGAAAGCCTGTTGTCCCATGCTGCTCAGGCGACGGATACGGTAGAAATTCCTGCCAATTATCGGTCTTTCATGCACGTAGATATACTCGTTCGGGTTTGTCGCATCTTGTTTGCCCATGATGGTCTCCACATTGCCCCAGGTTTGCATGTCGGCAGAGTGTTGTACCGTGTAGGAATACTCTGTTGCCTCAGGAAGTGTAGTCCAATGTACCAGTACCGATGTTCCGTTGGTTTGGTTTACGGTAAAGTTCATATGGAACCCGGGGCATCCAGGGGAGCCAGCAGGCAATACCATGATCATTACAATGTTTGATTCGAGGTAGGGGCAACCTGCACGACGAGCGCAACGCATATACTTGGCTGTCTCGAACAATGGGCCTGGCTGGTAGCTCTCACCCGTAGCGCCTGGAATAGGAACCCAATTCGCAGGTGCCTGACCAATTTGGATAAACTGCAACCATTGATATTCCAACAAACCACTACCACCAGAAGGCGGTATAGTACCGACGATTGGATCTGGTGTTTCGCCCTCACAGATAGTCTGGTTACAGCAAATTACGCCGGCATTGGTCACGTTATCGCAAATTGTGTGAATTCCTGCATCAAAACAAAGATCATTTGGTTGACCTGCCACTATGGTAAATGGTTCGGTTTTGCCATTGGTCTTCACGTCGCTGTCTTTGCAATCGTTGTTGACCCAGTCTTTTTTCGTCCATTGATACCCGGCTGGTTTACCGGTGAACATCAGGATATAAGTGCCCGGAGTGACGCAATCGAAATAGTAGTTGCCAGCACCGTTTGTAGTTGTGGTACCAACAGTCACGTCGTCAGCATTGCCAAAAATACCATCAGGACCTGCTTTCATAAGCATGACCGTAATGTTGGGCACCCCAATTTCAAGCGTGGGATGTTGGAAGCCGTTCTGATCATCATCGTACCAAACCCAGTCGCCGATTTTGATGCCATTGTTGGTGGAACCGATGGTGACAGAAGCAGTTGCAGTGCAATTGTTTGCATCTTTTACTGTCACGGTGTAAGTGCCTGCAGGCAAGTTCACAGCAGTAGCCGTAGTTTCACCATTGCTCCAGGTATAGGTGTAGGCTGGTGTACCGCCCGAAACGCTTGCCATTGCACTGCCCGGAGTTGAACAGTTGGCATTGGTAGAAGCCGTGATGACCACATTGGGAGCCAGCGAAGCCGCAATACTGACAACTGCTGTGGCAGTACAACCAGCAGCATCCGTGACCGTTGCAGTGTAGGTGCCGGCCGATAGATTGCTCACGGTAGCAGTCGTACTCATGCCTGGGTTATTCCATTTGTAGGTGTATGGGCTTGTGCCTCCAGAGGCTGACACTGTGGCCGAACCCGTATTGCTGCCGCATGCCGATGGGCTGCTGCCAGAAATAAAGGCTGTAGGTGCGCCAGGCTGAAGTATGGTTGCCATTCCAACTGCTTTACAACCATTGACATCCGTTACGGTCACACTGTGCGTACCTGGAGGAAGGTTCGTTGCAGTGGGGGATGTTTGGTTGTTTGCCGAAGGAGACCATAGAAAAGTATAAGGCCCCGTTGAGCCACTAGCCATTGCGGTGGCAGTGCCGCCGGCAATACATGTTGCATGTAAATTAACGGTTACGTTTAGGCTAGGCCCTTGCGTTTGAAGGATGGTCACCAGAGCAATACCCACACAACCTGAGGCGTCCGTTACGGTTACGCTGTGTTGTCCAGCCAAAAGCCCTGTGGCATTGGCCGTTAATTGACCGTTATCCCATTGGAATGTGTATGGAGGAATACCGCCGGTGGCTGAGGCAGAAGCCGTGCCGCCTGTCAAACAGGTTGCTGGCCCTGTAGCAGTTGCCGTTGGGATGAGCGGTGGGGCAGGCACTATGGTTACCATGCCAATACCTTGGCATCCGTTAGTGATGTCAACCACAGTAACCTTGTGTGGCCCAGCGGAGAGATTAGTCGCCGTTGCAGTGGTGTTGCCATTATCCCATGAGTAAGCGTAGTTGCCAGATCCGCCACTTACGGTGGCCGTAGCGCTCCCCCCGACTATACATCCAGCAGGCACGGTTGGAGTCACATTGACAATCAAGGCGCTACTATTACTTAAAACAATGATGCTTTTAGAACAGGTACAGCCATTGGCATCCGTCACCGTCACAGAATAAGTGCCAGCAGGGACGGCAATGCTTGGGCTGGATTGCCCGTTACTCCAATTGTAATTGTAAGGTTGGGTGCCACCAGTAGCGGTAATGGTGGCGGTGCCATTCAAGCCGCAGTTGGCAGGGATAGACGAGGGCGTACAGACCAATAACGCAGGCTGGACCAATGTTGCAGATGCTATATTGGTACATCCGGTACCCAAATCTGTCACCGTCACGGTATACGTGCCCGGACCCAGATTGATGATATCGGCAGTCGTACCGCCATTGCTCCAAATGTAAGCATAAGGGCCGACACCCGACATCACGCTAACGTGTATCCAGCCATTGTTGGCGCCGAAGCAAGTGATTTGATGATAAATAGAATCCATCAGCCAAATCCCTTCGTCCCAGAAACCAACCTCACAGAAATCTTTGGCCGTACAGCCATTTGCATCTGTAACTGTCACCGTATAAGTGCCCTGTGTAAGCCCTGTGATTGATGGTGTCACCGCACCATTGCTCCATAGATAGGAGTAAGGAGGGGTTCCATTGCTTGGAACTGCTGCGGCCGTACCATCCGGTACAAAACCACAAATTTGGCTGTTACAGTACACATCAACCCCCAAAGCAGGTGGTTGTGTGATGGTGATGCAACCCGTGCCAAAGGCAAGGTCAATGTCTGTTACCGTGACACAATAGTTGCCCGGTGCAAGGTTTGTAATTGTTTGGGTGGTAGCACCGTTGCTCCAAAGGTAAGTGTAGGGAAACCAGCCGCCGGATGGGGTGGCTGTTGCGGTGCCGTTGTTGAAACCAGAACAGGATACATTGGTACCTGTTACGGTGACTTGGAATTGCGCCTGTGATAAGGCGGGCAGGAAAAATGCCAGCAAAAAGACAAGGGGAGTAATTCGATTTTTGAGATAGGTTGCGGTAGACGTTTGTCCCATGGGAAACAACATTTTTTTAAATTGTAATCGGATATTTTTGACACTCAGGATTAAACGCGACAAAAGCCGAGCCACATAACAGTGATGACCCGAATTTTTGTTCGTAGACGAGGGGAAGGATTGAAAAAGGCGAGAGATTAAAAACTTTGGCGTCTTATGCTGAGCAAAAGTAGACTCTTTTGTAGTGAATATCTTGTTCTATTGGTGTTATTTTTTTCCGAAAGTGGGTTTGTGTCGGGTAGATTGCGGTTGAGGTCGGCCGTTTATGTGGAAGGCCACCGAGTTACGTAATCTAATTTGTGTCAATACTTTAGCGCAGATTTCGTCGTCATATCGAATGGAATAAAAAAAACAGCGGTCATCTGGCGTTAAGTATTTGGCTTTCCCTCCGGTTCCTCCACCCTTTTCGATGACAAATCCTGAACATACATGTAGTTTTGCGCCTTTACCCGCCATAGCTTTCCTGCCCACCAAGTCTCGGCAGGCGGGAGCAAGGCGGGTTCACCCACTCACTCATTCATATTGATGGATAAAATGATCGCCCGCTTTCCGGCCCAGTTGGGGGAAGCCCTCGAAATTGCCCAAAAAATTGTACTGAAAAAACACAGTTCTCCCTTTCGTTCGGTCTTTATCTCTGGACTTGGCGGCAGTGGTATTGGCGGTGGATTTGTGCAGGATTTTGTGCGTACATCCTGCAAACTTCCTGTGGTAGTTAGCAAAGGCTACCAGGCACCCACGTGGGTGAACAAACACACGCTCGCCATCTGCTCTTCCTACAGTGGCAACACAGAAGAAACGCTCAGCACTTTTGAGCAACTGACCCGCACCGGGGCGAAAATCGTCTGCATCGCTTCCGGGGGCAAACTCATCGAACTGGCAAAAAAACACGGATATGATTATGTGCAATTACCGGGTGGATGGAGCAGTCCGCGGGCTTGCCTGGGTTATTCAGTCGTGGCGCAATTGGGCGTTTTCCGTGCCGCTAAACTTATTCCTGGCAAATTGCTGAACAACGTGGCCACCGCCCAAAAACGCCTCACCCAAGATCAGACCTCTATCCAAAAACACGCCCGCAAAATCGCCGGATTCCTCGTCGGCAAAACCCCTGTGCTCTACATCGCCGATCATGCAGAAGCGGTGGCTGTACGCTGGCGGCAACAGATCAACGAGAATGCAAAAATGCTTTGCTGGCATCATGTAATCCCCGAAATGAACCACAACGAACTGGTGGGCTGGCGCGACCAACGCCCAGATGTGGCCGTGATCTGGCTTCGCAACCACGATGATTATCAACGCACTGCGATCCGAACGGACATCAATAAAGACATTGTGGAACATTACACCCAGACTTCCATCGAGGTCTTTTCTAAAGGGAAATCACAAATTGAAAAAGCCCTTTGGTTGGTTCATTTGGGTGATTGGGTGTCGGTCTATCTGGCTGAACTGCGTAAGGTGGATCCTGTGGAAATCAAGGTAATCGAGTTTTTGAAGGGTGAATTGGGGAAGGTGTAGATTGTCTAAACTTCCCGAAAGTTTAAAACTTTCGGGAAGTTCCCGTTAATCAACGCCGCACCACCAATTTCTCAGCCCAAAATTCCCCTTTTGTAAAAAACCGAACAAGGTAAACACCGCTCGGCACCTCCGAAATATTCAATGAATGCGAACCCGCGCTGAGTCGAGCCGTTTGCATTAATTTCCCGTTGAAATCCACAATTTCAAGCCGACCGTCAGAAGGCAAGTCTTGAAGAAATAACATGTCCTGAGCTGGATTTGGCGAAATGCGCAATTGCAGATTGTTTCCATCAACGATCCCCACCGTTCCAATTTGCTGATAACCAAGGAAAAAGATCAATGTACTTGTCATAGCGGGCACGTAGCATTCGCCGTGGTTTGCGGTGGGCATTACGTCGCTGATGGCAAAATTCGTTACACCAGCAGACAAGAATGAATCACGTGCGAGCAGGCTATTTCGGTAAGGCACCTGATCGTCTTCCATGCAATAGAAAAGCCTGAATGGGGCGATAGGCAGCCAATTTCCATCATAAGTATCGTTGGCGTTGAGGGCCAGATTGATGGGATGAACAGGGTTGGCTTGAATATCCTGCACGATGCTTTGCTGCAACATTCTAAATGGCCGTGACGAGCCCTCGTTGTCAATTAGGGTTGTAATCAACTGGCTATTCAAAGTGGATAGCGTGATTTGGCCCTCATAAAATTGCTGAATGAGCGTGGCATAAATTGGTTTGAAAACCTCCGTCAAGTCAGCAAACAGATTTCCGTACACTGTCTGGTACGACAAGGCTGTATTTGGAATATAAGCAGGGTAATAATACACCGCATCCGTCAGGATCAAATCGCGCATCACCCCGGAAATGCTGTAAGGGCCTGACATAGGTGCGGCAGCGGTCACTTGGAATTCCTCTGCAGGGTCTTGCTCAATGGCGCGGTGTAAGGCCATGGCCCCATGCCCGCCCTGAGAATAGCCAGTGATGAACAGCTGATTGTTCGTAACGACTTGGTTTTGTTGAAAGAACTCAACGCCTGCACGCAGCATATCCATCGCTGCCCAAGCCTCGCTTTCGGCATGGACATAGGGGTGAAAACCTTTGGAGGTATTTCCCAAGCCAAGATAATCCGGCAAAAAAGCCACATACCCCAAACCGGCAAACAATAGCCCTACTTTTCCCTCCCCACCTGAAACTACATTGATGGAAGGTACATCCTGCTTCGAGCCAGAAGTCCCGTGCTGGTACACCAGACGCGGGTAAATGCGGGAAGGATTGTCCGGCACGGAGAGCAGCCCCGACGCAGTGTCCAGCAGCCCATGCACACTTTTAGTAGTGTAGGTGATGCGGTAATATTTCGCACCGTACTGGATAAAGGGCAGGTTGTCGAACTCCGCTAATAACTCGGCTTTGGTTTTTTGACCAAGCAAGGTTGAAGAGACGAGGTTTTGGCTGAAAAGTGGGGCATTGAAGGCCATAGCCAACAACAAAATGACGATTGAATTTTTCATAAAAAGCAATTTAAGGTAAGTAACCGAGCAAAATAAACCGCGGAGGCGCAAAGAATTGATTTTCACATACTTTGCGCCTCTGCGTCTCTGCGGTAATTGTTCTTAAGCACTTAGTTTCGATAACGCAACAATGTCCTTCACCTCCAAAATCTGTTTTTCATAGCCTTGAAGCGTAACATTAATCATTGCAAGTCCTAACTCGGAAAGTGTGGAAACAAAACCGGGTAGCAACAGTCGAAACGCAGGATAGAGCCAGGAAAGATATTTGTAGTAAGAAAGTGTGTTTTTCAGTCCAGGGGTTGGGTGCATATAGCCTGGTCGAAAACAGTAGACCTTTTTAAAAGGCAGTTTCAACAAGTCGTTTTCGGTTTTGCCCTTCACCCTTGCCCACATGCTCCGGCCTTTTTCGGTGCTGTCTGTGGCACTTCCTGACACGTAACAAAAAGTCATTCCAGTGTTATGTCGGCAGACTGATTCAGCAAAATGAAGCGTCAATGTGTGTGTCATTTTAAAATAATCGGCCTCGTTCATCCCAACGGACGAAACGCCGAGACAGAAAAAACAGGCATCGTAATCAGCCAGTTGCGACGCCACTGCACTCAAATCAAAGAAATCTGAGTGCAGTATTTCTTTTAATTTCGGATGGTTCACACCGCAAGGCTTTCGGTTTACGACCAAAACCGATTCAATCTGCGGGTGCTGCAAACATTCATGCAATACACCTTCGCCCACCATGCCGGTACTTCCTGTTATGATTACGTTCATGCTACCATAATGTCGCCGCGATGCGGCTTTTTTGATTGTTTTGGGAGGTTCACTCTAATGGATTTGAATAATATCCTAATTTCCAAATATCTCAACCCCCGCATTCAAACACCCCGCTGCCGTCAACCCTCCCTTCCCAGCCACCATCACACCATATCGGGTGTGCAAAATACCGTCTTTACTGTGCGCATCCGGGTTGATGCTGATGCGAATTCCATGTGCCAATGCTTTGGGAATCAATGTCCAATCAATATCCAGGCGGCGCGGGTGGGCGTTGAGTTCGATGCTGACTTTGTGTTTGGCGCAAGCTTCGAATACCGCATCCCAATCGAGCGGATACCCTTCGCGGCTGAGCAAAAGTCGCCCGGTCGGATGGCCGAGGATGGTAGTACATGGGTGTTCGATGGCCCGCACGACGCGCTCTGTTGCCTTCTCGATGTTCATCCGAAGATTGGAGTGGACTGAAGCGATAACGAAGTCAAACTGCTCCAACAGGGCATCGTCGTAATCGAGCGAGCCATCGTTCAGGATATCGCTTTCAATTCCCTTAAATATTCGGAAGGGAGCCAGTTCGGTATTCAATTTTTCAATTTCTTCCATTTGCGCAAGCACCCGGTCAGGCTTGAGGCCATTGGCATAAAATGCGGATTGACTGTGGTCTGTGATGCCTATGTACGAGTAACCAAGCGAACGGGTATGTTCACACATTTCGCAGAGCGTATGCAGTCCATCGCTGTAAGTAGTGTGGACATGGAGAATGCCTTTTAAGTCTTGATCCTGAATGAGTTGGGGTTGAATTTTTGCTTGTAAGATTTCTGTGTTTTCTCGCAGTTCGGGTACAACAAAAGACCGCTTCGCCTTTTCAAAAACCGCTTCCTCGTTGGACAAGTTTTTGAAATCCACCCCGGGATTTTCTTGGACAAAAGTTTCCAGAAATGCCGGTGCTCCGGTGTGTTTAAACAATTTAGAACCCCATTCTTCCGGCAGGCATTGGTGCAAAACAACTGAAGCGCCCTCGCCCTTTTTCAGAATGATTTTTCCATCTTCGCGTTTCGCTGCCACAAATTCTGAGCCTTCGAAAGCGCTCAAAACATCCCCGTCTAAAGCAGCCAGCACTTCAACGGATTCCACTACAGGGCATCTGCGCCGCACTTCGCCGACGGGTGCAATTTGAATATTTTTACCCGCCGAAGCCATAGCGGAGGAGGGGGGATATTTGGATATTAGGAAATTGCACACTGCTTCGGCTTCGGCTAAGGCTGTGTCGAGGTGGAGCTTGCCTCGGCTGCTAAAGAAATAAGCGAGTTTGTTCTTGAGGTCTTCCTGCGTTTTCAAGCCAAAGCCCTTGTAGGCTACGAGGCGGTTTTCGTTGCAGGCGTACCAAAGCTCGCCAGGGTTTTCGATGCCCATTTCCTGCCACACTTGTCGCACTTTTTTAGGTCCGAAGCCGCCTATTTCAAGCATTTCGCGGACACCGACTGGGGTCTGGGCCCGATATTTTTCGAGGGTAGCCATTTGCCCGGTCTCCAGCAGTTTGCGGATTTTTGCGGCAATAGCCGGGCCTACCCCTTTGATGCTTTTGAGTTCGGTATCAGATAATTCGGCCAGAGGCGAATCGAGTTTGCGCAGCGTGAGGTATGCGCTGGCGTAAGACCGTATACGAAAAGGGTCTTCTTCATGGAGTTCCATGAGGTTGGCGAGTTCGTCGAACGCGAGGGCTATTTGTTTGTTGGTCATTGTTTTGCGAAATAATCCAAAACGAGGTAACAAAAAGTCCTCACCCCCAATTTCATCCCGCTTTCGTCCACATAAAAATCGGGCGTATGGTGCGAAGGCGCTTTTTTCTCGTCGCCACCCTTGGGCATCCCGCCAAGGAAGAAGTAGAAACAAGGTATTTGTTGAGCAAAAAAGCCAAAGTCCTCTGCGCCTGTTCGGGGTTTGTTTTCAGCTACGTTGGCTGACCCAGCCGCCTCTTGCAGCGAAGGCAAAGCCCAGGCCGTGAGCGCGGGGTCGTTGTAAGTGACGGGGGTCTTGTTGTCAATATGAACTTCTGCATTCGCGCCTGCGCTCTCGGCTATCTTCGTGACAGTCAGTTCTATTTTTTTGTGGATCAATCGCTGCATGGCCGTGTCGAGTGTGCGGATGGTGCCCACCATTTCGGCCAGTTCAGGGATGATGTTTGCGCGCACGCCGCTGGTGATTTTGCCCACGGTGATCACTGCAGGAAATTCGGTGAGGTCCACCTGGCGGCTCACGATTGTCTGCAAGCCCTGTATGATTTCGGCGCTCACTACGATGGGGTCAATGCCGCTCCAGGGAGCCGAGCCATGGGCCTGTTTGCCGTGTACTGTGATGTAAAACCAATCTGATGCCGCCATGGCTCCGCCTGCGCGGTATCTGATTTTGCCAACTTCGGTCTGGGAGTTGATGTGCAACCCAAACATGACCTCCATTTTTGTATCGCGCAGCAAACCTTCTTTTATCATCAAGGGCGCGCCACCCTCTTCGTCGCCGGGTGGGCCTTCTTCAGCAGGTTGAAACACAAATACCACTGTACCAGCCAGTTGGGCTTTCATTTTGGAAAGGATTTCGGCCACACCCATCATAATCGCGACGTGCATATCGTGGCCGCATGCGTGCATTACGCCGACTTGTTCCCCATTATACTCAGACTGGACGGTTGACTTGAAAGGCAAATCGACACGCTCTGTGACGGGAAGTGCGTCCATATCGGCGCGTAGCCCGATAACAGGTCCAGGTTTTCCGCCTTTTAAAATACCCACAACACCCGTTTTTGCGATGCCCGTTCGGACTTCCATGCCTAGGGAACGCAGGTGCGAGGCCACTTTTTCGGCGGTCTTAAATTCGCGGTTGGAGAGTTCCGGGTTTTGGTGCAAATCACGTCGCCAGGTGACGACTTTGGTTTCGACCGCATCGGCCATTTGGTCTACCTGGCGTTTTAGTGCAGGTTGAGCCGAGAGCGACGCGAGAAAGAGAAGATTTAAGCAAAGAGAGGAAAGATGTTTCATGCCAAGTTCGTTTGGGGGCGAAAGTAGGCATTAATGGTTATTCGTCATTAGTTGCTATTGGGTCATTAGCCATAATGACTGAATGACTTAATGACCCAATGACGACTAATGACCCAATGACAAATACCTCTACCCGTCACTCAGCACTACATTTTCCATTTTTAAGAAATGCTCATTGGGCAAATCGCTTTCGATGAGTCCATCGCGGAGGCGGACAATCCGGTGTGCGTGCATGGCGATGTCGTGCTCGTGGGTAACCAGGATAACGGTATTGCCCGCTTTGTGGATTTGCTCGAAAAGGCCCATGATTTCGTAGCTGGTTTTTGTGTCCAGGTTGCCGGTCGGTTCGTCGGCAAGAATGATGGCGGGGTCGTTCACCAAAGCACGTGCCACGGCTACGCGTTGGCGTTGGCCACCGGATAATTCGTTGGGTTTGTGTGTGACGCGATCTCCAAGGCCCACAGATTCAAGGGTTTTACGGGCTTTTTCCAGCCGTTCCTCTCTACCTACGCCAGCATAAACCAGTGGAAGCGCTACATTCTCGAGTGCACTGAGTCGTGGCATCAGATTGAAAGTCTGGAATACGAAGCCGATTTCTTTATTTCGTACCTCCGCCAACTCACCATCGTCCATAGTGCTCACTTCCGTGCCATTGAGCCAATACTCTCCCTTCGTAGGGGAGTCAAGACAGCCCAACAGATTCATGAGTGTGGATTTTCCACTGCCCGAGGGACCCATGAGTGCGACATACTCGTTTTTTTCAATATTGAGTGTCACGTCTTTGAGGGCTTCCACGATTTCCGTGCCCATGAGATATGTTTTTGTAAGGGATTTGATCGAAATCAGCATGATATAAATGTGGTCAATGTGATAATGTGGTCAATGTGGTCAATGTGGTCAATGTGATCAATGTGGTCAATGTGGTCAATGTGATAATGTGGTCAATGTGGTCAATGTGGTCAATGTGGTCAATGTGGTCAATGTGGGCAATGTGGGTGTTCGGAATGCGTCACTATCCTTTTTTCCTTCGAAAAATCAGCCCAGCCAAAAAGACAAAAAAAGCAACAATCCCTGCTGCAATTTGCTCAATGATCTGTGGAAAAAACTGCCGGAGCACAAAAAAGGCTGCGATTCCAGCTACTGCGACGATGGCGAGCAAGCCACCTTTTGAGTTCGTTATTGCCATTTGTTGGTTGTTCTGTTTCTGATAAAATTCTCCAAATGATGCTAAGAGCCTCTTCGTTTCAAGCCCCGAATTAATGGCGCGCCTTTCCGGCGCAAAAAAACCTTAGAAGTTTGCAGCGTGTTGCCCGTTCAACAGGGTTTGTTTCCCGTTGAACGGAATGTTCTTTACATTGGAAGGTTAAAAAATCCAGCGTTAAAAAACATCAGGCAGTTTTGTATTTCCAAACCTACGGGTACTTTTGCCCACACTTATCTTATTCACACCTTAAATTCATTCAAGACAAAATCCATGAAGAAACTTTTCACTCTGGCATTTTGCGCGTTGCTTGGCAGCGCACTTTGGGCTGCTTCGCCCAGCACAACGCCTGCCAATCCATTCCAAGACGATCTCAGCCGTTTGGACAATGAATTTGCAGGCATGACTGAACTTGAGCAGTTGGTGGAAGAGCGCAACGCTACCTACTCCCAACTCGCTTCGGAAAACAATGCCCTGCTCAATAATGTGACGAGCGACAATGACATCGCTTCTTCGCTTCTTGGCAGCGTGGCACCTGACGGCGAGCGCCTGCTCGGTATACCCGGCTTCTGGTGGGGCTTCTGCCTTGGTATTCTTGGTATTATTCTGGTTTATGTAGCCGTTGAAGGCGAAGCCAAAAAAAGAGAAGGTAAAAAAGCCATAATTGGCTGTGCTATCTGGACTGTTATCTGGGTAGTTCTGTGGTTTGGCATTCTTGCAAGCGGTGCCTGGTGGGCATCCAATGGTTAAGAAATGCTGCAAAATCTTATTTAAACCGGGTTGTTCCGCATCAGCGAAACGACCCGGTTTTCTATTAGGGTACCACTATGCCACAGTACCCAAATTCATTACTTTTGCCGCACTATGAGCATTCCAATCCGATACACGCTTTTGTTGTTATTGGCTTTTTCAGCCAATGTCATAAAAGCCCAGACTGAATTTTATCGTTTCAAATCCGACTTTTCCATCAAAGAAAAGGAAGCAGGTAAAGATCAGGGCCGACTCATCACAGGCACCATTTACTACGATAAAAACCTGCATAAAACGATTTACAACATTCGGTTTCCAGAGCCGGAGCAGTGGCTCGTGCGCGATACTTTTATGTACCGCATGAAAGCGGATACGCTCGTGTCGCAACAAATGGTGCCACCCGTTGGGGAATTCTCCATTTTTAACATGATTTTGAGCCAACAACTCAATGATTTCGGACTTGCCAAGGTGGGCTATACTCCCGGCGATGTACAACAAGACGGCAACCAGGTCATATCCCAGTGGTTGCCGCCAGACCAATTCAAAGCCTATCTCGGGCCAGTGACCATGGCGCAGGAGAACAAACGACTCAGCGCTGCCGCTTTCTACGACAAGGAGAAAAAATTGGTCTCCAAATTCTATTTCCAGGACTATTCTATAGAAAACGGCCTTCCAGTTCCAGGGAAAATCTACCAGATATTTTACCGCGAAGCAGGAGAATTTGTGCGCGTCATGACCCTCAAAAACATCATCATTAACCAAGCCGATGAAGATAGCACTTACGATTTCGATGTTCCTGCTGGCGGGTAATCTCCTTGCTCAGGCTGAACCTGTGGCACACCTCAAAGGGGTGTCACATGTTGAAGGCGACATCGCGCTTTTGGGACAAGCTTTTGCAGTTCCCACAAAGCCGCGGCTCACAGAGCAGTTTTCACTCAGTCGTGAAAACTCAAACGAATTACAGATGGTTTTTTCCGGGCTGTTCCTGGTTTACAAATCCTTTTTTTCCTCCCAAGACAATCAGCGCTGTAGTTTTCACCCGTCCTGTTCCGAATTTGGCCTGGAAGCGGTCAAGAAACTCGGTGTGGTGCGCGGGATTATTTGCACCTGCGATCGCCTGACACGATGCAATGGATTCAGTCCGAAGCAATATGAAATTGACCTGGAAAAAAGGGTGCTGAAAGACCCCGTGGGGTGGTAGTTTTTTGATTGACGATTAATAGAATACATGATTGTTGATTGTTGAAGTAAAGTTCGATTGACAATGGTTGGTTTAATCGTCATTCATCCATCAAATAATAAAAGAACCCCGAAGTCCTGCTACCAAAATCCTCAAACTGGGCAACCAATTAGATGAACAATTTTCTCCCCTGTTTCCTTTTCACTTTCGTAGCAATTTCTATCTCCGCTCAGGACATCTACGATTACGCACATTCCCGTGCTTACGCCCGCTATTTGCTTCAATCCCAGCAATATGGGCTGGCCGCAGAAGAATACGAACGCTTGATCTTCCTCCGCCCAGACAACGACACCCTCCGTGCCGATCTGCTCCGAACGTACCGGAAAGGCGATACCCCGCAACTCGGCCTTGAAAAGTGGGCAAAATGGCAGCTCGAGCCTAGGCCCAAAACCCGCTTGCTCTACACAGAATATTCCAAACTCCTGCTTCGGGGTGGATACCCGGATAAAGCACGCACTTTGGTTACTGAATCAGCTATGTTTGACAGTACCCAGCTGAGGCGCACCGTGTTGTACGCCAATATGTTGGAGCAAAAATGGCCCGAAGCGCGACAATCAATCGAGGCCATCCCAGTAACAGAAAAAATTTCCCGCCGTGCCGACTTGGAAAAACTCATCAAACGCGGAGAACGCAGCAAAAAGAAAAATCCCTGGGTTGCCACCGCGCTATCTGTACCAGTGCCAGGCTTGGGCAAGGTCTACGCAGGCGAATGGAAAGATGGAATTATCAGCCTGCTTTTCGTAGGAGTCAATACCTGGCAGGCTTACCGGCGTTTCGACAAGGAAGGCACCGATACCTTTTGGGGTTGGATACATGGCGGCTTCGCGCTCGGGTTCTACACCGGCAATCTTTATGGCTCACACAAAGCCGCCCGACGGCAAAATCAAAAGAAGTTCAACCGTTTGCAATATGATACAGAGGCTCTTGTTTTTCCTGTGCTGGATTAGTGCAGTCTCTTTTCTGCCAGCCCAAACGGCGGACGAGACCCTACTTTTCGCCCGTGAGCAATTGGCCGCCGGGAATAAAACGCTCGCGCTGAAAACCTACCAGCGGGTACTTTTCTTCAGTGGTGACCAATACCGTGACGAGTGCCAACGCCAATTGGCCGCGCTTTTCGCAGAGCAGGGGGATTTTGAAAAATCGGCATTTTACTGTGATTTGTTGTATCAAAGTGCTGACACAGATAGCCTCCGTTATGAGGCACTGTTCAGCAAGACGGGCATGTTGATGCTCCAAAATCAGTATAAAAAGGCTCTGCTGGAATTATTTTCCTTGCCCAATGATTTGCCTGAACCATGGATGAGCAGGAAGCGGCTCTACCTCGGCTCGGCCCATTTTGGCATCCGGGAATTTGATCTTGCACGGGCGGATTTGCTACCGCTATTTAAGCCATCGGATGTTCAGGGTCGGGCAGAATTTGAGCGGCTTATGCGTGAGGCAAAGCGTATTTCCCGCAAAAGCCCAAAGATTGCCCGGGTACTCAGCATGGTATTGCCGGGAGCCGGACAGTTTTATGCAGGTGATATCAAGAATGGTCTGAACTCTTTACTGCTCAATGCTTTGTTGGGATATTGGTTTGTCGCCACGGGCATTTCTTACACGTTTGTGGATGCTGCCGCAACGGTGACGCCCTGGCTTTTCCGCTATTACGGCGGGGGAATACGGCGAGCGGGGGAGATTTTGGAGAAGAAAAAAGAAGAGCGGCTGCGAAAGGTTTTTAGGGAGGTGCTTGGAACGATGAACGATGAACGATGAACAAATTAAAGAGCGAAAATCTTATTTCCTAATTTCATCATGACCCCCGTGTCCCAATCAGAGACCCTCTCCCTGCTTCGTTATCACAGCACTGATTTTGCAGAGGAAAAGGTATTTTTAACGCAAACTATTGCCTTTGTAGCGCGGAACGCACACTTTTGGCAGCGTAGCATTATGGAAGGACACCTGACAGGTACGGCATGGATACTTTCTTCGGATGGCAACTCTGTTTTGCTCCTTCACCACGCCAAACTGGATCGTTGGCTACAGCCTGGAGGTCATGTTGATGAGGCAGATGCCACATTGGCTGAAACGGCTCTGCGGGAGGCTATGGAAGAGTGCGGAATTCAGGGTCTGACTTTGGTTTCACCAGCAATATTTGATCTCGATGTACACGAAATTCCGGCACGAGGTCACGAGTCTTCACATTTACACTACGATTTGAGATTTCTTTTTGTCGCGCCTGCAGAAGTTGAAATCAAACGCAATCCGTTGGAAACCAAAGCCATTTCCTGGGTGCGCATAGCGGAACTATGTACGGAATCCACTCCACAATCGCTGAGAAGAATGGCATTAAAAACCTTGGAAGTTGAAAGTGATTCAGAAAGGTTTTGAGGGTTTTCTACCTTCGCCACAAATCAACGAATACCCAAATCCACGAATCACTTCGCTTCTGCTACGGCGGGTAAAAAAATTAACAAGCAAAAATGGCCTCTTCATTGCCTTCTGAGAAAAAAACTGTGAAGCACATCGCCATCGCCGGCAATATCGGTGCAGGCAAAACGACCCTCACCGAAATGCTTGCCAAGAATTTTGGCTGGGATGTACACTACGAAAACACGGAAAACAACCCCTACCTGTCCGATTTTTATCTGGACATGAAACGCTGGTCGTTCAATCTTCAGGTGTTTTTCCTTTCAAGTCGCTACCAACAGGTGCTGCGTATTTTGCAAGGCAGCAGAACCGTAATTCAAGACCGCACGATTTACGAGGATGCTTTCATTTTTGCGCCAAACCTTGCCGACATGGGCCTGATGGAACGGCGCGATTTTGAGAATTACATGACGCTGTTTCAGTCCATCGTTTCGCAAGTAAAAGCGCCTGATTTGTTGATCTATCTGAAGGCCAGTATACCCACATTGGTGGATCATATCCAGATGCGCGGGCGCGACTACGAAGGCAGCATCAGCCTCGATTACCTCAAACGCCTCAACGACCGTTACGACGGCTGGATCAATGGCTACCGAGAAGGCCGGCTCCTGATTATCAACGTAGATAACCTGGATTTTACAAGCAACAAAGAACACGCCGCCAAGGTGCTGGAAATGGTACAAGCGGAATTGCATGGGTTGTTTTGAACCAATATTCTTGTGCCTTTTCAACACTTTTTAAATATATAATTCATGAAATTTTTCAGTACGCTCCTTCTCCTTGCAGTACTTGCACAAGATTGTATTGGGCAAGATTGGTATGACACCAAACGCAATGAAGAAAAATGCCCAGGCTGGGTATTATTGTCCAGTGGAGACACCCTGCATGGCAAGATCGAATACAACCACCCAGCCCGAATGACTCGTAAAGTGATTTTTTGGGATGATAAAAACCCAACTGACCGCCAGAAATTTAAGGCCAGAGATAAAAAGCTGAAGGCCTATTTTTATGATGGCGTATTATGGGAAGCATTAAAATTGAATGACGGCTCCATCAAATTGTCGGCCAGTCAATCGGAAACAGAGTTTCTTCGTGTAGTGGCCAATGGACGATTGAAGGTATGCGAACAGTACACCATGGAGAATGATAAATTTATCGAATCAGAAGGCAATACAATCACAATTTTGGCCGAAGAATTAAAGATTACCAGTTTTATATCGAAAGACGGAGGAAAATTGGAGAGCCTTACTCACATTAAATTCCTCAACTACAAAAAAGGAATGGGAAAGCTTGTCAGCGATTGTGAATCAGTAGCCAAAAAGGTGGAAAGCAAAGAATATGGAAGGCTTCACTTTTATAAGATGGTAGCAGAATACAATGAAGTGTGTGGCCAGAAGTAACGACTACCATGAAAAAAATCACCATCATATCCGGCGCATCCCGAGGCATAGGCCGGGCAATCTCGCTTCGCCTGGCACACGAAGGCCATTTTGTGGTGGTGCTGGCACGCAATGCCGAGGAAATCGGCGAACTGGAACACGAAATTGACGAGGCGGGCGGCAAAGCCCTCTCTTTTGTTTGTGATATTTCCGATGAGCAACAGGTAAATAATGCCGTGGCGGATGTGATCCGCGATTTTCAACGTATTGATTGTGTGGTAAATAACGCGGGCATCGGTGTTTTTAAACCCACCGAAGAGATCACTTCCGACGATTGGGAGCGTGTGATGGACGTAAATGTAAAAGGTTCGTTTTTGCTGACACGTGCCGTTTTGCCACACATGAAAGCCGCCGGGAAAGGGCACATCCTTGCCATTGCATCAGATGTTTCAAAGCGCACTTTTGCAACAGGAAGCCTTTACACCGCGAGCAAATACGCCCAACACGCTTTCTTTGAGAGCCTGCGTCGGGAAGTTCGTTCTTTAGGCATTAAAGTGAGTGTGGTGTATCCCGGATTGGTAGATACCTACTTCCATCAAAAGGAACAAGGCGAGCCGCAACAAGCTCAGTTTCTTCATGCAGACGATATTGCAGGAGCGGTTTCTTACATTCTGAATACCCCTCCTCACGTACTCATTGACGAATTAATGATCCATCCTATGAGCCAGGAATGGTGAACAGTTTGCAGTAGCAGTCGGCAGTGGCAGTTGGCAGCGTGCCCACTGCTACTGCCCACTGCTACTGCAAACTGCCACTGCAAACTGCCACCACACATGAAGCGACTTCCCATTACTACCCTCTCCCATTTCGTCATTGGCTACATGATACTGGCCTTTGGGTGGTGGTCGTTTCACCTTTGGAGACAAAACGAACGCTTGTTTGAACGCGAAAAGAAGATTGTGGCATTGCAGTATCCGCAAACAAATATGGAGGCCGCAACAGAATTTCAAATTGCCGAAAGAGCCTGGCAAAGCGGTCGGAGGATGGTAATAGCGGAAGGGCTTTTTTTTACTGTCTGTCTGGTCTGGGGGCTGTGGGTAATTCGGCGCAGCGCAGCGCGGGAAATTTCACTGACACGTCAACGGCGTAATTTTTTGCTGAGCATTACCCACGAACTAAAATCTCCAATCGCCTCCTTGCGGCTTGTGCTCGAAACCGTTATCAAGCGCAATCTCACGCCGGAACAACGCACACCACTCCTCAATAACGGACTCAAAGATGCCGACCGACTTCAAGACCTGGTAGAAAGCCTGTTACTCGCTGCTCGTCTGGAGGATAACTGGCGCCCATTGCAAGAGCCCGTGCCTTTTGATCAACTTGTAAAGGAAATAGTTGAAAGTCTCCGAGTGCGGTTCCCGGAGGCTGATTTCAAGTTGAAAATCCCCCCTGAGCTCCCGCCCGTTCAGGCCGACAAAATGGGCCTCTCTGCCATTGTGCGAAACCTCCTGGAAAATGCCTTAAAATATTCGCCCGAAGGAAGCCCCATCGAACTTTCTGCGGAAGTCAAAGGCGGCAAATTCCGCTTCCATGTAGCTGACCAAGGCCAGGGAATTCCCGATTTGGAAAAGAAATCGGTATTCGAAAAATTCTATCGGATGGGCAATGAAGAAACGCGGCACAGCACAGGTACCGGGCTAGGGTTGTACATTGTAAATCAAGTGCTTAAAGCTCACGGCGGCAATATTAGCATTGAAGACAATTTGCCAAAGGGGACGGTTTTTATCGTTGAAATTTAGTGATAGTCTCACTTTGAAGTGAGACTATCACTCTTTCTCTTCTCTATTATGACTGTTAGTCTTGCCCGTAATTCCCTTGTCGAACAACTCATGCCGCGCTATGGCGAAGGGGAGGCCAAGGCTATTGCAAGAATTGTTTTTGAAGATGCTTTTGATCATGGGCGGGCATTCGGAGAGGTTCGATTTGCAGAAATTCTCCAGCGGCTTTTGGCGGGTGAGCCGGTGCAATATGTGTTGGGAGAGGCCGATTTTTTTGGACTGAAATTCACCGTCAGTCCGGACGTGTTGATTCCCCGGCAAGAGACAGAAGAACTAGTGGCTTGGGTTCTGGAACATTTAAAAACCTTTTCTCCTGTTCATGCGCCCCGTTTGCTTGATATCGGACTTGGGAGCGGCTGCATCGGCATCACCTTGAAAAAGAAAATGCCCGGCCTGGAATTGTTTGGCTTGGAAAAAAGCCCTTCCGCACTCGCCATTGCCACAGAAAATGCCAAACGAATCCTCAATATCCCAATATCTCAATATCCCAATTTCCAATTCCTCCATGGTGACATTCTGAACCGCTCCGAATGGGCTTTGTTCCCTCAACTTGATGTTGTCGTAAGCAACCCACCCTATATCCCACATTCTGAAAAACACCTTGTTCCAGAACACGTTATGGCACACGAACCCGCGTTGGCATTGTTTGTGGACGACCCTGATCCCTTGCTTTTCTACCGCGCCATTGCTGATTTTTCGTTGGGAAAATTGCGCCCTGATGGGGTGTTGTTTTTTGAATGCAATGAGTTCAACGCCGCTGAAGTAGCAGATATGTTGCGGGAAAAAGGCTTTTCAAAAGTGGAATTGCGAAAAGATTTATCGGGCGCAGAACGAATGGTAAAAGGTCTGCTCCAAAGCGATTAACCGGGGGCCTCAAAGTCCCTCCGTCAATAAGCCCTGAACCAAATCGAAGTGAAGCAAAGTTTGAATTGGGCGGATGCTATTGCA
This sequence comes from Saprospiraceae bacterium, assembly GCA_046160625.1. Taxonomy (GTDB): domain Bacteria; phylum Bacteroidota; class Bacteroidia; order Chitinophagales; family Saprospiraceae; genus M3007. Next base: position 44,748 of record JBJXGZ010000032.1, read on the forward strand.
ACGACCCTGATTTCCGGCAAGCGCTCGAAAAAACCATTCAAATCGTTTTTCAAAAAACTAACCCATGAGATACCTCCTCGGCCCTGAACTATTCTGGCTGCTGCTCTACTTCGCCGCCATCATGGTCGGCAAAATGAACACCCCGCCAAACAAAGCCGTAGACGATTTCATTGAATCGTGCTGGTTTTACATTCCGGCGGTGTCGGTGCTGGTTTTTGGGCTGTGGTGGATCCCGTCTGTTGAAAAAAACTGGCTCTTGCTGCGGGTTTGGATGGTCGGGCTGATCGGTGGGCACTTTGTCATCGAAAAAGCATTTTCGGCTTACAGCAACCCCGGCCCTGGAAGTGGGATGGGCTATTTGGTTGCATTGATGCTCGAGTTCTTAGTGCTGGTAGTTGGAAGTGTTTTTGTCAAAATCAAGTTTTAAGCAGGTTTGAACAGAAAATGAGCAGGTTTTGAACTTGCAAATGGACAATTGACAGCGGCATTTTTGTGCCAACAAAAATGACTTCGACATGAACACTCGTTTCCTCGAGCCCGAAACCACGCTCCAATCCGAAGACCTGCATGTTCTCCACCGTCAGATTGAATTATCTGACAACGCCCGTTTGATACTGACGACGGGCTATAGCGCAAAACCAGAATTGCTGACACACATCGTTCCCCAGTTGGGCGGCGCGACGGTGGGTTTCAATTTTTGTGTGCGCGGCTCGGCCAATTTTTTTAACAAGGGGAAATATTCTCCGGCCCGGTCCGACGAGCAGTTTGTTAACCACATCCTCTTCCCCCGTGCCGAAACGAGTTGTCACTTGGAAGTGGAGGGACAGTTTGCCCATATCATGTACTGCATTGGCAAAGACCGTTATTTCAATCTGCTAGATTCCTACGCCGATCTGCAGCCCAAGGGTTTCCTCCGTGCCGCTGAAATGCCGGGCTACTGCTTTTTTAACAAAAATCAATGGACTCCGGCGTTCCGTCACGTTACGAACCAACTGCTCCAAAACCAAATGACTGGCTTGAGTGGGAAATTGTTTTTTGAGAGCAAAATGCTGGAAATCACCGCACTACTCATGGAGGCGTATCGTGAAAAGCCAATTGAATTTAATAAACCCGACCGGCACGAACGCGACAAGATGCAGCACGTCCGCGAACTGCTGGAACAAAACCTAAGCGATCCTCCAAGCCTCGCCCGGCTGGCGCGTTTGGCGGGTACCAACGAGTTTGCACTTAAAAAGAATTTCAAGGAAATCTTCGGTGTGCCGGTGTTCAAATTCCTGCAGCAACTTCGGCTCGACAAAGCCCACCAACTTTTTAACAGCACCGATATGCAAGTCGGTGAAGTTGCAATGGAAGTTGGTTACGACAGCGTTTCGGCTTTCTCGCGGGCCTTCAAAGATCGGTTTGGCGTACAACCTCAATTAGTTCGGTAAATTGCTCCGTTTCAGGCAAGTCGCGCTCCGTTTGGGGCAAACAGAACGCATGATTGGCCCTGCACTTTTGCTACATCAAACAGCAATTGTTCACCAACAACTTTGACATCATGCTAACTGTAAAAATCATTTTCCACTCCTTTGAGAACGCCTCAATTCTAAACCTTCAAAATAACTGCTGCCAATGAAAAACTTGCTAAATTACGCCGATCGCGAGGCAATCCTTGCTCGCTTGCAATCCCTCAGCCAAAAGAACCGCCGCCAATGGGGCAACCTGACCATTCAAGAAATTTTGCCTCACTTGACCGATCCACTCCGCGCTGCGATGGGAGAAAAAAACTGTTCCCCGCAGAAATCACCGCTGTACAACAGCGTGCTTGGCAAGGCCATGCGCAACTTTGTCCCTTGGCCAAAAGCCGCTCCGACCGACCCTGGGTTCCTCCCCGGAACAGGAATGACTGCGCCCACGGATTTTGAGCACGACAAGCAAACCTTGCTGTTGACCATTCACCGCTTCGCAAATTTTGACCGTTCGGTAGCCGAACATTCCGTTTTTGGCAAGATGGATCATCGGGCTTGGGGGCGGCTGATGTGGCGACACCTCGACCACCACCTCCGGCAATTCACTGCCTAACTCAAATTTCTATTTTTCACTACTAAACTTCTTTCAAACATGAAAAACGCAACTGTTTTTCTGGGTTCTCTATGTCTTTTTTTGAGCTTTACCGCTTGCAACCCAGAATCCCCAAAACCAAGTGCTACCGAAAACTCCACGATCAGCAAGAATATCCACAAGCTGTTCAGCGAGAACAAATTCGATGAGGTTATGGCACTTGCTGCCGACAATATCCAGGTCGTAAACTATGCCACCGGGCAGACCTTCAACGGCAAAGAGTCATTTCGTGATTTTATCATGGGGTTTAAAACAGCCTTCCCCAATCTTGTCATAAAGCACACGAATGTTTTTGAAAGTGGCGATCAGGTGACACTCGAGTTTGAGGCCGAAGGAACACACACAGGACCTTTGGTCGGGCCGGCAGGTACCATTCCCCCAACTGGCAAGATGGTCAAACTTACTGTCTGCGAAATCCATCGAATCGAAAACGGCAAGGTCGCCTCCATCCGCAACTATCAAGATTCTGGGTCGCTGATGCGTCAATTGGGATTGATGAACTAATTAGCCAGAAAAATTGGCTTCAATCCTACAGGCCGCGCTCTAAACTGGGCGCGGCCTGCATTTTTTGAACAACCCTGAACAAAAAATGAGCAGGTTTTGGACTGGTGCTTGGGCAGGACTCCATCGGACTTTTGTCCCATCAAATCAAACCTGTCCCTATGATTCGCACTTTTATTATTGACGACCATCCGATGGTCCTGGCCGGCATCAAATCCCTTTTGGCAGATTCTTCCGTTGTCGAAATTGCCGGCACTGCCACCGACGGCTATATTGCCCTCGAAGCCTTGAAATATTCTGATGCAGAGGTTGCACTTACTGATATTAACCTCGGCGACCTCAACGGCATCGAACTTTGCGGTATGTTGAAAAAAGTAAAGCCCGGGCTGAAAATCCTGGGACTCAGTACTTTCAAAGAGCGTAGCTACATCACCCGGATGCTTGAAGCAGGCGCATCTGGCTACCTGCTCAAAAACGCCACGAAAGAAGAATTGGAGGAGGGCATCACCGCCGCCTGGCGTGGCAGGATGTTCATGAGCGCCGAAGTGTCGGAAGTAATTACTTCGCCCGTGGCCAAATCCTCGCCTTTGCCCATGCTTACCGCACGTGAAAAGGAGGTGCTTGTTCACATTTCCGAAGGCATGACCAACCAGGAAATTGCCTCCAAACTTTTCGTCAGCCCGCTCACCGTGGATAGCCACCGCAAAAACCTGCTAGCCAAATTCGGGGTGAAAAACACGGCCCAAATGGTGAAGGTGGCGTTGGAGCATAGACTTCTGAGTTAAACCGCAAAACCGCAAAATTGAAAATGTAAAACCGTAAAATTAAGATGTCAAGAGACCTGCTGCTTGGTTTGATTTTGCGGTTTTCCTGTTTTCAATTTTGCGGTTTTCCTGTTTAATTATTTTTCAATGCATAGTCTGTCGGCAGCCCGTCCAGGCTTTTCAAATTCTTTTCCTGAATGTAGCTACTCAGTCCTGCCTCCCCTTTTCGCTCCGCCCAATCGAATAAGATCTGTCGCTCTCCCGAATATTCATACAAGGGAACACCATACCCGCAGGAAGTGCCGACCAGATCAATATCAGCTACAATGATTTGGCGAGTGCTGGGGAAAATCGTGAAATGTTGTGCGTATTCCTCCCAGTGCTCCGTACCAGGCAGCACAGTGAATCCCTTCCCATAAAGACGCAGGATATTAGGCGGGCCTTGAAAGGCGCAAAACATAAAAGTGATGCGCCCATTTTCAAGGGTATGTGCCGAGGTCTCGTTGCCGCTGCCGATAAAATCCATGTAAGCGACCTTTTTTTTGGACAAAACCAGAAAAGTATCTAATCCTTTTGGAGAAATATTGATGTGGCCGCTGGCATCTAACGGGGCTGTGCAAACAAAAAACAAGTGTTGCTTTTTTATGAATTCCTGATGGGCAGGGAGGATGCATTCGTGAAATTTTCCCATGGCGATTATTTAAGATTGGTAACTACTTGGCCGCAGATTATTTTTTGCCACTAATTGCACTAATTTTCACGAAATCACCTTGGTTAATTATGCAAATTCGTGAAAATTAGTGCAATTAGTGGCAAAAGGAAATGTGCCTAGGCAGTTATTAAGCTTTGCGCATTACTTTTTTTAAAACACTCATCCCCCGCTCGATTTCTTCCTCATTGACGGCCGCAAAGCCCAGGCGCGTGGCGTTGAGTTTAGGGCCGTAATGCTGGCCGTCCGAAATCCAGAGCCCGTTTTCACGGCTTTTTCGGGCCACTTCGGGAAGGGAGATTGCAGGGTCAAATCGAGCCCATACTGCCAGGCCTCCGGTAGGTTTGGAAAAATCGATTTCGTCTCCTAACTCCATTTTCAGCATTTCACAAAACAGATCGCGACGGCGGTGGTAGATTTTTTGTGCCTTTTTCAAATGGCGGCGCATTTCGCCGTCCCGGAACAGCACTGCTACGGCTGCCTCCAAAAGGTTGTCGCCCTGCCGGTCAATGATGCGCCGCAGGTTGGCCATCGCTTCTATTACCTCTGCCGGAGCGACCACATAACCCACGCGTAAGGCTGGGGAAAACACTTTGCTCAAAGAACCGACATAGACCACATTCCGATTAGAATCTGCTGCCGCGAGGGGCAAGATCGGGTTGCTGTTGTAGTGGAAATCGTAATCGTAATCGTCTTCAAGAATGCAAAAGCCGTGTGTTTTTGCCAACTGTAACAAGCGAAGTCTACGTTCGGCAGGCATGATAACAGTAGTCGGATGCTGATGGTGGGGTGTGACATAAACCATCCGAACGGGCATTTTTTGGCAAAGTTGCTCGATGGCTTCCACGTCAATCCCATGGTCATCTACGGGAACAGTCATTAGTTTGGCACCACTTTGTTTGATGATCAGATTGCAGGAGGTGTACGAAACCTCGCCGACCACCACCACTTCGCCGGGCTGTACGATGCACTGCACCGCGAGGTGTATGGCCATCATAGTTCCTCTGGTAATCAACACATTGTCAATAGTAATAGGCAATCCGCGGCTTTCACGGAGGTATTCGGTCATGGCTACCCGGAGGGAGGGTTCGCCGGTGGTTTCACCATAAAAGAGCAGATTTTTGCGAAAGCCCTGTCTGAGTGCAGTCCGATAAGCACGACTGAGGGCATCCCAGGGCGCGATCCTCACGTCAGGAAAGCCGTCGTTGAAAGCCAGTGCATTGGAACTTTTGACAAGGGGTAATTTTAACAAAGGATCCGCCTTGAAAGGAAAGCCTGCTTTGGGTTGTGTAGAAGAAGGCGCAGAAATAGTGCTTTTTTTGAAAGAAATGGGCCTGATATCTGGCAGTTTTTGGCTAACAAAAGTGCCACGAGAGTTTTGGGTTTCAAGCCAGCCTTGCGCGAGCAATTCCTCATAGGCAGCCACCACGGTTTTTCGGTGCAAACAAAGGGCTTCGGCCATACTGCGAGTGCCGGGCAACCGTGTTCCAGATGGGATGATGCCCCGCCGAATATTCTCCGTCAGCGCAGTGGCGATTTGCAGGAAAACAGGGGTTTTGGCCGTTTTATCTATGGAAACAAGCGCGGAAAAGCTGGGCAGTGGCATGTTTATGAAAATAGAATGCTGAACAGTGATTGAGATTGGGTTCAAATAGCCGGATTTAGTTTTAGGCCAATCCGATTTGTTGTCGCAATTCCTTGACGGTCATATCCAATAGTGGATCATACTCGAAATCATGGTAAAGGTTGGTCCGGGTGCGCCATCCTCTTTTGAACGCCCTGAAAACTGCCCCTGGGCACAAAAACAGGCCTACAAACACAGCACCGCTATTGAGAAACCAGGCGACGAATGAAGTCCTGCAGCCGGTGGCAAGCTCCCATGCGCCAATTTCAGCCTCGCCTTGCCAATTGGCCGGATAGCCTGTCAACACATGGTGGATGTCGTGAAAACGGGCAACTTTAACCCTGCTCTGAATATTCGGCAGGTAAATCGGGAATTTGCCAACGCGAAGGGCAAACCATTTTGCTGTGTAAGCATCGGCTGGGAAACCAAAACGCTCAAACAGTTGGGTAAGCGCGGCCTTGATGCTTAGATGCTCGTCGTATGTCTCCATTTTTTGTCTGTTGTACAATTAGAATGCTGTTAAACCTGCGCAAAGATGAGTGTTTTGCTTTTAATCCGGACTATCCAATATTTAAAAACTGGACGATTTGAATAGTCCAATCATCACTTAGTTTTGTACCTCGAAAACATCCTTTTTATGAAAATCACCGACGTATCCCACTCGCCGACTTACTTCGATACCTATATCAATCAGGTAGGCGACCTAGATCTTTCAGAGGCTTTTCGGAAGAGCATAGCAGCAATTGACTCGCTTGACCTTGAAAAACTTCAGGCCCTCGGCGATCAGGTGTATGCGCCAGGGAAATGGACGCTTCGAGATTTATTCCAACACATTACTGACTGTGAGCGCGTCTTTGCCTATCGCTCCCTGCGGTTTGCCCGCAACGACAAAACAGAATTGCCGGGCTTTGATGAAAACTTGTTCGCCGAATTTTCCGGGGCAGAAAGGCGCCCACTGGAGGAGATTTTGGCTGAGCTGCGCTGTGTTCACGAAAGCACCAAGATGCTTTTCGACTCGTTCGACGAAGTTGCGCTGCGTAGAACCGGGATCATGTTTAAATCTGAATTGACCGTTTTAGCCATTGGTTTTACCCTCGTAGGACATCAAAACCACCACTTCCGGATTATGGAAGAGCGTTATTTCCCAATGCTTCAAACCGTTTGATTTTAAATAATGGAGAAAAAATAAACCGCGGAGGCGCAGAGACGCAGAGGTTTGATTTCAAATCCTCTGCGTCTCCGCGCCTCTGCGGTGAAATGTAATTAAGTTATGAAAGCAAAAACAACCCGCACTCAAGGCACTCGGTATTACCCCAAACGCTATGATATGCAACCCGCCACCCGCGATGCCATCCTGGACGAAGGCTTGGTCTGCCATGTTGCATTTAACCTTGAAGGACACCCATTTATCATTCCAACCAGCTATTGCCGAGTGGACAATACGCTCTATTTGCACGGCTCTGTGGGCAGCCATTTCTATATGCAAATGGCCAAAGGGATTCCGGTTTGTGTGAGCGTGACCATGCTCGACGGACTTGTGCTGGCCCGATCCGTTTTCCACCATTCGATGAATTACCGTTCAGTAGTGGCTTTTGGCAAAACGCGCCTGGTGGACACCGATGCCGAACGCTGGCTTGCCGCTGAGCGATTCACAGAACACATCATGCCCGGACGCTGGGCAGATGCGCGTCAACCTGATGCTAGCGACATGAAAAAAACGATGTTCATCGCCGTGGAAATCGAAGAAGCCTCCGTCAAATTCCGGGCACATGGGGTGATGGACGAGCCTGAAGACATGGATTTGAATGTATGGGCGGGAGTACTGCCTTTGAAACTTACACCGCTTGCGCCAGAAACGGATGAAAGTGGCAAACAGGGGGTGCCTGTGCCGGGTTATTTGCTTAATTATCAGCGATGAAAAATTTCACGCAACGGCGCAACGACGCAAAGGGATTATAAAGCGTCGCGCCGTTGCGGCGTTGCGTGAAAAAATAGCGCTCAAGCGTCGCGCCGTTGCGGCGTTGCGTGAAAAAAATCTAGAGAACAAAATGTCCAGTACACTCACACTTGCAAATAAAAATCAATCACTTGCCAAATGGGTTTACCTAATACTGCTCTCCCTGATTTGGGGCAGCAGTTTTATTCTCATCAAAAAAGGCCTGACTGGCTTTGGTTATTTTGAAGCCGCCACGATACGTTTGATGTCGGCAGGATTGGCTTTTTTGCCCTTTAGTCTGGGCAATTTCGGGAAAATCCCACGCGGACAATACGGTTACGTGGTGCTAACGGCTTTGTTAGGCATGTTCATTCCGGCGTTTTTATTTTGTCTTGCACAGGTGAAAGTACAAAGTTCGGTGGCAGCGATGCTGAACGGACTGACCCCGGTTTTTACCTTCGTTTTTTCGATTTTCATTTTCCACATCAGCTATAAAATCAATCAAGTATTCGGACTGCTGCTCGGCTTGGCTTGTGCGATTTTACTGGCGGTGGAGCGCTCTGACACGGCCATAACTTTCAACTGGCATGCAGGGCTGATTATCTTGGCGACACTTTGTTACGGGTTCAACATCAATCTGATAAAGCAGCGATTGTCCCACATTCCGGCAGTAGTTTTGTCTACGGTGACGGTTTCGATCACCGGGTTGTTGGCATTTTTTCTTGCTTTTTTGCCCAATATAGAGAATTATCATCCGAGCCAGATCGAGTGGGGGCCGCTCTTGGCACTATTCATTTTGGGTGTTTTCGGGACGGCGATTGCACAATTGATTCAATACAAACTCATTAAAGAAACTTCCGCCCTGTTTGCCAGTTCGACAACCTATATCATCCCGGTAGTCGCCGTTATGTGGGGGATACTGGACGGCGAGCAGTTTCAATTAATTCACGCGTTGAGTATTGCGGGGATATTGGCGGCGGTAGTGCTTATACGGAAGAGCTGAGGACAAGACGTTTTTCTAAACCACAGCGTAGCAGAGGTTTCCAAAGGGTTGATTTTCAAAGCAATATGAACTCTGCGCTACTGTGTCTCTGCGGTAAAACAATATTCACAATCATGAGCAAAGAACACCACTACAAACTCACCGCACAATGGCATGGCAACAAAGGCACCGGCACCAGTGGTGTTCGGGATTATGACCGAAGCCATACCGTAAGCATTGCCAACAAACCCGAATTGCACCTCACAACGGACAATCCGGCGGTAGGCGATAAAACAAAACTGAATCCGGAAGATTTGTTGGTTACTGCCGTTTCATCTTGCCACATGCTTTCGTACCTGTACGTATGTGCACTGGAGGGTGTGGTTGTAGTGGATTACATTGATAATGCAGCGGGTATTATGATTGAAGAATCAAAAGGTGGTGGGCAGTTCAAAGAAGTTACTTTAAATCCAATCGTCACAGTTGCGGACCATTCAATGGTTGAAAAAGCAATTGAGTTCCACCATAAGGCACATGAAATATGCTACATCGCCAATTCTGTGAATTTTGAAGTGAAGTGTATTCCTATTTGTCATTCAATGTAAGGATTAAAACAATTTCAATGGAAATCCTCAATAGCACCCCCGGCGATTTGGAAACCATTTTCAATCTCTACGATGCTGCAATCGCGCATCAAAAATCGGTGTCACACATGCATTGGCTGCCATTCGATACCCAAATGGTGGAAGCCGAAATCGCAGAGAACCGGCAATGGAAAATCGTGGTGGACGGCCAGGTTGCATGTGTTTTTGTAACAGCCTACACTGACCCTGCCATTTGGGGCGAAAAGGACCGTGACCCTTCCGTTTACCTCCATCGTATCGTAACGAACCCTGATTTTAGAGGCCGGAATTTTGTTGGAACGATTGTAGAATGGTCCTTACAGCACGGTGCTTCTCTAGGCAAAAAATTTGTCCGCCTCGATACCTGGGCCGAAAACCTGAAACTCAAGGAAGTGTACCTCCGCAATGGCTTTAAGTTCTTGGGCAACGCTGCTCCGGCAGACCCCACCGCCTTGCCGAGCCATTATTCGGGGATTGTGTTGGGGTTTTATGAGATGGAAATTGTGTAAAATTGTTTCACGCAACGCCGCTACGACGCAACGTTTTACCTACCACATTCCACACTCACAGAACTCCCCTTACCCGGCTCCGTCCGCAAATCCAGTGTGCCACCAAGGTATTCCACCCTCGATTGAATGTTGAGCCATCCCACACCAGGGGCAACTTTCAATTTTTCGGGATCAAAACCCTTTCCGTCGTCCTCCACGGTGAGGTTCACGCGGCCATCATTTTCAATGAGTTGCACCAATACTTGCTTGGCATCTGCGTGTTTGACGATGTTGTTAAGCAACTCCTGCACAATGCGAAAGAGAATGACTTCCGTCTGTTGCGGCAGTCGCTTTTCAAGTCCAAATGCCTGATAGTGAACTACCAGGCCACTCGTAAGGCGCAGATGGTCGCAATAGTCGTGCAGCGCATCTTTGAGGCCAAAGCGCACGAGGGCTTCGGGCATCATGTTGCGGGCAATGTGGCGAAGTTCGCCAATGGAGCGATCGAGATCGTCGATAACCTGGCCGAGGGCGACTGCCCCGGTTTCGCTGAGGATTTGATTGCCTTTCATACCATTTAAGGATTGTTTGACACCAGAAAGCATCCCGCCTAGCCCGTCGTGGAGCTCGCGAGCGAGGCGGCTGCGCTCATCTTCCTGACCGCGCATGATCGCATCGGCGACACCGAGTTGCTGTTCCTGTTTGAGTTGAGTAATTTGTTGTTGTTGGATTTTGACTTCTTGTTCTGCCAACCGGCGGCGGTGGCGGAGGTTGCGAACGGTGAGGAATCCCGTTAAAAACAACAGCCCCGAAAGCCCTGCCAAGCCCCCGATGAGACCGTTTTTTTGGCGCAGGCGTAGTTTTTGCAATTCCCGTTCGCGTTCGAGCGAAACGATTTGCTGTTCCTTTTTTTCGGTCTCGTATTTGGTTTCGAGGTCCTGAGTGGCGTGGACGAGGTCGGTGTTGGCGAGGGTATCACTCATATCCGAATATTGCTGCCGAAGGTCACGGTACTGTGCAATGTCGTTAGTAGCAAGTGCTACATCGGAAAGGATGAGGAGGCAATTGGCAACCTCGTCGTTCATGCCTTCTTTCCGGGCTTTTTCACACCCTTTCTGCGCGAGTTTTTTGGCGTTTTTAAAGTCTTTTTTTTCAATTGCAAATCTCGCCATAGATTCCAAGGCGCTGATCTCTCCGAATAAATCGCCTGTTTTCTGTGAAATATCCAATGCTTCCTGCAGCATTTTTTCTGCTTCGATTGGTTGTTCGTCATGAGTCATCACGGCGATGTTGTTGAGGGCGAATACGAGTAGTGTGGGGTCTTCCACTTCCCTTGCGAGCCGCTCCACCCGGCGGCAATAGCCCAGTGCTTCGGCGTTGCGGTGCATTTTTAGTGCGGCAGCAGCCATGATGTGCAGCGCGGCGGCCACTTGCGCCGAGTCGCCGAGCGCAGTGGCCTCCTCATAGGATTTTTGCCCGTATTCAAATTCTTTGTCGTGCAAACCAAGGTCGCCATATTGCCGCGACATGTTGTTGCGCACCACAAGTGGAAAATGCGGTGGCAGTGCTACTCCTTCCATGGCCCGCAAGGCTTTTGAAAATGCCTCAATGGCTTGCCAGCGGTTGCCGAGAAAATCCCAGGCATTGCCCATATTGTTGTAGCTCGCCACCAATTCCTTTTTCATACCAAGCCGCTCGCAAATGGGTATAGCCACCTGACAATCAGCAATGCAATCGCGGTAACGACCCAGATTGTTGTAAGGTGCCGAGCGATTGATACGGCATTTGGCGATGCCGCGCTCGAAGCTGATTTTTTCTGCCAATGCCAGCGCCTGGTCGAAGTACCGCAGGGCGGTGTCGGGCTGGGGCTGGGTGTACAGTTTGCCAACTTCCATTAATGCCCACACGCGGGCCGTATCCGTCGGGGCGGTTGCCGCGAGGTTCAGAAGGCTGTCGCGTTTGGCGGTGTTTTGTGCACGCAGATGCAGTGGCAGTAGCAGTAGCAATAGCAGTGGCAGTTTCATAGGCAGATTTCATTAATGTCCAATGTCCAACAAGGAATGTCCAATGTCCAAATAAGCGTTGCGCTTGACCACTCACATTGACCTTTCGTTTTGGACCTCAATGAATCGCGATAGCAGCACCAACTTGGACATTGGACATTCCTTGTTGGACATTGGATATTCCCTTGGATATTTTCCTGGGCCAAATCTTTGCCCCTTTCGCGGCATTTTCCAATTCTTTTTTTCAAAAAACAGCAAAACCCCCTTTTTCGGGGAGAAGAAAACCCTTGTTTCGGTGGATTGTCGGAGGGGTGGCCAGGCTGTCACCTTTGCATCATCAAAAATGACAAAAAACAATTTTCACCACACTAAAATTTTCAAACACTCCCGAATCAAGTTCGGGATTTCAATTCTTTCAAAATGAAACAGATCAAATTTTTCACCCTGACCCTCATTTTCCTCCTTTCAGCAAAAGTTATAACCTTTGCACAAAACAATGCGGAAGCCAACATCCGCAAGGCTTACGCCTCGCTCGAGAGCCGCGATTACAACACCTTCGCCAGCCTTTGCGCCGACGATTTCGCCGAACTCGGCCTCGCGCCCATGCCAATTAAAGGCGCAGCAAACGCCATCGAGCAGTACAAGGCTTTCTTGAATGCTTTCCCTGACTTGAAGTTCAAAATCGGCAGCATCGCTCCGGCAGGAAACAATCGCTATTACCTTGATGTAACCTTAACCGGCACCAACACAGCTCCTTTCATGGGTTTGCCCGCTACCGGAAAATCTATCCTGGTAAAAGACATGGACATCGTGGAACTCAACGCCGCTGGAAAGTGCGTTTCACACTGGACCGCTAACCCAAACGGAGCGCTTTATCAAATAGGCTATGGATCGCTTGCCAACCCGAGCACTGCGGTCGTAATGGATGTGTATGGCAAGTTCGGCCAGGGCGATGTGCCAGGCATTCTGGCCCTGTGTTCCGACGACGTAGTCTTTGAGATTCAAGACCGCCTTTTTGATTCAAAAGCACGCTGGTTTAAAGGCAAATCTGAAGTGGGGCAGTTTTTCCAGGAATTAGGCCCGAAATTCCAATACGCCAAATTCCAACCCACGCGATTTGTATCTGATGGCGATGATGTTTTCGTACTCATTGATGTAGAATACAAACACCTTCCGAGCGGGAAAACCTATACGTCCACCTATACGCACCATTTCAAAGTAACAAACGGAAAGGTTGCCTACTTCCGTGGCGTGGATGACTTCCAAATGATGAAATAAGCAATTTTTAGGACGGGTGAAAAGCCGCCGGGCGGTGCAAACTGCCGGGCGGCAATCTCTCGCCAACTTTTGACCATTTTTCAACAGCAAACAACTATGAAAAACTTCATTTCAATCATTGCGCTTGCCTTGTTTGTGCTAATCGCAGAAAGTGCGTACGCTCAAAAACTGAACATCTGGAAAGGCGGCCAGGCTGGCCACCTTACCGACTGGAACTACCCGCGCAATTGGAGCCTCGGCATGGTGCCTGATTGGACTTGCGCAGCGGTCATCGAACAAAACTTCCAAAACGGAGCGCACTACCCCATCATCGCGAAAACAGCCGAACCAGTGCAGTTCCTTGTGATCTGCTCAGGGGCTCGGCTCGAAATCAGCACCCAGGGAAGATTAAAAGTCGAATTACCCGATGCTTGTCTATTGGATGGCGAGTTGATGAATCGTGGGCAATTTCTATCGGATGAGGGTTCGCTTGTCGATTCAAAACGTATGGCGGGTTTCCAATAAATCGTCACAAGTTCATTTCTGAACACCACTGAACAGATTTTGAGCATGTTTTGGCCTTGTGGCTGGACAATGCCGGGTCTAACCTTTGTACGCTCAAAACGAAACAAGAAATGAAAAACCGATCCTCTCAATCCATCTGCTTTTTCGCTTCGATAGCAGTTTTCCTGTTTTTGGCAGCCTGCTTAAAAAGCAAAAAATTTCTTTGATTTTATCCCCCTTAAACCTGGTCAAACATTCAAATCCTTCAAACAATACAAACCAACTTTTCACCACACTAAATTTTCAAACACAATGAAACATTCTAAATTTTTCGCACTCCCCATTTTCCTCTCTTTCTTTTCTATTGCACTTTTTGCAAACAACAACTACCCCACACCAACCGACATCGTGAAGCAATACTTTGCCGGTGTAGACGCTGGCCGTTTTGCCGAAGTAGAAAAACTACTTTCGGAAGATTTCATGGCAAACGCCCCATTTTCCCCACAAGCGTTGCCGAAACAAGCTTGGGTAGGCGTGGGTCAAGGTTTCAAGGCCGCATTCCCGGATATGAAGCACGAAATTTTGAGCAGCATCGAATCGGGTTTCAATGTCGCGGTGCGCGGCGTGTTTTCAGGCCAGAACAATGGCCCGATGATGGGCAACCCCGCTACTGGCAATAATGTGAGCCTCCCGTTCAACACGATTTTTGAATTCAACAGTCATTGGAAAATCAAAGCAATTCATGTCCAATTCGACCAAAAGGCTTTCGAGGCCCAGCTCATGGCAGGCCTGACGGATGCCGCTGCATCCGCAGAGGCCACCGTGCGCGGAATTATGGCAGCTGCCGATGCAGGCGATACCGAAAAACTTGTCTCCTATTTCGCAGCCGACGGTGTGCACTATTTCAGTGGCGTAGCCAATACGAATGAGGAGATGAAAAAGCGTGTGGCCGGTCTCAAAGCGGGCTTCCCTGATGTTAAACGCAATCTGCGGGTGGTCTCCAACAACAATGGCACCATTGCGGTGCAAGGTTGGCTTGAAGGCACCAACACAGGCTCGTTCATGGGACAACCCGCAACCGGAAAAAAGATCAAAATCTCTGCGCTGGGCGTGTACAAACTCAACGCGCAAGGCAAAGTAACCGAAGCTTGGGTTGAGTTGGACACCGCTACGATGATGAACCAGCTAAAAGAAGAACCCAGCAGCAAGGGGAAATAAGAGAATAAAAACAGGTTGGGGCATACCCTTGGTGTGCCCCAACTTCAAGTTCTATCCAAGATAACTTCTATCAAACAAGTTCATGGCGTCTTTACTAAATATCTCTTTGTCAGGCTTCAGCGGCTTTTCTGCTTTGGGCGATAAGGAGAAAAAACACCCTCCCCTGCTTTTTATTCACGGCGCATTTGCTGATCACTCCAATTTTGAAAACTGGCTGAGCTTTTTTGCCCAAAACGGTTATGACGCTCTGGTGCTTTCGCGCCGTGGACGGAATGGTATCGGGCCTCATAGTGCAAGCGGCCTGAAATTTCAGGATTATCTGGAGGATGTTATAGCCCAGGCAGATGCCTGCGAACGCAAGCCGATTCTTATTGGCCACAGCTTGGGCGGGTTGCTTGCAATGAAAGCGGCCGAGGCAGGCCATGCAGCAGCTACGGTGCTTGTTTGCTCAGCTCCACCCGCAATGCTTACGGCCCAATTGGGTTCGCTTCCTTCTTTTATACCAATGATGCCAGGGATATTCCTTGGGAGGCCGATCTTGCCAAGTTATGCCGCGTTGCGAAAAATCGCATACAACGCCATGCCGGAAGCGGATGCCAAGCGATTGGCGCTTAAGGTCATACCTGAATCGGGCATTGTTTATCGGCAAATGCTCTTGGGTGCAATTCGGTTGAATTCGGCAAAATACCCTTGTCCGGCACTTTGTATTGGAGCCGGGCAGGACCGCATCATTTCAAAAGGATTGTACCAGTATACTGCGAAAAGTACCAATGCAACGCTGCTCGAATACCCAAAGCACGGGCATTTCATTATGGAAGAGCCGGGGGCGGAAAAAGTAGCAGGAGATATCCTTGCTTGGCTCCGATCGCTTTGAATGTATTTCAAATCGGCTTTTCCCGATTTGGTAATTAAGCACACCAACGTATTTGAAGGCGCCAACGGTTATGTTGCCCTGGAATTTGAAGGCAACGGAACCCATACCGGTCCACTGGTTGGCCCCGGAGGAACCATTCCGCCTACGGGCAAACAGGTGAAATTCATTGTATGCGAAGTTCACCAATTTGTCAACGGCAAAATCGCATCTATCCACAATTATCAGGATTCTGGCTCCCTGATGCGCCAATTGGGGCTGATGCCCGCACCTGGCGAAGCACCTGCTAATTAAATAGCGCTACGGAAATTTAAGTGCTCCGGCGGCTGTATTAATCGCAGCCGCCGGAGATGTTGAAACTTTCCTTTATCTTTTTTCCATCCTTAAACAAGATTTATCATGTCTAACAATCTTTCAACCATCGAGCAAATGTTCGCCTGCTTTGCACAAGGGGACATGCCTGGAATCCTCTCCAAACTCGCAGAAAACGTATCTTTTTTTAATGCCGCCAACCCCAGTATCGTCCCGTTTGCCGGACAATACAATGGTAAAGACGGTGCGATGCAATACTTCATGGCACTTGGCAGCAATGTTCAAACCACGCACATTCAGCCCTCCAATTTCCGTGAAGAAGGTAATAAAGTAATACACGATGTGCAGCAAGTTGGCATCGTTAACGCCACTGGCAAGCCTTTCACGAGCAAGATTGTTTTCAATTGGGAATTTAATGAAGCGGGTCTCGCTACCAATTGGAAAGCCACGGGTGATTTTTCGAGCCTCGAAGCGGCATTTTCGAATTGAACCTATCAAGAAGAAACTTGTGGCACACGGTCGAAGTGTGCCACAATTCACTTTTTTTCACCCGTGGTCATAGAGATGATCCGGTTTGAAAGCGCATTCAAATAACCGAAACCATGGAACAATCTTTACACCCGCGCCCATATCCGCCCGTAGAAGGCGTGGAGCTCACCCATCGAATGGTGGACATCGGCAATTGCAAGATTCACGTTGCTGAAGCAGGCCAAGGCGAACCGCTGATCATGTATCATGGCTGGCCTCAGCACTGGTGGATGTGGCGCAAGCAAATCCCGTTTTTTGCCCGGAATTTTCGCGTCATCGTACCCGATATACGGGGGTTTGGCTGGAGTGAAGCCACG
Source organism: Saprospiraceae bacterium (assembly GCA_046160625.1). GTDB lineage: Bacteria > Bacteroidota > Bacteroidia > Chitinophagales > Saprospiraceae > M3007. The sequence continues at coordinate 61,488 of JBJXGZ010000032.1, forward strand.
GCTGGAGGTTACCTGAAAGATGAACTCGCCGATGATTTTGTAAAGCTCATTTCCGCCCTCGGTTACAAACAGGTTCGGCTCCTCAGCCACGACTGGGGCGGCTGGATAGGGTTCATTGCCAATGCAAAAAACCCGGGATTGATCCTTCAGCATTTTGCTACGAATATACCACCCATTTGGCCTAAAGTCAGCCTGCAGATGATCCCTGCGACTTTGCAATTAAGCTATATGGTCCAAATATCAATGCCCTTTTTCGGGCCCCGGATGTTGCAAAAAAGCGGTCGTTTTGTCCATCACCTGCTGACCCGTGGCGGCACCCACAAAACGGGCTGGACGGAAATGGAAAAAAACATTTTCAGCGACCAATTCATGGAACCCGAGCGGGCCAGGGCTTCTGCAAAACTGTATGGCGTGTTTTTAACGAAAGAATATGTCCCGCTAGGGCTATTTGGTAAATATAAAAAGTATCGGATCGAAACCCCAACCCGCTTGTTGTTTGGCAAAAAAGACTTTGCTTTATCCCTGAGTTGGTTGCGCGGGTATGAAAAACACATGGACGATTTTCAAATAGAACTTGTCCCAGATGCCGGGCATTTTATAGTGGACGAACGCCCAGATCTTGTCAACGACCGCGCCTTTCAGTTTTTTACCGATTCAAAATATATCCAGCCATGATCTTTGAGCCTTTCGATATCAAAAACCTGCATTTCAAAAACCGAATCGTGCGATCGTCTATTGGTGGAAAAACGGCCTATTGGGACGGTACGGTGACTTCTGCCTTTAAAAATTTTGAAAAGCGGTTTGCGCAAAATGAGGTTGCTGCCATTATCTCAGCCACCATTGCTGTGGATGGGAAGCGTGCTTCTCCACTTCAATACCCAATTCTTTCGCTTGACCGCTTCATCAAACCTCTGGCGGAAGCGGTCAAGGCTGTGCAGCAATACGATTGTCGCTACATCATACAAATTGGCGATGTGGGCGGTCACACCCAAACAAGTTTATTCAACGAGGCAGAAGACGCTAAATCCTCTTCCACGCTGTTCGACTTCTTTTTCGGGTATAAAAATATGCACCGTGCCATGACGATAGAAGAAATCGAAATCGCTGTCGAAAAATTTGCCGAAGCAGGACGACGCGTGCGCGAAACGGGGGCGGATGGATTAGAGATCACAGCATCAAAAGGGTATTTGATTCACCAGTTTCTCAACCCAGGCGTGAACCGCCGCAGTGACCTATACGGCGGCTCGGTGGACAATCGTTTTCGGTTTTTAGAAGAGATCGTGCGCGCAACCCGGAAAAAGATCGGCGATGACTTCCCGCTCGGCATCCGCTTGTCTGCCGCCGATTATAATTACCTTCCATACAACCTCCGCCTGCCCATCCGGTTCCCCTTGCGACATTGGTACTTCGGCAACACAATTGACGAAAACCTGTACTATGCCAAAAAGCTGAAAGAACTGGGCGTTGATTACCTTCACATTGACAAAGGCTATGGGTTTATCAATCCAAAAGGCAACCCTGGCTCTTTCCCGCTGCATGAAATGAAGATGTTTTACAACAGCAACCGCCATCTGTCTACCAAAGCCTGGGTGCGTTCGGTGCTGGCCAATTCCATCCCGGAGGGTATTTTGTCTCCTTTGGTCAACATTGGTTGGAAAGATGTGCCTGCAATTTCTGCTGACGATGCCAAGCGGTTCAGAGACGAAATTGGGTTGCCAGTTATTGCCAATGGCGGGTTTCAGGATAGAGAATTGATTGAAAGTACACTGGAAGCCGGGAAAGCAGACCTGATCGCCATGGCACGCCCATTGCTCGCCAACGTCAATTTGCTGAGGCTTTTCAAAGAAGGCATCAACCGCCCAGACAATCCTTGTACGCACTGCAACCGTTGCCCGGTACGCACGGCCAATTTTCCACTGGGTTGTTACGATCCCGCTCGTTTTGCCTCGCAAGACGAGATGGAAGCGCAAATTATGGAGTGGAGCGCATCGAGCGACGAACGGCAGGAATACCTTTTTGAACACCCCTGAACAAGATTTGATCCAGAGATATTTTTCTTCACCATTCAAAACGTCCAACTTTTTTTATGAAACGCCTGTTCAAAATCCTTGCTTACATCCTTGGTGCAGTAGTATTATTGGTCGCCTTGGCGGCTGCCTATATCCACATTAAAGGCGTCCCTGATTACGAATATCAACTCCCTGCGGAGCTTGTTGATCTTCAGGTGCCTCGCGACAGTATGGCTGTCGCTCAAGGGGCTAAAATTGCCAGCATGCTCTGCAAAGAGTGCCACAAAGATTTCAACACAGGCAAAATGACCGGGCATATCATGACCGACCTGCCCAAAGAGTTTGGTGTCATTGCTTCGTCCAATATCACGCAGGACAAAATCCATGGCATCGGCGATTGGACAGACGCTGAGATCTACTACTATCTGCGCCGGAGTATTCGCAAAGATGGTCACTACAACCCAATCATGGGCGGTTTTAGCCTTATGGCTGACAGCGACATTCATGCGATCATCGCCTGGTTGCGTTCTGAGGATCCATCCCTTGCGCCTGACCCAAAGGAATATCCTGAAAATCAGTTCAATTTTCTGGTTAAATTCCTCAGCAACACCGTATTCACACCGCCGGCCTTGCCTGCAGCTCCGGTACTGGTACCGGATTCAACCGACAAAATAGCGCTTGGAAAATATTTGGCTGACGGGCTTTACAATTGCTATCCCTGCCATTGCGCTGATTTCAAAACCATGGACACCAAAGTGCCCGAACGTTCTGTAGGCTATTATGGCGGCGGCAATCCCATGCTCAATTATGAGGGCGAAACCGTGCCATCTTCGAACATCACGATGGACAAAGAAACCGGTATCGGCAACTGGACGCAGGAACAGTTCAGGGATGCTGTAAGATTTGGCAAAAGCCCTAAGGGCGGCCCGCTTTATTACCCGATGTTCCCACATACGGCACTAACGGACGGCGAAGTGGATGCCATTTATGCTTATTTGCAAACGGTTCCAATCATCAAAAACGCGGTAGCCCGGTATCAACCAAAGAATTAATTTTTGTGCCTCAATGCGTTTTTAATTATCATTTCAACCAAGTTCAACATGACAACGAAACGATTTTTAAAAGCATGGTTTACTACAACCGTAGTGCTTTTTGCCCTCAACGGCGTTTTTCACGGGCTTGTGGCCGCAGATTTTTTTGACAGGAATTTTGCGGCCCTGGGGGATGTTGCTGTGAAGATGGCTGATTTCAATCCCCTGCCGATAATGGTTTTAGAACTTTTGCTGGCTTTTTCACTGACCTGGATTTTGTCAATAACCGGTTCTGAAAATAATACCCTGCGCGGTGCTTTGACCGTTGGAGGCCTGTTCCATCTTTCAGCGGCAGCCACCTGGAATTTGGCGAATATGGCAACGTTTGTTTACTGGCCATTGCAACTTGCAGCAGGCGATATCGCCTGGCACATACTTATGGGCATTGTTGCGGGCTGGTTGATTTACAAACTCGGTTTGGGCAACAAGAAATAGGAGTAATAGAATTGCCTAAAAATTTTATTTTTAAACTTCCTTTTCAGAATAAAATTCTTTTCAAAATGAATCAGAAAAACATATTCACCGGCATTGCTGCCGTGCTCGTGCTTCAAGGCATAGCTTTTTACACCATGGGCGATAAGGTCATGGCAGAAGTTTATCCAAATTTGGATGAGGGTGGAGCCAGCGCCGTTCTTATCATGATGACAGTGGTCGCCATGCTGAGCATTACCATTGGGTTGATCACTTATTCAGCCCGAAATAGCCCACAGGTACTCTGGGCCTACACGGTAGGCTATGGTTTGATCCTTCTAAACACTTCAAAGCACCGGTTCATGGACGATGTCAATGTGCCGATCCCAGCAATGGTAATCCAACTTGGCATTGTGTTGCTTTGTGGTTGGTTGTGGTATCAACAAAGTCAAAAGAAATAAGCTTGGAAGCTGTCTGATATTCAACTTCCCGAAAGTTCCAAACTTTCGGGAAGTTCGTTTCGAATCATCTGTCCTTTATTTCCTAGTCAGCCACCAGCCCATCCAAATCCCCAAAAGTCCCCATGAAACAAGGGCATCAATAAGGTGCCCGATAGAATTGTTTTCAAACCAAATGCTGTTAAGATAAGGGATTGTCAAATAGCCAATAAGGCCCACGAAAATAGACGATTGCACAGCAGTCCGCATATTGAGGTTAGCAAACCTCAACAACAGCCAGCTCAACAGAAAGGCAGCCAACAGATCAACCACAAATCCGCGAAACATATTCATGCCCATGTTCATGTTGAAGGACTTGTGGTAACTGATGCTGGCCCAAGGTTTGCCCATATTTGGTTGCATCAAGGCTTCAGCCTGTTCGTGGCTGGTTCCGGGAGGCACCCCTGGAACCATATATGTGCCCGCTTCTGTCAGATTTTGATTGAGTGCTTCCATGATCTTATCCTGATTGGCCGTATAGCCATGCTCCGAATTGTGCACCCCAAGGGTTGACCATGAGAGAAATTGCCAGATGAAGAGGATCAATCCGCCTACGATGGTTGCGATAAGTTGTTTTTTCATGTCGTTAAAATTTTGATGTGAAGAATGATGCAAAAGTAAAAAACTCAACTTTAAAACAAAAAGTTTAACAAAAAAATGTAAATAAATTTTCATTGCATCTTTGCGCACTTTGCCGTACATTCGTACATCATTTAACCACGCAAAGCCCCCATGAAAATACTGCATGTCTTTTCAAACAAATCCAGAGCTCGAACTCGCTTTCGATTACCTACGCAACACCAATAAAAATATCTTCCTTACGGGAAAAGCAGGTACAGGGAAAACCACTTTTTTGCACCAGATCAAAAAGGAGACACCCAAGCGGCTTGTTGTGGTAGCACCTACAGGTGTGGCGGCCATCAATGCAGGCGGCATGACCATTCACTCTTTCTTTCAATTGCCCTTCGGCCCTTTTATACCGGGTGCGGCAAAAGACCCCGCACGGCAACGCCGGTTTACCGGTGAAAAAATCCGATTGATCCAGAGCCTCGACCTGCTCGTTATTGACGAGATAAGCATGGTGCGCGCCGATGTGCTCGATGCCATAGACGATGTGCTGCGCCGTTACCGCGATCGCTATAAACCTTTTGGCGGTGTTCAATTGCTCATGATCGGCGACCTGCACCAGCTTCCACCCATCGTTAAAGACGAAGAGTGGTATCTGCTGCGCGAGCATTATCAAACGATGTACTTCTTTGGCAGTCAGGCACTTGGCAAAACGGACCCCGTCTCTATTGAATTGAAACATATCTATCGTCAGTCAGACACCAAGTTCATTGACTTGCTGAACAAGGTACGCAACAATCTCATGGACGAATCAGTGCTGGATTTGCTAAACAGCCGTTTTGTCGCCAATTTTAAACCTTCAGAAGAGGAGCCTTATATCACCCTGACGGCCCACAATGCTTCGGCGCAAGAAATCAACGGTGAAAAATTAGCCGCCATCGAACAGCCGCTGCAGACCTTTAAGGCAAGCATTGAAGGCGATTTCCCGGCATACGCCTACCCTGCCGACGAGGTTTTCGAGTGCAAAAAAGACGCGCAGGTGATGTTTGTCAAAAATGACATGAACCGCGAAAAACGCTTTTACAATGGCAAAATTGGCAAAATAACGGGCTTCCGAAAAGACACCATCTACGTTCGTTGTCCGGGTGAAAACGAGGACATAGAAGTGCAAGCAGTGGAGTGGACTAATGTGAAATACACCCTGAATGAACAAAGCAAAGAGATCGAAGAGCAATTGCTCGGCAGCTTTACTCAATATCCGCTCAAATTGGCATGGGCCATTACCATTCACAAAAGCCAGGGCCTCACGTTTGAACGCGCCATCATTGACGCACAGGCGGCTTTCGCTCACGGGCAGGTGTATGTGGCGCTTAGCCGGTGCAAACGTTTTGAAGGCATCGTGCTTCGTTCCAAAATCGTCCCTTCAAGCGTCAAGACCGATTCTGTGGTAAAAAACTACTCTGAGGAAGCCGACAAAAACGCTCCCGACGAAGCCCATCTCAATCGTTCCAAAGCCGACTACCAGCAGTCGCTTGTACAGGAATTGTTTGATTTCAGCCGCCTTCGCAGACAGTTTACACAAATGAATCGCGTGTTTTTGGAACATGAAAAGGCGCTCCACCAAGGGGCCGGGCAACAAATACTAACTTTAGAAACACAGGCCCTTGAACAGGTTATCGGGATAGCCGAACGGTTCAAGTCACAAATCTGGCAATATTTCAACGAAGCCATTTTGCCCGAAAACAACGAGGAACTCCAGGCCCGCCTCCAAAAAGCGGGGACTTATTTTGAAGAAAAACTGGGCAAATCGCTGTTGCCCGCCACCCAGAGCATCCAGATTTTGACCGACAATAAATCGGTGCGAAAAGTAGCACTGGAAACCTTGGAAGGACTTCAAAAAGAAATTTTTATCAAAAACGCCTGCTTCGCAAACCTCAAAAATGGTTTTTCTGCCACCCGATACCTTCGAACCAAGGCGGATGCCGAACTGGACTTCCGTGCGGCGAAAAACACTGTTATGCCTCCCGAGCGAAGCGGCATACCTATGAATACACCGCATCCGGCCCTGTTCGCCTTATTGAAAAAATGGCGCGAAGGAGTGGCAGAAGTGAATGGGCTGGAACTTTACGAAGTGCTTCCAACACGTTCACTGCTTGAAATCGTTCAATTTTTGCCCCAAAACCTGGTTGCTTTGAAAAAGATCAAAGGAATAGGCGATGTAAAGATCAAGCAGTTTGGAGCTGAACTCATTCCCATGATCCAGGCCTATTGTAACGAAAACAAAATTGATGTAGATCAACTCCCGCAGACGACGGTAGAAAAACCGGTCAAAACCGACACCAAGTTATTGAGCCTTGAGTTGTTCAAATCAGGCAAAACGATTGACGAAATTGCACAAGCGCGGGGTTTTGTGCGCACCACGATCGAAGGCCATTTGGCAACTTTCGTGGGATTGGGCGAACTTGATATTTTCAGCCTTTTGGATCGTGAAAAAGTTGAAGAGATCGAAGCGTTTTTTCAAGCAAACAACACCCAGGCGAGCGACGAGGCGAAGGCGCATTTCGAGGAGAAATACTCTTATGGTGAGATAAAAATGGTGCTACAGTATATGAACGCTGGGGAACGGGGTTAAATGAAACACATAGGCACATAAGGGCACATAGTCCTGATTTTCAAAACTATGTGCCCTTATGTGACTATGTGTTTCATTTAATCCTACTTGGTTTTAATTAGTCGTCTCATTTCCATCAGCCAGCACCAGCGAACAAAAGCGTTTAATCTGTTCGGCATCGCCCAGTACCACAATCTGCATATCGGGCTGAAGAACCGTTTCTGGTGGAGGGTTGAGTTGATAATGCCCGTCGGGGTATCGCAGTCCCATGATGGGCACATGGGTAGCGGTCTGCATATTGCTTTGGGCGATGGAACATCCCTGAAATTTGTCTTTCAGCTGTGCTACCGGGATCTCTTCAAAGACCACATGATTTGTCCCCACATTGGAAATCAGGTTGAAGAATGCGACCAGGTCTGGTTTTTTTACCAAAGTGGCCATGTAATAACCGCCAATTTGCTCGGGCATCACCACATGGTTGGCGCCTGCCCGACGGAGTTTTAATTCATCGGAAGCGTTGTTGAGCCGACTGATGATTTTGAGTCCCGGATTGATTTGCCGGGCGGACAACACCACAAAAAGATTGTTGGCGTCTGAGGGCAAAGTCACCACCAAAGAAGTAGCCCGCTCAATACCAGCCCCGTGTAAGACTTCATCCAGGGTGGCGTCGCCCCTCAGGAACAAATAATCTGTTTCGGTTTTCAGTTGCTCTGTCTTTTCGGGATCAATTTCAATGACCACAAAGGGCAAATTTTGTTTCGAGAGTTCCTTACATACTTCTCCGGCATGACGACCAAAGCCACAGACGATGGTGTGCTGCTGCATTTTGTTGATTCGCTGCATCATTTTTAAGTCCGAAAAAAAAGCGTGAATTTCTGGGTCAGCGAAAATACTGGTGACCGTGGAAATCGCGTAGGCAAAAAAGCCAATGTTGAAAATAATGAGAAAGGAGGTGAAAAAGCGTCCGGCATGGCTCAAAGGAATCACCTCCCCAAAACCTACGGTAGAAAGGGTAACCAAACTCATATAGTAAGCATCGAACCAAGGGGTGTGCTCTATAAGCCGATAGCCCAAAGTCCCTATAAATACGGCAATTACCAGTAGAATCAGTGCAAACCGCAGTCGTCGAACAGCACTGCGCAAATGCTCCAAACGGCTTTTCTTTGTAAATATGAGCTCCTTTGACCGGGAGAGATGCAGAAAGTGCAGTAGATAATGCATTTATAAAATTATTTCGCGGGGCCTTCAAACGTGTAGGCAATGTCTGCCTGACCGGCTTTGACCCAAAGGATGGTGCCGCGCACCTGGTTTTCGGTGGCAGTGCATTTCCAATCCATTCGGCCCTCTTTTTCGCTTGTCATTACTGTTTCAATGGTAAGAGAACCATCTGCTGCAGGAGCGCAGGTAAACGGAACAGCTGCGAAACCATATTGCAGACATTCAGAACTTTCCACTGTCTTGTTTTTGAAGGAAAGGATTTCTGAGCCTTCTGTCTTGCCGCCTGCTGTCAGCGTGATGTTATACTGCTTACCATCCAACTGCTCGCAGGTCATGATGGCGGGATTGGGGGTTTTCTGTTGCTCAGCCGGAGCTGGTGTTTGGGCGTTGCAGGCGAGGAGGATGGCCAACAAGAATGCAAACTGGGCAATGAATGATTGTTTCATACTGATACGGTTTAAGTGAACAATTGTTGGAAAACGCCCAAAAGTACAAATCATGCTACTTTTGTTTTCAATTTTTACATACAAGTTCCGGTCAGGAAAATCGCACAAATCTCCTCGAAGTGTATGAAGAAAAGCAGCACTGAAATCAAAACTTACCAACTCGATGCGGCCCTCTACCGCATGCACAAGGACGAGGCTGTTCAGAGCGATTTTGGGTTGGACAACTCAAAGGAACTCATCGAAGGTGGTTTTGGGCTGTATTCTTCTGCCAATGTGAAGTCTAGTATTGGCCCGATTAAGACAACGTATTATCGAATGGCGCTATTAAGGGCCGGTACAGCCAACTTTGATCTCGGAATAGAAACCTACCATCCCGTGCGCGACAGCATCGTGTTCGGTTTTCCCGGTCAGGTGTTTTCGCTCTATGACCAAAGCGACGACTTTTTTGTGTATTATATGCTGTTCAAGGAAGATTTCATGGCCGAATCCCTGCTTTTGAAAGACAATCGGGAGCAGTATCCATTTTTCAATTATTCTGGTGTTCAAAGTTTCCAACTCAGTCAGCAAGTAGCAGAAGAAGTTGAAAATCTGATTCTCAAAATCAACGGCGAAATCAAAAACCGAAAGGCCGATATTGGCCGAATGATCCGACTTTATCTCCAACTCATCCTGGTACACGCCAATAGGTCCTACGAAGAACAACAGCTCGATCAAACGGAAACAGCGACCAGCGGCAACGCCTTGTTCAGGCGTTTTGTAAAGTTGGTCAGCCAACATTTTTTGAAGCTTCGCAAAGTCTCGGAATACGCCAAACTGCTCAATATCAGCGCAGACCACCTCAACCGCACCATCAAATCACAGTCGGAAAAAACGGCGGGCGAACTGATTGATAGCATGATTTTGACCGAAGCCAAAGCCTACCTCCTTCACACGGAACTATCTAATGCAGAGATTGCCTATCAGTTGGATTTCTCCGATCCGTCGCATTTCAACAAGTTTTTCAAAAAACAAACCAACTGCACTCCGCTTCAATACCGAGGGAAAACATGAGCAAATAAATCCGTGTCATCTGTGTGAACCGTAGCCCAGCCTCGCATAGTGGGCCACGGATCTCACGGATAAGACACGGATTTAAAATTTGTTGGCTTTAATCGTAATCGCACCACAGGAAGTCGTTTTGATACCATAACTGCCGCTTAATCGGCCCTGACCTTTGTTGCAGAAAAAACGAATCATCTTTTAAAATTTTTCAGCAATGAAGTCAATGTTCAAAAAAATCATGCTGTTCTGTTCCTTGTTAGCAGCCATTTTTCTACCATCGTGCATGGACAAAAAAACCAACGAAGCGGCTCAAACGGAAGCCAAAAACGAAGCCACGGTTCGCGCCATCCTAGCCGCCATGGACGCAGGCGAATACGCCAAATTCGACCAATATTGCGCTGCCGATTATCAGATTTACAACCCCTTCTTGCCCCAGCCCGGCAATCTCGAAGTGTTCAAAGGCCTCATGGCTGGCCAAAAAGCAGGCTTCCCGGACGTGAAGCACGAGATCGTGCAGATATTTGCGAAAGGAAACATGGTGTGTGGGCGCGGCGTTTTCAGTGGCACCAACACAGGCTCCATGCAGGGCAATCCGCCTTCTGGCAATCAGGTTTCTCTGCCCTTCATTTTTACAGATGAATTCAACGCGGAAGGGAAATTGAAGGTCCGCCACGTGCAGTTTGACACGGGGGCCTTTAATGCTCAGTTGATGGCGGGGAAGTAGGGGGCACTTTGGATAATGTTAAAACCTCTTTTTCGTCTTACTACTTTTGATCACTTTCGCTCCGATAATCTGAATCCTTTGCTCTCGACAGATCTTATAATCATATACCGAGAGGCGAAGATTTTTTAGGTCTTTGTTTTTGTCTGGAGCAGGAGTGGCATTCCCATTTGGTTCTCGGATAAACCTCAGTTGATTACTGCCTCCAAATTGCAGATATTGTCTAAAAAAGCCGCCGTCAAAAATCATAAAGTGATTATAAACAGAGGCTATCCGACGGTTAGTCAAATGGTTACTATATTCAGGGTTTGACAGCGGCGAAACATAGCCTTTTAGAGAAAGGATAATAGTATCGCCGGCTTCAAGCATCGAACCTAACTCGCTGGAGAAGGAGAAGAAAGCGTTCCAGTTCATCCGCACTTCCTGTTCAAAAAAATGCTCTATTGAATCAAGCTCGTTTAGTTTTTCCTGTCCTGTGAGTACCTCTGTAAACTCTCTTTTAAATTCCTCTTTTTTGCGGATATAGTTCACAAAGGTTTTCTGATAATCAAGTAAAGTGGTGTCCAGATATTTTGGGTCCTGGATAGGTTTTGGATAGTCGTTGTCGAAGTAGAGCGTTATCGGAAGGAGTTCTTCTAGGGCTGATGGACGGTGCAGGTAGAGTTTCACTTCTATCGTGTCGCCATCAACCTTTCCTATTGTTGAAACAACTTCTGAAGAATCTGCCTTTGAGATATCCGACACATAGCCTTCTTTGGCGGTCAATATTTGATATTTATGCTCATAATCAACCTTATAGTTTTTAGTATTTGAATCTTTAGGGAACACTTCGGCTTTACCTCCGCTTTTATTACTCAAAAAATTGCCTCCCTTAAGAATGCCGAGGTCAAAAAAAGTAGTGGTGGTGCCATTGATAGGCACTTTCGTATCGGCATCATACACTGAAACAGTTAGATTGAGTTGCGATTTATCTGAAATTTTTCCAAACTTTTTTAGCCGCATGGGTTGGGGAAATTTTTCAATAAACGGGTCCGAATGTATCTGGGTCTGGTTCTTTTCCATTTTTTTCAAATACGCCTCTTCCAAGACGGACTTTACTTTTTGGAACACCTCAGGTCTGGTACGGGTGGCTGCATCCACGTCGTCTAGTTTTTCATAGTTGGGAAAATCTCGGAGATAGGCTTCTACTTTGGCTTTAGTAGGTAGGGCTTTTATTGAAGCGACATAGGCATCCTCGACGTTGTCAAGGAATTTGTAGCGGTTTTCGACGTTAGCTCCCACGGCCTGTTTTACTTCTTCAAGCCGTTCACTTTCGGGAAAATCGTCCACGAACTGTTTGATTTTTAAAGAATCCGGGCGCTTGCGAATGTTTTCAAGGGATTTGGTTTCGAGCGTACCAATTCTGGCTAAAACCTTGTCCTCATATTTCCCGCCTTGCTGAAATTTTTCCTGATACGTCCGAAAATCGGTCAGTTGCCCGCTTGCTTCTGCTCTGTAAAAATAGGCTTTTTCGATGCGCGGACTGTTGGGGTGGTTTTCAATAAAGTCAGTATAAGCTTCCGGGGTGTTCCGAACAATAGCGATTACATACGCCGAAAACTCCGGTGCAGTAGCAAAAGCTACCACAGGCACGATTACCAGGAAAGCGAGGAACAAAGCCAGTGCCCGCAGATTTCGATTGTAAGATTTGGGCATGGAAGGATTGGTCGACTCAGGGGGCAATTCGATACTTTTACTGTAATTGATATCATAATTCCCTTTAACTGTCGAAGTACTTTGAAAATCAAACGTTTGCCCACTGGGCTTGAATTCCTCTGAGGGGGTATCACTTGGCGCTTTCCCTTCTGTTACAATCGTCACCGTTTCCATCAATGACACCTCCCGTGGAATCGGCTCAGCAAAACCTGGCACCACTTCCATGATGGAAACCTTGACAAGCAACTGATGTACCCCTTCAATCAGGGGCGTGACGTTGAAATTCCACTCGGTGTATCCCGTTTCCTTAATGAGTTGGGTATGTTTGTTCAGTGGAGTTATCTGGAAAGTACCACCTTCTGGATCAACGAGTTCCGCGCTCATTACGTCGGAAATCTCTACGCGGGATTTGACTTCCACATGCTCGTCCAGCACGATGTTTTCAAGAATTACATCCTCATTTACCGCAACGCGGATGGTGCATCGCACAGGCTTTTGGATGGTCATCACATGGGGTACCCGGTACAATACACTGCCTTGTTTACCCGCCGCAGCATTGGTGGAGGCAGGTTCTGCCTCAAAATCACGCTCTTTCAACCCGGACAGCAAATCAAAAAAATCCGCTGAAACCTGATCCACCCGACGCTGGTATTCTTCTGCCGAAATGGTATTCCGATACCGCTCCTTGTTCGCAGCATTGAGCCGTGCAATGAGGGCAGACACGATCCGGTAATTTTCTGAACCGTCCGGAAGTTGGGCCAAGAGCGCATTAAGCGCGTCGGGTAGTTGGCCTTCCCGAATTTGCGCTTCGAGATTATGGCGAAGTTCGGCAAGCGGTTGGGCGAGCGGCATGATTGTTTGGTTTGGGTGAAAAAACCGAAGGAAAATGTGGGGGCGACTAAATTCCCGATGGCAAATGTATTATTACCTCGTCAACACAATGTAATCCTTCAACAAAGTTTTCAAAAACTCCACGCGGTTGAAGGGTCGTTGCTCCACACCAATCAAAAGCATAAGCCGTGTCACAAGGTCTTCCACCAGTTCCTCGTGGGCCTGGTTGGGATAGGTGCCAAGACGGGTGAGGGCATTTTTGACAAAAATCATGTCGCGCTCGCTTAAGTTGCGCACCTGCGGGTACACGGGCTGATAGTTTTGCAAAGAGGAGATGCTAAGGATATCAGCGAGGCGGAAGGAGTGGTAGGTACTTTGAAGTTTGATGATGGTGGTATTGGCGGCCATATCACCGAGCCGCTGGGCTTTAGCAGTGGTCTGGATAAGCAAGCCCCCGACAATGCCCAGGCAAAAAATGGAGTCTACCAATTGCAATAATGCGCGCAGGGTCACATCGCTCCATTCGGGGTCTTTGCCGTCGAGTCGAACTACTTTGATCCCAAGCCCCATTTTCCCAGGGCTTTGCCCGCGTTTCATAATCTCAAAAAAGATGTGGTAAAGAAAGTAGATCAAAAAAAGCATTATGCCAAAAAACACGCCCCACCAATTGCCTATTTCCCCAAAAATGACCATCATCAGGATAATCAGAATATAGTACCCGACCACAATAATACCCGTATCGAGCATCCAGGCCAGCGCCCGCTCACGCAACCCAGCGAGTTCGTACTCGATAGTCACATTTTGGGTGGTCCGGATTTCGATGGTTTTGTTCATGTGTTGTTTATTGGTTGATTTGGGGATTTGGTTATTTGGGGATTTGGTTATTTGGGGATTTGGTTATTTGGTTATTTGGGGATTTGGTTATTTGGGGATTTGGTTATTTGGGGTGCCAAAGCTAGAGTTTGTGTACACCGCGAAAACAGGGAGGAATGCCCTGCTTTACCACCCCAAATAACCCAATCCCCAAATCAACAAATCACCCCAAAAATCACCCCGCTACCGCATATTCCCTCAACGCCTCATTCAAAGAAACTTTTTTGTCGGTGCTTTCCTGACGCTGCCCAATGATAAGGGCACAAGCCACTTGATATTCGCCCGCCGGGTATTTCCGGGTGTAGGTGCCTGGTATAACCACCGAGCGCGGCGGCACTTTTCCTTTGTAGATGATTGGCTCTGAACCCGTAACGTCAATGATATGGGTGCTTTGCGTGAGTACTACGTTGGCTCCCAACACAGCCTCTCGCCCGACGTGAACACCTTCCACCACTATACAGCGCGAGCCAATAAAACATTCGTCTTCAATGATGGTCGGCGTGGCTTGTGGCGGCTCCAAAACGCCGCCAATGCCCACGCCCCCGGCAAGGTGAACGTTGCGGCCAATCTGTGCGCAGGAACCGACTGTGGCCCAGGTGTCTACCATAGTTCCACTTCCTACCCACGCCCCGATATTGACATAAGAAGGCATCAGAATTGCGCCTTTTTCAATAAACGAACCGTACCGAGCCAAGGCCTGTGGTACTACGCGAACGCCTTTTGCTGCAAAACCAGACTTGAGCGGGATTTTGTCATAGTATTCAAAAGGCCCAAGCTCAATAGTCTGCATTTCCTGAATGGGAAAGTAGAGTGAGATGGCTTTTTTGACCCACTCGTGGGTTGTCCAAGAGCCCTCGGAAATCCCTCCTTTGTTTCCAGCTTCGGCGGGTAAATGCTCTGCCACACGAAGTTCTCCCCTGTCAAGCAATTCAATGACTTCGCGAATGGCCTTTTTGGTCTCCCAACCTTGCAGAAGCGAGCGGTCTAGCCAGGCGGCTTCAATGGTTTCTTTCAGGTCCGTCATTATTTATTTTCCAGTTTGAATTTGAATGTAATGTTCCACATTGGATAGGGCTGCTTATGACCCCCTCCTTCGTCCCGAGCACTCGGGACTACGGCGGGTAAAAATGACTTAATGACCAATGACGACATCCTCATCCTGTCAGCAAAACAGCGATCAAATAATCCGCCAGCAAAATCAGAATACTGCTGTACACAACGGCCCGCGTACTGGCTTGGCCAAGTTCGATGCTGCCGCCTTGAACAAAATAGCCCTGATAGCATGACACTGTAGTTAGGAGGTACGCAAACACAACTGCTTTCACATACATCATGAACACGTTGTATGGTACAAAAAAGGAGCGCAGCCCTTGGGAATACTCGTCGCCAGTTAGGATGCCTGTAGGGACGGTGGCCAAATACCCACCTATATTGGCAACAAAGGCCGAAAAGGTCACCAGCATCGGGATAACAACCAGGGCGGCAATCAGTTTGGTGCTGATGAGGTAAGCGGCCGTATTCACGCCCATTACCTCCATTGCGTCTATATGTTCTTTTTGGCGCATCCCTCCGATTTCTGCAGCCATATTGGAGCCAACTTTACCGGCCAATACAAGGCAGCTTATAGTGGGAGAAAGCTCAATCAGCGCCAAATCGCGCACGATATAGCCAATGTAATAGCGGGGAACCAACTGACCATCCAATTGATAGGCAAACTGAATAGCCGCCACTGCTCCAATAAATATCGAGATGAGGCACACGATTATGAGCGAGCCAACGCCAATATCGTTCATCTGGCGCATGGTCTCTTTCCAATACATCGAAAACTTCTCAGGTCGCCCAAATGCATGTTTCATCATGATCAGGTAGCGACCAAAGTCGAAGAGGAAATTGTATTTTGAAAGCAAAGATTGCATTTTACGATTGATTCGATTTTTCGATTGGAACGATTGATTCGATTGGGCAAATGTAGCGTTAAGTCTGCAGTCGAAAGTTGAATTTCGCAAATCACAAAACCTCGCCTACTACGAAGATACTTCCAATTACAAGAATCATATCTTCCGGTTTTGCGGCACGTTTGGCCGCTCTGAACGCGTTTCGTACTGAACTGTATGCACGGCCATGCAGCCCAAAGCGGGCGGCATTTTCTCGCAATAAAGACGCATCTAATCCTCTGGGAATGTTTGCTTTAGCAAAATAATACCGCGCTTCCTGCGGGAAAAATTTAAGCGCTTTGTCCAGCTCTTTGTCATTGACAAAACCTGTGACGATGTGTAAACTTGAACTGTTGAAGTTGGATATTGGGCGTTGGACATTCAAAACTGCCTCAAACGCCAGCCGAAGTCCTGCCTCGTTATGCGCGCTATCACAAAGAATCGTTGGGTTTTCGCTGATTATTTGCCACCGTCCCATGAACTGGGTGAGCGATCGGAGGTTTTTTAAGCCTGAACGTATTAAGGTTGAGACTTCGGAGGTCTTTGAAGACCTCCGAGGTCTCAAACGGTTGTTGCCAAGGACTTCCAACGTCTGAAGCACCGTCGCTACATTTTTCGCCTGAAAAGGTCCGCCAGCATCAACTTCGAGGTTTTCGAGGAATAAATGTCCGTCTTTGAAAACGTTATGTACCCCGGAACGCTGTTCCGGGCTGAGCAACGTGCTCCCGGAACAGCGTTCCGGGGTACATTCCTCCACCCGATAATGCTGATCAGCAAAAACAATCGGCGCCCCTACTTCAGCCGATTTTTTCAAAAAAACAGGCGCGGATTCTGGATGTGTTTCGCCAATGATGACCGGGATGCCATGCTTGATTATGCCCGCTTTTTCGGCTGCAATGAGGGGCAGGGTGTCACCCAATAAATTTTGGTGGTCATAACTGATGTTTGTGATAACGCTCAACAAAGGAGTGATCACATTCGTACTGTCGAGCCTGCCGCCCAGCCCGACTTCAATGATGGCGATGTCTACTTTTTGGTGTGCAAACCAATCGAAAGCCATAGCCACGCAAAGTTCAAAAAAGGAAGGCTGGATTCGCTCAATGGCTTCGCGGTGGAGCGCCACAAAATCAACAACTTGTCTGCGCGGGATGTATTGTCCATCTACTTTTATGCGCTCCCGAAAATCCTTGTAGTGCGGGCTGACGTAAAGCCCCGTTTTCATGCCAGAGGCCTGGCAAACGGCGGCTATCATGTGGCTCACTGAGCCTTTCCCATTGGTACCACCGATGTGGATAGACTTGAATTTTTGATGCGGATTGCCCAGATGCTCGCAAAGTGCGAGGGTATTCGTGAGGTCTTTTTTATAAGCCGTTGCACCGATTCTATGGAACATCGGCAATTGCGCGTACAGAAAATCAAGTGTTTGTTTGTAGTTCACGGGAAATCGTTCGGGAGGCACCAGAGAATTTAGGGCGTAAAATTCGCGCTTCTTCGCACATTTGCCCAAAGTAATGTGGTCAATGTGAGAAATGTGGTCAATGTGGTCAATGGGTTGAATGTGACCAATGTGCGGCATTGACCACATTTATCTTATTGACCACATTCCCCACATTGACCACATTTCTCACATTACCCACATTGACCACATTTATCTAATTGACCACATTACTCCCATTCTCCCATGCACCCAGTTGACACCCTACACCTGCACTTCAATCCCAATCAAATGATCGTGCTGAACATGGCGATGGCGTTTCTCATGTTCAGTGTTGCGTTGGATGTGAAGTTCTCCGATTTCCGGAAAGTGGTAGATTTCCCGCAATCGGTAGGTGTGGGTTTGCTCGCGCAATACCTGGTATTTCCGGTCCTAACCCTGGGTATCATTGCTGTGTTTCAGCCGCCAATCAGTGTGGCAATGGGCATGGTGTTGGTGAGCATGTGTCCTTCGGGCAACATGACGAATTTTCTGGTTCATTTTGCTAAGGCCAATGTGCCGCTCTCCGTCACGCTTAACGCTATCATCATCCTTACTGCTACCTTTATCACCCCTGCAGGCTTTTTGTTTTGGTCGAAATTCATCCCGGGTTCGGAGGCTTTGCGGCAATCATTTGAAATCAAGTTTTGGGATATGGCTTTGATTATCATTGAGTTGATCGTAGTGCCTTTACTGCTGGGGATTTGGCTGCACGAGCGAAAACCTGATTTTGTAGCGCGCATCCGCGTTTGGGTGCAGCGTATTTCCCTGCTGATTTTTTTCGCCATACTTATTCTGGCCTTGCTTGGCAACAGCGACAACCTCGCAAACTACCTTGGTTTTATTTTCTTGCTGGTGGCCGTGCACAACGCTGTCGCGCTATCCAACGGTTACCTTCTCGGCAAGATTTTTCGTTTGCCCTTGCTCGACCGTCGTACCCTGGCTTTTGAAGGCGGGGTGCACAATACCGCACTGGGTCTGCTGCTCATTTTCAAGTTCTTCGGCGGACTGGGTGGTATGGCGCTCATCGCAGCCTGGTGGGGCATTTGGGATTTGGTGACGGGCATGGGGCTGGCGTGGTGGTGGCGGAGGAGAAATTGATTCGATTGGGACGATTGGAGAGATTGATTCGATTCAATCGCCCAATCGAATCAATCTCTCCAATCGAATCAATCGCCTTACCTTCGCGCCTATGCTCCTCACCCTCCTCCACAAAGAGTTTTTGTTAGAATTCCGCCAGCGCTATGCCCTTAGTGGCATCGTGTTGTATGTGTTCAGCATGGTTTTCGTGGTGTATGTTGCAAGCATCAAGGTACAGGCTCAGGTGTGGAACGTGCTATTTTGGCTCATTGTGCTGTTTGCAAGCATCAATGCTGTGGTGAAAAGTTTTGTGCAGGAAAGCGGGTCGCGTCAATTGTATTACTACCAGCTTGCCGATCCTTCAATGCTTTTGCTGGCGAAGATCATTTACAATACGTTGTTGCTGTTGACTTTAAGCGGGCTTTCGTTTGGTGCCTACAGCCTCGTGGCTGGGAATCCGGTGAAAGACATGCCGCTTTTTTGCCTCACGGTGGCCCTGGGAAGTGTTGGTTTCAGCATCGCTTTTACGTTCATCGCCAGCATAGCGGCCAAGGCCAACAACTCGGCCACGTTGATGGCAATTTTGAGTTTCCCGGTGATATTGCCCATTTTGCTTACGTTGATCCGACTCTCACAAATCGCCCTTCGACTTATTCAAGATACCTCGTACAAACGTGACATCGTCAACCTCTTGGCAATTGATGCAATATTATTGACGCTGACTTTTGTACTCTTTCCGTTCATCTGGAAGGATTAATTTGAGATATTAGGGTATTAGGATATTGAGATTTTGTTTCACCAAAGCTCAATTCTTTCAATATCATAATATCCCAATATCCCAATATTTAATTTCAAACTATGTGGTGGAAAACCCTTTCTGTTCTGCTCGTCCTTTATTCCCTCGCTGTAGGGATGTTCGTTCCGCTGAAACCCGGCATTGCCTATGTCAGTCCTGAAACTGTCAAATCCGGCGACACGCTGCGCCTAACCGTTCACGGCTACAACACATTTTATACCCGCAACTCTGCCGAGGAGATCCGCGTATGGCTGCAATATGATTCAGCGAAAGCGGTGTTGGGGCAGAATCTCGAAATATTGAACGACACCATCGTAGAAGCCACTTTTTACTTGCCCTCAGATTTGCCTCGCCCCAGTCCCTCGGTCATGCTCAACGCAATTCTGGACCACCCTTCAGATGGCGTTTCACTCTTGCCGTCTGCAGTAGAAGTGCTGAGAGATACTGGGGCAACGTCGACTGCATCATGGACTCAGAATCCCGTACAAAACCTTCACATCAAAAAAGACTTCAGTTTCCCCTATCGGAACGTCATTTACGAGAGTATACGCAACACATTTTATCATGTGCCCATGTGGTTTGCGTTGATGTTCCTTTTCGCGGCCTCTGTAGTGTACAGTGTGATGTTTTTGTTGAGCAAAAAACTGGATTATGACCGCAGGGCTTCGGCGCTTGCGGAGGCGGGGCTGTTTTTTGGTATCTTGGGTTTGGTGACGGGAATGTTATGGGCTAATTACACTTGGGGGGCTCCCTGGAGCAATGACATCAAGCAATTGATGACTGCAGTGCTGCTGCTCATTTATCTGGCGTATTTCATTCTGCGCCGCTCTTTCGACGAGCCTGAAAAAGGTGCGCGGCTATCGGCCGTGTACAACATTTTTGCATTCGCGTCGCTCATTCCGCTGCTCTACATTGTGCCACGGATGTTTGCCAGCCTGCACCCCGGTTCCACGGGCAACCCTGCTTTTGGTAGTGAGGATTTGGACAATACCATGCGCTTGGTTTTTTACCCGGCTATTCTTGGCTTTACGGGAATCGGGTTTTGGCTGGCGCAATTGCGAACGCGGTTAAAGCGCGTAGAGGACAGGATGATTGGATTGGATTGACTTTTCCCAAGAAGGGTTCAAACATTACTACTATAAATTCTCCATAAACAAAAAAGCCGCGCTGGATAACTTCCAACGCGGCTTTTTTACCCCAAAATATTCTCTCTAATTACCTGAAATTCAGGTGCTTGATCGAGTAGTAGCAAATCGTGCCAAAGCCAAATGCCAACATGGAGTGGAAAAGCACAAAGGCTGTATTGTCCGTTGCCAAACCAATAATTGCCGAGGATAAAAAGACCAAAGACATCACGCCTTCAGCAATCGTTACCCAGGAAATTTTGCGCGCCATGTAAGAGGCCTTTTGCAAGGAACTTTGTTGTTGACCTCCATTGCCGCCGTATTTCGGGGTCCGCACAAAGGCCGAAACCTTGCCGCGCAAACCTTCCACTACGGCCACTGCATTGTAGAGCGAAAGCCCCAAAGACATCGGCATAAAGGAAAGAAACAGGCCAAAAAATCGCACTTTTTCCCAGAACGTGGCGGGCACAGTCCGGTTAAGCGCAGCCGTAATGTTTGCTGTGTAGGAAATTGCTGCTACAGAAAACAAACCCAGTACCGAGAACGACAAGAAGTGCGTGGAGATACCCAATTCGCTAAAGGCAAATGCTAATGGCACACTGCTCACAGCAGCGATAAACACCCACAAGAACACCCCGTATGCTGTCAACTGGCTGATTGCGTGCATCTTTTGGATACCGGAGAGTTTGTCGGTATTCCAAACCAGCTTCATGAGTTTGCGCACGTTTTGCGCACCGCCTTTGTTCCAGCGAAACTGCTGGCCTTTCAACGCGTTCATGTCTACAGGCAATTCTGCAGGGCTGCCGAGTTTTTCCAAATACTGAATTTTGTAGCCGAGGATTTGAGCGCGGAAGCTCAGATCAAGATCTTCGGTAAGCGTATCGCTTGCCCAACCACCGGCTTCATTGATCACATCTTTGCGCCACACGCCTGCAGTGCCGTTGAACTGGAGGAGCAGATTGCCGTAAGAACGGCCTGCCTGTTCTACCGTGAAGTGTACGTTCAACTGGAGCGCCTGGAGTTTGGTTAGCATGCTGTAGTCAGCATTGATATGCTCCCATCGCGTTTGGACAATGGCGACCTTTGGGTCTTCAAAATATGCCATCGTGGTACGCAAAAAATCGGGACGAGGCGTGAAGTCAGCATCAAAAATTGCAATGAACTCACCCCTCACCAAAGGCATTGCCTCCTGGAGTGCACCGGCTTTGTAACCCTGACGGTTCACACGGTGAACATGTTCAATATCAAATCCTTGTGCTTTTAGTGCGGCAACTTTAGCAGCCACGATACCCACAGTTTCGTCCGTGGAGTCGTCCAGGACTTGAATTTGGAAACGGTCTTTCGGGTACTCTTGCGCAGCAACGTAGTCAATGATGCGCTCAGCAACGTACATTTCGTTGTACATGGGGAGCTGTACCGTCACGAAAGGTGCATTTTGGTCAGTTGCGCCGTATTGTTTGTATCGAATCTCCGGGTTCTCTTTGTGGTACTTTTTGTAGAGGTACAACAAATGAAATTGCAGAAGCGCGTACACCGTCACCCCGCTCATGGCGAGGAAATAGATAAGCAGCATCAGGTAGCCAAAATCAACAAAGGCTTGATACTTAAATGCTTCGAAAAGAGAGTGAATACCGAACATATTTGAGTTGGTGAATTGTTTCTTTTTGGTTATTTGATTATTTGTGGATTTGGTCAATTTTGGATTCGGCTCGAATAACCAAATCCACAAATAACCAAATCAACATTCAATCAAATTAACAGTCGAAATATCGTCGTTATGATTTTCCATCCGGCTAAAATCGTCCCGCGTACCGTTCCTGAAACCTTGCTGTGTCCTGCGGCTCTTTTTCGATAACGCACTGGCACTTCTGCGCAATTAAGTTTCATTTTTGCCGCTCTAACCTGCATTTCCGCCGTCCAGCCAAAGTTCTTGTCGCGCATCCCCAAGGCTTTAAGTTTGTCCCAACGTATGGCCCGAAATGGACCGAGATCACTAAATTTGTATCCAAAGAACAATCGAATCATAGCAGGGGCCAACCAATTTCCGAATTGCTGTGGGAAAGTCATGGCACCTGGCTCCATTCCGCCAAGTCGGCGTGAGCCGATAACCATATCTTTTCCGTTGTTCAAAATTGGAGCCACCACTTTTGGCAGTTCCTCCGGGAAGTCTGAATAATCGCCATCCAGAAAGACCACGATATCAGGCTGTTCAGACGGCGGCAGATTTTCCAGGTAACGCATCCCTGCAAGACAGGCATTCCCATAACCGCGTTCTGGTTGACTTACCACTACTGCTCCGGCTGCTGCTGCCACTGCTGCTGTCTGGTCTGTCGAGCCGTTGTCGCAAACAATGACCTGTCGAACCCATGTTTTCGGGAGATTGTTCAATACCAACGGCAAGGCATTTTCTTCATTCCAGGCCGGAATCAGCACGTCAATCCTTGTATTTAACTCCATTCTATGAGGTGTGGCCTGGCAAACAGACTTTTGCCCTTCCTAAAGCGCAGCAAATGTAACAACGGCAGTTAAGAGAAAGTTAAAACGCCTTAAGATTTTGAGGTTAAAGTTTTGCAAATGGGTGTTGGGCTTTGTCATTGCACTTTACAAGCACAGAAAGCAGGAGAGATTTACCCAAGGACACGATGTTCCAAATCATGTTTTATGGAAGTTGAAGAATCATGCTAGAGATTTTTCAAACTTTCTTTCTAAAGCCTCTCCTTCAGAAGGATGTTCGGCTTGAGCGTTTTGCATTATTTGCCGTAAAATTTTTGAAATGCCTTGAGATAAAGCAGTTTTACAAAGACGAAGCACCTGTTTTGGGAAAGTTGACAAGCTGTGGGTGTTAAAAAATTAACACTCTTCGTGATACTATCGGAGATTTAGTCGTTTCAACATCGTTCAACTAAACAATGAACCTAACAAGTATGAAATTTCAATTTATGATCAAGTCATTGCCCGCCATCTTTTTAGCACTTTTCCTCGCTGTTACACTCCAGGCACAAAAAGACCCTGGCACTTCGAGAACAGCGCCACCTTTGAGTCAAGATGCAATTGAAGCATCAGATGATGTAACGGAGGCAGAGTATTCTAAGGATTTAAACCTGACGGCAGACCAAAAGACGGCCTTCAAAAAGGCAAATCAGGAATATAAAACGAAAGCAAAAGCGACAAAAAATGCAAAAAAGGAAGAGATGCAGCGTTTGCGGGAAGAACGAATCCGTGCGCACAAAGCAACACTCTCTCCTGAGCAGCTAAAGAAGTACGATGAGATGCTGGCTAAGAAAGAAGCAAAGCGCAAAGAGAAACAAGCGCAAAAGCAGCAAAAAAAAGCAGCGAAAAAGGCCGAAAAGAAAAACAATAAGCAATAGTGCTTGCCAGATAAAAAGCGAAAGCGGCGATGAGATTTCATCGCCGCTTTCATTTTATGTTGGGTCACAAGGACTCGAACCCTGAATAACAGAACCAAAATCTGCTGTGTTACCATTACACCATGACCCAGTTGTCGCTATCGATACTCTGTTTCAGAATACCTACTTATTTTGAAATAGTAGGCGCGGTTTCAAAAGCGGGTGCAAAGGTAGGCTTACTATTTTTCGTGTGCAAGGCAGCCCGAAAAATTTTTTCTCATTTCACAATCTATACCAATATTGTGTACGGTAGAACGGCCCGATATAGCCCCGCACGACAAGCGTGTTGGGGTCGCCTTTTTTGAGCCACATCTTGCAGGAGTACCACTTCCCCTTTTCTGGATCAAGGATGCTGCCTGACTGCCAGAGACCCTCTTTTTCTTTCATATCAACCACAACGATCATGCCCAGGATGGGCTTGTTTTTACGTTCGCCAGGGCATTTGTCGCACAACCTGTCAGGAGAGGACTTGAGCAATTTGGAAATTTTACCATACAATTTGCCATCTCCCACGAAAAGTTCCAAGTGGCTTTTGGCTTCATTGGTTTCATCGTCAATGGTTTTCCAAGTGCCCGTAATAGATTGAGAATGAATTGTACCGAGTACAAAAAAGGGAAATAAGAAGATGAGGCTGTGTTTCATAGACGTTTGGTGTTTTGCACGATGGCAGGAGACCCTCGTGTGGCAGAAAAAAGCAACATGAGTCCTCCCAAATTTTATAACCAATTAAATAAACCGCAAAACAGGAGAACCGCAAAATTTAAAACAGCAAAATCACGAAGTGCTCGATTTGAATAGAGTCAAAAAGCCTTTGCTCCTTCGAAATCAAAACGTGTTGTTTTATATTTTGCGGTTGTCCTGTTTTGCGGTTTTGGGGTTTATTTTTTCTTTTCTAAAATTCGGGATGACCCATGTTTGGTGCATTAGGCAGCTGTCTTCTTATGTGTAGCCCGCATTTTGCGCGGATTGGGACGGCTTTTGCCATTGGTGCCCCGACGAATTTTACCGCGCTTTGATTTGAAATCTCCTTTGCCCATGAGTGGTGATGTGTTATTTTTGTAAAAATGAGGGGCAAATGTACACATTGAACGGGATTTTCTAGCAGCTGTTCTTACAGGGACGTTTTACCTTTGACCACTCACAAATTCAGATTCACTCAATCTTTCATGAAATCAATTCTACCCATTCTTTTACGCAGTCTCTTGGTTTTTGTTGTCGCCTGCGGACTTCAATACTTTATCCCATGGTATATTCTTGCTGGCGGGGGAGCGCTGGCGGGGATTTTTATGTTAAAAACCAGCGATGAGCGCGCCTCGGCACTCAGTATGATCATCGGGAGTATCGTGTTTGGCATATTCGCTTATACCATGGCGCAGATTTTCCCGGTGGCAGGATAAGGATTTGCTATTTTGGATGTACGATTTACGAATGGAGACTTGCTCTTGGCCTTCTTCCAAGCCTATCGTTAAAATCGTACATCCAAAATCGCAAATCGCACATCCAAAATTCCTTTCAATGTTTCTCCAAGTCGAAAAAATCCACGCTTGCAGCGGCCACAATGCCGCGCTCTACGCACTCGCTCAGGGCCGAACGGATCAGCATTTCCTGTCGGCGGGCGGCGACGGCTGGGTGGTGGAATGGGATTTGGACGACCCCGAAACTGGCAACCTCGTGGCATCTGTCGAGACACAGTGTTTTGCCCTCTGTGCGCCCCCTGATCGCAACCGTATTGTAGCGGGCAACATGAACGGCGGCATACACTGGATTGATCGTCAATCGCCCGAGCTGACCCGCAATGTGCAGCATCATAAAAAGGGTGTTTATGCACTGGAATCCATTGGCAACTACCTTTTCAGTGCGGGAGGCGATGGTTTTCTGACGCGTTGGGACAGTGCTAGCGCCCGCACCATTGAAAGTCTGCAACTCTCACACCAGCCCCTGCGGTCCATTGCTTATTCAGAAAAAAGGAGTGAAATCGCTGTAGGAGCCAGCGATCAATCCATTCACTTCCTTGACGCTGAAACACTTGCCCTCAAAAGGGTTTTGAAGCAGGCGCACACCAATTCCGTTTTCACGCTTGCTTATTCGCCAAATGGAAAATATATCTTGAGCGGTGGACGCGATGCCATGCTGCGGGTTTGGGATGTGGAAAATGATTGCGCTCTGTGCTCCGAGCAGCCTGCCCATTGGTACACGATCAACCATCTGGTCTTTTCTCCCGATGGCTTGCTTTTCGCCACAGCCAGCCGCGACCGCACCGTAAAAATCTGGGATGCCCAATCTTTTGAACTGCTGAAAGTGCTGGATACCCTGCGGTTCGGCGGCCACACACGCTCGGTGAATCGCCTGCTTTGGCTGCCTGATTGCCTCCTCTCTTGTGGCGACGACCGTCAAATTATACTTTGGAAAATTACTGCACAATGAAAAAACCGTCCGAGCCTTTTGGCTGGTAAAGCGGCATGAGAATCAATCCATTCTCGGGCGAAAGCACGGGCCCGTGTACATCATCGGCGAGGTGTTCTCCCTGCTGAATGGGCTGAAAATTGGAGTAACCGAGGCGCATTTTGAATTCATCGGATGCTTCAATATGGTGCGCATAGCGAAAACGAACCACTGGCGGGACGTACGTCATAAAGGGCGTCGTAAGGTTTTCCGAAAACTCCGCCAAGTCATTGGATGCAACGCAATGCATGGCGCGCAAACATCGCACCATGACAATGACTGAACGGGAAACTGCATGAGGTGATTCGTGTTGGCCCGCCTCAAAGGCGACGCAGAGCGGGATTGTGATTGGTGGATTGGTGGATTGTTTACCCGCCGAAGCTTTAGCGAAGGCGGGGTGACTGGTGAAGCCGCCTTCTTTTGCAAAACCCAGCAAGGTTCCTGTTATGCTTGCTTGCAAGCCAACGATGGAAGGGGCACCAAGGTGTTTGGCGAGTCGAAGACTTTCCCCTTCATCAGTGGGGATGCAGAATACACCGCCTTCGGCAGAAGTGGTGTGCAAATCAAGGAAGACGATTGTTTCGGATGTAGAAGACTGACATTCAGCAGATAAATACTCAAAAAGATGCAGCACTTCGAGGCTCTCTGCCGAAAGGTTTTCCTGTTTGGAAGATTTTATGCCTTCCAATAAATCCGCAGTCCACATCCTATTGAGATCCTGCTCTATAAAGCGTTGGCGCAATAGGTAAGCCTGGGCATTGCCGATTAAACCTACTAGTTTTCCCTGAAAATGAAAGTCGGGGTTGTCCCTGCGTTCCTGCTCCAAGGCTTCAAAAACCATCTCCAACGCCTGCACCCCGGCAGGCTCGTTGCCGTGTAAAGCCGCGATGACGATGATAAGCGGGCCGGGCAATCCGCCCTCGAATGTGCCGACAACTCTTTCTGGATAATGCTGCAACATAAAGTCGCAAAAGTAAGTATTGAATTTACGATTTGGGAATTATGATTTACGATTACCTCGATCTGTAGATAATAAAACCCTGCTTCCTTCGAATCGAGGCAATCGTAAATCGTAAATCTAATACGGGTTTACCCCTAAAAACCTGCCCGTAGAAAGCCTGAATTTAAGGTCTTGTTAGCATTTACAGCCTGCTTCGCCTACCTGTTTTCTCTAATGGGTCGTTAACTTGGCCTTCACAATCATTCATTTTACTTCCTGTTTTCTTATGCATAATTTTAAATTCTTACTGTCCTTCGCTTTGTTAGCCAGTCTTTTCGTGGCCTGTAACAAAGACAGTTTTTTCTCCAACAGTCCAATTGTCAATGCCTCTTTTGCGGGTCGCGTCATTGACGAAAATGGTCAAGCTATCAGTGGCGCGCAAGTCCGCGTGGAAGGCGAACTTGCCACCACAGATGCAAACGGCGTTTTTCGTCTAAGCCCCATGCGCGTACCTTCTGACAACGCAAAATTGATGGTCACCAAAATCGGCTATTTCGAATTCAGCCGAGCCTTTTACGTCGAAGAGGATGCCACGCAAATCATTACCATTCAATTGCTCCAAAAAGAACAAATCGGAACAGTGAATGCTGTTTCTGGAGGAACGATACAGTTGCCAGGCGGTGCTACGCTGGTGTTCCCGGCGGGCGGGTTCGTAGATGAACACAGCAATTCCTACAACGGCACGGTGCGGATTTTTGCCCGGCGACTTGATCATACTTCCCCTGATTTTGCAATGAATATGCCCGGCGATTTACGTGGCATCAACCAAGCGGGCGAACAGCAAATGCTCGGCAACTATGGCATGATCGGCGTTGAACTTCAAAGTCAGTCTGGACAGGAATTGCATATCCGGCAAGGCAATGAAGTTGAAATACGTCTACCTATTGCCCCCTCCCAATTCGCTTCTGCGCCCTCGGAAATTACCCTTTGGCACTATGATATCTTACAGGCCCGTTGGCTGGAGGAAGGCAAAGCCCAACGTGTTGGCAATGAGTATGTTGGCCGCGTGAAACACTTTTCATTCTGGAGTTACAGCACCGCTTATAACCTGGTGCTACTGGACGGAAAAGTGTTTTTGGTAGACGATCAGCACCCTTTGAAAGGAGCCGTGATTCGACTTATGATGACTTCTGATTCCTCCAAAGGCTACGCGACCACCAATTCAAAAGGAGTATTCAAAGGGCCTGTGCCAATGGGCGAAACCTTTATCATGGAAATCCAGAACGAATGCGGGGAAGTCATTTTTACTCAAAGCGTAGGCCCGTACAATGAAAACACCACGATGCCAGATGTGATCGTGCCGAACAATGGCACCCATACCGTGGATGTAACCGGTCGCTTGCTCGACTGTGCAGGTGTTCCTATTAAGAATGGATATGCACAGGTAGTATTGGGCAATTTCAAATGGATAGGTTTCACGGGCACAGACGGCACGTTTACAATCAGCAAAATTCGCTGCGATACGAGCATTGGAACTGGCACAATCATCGGTTTCGATCTGCAAAACCTAAAACAGAGTGCTCCTGATACCATTTCTGTACCACCCAATGCTGGGGCCATTGGCGATCTCAGCGTCTGCGATTCGCTCAGCGAATACATCCGTTTTAGCCTTGATTACAACGATTATGTAATTGCGGTGCCCGTGGGCGGTGTCATTGACAATCAGGGGATGCGTACATTTTTGAACGGTTACAGCAGCGCGCAACAAGACGTAGGAATTTCCATGGAATTCCCCAACGACGGTCAGCCAGGCACATTCATGCTTTCCAACCTTTATGTGAACACATTGACCTGGAATTCGGGGACAAGCGGTGTAAGCATAGAAGTGGTCGAACCCGGCTTTGCAGTAGGCGACCCGATCATCGGCACATTTGATGGAACGTTTATTGACCAATTTGGCATAACGCACACGCTTAGTGGAAGTTACCAGGTAAGGCGTGATTATTGATACCATGATTCCATTTGTGGAATGAATTAACATACCGTAGAAAACAATTCGGGTGCTTAGAATGCGGCACGGCGCAATGCCGTGTCGCATTTTTTTCGCTAAACCTCGTAGGTTTGAAAAACCTATGGTATGTACACATCTTTTTTTGACTATTGAACGATATGTTTTTTGACAGGATTAACAGGATGTACAGGATATGTCGGCTTCGCCGACTTGCTCCGATCATTGACTTGGGGCGATTATCTGCTAAAAAAATTCATGCTACGGAGTCGGCGAAGCCGACATATCCTGTACATCCTGTTAATCCTGTCAAAAAAATAGTCGCGACGCTCACTCATAGTACTTTATAAACTTGTGTTCATACCATAGGTTTCAAAAACCTACGAGGTTTAGGGCGAAGTGAAAAATTTTCTCAATTGAGCCATCTACCTTCGCCTCCGACAAACATTTTCAGACACATGAAAAACACTCTCCTGCTCCTCTTCCTCCTCGCATTAGGCTGCACCCCAAAATCCTCCTTGCCTGTTGACATAAAACCCGTCATGCCAGTTTCTGCCCCCTTGAACGGCAACGAAGCCTTGCAAAACGGACCCATGCTTGGCTATGTGGAAATGAAAGAAGCCCTCGTGTGGGTGCAAACCAAAACATTCGCCGGAGTGCAGGTGGAGTACTGGGAGGCTGGCAAACCAGAACAAAAATGGCGCACAGATGTGGTGCAGACTTACAAAAACAGCGCGTTCACGGCCAAGTGCATTGCCGACCAATTGGAACCTGGCCGCAGCTATGAATATCGCGTGGAAATAAACGGCGACTCGGTAAAGCTCAGCTATCCCACAACTTTCAAGACACAGCCGCTTTGGCAATGGCGGGTGGACCCTCCGGCGTTCACGCTCGCCACGGGCAGCTGCGCTTACATCAATGAGCCAGAATACGACCGCCCGGGAAAACCATACGGCTCTAATTATCAAACCTATACACAGATATTCAACCAAAAACCCGACTTCATGCTTTGGCTTGGCGACAATACCTACCTCCGCGAAGTGGACTGGTACACCCGATCCGGGATGCAATATCGTTATACCCACGATCGCGCCACACCCGAAATACAACCCTTACTCGCTTCTACCCCGCAATACGCCATATGGGACGATCACGATTTTGGGCCAAATGATTCTGACGGCACCTGGATACACAAGGAAACTGCCTGGGAGGTGTTCCGCGATTTTTGGGGGAATCCAACATTCGGCGTGAACGGGCAAAAAGGTTGTACAACTCAGTTCCAATTTGCTGACGTAGATTTTTTCCTGTTGGACAACCGTTATTTCCGCACGCCCAATTTTTGCAAAACTTGTCCCGAAAGAGGCGCCTTAGGCAAGGACCAGTTGCAATGGTTTTTAGCCGCGTTGTCGGCAAGTAGAGCGCCGTTCAAAGTCGTTGCCAATGGCGGACAGATACTCACCACCAGCCAAAACGGCGAGACCTATTCGCGCTTGTTTCCCGCAGAACGAGACAGCATTTTGAAATTTATAGAACGGGAAAATATCAAAGGCGTCATTTTCCTGACAGGCGACAAGCATTATACCGAACTAAGTGCCCTCAAAAATACTGCGGGCAACTGGGTGTATGAACTCACCGCTTCGCCGCTCAGTTCAGGCGTATTCACCGACGCGGCGACGAAAGAGGTAAACGATTTTCGGGTGCCGGGCACAATGGTTACAGAGCACAATTTTGGCCTCTTGCGTTTCTCCGGGCCTCGCACCAAGCGGGAGTTGGAGGTAAAAATTATCAACTCGGAAGGCAAGGAGATGTGGACGAAGGCGCTGACGCATGAGGGAGTGAAGTAGGAAAAATAAACAGAAGGATGCTTGGTTCTATCCAATTAAATCTCTCAATAACTTAACCGACAAGCCACCCTACCCCTCCGTAACTTTCGGCCAAATAATGCCGAATTATGAAATGCTCAATTGTACTTCTATGGACTATCGCCACGGCCTTCGGTTCGTATGCTCAAACCCTGCCCACGCGCATCGCTTTTGGCTCCTGTGGCTCGCAGGAAAAGCCAATGCCGATCCTTGATTCTGCCCGCGCGCATCTTCCAGATTTGTTCGTTTGGCTTGGCGACAATATTTACGGCGACACAGAGGACATGGCTGTATTACGCGACAAATACGCCAAACTAAACGCCAAGCCTGAATTCCAACGCTTGAAAAATAGCACCCGTTTCCTCGCCACTTGGGATGACCATGACTTCGGCTGGAACGATTCCGGGCGGCATTACCCTTTCATAAAAGAGTCTCGAGATATATTTCTCGATTTTTGGGAGGAACCTGCCAATTCTCCGCGCCGGAAACACGAGGGAATTTACCATTCCTATTACTTTGAAGAACAAGGCAAGCGCTTGCAACTTATCCTACTCGACAACCGTAGCTTTCGCGACGATCTCCGGATTTATCGGGGAGAATTGAGCCGGGAGGCCAGATTTTTCTATCCTCTGGATTACTACCCTCACGAAATCACCGATTCCACGCTACTCGGAGAAGATCAGTGGCAGTGGCTCGAAGCTGAACTCAGCAAACCGGCCGACCTCCGTATCATCGGTTCGGGCAGCCAGTTCAGCATTTCCTACAACGGCTACGAAGCTTGGGCGAATTTTCCACATGAACGCCAACGCATGCTCGATCTAATTAAAAAAACCCGGGCCAACGGAGTCCTTTTCATCACTGGGGATGTACACTATGCCGAGATTTCGGTGCTGAAAAACAAGGACATTTACCCGATCTATGATGTCACCTCCAGTGGTATTACCTCTACCTGGCACTTTGCCACCCCCAACGATAACCGAATTGAAGGCCCCATAATGGAAAACCATTTTGGCCTTATCAGCTTGGATTGGAAACAAAAAGACCCCACGATAAAGATGGAGATTCACGATATTCGCGGCAATCAACGCATCGAGCATACGATACGCTTGAGCGAGATTTCGTTCAAATAACGCTTCAAAATCCACCAACCCACCTCTTATGACATCCACCGTCACATACTTAGGCGAACTCCGCACCGAAGCCACGCACCTCTTCTCCGGCACAAAAATCATCACCGACGCGCCGTTGGACAACCAAGGCAAAGCGGAGGCTTTTTCGCCCACCGATCTCTGCGCCACCTCGCTCGCCACTTGTGCCCTTACCATCATGGGCATTAGTGCTAGAAACCATGCATTTGACATGAATGGCGCTTATGCTGAGGTCACCAAAATCATGGCCGCCGATCCGAGGCGTATTGCCAAAATAATCGTCCGATTCGTTATGCCCAAAAACGATTACACCGACACGCAGCAGCAGATATTGGAAAAAGCCGCTCGGACCTGCCCGGTGTCGTTTAGCCTTGCGGAAGGGGTGGAGCAGGTGCTGGAGTTTGTGTGGTGAAAAACGGTTGATTATTGATCAAACTTTTCGAAAGTTTAAAACTTTCGGAAAGTTGAGCTTTGGCTAATGCTACTTTTGGAGCGTTTTTAAACCAATACTTACATGAACGCTCTCCGCATTTTCTGTTTCTGCTTTACAATTTACTACCAACTGCCAACCGCCAACTGCCAACTTAATTACATCAACCCCTTCATTGGCACAGGCGGGCACGGCCATACTTACCCTGGCGCAACTACCCCCTTTGGCATGGTGCAACTCAGTCCCGACACGCGCATTTCGATGCTCGATTGGGACGGTTGTTCGGGCTACCATTATTCAGATTCGCTTATTTATGGCTTCTCGCACACCCACCTCAGCGGCACGGGCGTTGCCGATTATTGCGACATCCTTTTCATGCCATTCCTGAATGGCGTACGATTGGAACCCTCAGAATATGCCTCTCCTTTTCAGAAAAAAAAGGAAAAAGCCGAGGCCGGCTATTACTCCGTTTTCCTCGAACGCGACCGGATAAAGTGCGAACTAACGGCTACCGAGCGCGTGGGCGTACACCGTTACACTTATCCTGGAAACGCCGAAAAATGGGAGGTTTTGGTGGATTTACGTCATCGCGATGAGGTTTTAGATGCGCAATTGAGCGTTGTTAGCAGCAATGAGATCGCTGGTTACCGTATTTCCAAAGCATGGGCTAAGGAGCAGCACGTGTATTTTGTGGCGCGGTTTTCAAAGCCGTTTTTTAGCAATGTCCTGCTCGACATGCAAAAAACGCCCCGCGAAGCAAACCCAACCGTCAACAGTAAAGCAATCGTTGGACTGCTCGATTTTTACAATGATGGAGAACCGCTGGTCATAACGGTCGGTATATCTGGAACGAGCATCGAAGGCGCGCGAAAGAACCTGGAAGCTGAATGCCCCCATTATGATTTTGAAAAAGTGAAATCCCAAACCCAGGCCAAATGGCAGCAGCAACTCTCCAAAGTCGAAGTCGAAGGGGGAAGCGTGGCGCAGAAAACGGCCTTTTACACCGCACTTTACCATACCATGATTGTACCCAATCTTTGGAGCGATGTAGACGGCAGTTACCGGGGGCGCGACAACAAAATTCATACACCCCCCGCCCCCCCTGTAGAGGGAACCAAGGCGGCATACACTGTCTTTTCCTTGTGGGATACCTACCGGGCCTGCAATCCGCTGTACACCATTTTAGAACCTCAGCGCGTCAACGATTTCGTGCAAACCTTTCTAAATCAATACAAGGAAAGTGGGCTTCTGCCCGTGTGGGAATTAGCAGCCAATGAAACTGACTGCATGATCGGCAACCACTCCATTCCCGTTATCGCCGATGCCTGGGCAAAAGGCATCCGTGGTTACGATGGTAAATTGGCCTTGGAAGCGATGATGAAAAATGCAGGCAGCGACCGCTATGGCCTGCGCTGGTATCGGGAAATGGGCTTTGTTCCGAGCGACAGAGAAGCGGAATCTGTGTCCAAAACCCTCGAATATGCCTATGACGATTGGTGTATTAGTCAAACGGCAAAAAGCATGGGCCAAAACGACATTGCCGAAGATTTTTCTCGCCGGGCGCAGTCCTACAAAAACCTGTTTGACCCCCAAAGCGGTTTTTTCCGTGCCCGCCGAGGAGCTTCCTGGCATGCCCCTTTTGATCCTTTCGAGGTGAATTTTAACTACACGGAAGCCAATGCCTGGCAATACCGTTTTGCCGCGCCACAGGACGTAAGTGGCATGATGAAACTCCTTGGCGGGAGAGAAGCATTTGCCAATCAATTGGATAGCCTGTTTATTGCCGACGCAAAGACCACCGGACGCGAACAGGCCGATATCACGGGTTTAATTGGCCAATACGTGCACGGCAACGAGCCAAGCCATCACATGGCCTACCTCTACAACTACGCCGGGCAGCCCTGGAAAACCCAGCAGCGCGTTCGGCAAATCATGGATTCGATGTACTCCGATCAACCCGATGGATTGAGCGGCAATGAAGATTGCGGGCAAATGTCGGCCTGGCTCGTACTCTCGGCTATGGGCATTTACCCCGTCGTGCCGGGGGGCGACCCAACGTATGCTATTGGGACGCCCTGGTTTGAAAAAACGACGATTCATTTGGATAATGGAAAAACGTTTGTGGTAAATGCGCCCGAAGTATCTGCCAGGAAATTTTATGTCAAAAAGGTTTTATTTAATGGTAAAAATTATTCAAAATCCTGGCTGACCCACGAAATGCTGACTGAGGGCGGCACTTTGGAATTTGACATGGACAACAAGCCAAGCGCCTGGGGTTCTGCTGAAAGTAATTGCCCGGTTTCGGCCATCACCAGCCGCAGTATTGTGCCCGTGCCTTTTGTGAAATCTGGTGCAACGATATTCAAAGACAAAACGGAAATCGAACTCGGTTGTGCAGACCCGGAAGCCAAAGTGCGCTATATGTTTGCCGACATTGTGGGCAAGGTGCACTGGCGCGACTTCACAGGTAAGATCACCGTGGACCGGAGCCAAAGGATGTTCCTGAACGCCGAACGAGGCAACGACAAAAGCAACACGGTGATGGTGGAATTCCGCCGCATCCGCAGCAACATGAAAGTGTTGGAATACAAGAACCTCTACTCCTCACAATACACTGCCGGTGGCGACGACGGCCTTGTGGACGGCGTTCGGGGCGGTTCGGATTTCCGCACAGGAGGCTGGCAAGGGTTTGAGGGCGCAAACCTTGATATGGTGATTGACCTGGGCAAACAACAGAAAATCAACCGGGTACGCGCAAATTTCCTCCAAGACGAGAACTCCTGGATTTTCTTCCCGACCAAATTGCAGGTGGAAATTTCGGATGATGGAAAAACATTTGTGCCTGCGGGAGAAGCGCTTTGTGATATCCCACCATCTGAAATTGGTATTTTGCAAAAGGAACTCAGCATCGAATTGTCCGGAAAGAAAGCGCGGTATCTGCGAGTGGCCGCCGTGTCGCTGGGGCAATGCCCGGCAACGCATAAAGGTGCCGGACATGCTTGCTGGGTTTTTGCGGATGAGATAGCGGTGGAATAAATGTCCAATGTCCAAGTTGGCGTTGATCCAGGGCTTATTGATAGGGCCAGGATTGATTAGGAATTTTGAATGAATTTTGTTATTTTTGCAAACACAATCCCCGAAAAACTAAAATCGTCCTACAAAATGGAAGTTTTAGAGCAAAAAATGACCTATGCTGACCTGATGGAATTTGATATTCCAGAAGGCGATACGGGTATCTATGAACTCTTAAACGGTGAAATCGTGAGACGCTCTTCCCCTAACACGCCACATCAGAGAACTTTGCTCAAATTGGTTCGGTATTTGGACCGATTCAACGAAGAGAAAAATCTGGGGCAACTTTTCTTTGCCCCTTATGATGTCTATCTAGACGAATACAATGCAGGTATTCAGCCTGATCTCTTGTTCGTTAGTCATGAACGAGACTTTGTTATCAAAGAAAACAACGGCGTAGTAGGTGCCCCTGATTTAGTCGTTGAAATCCTATCTAAAGGCACGACGAATAGAGATCGCGGTATTAAAAAAGATATTTACGAACAGTTTGCCGTGCGGGAATACTGGATTGTAGATACTCAAAATCGCAGTATCGAAGTGTATCGGATGGAAAATAACCGCTATCGTTTGTTCTCGTTTGCTGAGGAAGAAGGCATGGTGAAATCTTCGGTGCTTGAAGGGCTGGAATTAGAGATTGGGGTAGTTTTTGGAGGCTGATAAATGTTCAATGTCCAACAAGGAATTTCCAATGTCCAAGTGTGTGAAGCGCTTGACAACTCACGGTAACCTCTTGACATTAGACAGCAACAAACCCCGGGATCAGCGCTTATATGGACATTGGAAATTTCTTGTTGGACATTGGACATTTATTCCCCTCCTACTCGTCCTGCTTCCGTTTCCATCCCGGTATTCCGCTTCCTCGATTTCACGTTGTCGTTCCCAAAACGATAGCCCAGGCTCAGGCTCACACGGCGGCTGTCCCAACGGCCACTGCCGTAAGAATACAAGCCGTTGAAATCGGAATAGCCGTCCCAGCCCGTTTCATAAAAAATATCATCGGCGCTGAGGCGAACGTTTAGTCGTTCGCGCAAAAATTTGCGCTGGAGGCCGAGGTTTAAACCCCAATTGGATTCGTACAAGAAAACGCCACCCCAGATACCGGGACCGGAATAGTAGCCTGAAATTTCGCCTTTAATGCCCAGCGGCAAATCGAAGGTGTGCTGTTGGAAAATGTTGTAAGTGAATGCCTGCACATCCACGATGCCACCTTCACCATAATCAGCCTGGTTATCCTGGTGGGCGGCACTCGCATTGATGTAGGCATTCCACCACTTGAAGATTTGCACTGGCACGCTGGCGTTGAAACTGATCACCGTTTGGTTAGCCAGATTGGCCCAACTAACGGATCCTGCCCGAGGGTCAATGGAATCTGGCTCTATGAGACGGGTGATCTGATTGTCGGTGCGGCTGTAGGCCAGTTTAAAATTGTAGCGATGGGCAAGCGTGTAGCCCAATTCCATATTGTTCACGATTTCTGGTTTCAGAAAAGGGTTTCCTCTTTCAAAAGAAAGTTGGCTGATTTGATTATTGAATGGATTGAGCACATTGTAATCCGGGCGATTGATACGTCGGCCACCGTTCAGTGCGAGGCTGTGATTTGGGGCAACATCCCAGGTCAGCCCTGCATTCGGAAACCAATTGAGGTAGTTGAACAACACAGGCGGCTCCTGCAATTCAGGCAAAAAGGCTTGCAGATCGCCACTTGCATCAGTCTGTTCGGCACGTAGACCTGCTGAAAACTTCCATTTTTTTCCCAGGTCGCGGGCATAGCTCAAATAGCCGGCATAGACCATTTCGTTGTATTTGAACAGGTTGGATTGTCGGTCATTTCGCGTGGGAGTGCCATTCATTTCATCAAAAACCAAAAAGGTATTGTCGGAAATCACCTGACTGAATTTGCTGCCTGCGCCCATTGTTCCGCCCCAAAGTTTATCTTCAAAATCCAGTTGAAACGTGAAGATGTCAATATCGCTCGGGGTGTCGAAGCTATTGATAATCTCGGTGAGCACGTCATCTTCCGCAGCATTGTAGTAACGGTTGGGTTGGTAACGGTTGTTGTCATTTTGGTATTTGCCGTAATCCAGATCCATGTTGAAGCTGCGGCCTTTGGTGTTGTCAAAGCGATAATTGAGGTTGTAAGTTTGTTGCTGGCGATGGTTGTTTTCGGTGGTATTGGCTACTAAGATACTGTCAATCAATGTGGGTGTATTTTCCTGAGCCAAAGTAATCCGATTGATGCCGCGACCAATGCGGTTATTGTTTGCACCACTGACCAGGAACCCAACGGTGTGATAATCCGCCAGGAAAAAATCAGCCCCTGCGCGATAATTGTAGTGATCCCAATCGTTGCGACGCCTGTTGTATTCCTCTTGTGCGATGCCGTTCAGGTAACTGATAACTTCTATGTTATTGAAACCCTTGCCATCACCTACCCCGGCATTACCGAAAGCATTGAAACGCTTGTTGCGATAATTACCGCTTCCGTTTAAGTTGGCGCGGTGATAGCGGCCCTGGCTGTAGGTTGTGTTGACCGAACCGTTTGCGCCGAGGTTTTTGTCCCTTTTCAATCGAAGGTCAATAATGCCTGCGTTGCCCTCCGCCTCGTATTTCGCCCCGGGGTTGGTGATGATTTCGATGCGGTCAATTTGTTCGGCGGGAAGACTTTGAAGGTAATTGGTTAGGTCGTCGCCGGTTAATGGGAGGCGTTTGCCGTCCACGTACAGCAGTACTCCGGAGCGTCCTAACACGCTGATATTGTCGTTGTTATCAACCGTAACGCTGGGCGCTTTTCGCAACAAGGTGATGGCATCGGAACCTGTGCTGTTGATCGTGCCTTCCACATTGAAGACCGTGCGGTCGGGTTTGATTTCCACCATGACACGTGAAGCCGTGACCGTCACTTCTTCCAGGTTTATACCAGAGGCAGTCAGGGCCAGCACGCCCAAATCCAGGCGTTGATTTTCCAGGAGTTGAATACCGGTTTGTTCCATATTGCCGAAGCCCACTGCATTGGCTTTCAGGAAATAGGTTCCGGCGCTTATGCCTTGTATATCGAAAATGCCGGCTTCATCGCTCGTTCCGGCTTTGTAGAGATTGCCATCGGCAGCAGTGTACAGACCCAGACTGGCAAAGGCAATGGCTTCTCCGCCCTTGCTTTGCAATTGTCCGCGAATACTGGCCGTTTGGGCCGACAGGGAAAGGGTGGCGCTGAGCCACAGGAGGGTGCTTAATATTTTCATGCTTAAAATTTTGCGCTGTAGAATATGCCGGAAGCGGACAGCAAAGTGGGCGGATGGTTGCGGGTGGGAGGAGGTTTTTCGACAAAAAGCTAGGGATTGCTATCTACAATACCGGAATGTCGGAGTTTGTGCGAGCCATTGAGATGATAAGGGACTTCGGTAACTGAGGCGAAATATTTACCTTTGTAAAAAAGATTGTTATGTCCACAGCAACTGCAACATCCGAACGCATCATCCTAACGGTTGACAAATCCAAGAAAAAGGCATTTGTTGCCATGCTCAAGTTGTTCGATTTCGTCCGAGTTGAAACACCCGAAGATGTTTTGGATCGATTTATCCAACGCGCTCCGAAAAACGTGCCTTTGACCGAAGTAGATATTTTGAACGAGGTAATGGAACATCGTTATGGCACTGCCCAATAAGCTATGCGGATAATTATTGATGTCAATTTATGGGTCAGTTTTGGCATGGGTAAAAGCCTCGACCGACTGCGCTTGGTGCTTCCTCATCCTGAAGTTGAATTATTTGCAAGCGACGATATCAATCGGGAAATAGTGGATGTAGTTAAACGCCCACGCTTGAAGAAATATCTTAAACCTGACCGAGTAAAGGAGATTTTTGAACTCCTATCCCAATTTGCTTATTATGTGCGACCAATTGGCGAGGGCAATGCCGATTTTAAGGATGCAAAAGACAATTATCTGCTCAATTTGGCAGCCGAGGTCAATGCCGATTTCTTGGTTACGGGCGATAAACCGATGCTTAAATTGGGGCAATATCAACAAACTCGCATCATCTCTTTTGCCGACTTATTAGTGCTTTTAGAGATTGAATGATTTCTGTTTTCCCGTGTCACCTATCCTAACTCTAAAATCATGTCCGAACTCGCCCTCCGAATCATCCGCGAAAATATTAAAAAACACGAACGCGGCGAAGATGCCACCACCCTCGACTTGGGTAGCTGCGGCCTCACTGAAGTGCTAGAGGAGATTTTAGTTTGTGTTTGGGTAGAAGATTTGAATTTTGCGAGAAGGTGGTCCGATTGGGACGGTAAGGTATGGCAAGAAAGAAAAACCCAAAATACCGGGGAACTCAATAATATCTCCCAGTTACCCGCATCATTTTCTCGCTTGAAAAACCTGAAAAAATTGCAAGTTTGTGGCCATGAAAACCAAAAATTCGACCTTTCTGACTTGTCAATAATCTCTGAACTGTCAAATTTACAAGAACTTGGTTTTTGGCGAACTATGGTATCAGACCTTTCGCCATTGTTGAGATTATTGAATTTGCAAATACTTTCCTACTCCTCAACTCAGGTTTCCGATTTGTCTCCGCTCGCTGGCTTGACCAGTTTACAAATACTTTCCTACTCCTCAACTCAGGTTTCCGATTTGTCCCCCCTCGCTGGATTGACCGGTTTGCAAATACTTGATTGCGCTGAAACGCAGGTTTCCGATTTAGCCCCGTTGGCGGGCTTGACCAATTTGCAACAACTTTATTTTGACGAGACGCAGGTTTCCGATTTGTCCCCGCTCGCAGGCTTAACCAGTTTGCAAAAACTTAACTGCTCTAAAACGCAGATTGCCGATTTGTCCCCACTCGGAGGCTTGATCAGTTTACAAATGCTCTCCTGCTATAAGACGCAGATCGTTGACCTCATCCCGCTCATTGGATTGGCCAATTTACAAGAACTTTACTTCTCCGGAACGCAAGTCGCCAATTTGTCCCCGCTCACTGGCTTGACCAATTTGCAAAAACTTAACTGCGACTCCACCCAGGTTGCGGATTTGTCCGCTCTCGTAGGCTTGACTAATTTGCAAGAACTTTCCTGCGACTCCACCCAGGTCACTGATTTGTCCGCTCTCGTAGGCTTGACTAATTTGCAAGAACTTTCCTGCGACTCCACCCAGGTTGCGGATCTTGCTCCGCTCGCAGGCTTGACCAATTTGCAAGAACTTTCCTGCGATTCCACGCAGGTCACCGATTTGTCACCCCTCCTAAGTTTGTCCAATTTGCAAAGATTTGATTGCCGAGGAACGCAGGTCGCCGATTTGTCACCCCTCGCGGGCTTGACCAATTTGCAAGAACTATATTGTTTCTCCACGCAGGTCGCTGATTTGTCCGCTCTCGTAGGCTTGACCAATTTGCAAAAACTTTCCTGCTCCTTTACACAAGTCGCCGATTTGTCCCCACTCGCCGGGATGACCAATTTGCAACTACTTTCCTGTCCCTCCACCCAGGTCGCTGATTTGTCCCCGATTTTGTTTTTGATTGAAAAAAATGTGCCTGTCAAATGGCAAAATTGGTCGGACGCTCATGAAGAGGACAATAGCTTTTCCGAGAAACCAGTGATTTTGGTCAAAGGCTGCCCCCTAACCAACCCACCAGTCGAAGTGGCCAAACAAGGCAACGAAGCCATCCTCCGCTATTTCGAAGAAAAAGCCCGCCTCGAAACAACACACGGCATCCAAGCCGTCAACATAAAAGTCCGCGAAGCGAAAGTCCTGCTCGTGGGTCAAGGCAAATCCGGCAAAACCAGCCTCCGCTATAAGCTCGAAAACCCCGAAGCCGCTTTACCCGAGCCCGGCGACACAACACGCGGCATCGAAATCACGCGGCTCAATGAAAAAATGCCGCACACCGGCGAAGCCCTGCGCCTCAACCTCTGGGATTTTGGCGGGCAGGACGTGCAGCATTACGCGCACCAGTTTTTCCTGACAGGCAGTTCGTTATACGCGCTCGTGACCAACGAACGGATTCAGGACAACGTCCACCTGCCCTATTGGTTGAATATCATCGAAATGTTGGGCAAAAAAAGCCCCGTTATTCTCATCCAAAACAAGGACGGTGGACATTGCCAAGCCTTGAAGGATGAGGCGGCCATCCGAGCACGGTTCGGGAATGTCCACAACCGGGTGTTTCAATCTGATTTCTCGCAGGCGAAATCGGAGCCAGAATTCGCCTTGCTGCGGAACAAGATTGTGGAACTCGCCTCCGAATTGCCACACATCGAACGGGAATACCTCAGCTCGTTCAACGATCTGCGGCAAAAACTCGAGGCCGAAGCCGACCGAGAAACGCACTACTTGGTCTGGGGCGATTACCTGAAACTGATGCCCGAACTCGGTGCGGATTTGATGCGGGATTACGCCAATGCGCTTACCTTTTTGGGCGTTTGCCAATATTTCCCCGAGGACGCCATGCTCCGGGAATATGTTTTTCTGCGCCCGAAATGGTTGATTGACGCACTGTTCGAATTGTTGTTGCACCCAAGCCTTGACGACACACGGGGGCTTTTTTCCGAAAACAATACCCTCGAAATCTGGAAAGGCGCGGAATATGACGGGATGCACGGTCTCTTGGTGCGCATGATGAAACAGTTTGAATTGTGCTACCGTGTGGATGGCGACGAGGAAAAGTTCATCGTCCCGCAACGGCTGCCCGGTGAAAAGAACGCCTACGGCTGGGACCCGAAAGACAACACGCCCGTGCAATATCGCTACAAGTTCATGCCGAAAGGCATCCTCACGCGCTTGATTTGCCGCCTGCACACGCGCATCGAAAAAGACACACTGCTCGGCCAACGGGTTTGGAACGATGCCGTGATTTTCACGCTGCCCAACGGGAAAGGGCGCGTTTTCGCCCGTGAAGTCTATAGCGAAAATATCATCGAACTGCGGGCGATTGGCGAAAAACACGATGAAATACTCAACCAAGTCATCCAAACAATGGACGACATCAACCGCGACATTTCAGAGAAGTATGACAATTTGCAATGGGAAAAAATGGTGCCCTGCCCTTGCGAGGAGTGTGCGGGAAAGGAGAGCGGAGAACGGTTTTTCTTCAAATTCAACGTGCTGGAAAAAGCGATAGACAAGCGCATCCCCGGGCTGCTATGTGACAATTCCATGGAGACGATTCCGATTGACGAGATTTTCGGCAAGTCGGGCGTGAAAAAACCGATAACCCGGCGGAGGGAAATGGGGCGTTTTGGCGGGAAAGGAAAAATGCAGCAAGGCAGTGATTTTGGTCAATCGGATTTTGGAGCAATGTCAAGACCTGCTGCACTAAAAATTTTCATTTCTTATTCTAAACATGATCGGGACGATTTTCTGATCCCCATGACGCGCTACCTAAAACCGTTGATGCTTGGCGGGTTACTCGAAACTTGGGACGACAGCCAAATCCTGCCCGGCGAGGAATGGGATGAAAAAATCAAATCTGAAATTGAAAAAGCAGATGTTATTTTTCTGCTTGTCAGCACCAATTCTTTGAACACGGAATATATCTGGAACGTCGAAATTGAGGCAGCCATGCGAAGACACGAAGCAGGTTCTGCGCGCGTTATTCCTATTATTCTATCCAAATGTCTTTGGACAGAAAAAGATCAAGGTGGTGAATCAATTTTCCCTCCTGCAAAACTGAACGCGCTGCCTGCCAAAGGCAAACCAATCGATGAATGGGAGCGTGAAAATCATGCTTGGGATGCAGTTGCCGAAGGCGTGAAAGCCATTTTGAAAGAATTGAATTGATTGGGTTGCACCTTAATTTTACTTTGACACTTTAGCCGCGTAGCGGCCTAACGTCGGTAGTAATCGCAACCAACCAATCCTGAGGAGGTGCAGCGCACCGGAACATTTTGCCAAGTGTTCCGGTGCGCTGCACCTTATTCGCCATTCTTTGATTATTTCTACCGACGTTAGGCCGCTACGCGGCTAAAGTGCCAGAGTAGGATCAAATCGACTCGCTACAAATTTTCACTCCCTCATCTCCGCCACCGCAATCTTATC
Source organism: Saprospiraceae bacterium (assembly GCA_046160625.1). Classification (GTDB taxonomy): domain Bacteria; phylum Bacteroidota; class Bacteroidia; order Chitinophagales; family Saprospiraceae; genus M3007. The sequence goes on from JBJXGZ010000032.1 coordinate 105,245, forward strand.
ACCCCCCGCCCCATAATACAGCATCCACCTCCCATTCAGCCACACCATGCCATTGAGGAAACAGACATTTGCGACCAGGCCTTCCCGTTCATAATCGCGATCAGCCGTGAGCAGGTATTTGTCTGAACGAGCCAGAAGTTTCCAGGGGTCTTTGGCTGAAAAAAAAGCCTGCCCCACAGAATACGCATCTGCGCCGAGTGTTTTGTCGCCGCTGCTCGCACTGTTGGCGCTGTTGTAGAGTAATACAATACCTCCCTTGCGCAAAAGCGCAAAAGGCCCTGGTTCTACAGTGCGGCTGTCGAAAAAACTGGAGCGAGGCATCATCACGCGGGCGGGGTTTCCTTTGTTGTCCTCCATGGGGCGCCAGGACACGAGGTCATCCGATGTAGCCATGAAAAGGTCGGTGTCGCCCCAGTACATCCAGTATTTTCCGTTTATCTTTTTAGCGATGATTTGGTTGCCATCGCGCTCGCAAACAATGGCGCCGGATTTTAACCAGAAGTCGCGGTATTTGCGGTCGGTGAACAGCACACCGTGTTTTTCCCAATGCGTCAGGTCACGTGAGCTGGCAAGGCAGAGCCGGGCGACCTTTTTGTCGTAGGCGGTGTAGGTCATCACATACAGTCCGTCGTCGCGGCGCACAATTCGTGGGTCCTCACAACCACCTTCCCATTCGTACTCTTTCATGGTGTCGTGGTCGGGAGCCAATACTGGCGAAGGGTTTTTGCGAAATTCTGTGCCATTGCGACTGTTTGCGATTCCAATGCGGGAAGTGCCGTATTCGTCTTGTGCCCGGTAAAGCATCCACACGCGGCTGTCCTTTATCACTGCCGCGGGGTTAAACACAGCCTTCTCCTCCCAGTCTACCCGTTTTTTTCGAATGGGGCAGACGTAATCAGGACGAGAATCCGGCTCCATCAAGGGGTTGTGCTCATCGAGCCGCTCGATGGATTTGAACATCCATGCATTGCCTTTCAGGGCTTTTTGGCTGCCCGAACAGGCCAGTAAAAAGGAAATCAGGAAGAATAGACAGATCGGTTTTTTCATTATTGTGACCTTGATTTTAGAAGCGATTTTGCCGGTATTATTTTTTTGAAAGGATTTACAGGATCAACAGGATTGCGCACCGAAAAATCAAAATCCTGTTGATCCTGTAAATCCTGTCAAAAAATAGCCCTTGTCCGAAATTCGACGCTCATTTGCAGGCAAACATAAGAAGAATTTTGTGTGAAATCAAGGTGCACAGGGCTTAGTGTACAGGCTCGATCAAATCCCACAAATTGCCGTACAAATCCTGAAATACAGCCACCGTGCCATACACTTCTACAGAGGGCTCGCGCACGATAACAACCTCGTTTTCAAGCAATTTGTGATAGTCGCGCCAAAAATCGTCGGTGTGCAGGAAAAGGAAAACCCGTCCGCCAGTTTGGTTCCCAACATGGCTGCGTTGCTCATCGTTGGCAGCTTTGGCGAGCAACAGGCAGCATTCGCCAGAGCCTTTGGGCGCGACCATTACCCAGCGTTTGGTTTCGCTCATGGGCGTGTCTTCGAGCAGATCGAAGCCTAGTTTTTGGGTGTAAAATTTGATGGCCTCGTCGTAGTCGTTTACTACAAGGGCGATGTGGGCAATGCGTTGGTTCATGGACTTTGGCAATTAGAATATTGGGACATTCAATATCCCAATATCTAAATATCTCAATATCTTAATTTCTCAACCTGTTCTTCTCCGGCAAGCCCTCATAGAAAAACCCGTAGCCTCTAAAAATACCCCCGAACACACGGTCTTGCGTAAGCATAAAATCCTCATTGTTCACGTCTGTGAAATAACGTGCCACGAATGATTTCCCATCTCTGGTCATTTCTACTTCTACAGGCCAAAACCGTACCTTTTTCTCCAGGCCATCGGTTTTTTTCATGGTCACAATTGCAAATGGCACCAAAGCCTTCACGGAGTCGCGCAGTGGGTTTTGTGTTTCAAAAGCCTCCGCTACCATGCGCTCAAATTGAATAAGATAAGCCTCCGCTACCCCTTTGCGCCGGGGGCTGCGCATGGGCGAAGTAGTGCTGAAAAAGGGCTGTACGTCATAAGTCGCTTCAGCTGTTTTTTCCAACTTGAACGACTCACTCTTACGCTGCGGATACTCTACTGATACCGATTGAATCTCCTCCGGATTTTCCTGAAAAATGGCTTTGTCACGCCATTCATCGTCACCCATAAGAAAGCGCATCCGTATTTGCCCTACAAACCCAGGGATGTGTACCACATACGGCTGTTCCGAGCCGTCCATCATCAGGACGGTGCCTCGTTCGTCGTTTGTAACGCCCCCGACGTAAAAGGTTTTCAGGCGTTTTTCATCGCGGTTGTAAATCTCGACTTTGATACCTGAGGCAGCCAATTCCTTGACCATTCCGGGCACAGCGCCGTTGGGCGGGATGTTGAGCACATTTACATTTGAAATGGTTTCAAGCATCGATTCTATTGCAGATGGACGGGCAGGGTATTTGCCATTGTAAATCCATTGCTTTCCTTTTCGTTCAAGGGTAGCAGTGCCGCCTTTTCGATCTGCAATGAAGATTTTGCCAATATCATCGGTGTTTTTTACTGCAAAATCCATGTCCCATGAGGTATGGGTGCCGGCCTGTTTTTTCTTGTTTGAAAGCGCGTACCAGACAGCGCCGCCCAATACAAGGAATAGTGCCACTAAGAGCAGGGTTCTGTTCATAAATTTTTGATTTTGGTACCCGATTTATCGGGTGTGACAATGCGTAGTAAAAGAACACAGTATGGGCGCATTGGTGTGGAAAGCAGGGGCAAAGTTGCAACTTGAATTTGGCGGATTGGCGTGCTTGATCTGGATTTTTTTATAAAAAAAGCCGACCCCTGCATTACGCAAGGGCCGGCACATCAAAACAAAACGAAAAACCAACTTTTTATCTTAGCAGGCTACATAACGGCCTTTTTGGTCAATTGTTGCTGCGTGGCTTAAGGCGTACCGGGATTTCACGGAATTTCCCATCGCGTACTACGTTTAGCGTCAGCGTTTCACCCACCTTTGAACGCCCAATCAGTTCCATTAGTTCAGAGGAAGTTGTCACATTTTTGCCATTTGCTTTTGTCACTACATCGTTTTCTTCCACCCCTGCCAGCGCAGCGGAACCTTCCGGGTCTAGACTGGCAACCAAAACACCCTTTGTGTAAGGGATACCAACTTCTTCTGCTATTTGGTTATCCATTGTAGCAACATTCACGCCAAGATAAGCGCGGCGATACTCACCGTATTTCACCAAATCATCTGCAATGCGCTTTACCAGGTTGATTGGGATGGCAAAGGAGTAGCCCGCAAAAACACCAGTAGGCGTAGCGATAGCCGAGTTGATGCCTATGAGATTGCCATTCACATCAACCAATGCCCCGCCAGAATTTCCAGGATTCACGGCAGCATCCGTTTGAATAAAAGATTCGATGGACTTACCGCCTTTAATGATGTCAATGTCACGGCCTTTGGCGCTAATGATGCCGGCAGTAACGGTAGAAGTCAGATCAAAAGGATTGCCAACGGCAAGTGCCCATTCACCAACCCTGACATCATCGGAGTTGCCGAGTTCAAAGGGAGGCAAATCGTTGGCATCAATTTTAATGACAGCCATATCGGTGTTGGGGTCACGGCCCACCAGGCGGGCGCGGAACTCGCGGTTGTCGTACAGGGTCACTTCAAACTCGTCGGCAAACTCTACCACGTGGTTGTTGGTCAAAATATAGCCGTCCGAAGTATAAATTACGCCAGAGCCAGTACCCGAACGAGGCTGCTGTTCAAAGCCGTAAGTGTCTCCAAAAAAATACTGGAACGGATTGGAATAGCGATTTTCACGTTGGCGCTGGATAGCAGACTCCTTGCTTTCAGAGGCTTTAATATGCACCACTGAGGGCATGGCGCGCTCGGCGGCTTTGGTGAAATCGAAAGGCACTGGGGCACCGCCGTAGTTCACTTGTTTGGAGTAAGTTTGCGTCTCCGGGATTTGGGGCAGTTGAGGGGTATCAAGCATTTTCATTGCGCCCAAGGTGACAAGTCCGCCCGTAGCGCCTGCGAGTAGAGTTGACCACAAATTATTCATTGTTCAGTGTTTAATATTTTGATGTAAAAACCTCGAATAAACGAGAAGGATGCTTCTTTGCTGTCAGAATGTTTTGATTTAACGACACATTAACCAGCAATTGCCCGCGCTCGAAAATTGATTTGAAAAACGAATAAACGCACTTGCTTAACCATTGTTTTGAGCCAACGACAAACGTCTAAACCAGCTAGACAAACGCCCGTGACTGACCGCTATTTGTACGAATATGATTCCATCGAACACCTGATCCGTCCTGAAAACGATCTGGAACGGAAGTTGGTGACCCTGCCCGAATTCCGCAAGGGGCTTCAGTGGGGCGAACCGCGTTTTGGTCACCCTGAGGGTAAAGTAGCGCTCCATGTTCGCGAAGTGCTTGATAATATCGAAATCCTCCCAAACCTCTTGCCCGAAAATCGCGACCGCTTGCGCCTCATTGCAATAGCCCATGATACATTCAAACACGCGGAAAGTCGTACCCGTCCACGCGACTGGACCAAACGCCACGGCTTGCTTGCACGCCGGTTCATGGAAGGATATACGAGCGATCCTGCAGTTTTGGATGTGATAGAAACCCACGACGACGCTTACTATAAATGGCTTATCCAACGCCGCCGCCCTTCGCCACACAGCCAATTGGACTCACTTCTCTCCAGAGTAGGGCATTGCCTACAACTTTACTACCTGTTTTTTAAGTGCGACACACAGACGGGCGACAAAATACAGGCACCCTTGCGTTGGTTCGAACAGGTAGCAGAAGGCATTGATTTGGTAAAAATCAAACCCTTTTGGCCTTGGGAGCGGATATAACGGAGATTTTCGGGGCTGTTTTTAGAGGTTGCTTGACTTGACAGATGGGCCATGGATGACACGGATTGGACACAAATTTTATTCATATTGTAGAACAAATCCGTGTCATCCATGGCCCATCTGTCAAGTCAAGCAACTTCTAAAAATAGGAATGTGAAATCTCCGTTCTTTGCGGAATAAATTCAAATTTCTCCATGCAAAAAAAGTCAAAGCGCCCTATACTGGCCTACCTTCTCATCGCTGTTCTGCTGCTTTTTGCGGTCTTTTATGTCATTAAGCCCTATTTAGACAATAAACCAGCTCCGCCTGCTAATCCCCAAATAGAAAGGCCCAAGCCCAATATCCCACAAATTGCTGTGCCGGATTTCAATGCCGATTCGGCTTTCCTCTTTGTAAAAAAACAAGTGGATTTTGGCCCTCGTGTGCCCAATACGCCCGCGCATAAAAAATGTTCGGCATGGCTCGTCAAAGAATTCCAACGTTTTGGGTTTACTGTTATTGAACAAAAAGTGCAGGCTCCGTACTACAAAGGCGGCACGTTCAACGGGGTGAATATCATTGCTCAATACAAACCTGAAGCGCAGAAACGCATATTAATCGCTGCGCACTGGGACAGCCGAAACGAGGCGGACAAAGACACAAAGGATGTCAACAAGCCCATTGACGGTGCCGACGACGGTGCAAGTGGCGTAGGTATTTTGCTAGAACTTGCACGCACACTCCAAAACAATCCATTGGACCTTGGGGTAGACTTGATTTGTTTTGATCTGGAAGACAATGGAGACGACGACAATAACGCCCCCGAAACCTGGTGTCTTGGCTCGCAACATTGGGCCAAACACCTCCACCGCCCTAATTATATGCCTTATTATGCCATTTTACTTGACCTGGTGGGTGCGAAAGGGGCGCGTTTTTACAAAGAAGGCTTTTCGAGGCAAGCTGCACCGCAAACAGTAGACAAGGTGTGGAATTTGGCCTTATCACTTGGTTTTGGAGAATATTTCGTGAATGAAAATCGCTCTGGCATCACAGACGACCACGTTTTTGTCATTCGCGATGCAAAAATCCCGATGATAGACATCATCAGCATGCCCAGCGACGGTGAACGCCCCTTTGCCGCCCACCACCATACTCACGCCGACAACATCAATATAATTGACAGGAATGTGCTAAAGGCCGTAGGACAAACCATGACGGCAGTGCTGTATCAGACTTATAATGGAGTGCTTTGACGATTTGGAAATTGAGATATTAGGATATTAAGACATCCAAATAATATCCCTATATCTCAATTTCCCAACGTCAATGCCATTTATCCAGTGCCCGGTGCTCGTACTTTTCCATGGCCATGAGCAAGCCGGGAACTGTATCGGATGCAATGCAAAGGCGGCGATTTTGTTCTTTAAGAAATCCGTTTTCAACCATGTTGTCGAGCATGTGAAGCAGCGGATCGTAATACCCCCGCAGACTAAGCAGCCCGATAGGCTTTTCATATTGCCGAAGTTGTGCTAGGGTTAGCGCTTCAAAAAGCTCGTCCATAGAGCCAAAGCCACCCGGCAGCGTAATGACCCCATCGGTGTCGCGGATAAGCAAGTCGCGTCGTTCAGACATGGTATTAACCACGATCATGTCTTTCACCCCGGGATGGCCAAGCTCAAGTCCGTTGAGTTGGTGTGTAATAATGCCGGTGATTGGGCCACCCTCCGCCAACACTGCATCGGCGAGCACACCCATGAGGCCCACACTGCCGCCGCCAAAAACGACACGAATACCACGTTTGGCAAGGGTTTTGCCGAGTTCGGTAGTGGCTTCCGCAAACCAAGGATGATTTCCTTTGTTTGCCCCACAATAGACTGCTACTGATTTCATACGAGAGAATGCGTTAATTTTGTGACGCAAACCTCGCATATTTTACTCAAACCGATTTCACACATGAACATTCTACGCTTTGCGATTTTCGCGTTCGCGATTTTCAGCCTTTTTTCCTGCAATAAAGCCAAATCGCCCGTTGATCCTGACCCCCTTTTTGAGGTACTTGTCAAAAACGATTATTTTGAGATTCAGGCAAAATATGCGATTTTTCTTTCCAATGATGAGGGTGAAGTAGTTGCCTTCCGCTGGCTTCCAAGCGAAGACACCGCTGTTGTGCAGGTGCCCGGCAGCAACCCAAACGAGCGATTTGATTGCACGATATTAAAAGTGACAACGCTGGAAGCTCCTGGTTCTGGAGTCAAGGATACAAGTCTGACGCTAACCACCTACACCCAGCTGTCGAGTGGAGAGCACATCAACCTTCGAGACCTTTATTTCAAACAGGTCACTAAGTTAAGTTTTACCCTCACGGGCTTTACTTCCCTAGATTCGATAGTCGTATCAGATGCACTCACCCTTTCCCGACCACATGCCAACAACAACTTTTACGGTGATTATCTCGTGAACAACACAGGCAGTTTTTGGATGCGTGTGCTGGTGAACGGCGAGCCTTTTTGGAGATTTTTGATCTTCAACGATGCGGGAGAAATCGTGGATGCCAGTACGATCAATGTGATGCAACTGCTTCATATCCTTGCTCCTCCGCTCAATTTTGGATTGCCTTTTGTGACTACCTGGGATTACAAACTCGATGGCGTGATGGATACTTCGAGATTGAAATTTTTTCCGCTCAGCGATTATATCCGAGCGCCAGGCGGGGCTGTACCCGTGTACAATTCGCAAAAGGTTTTTGAGCCTGTGAATAACGACCTTTTTGACCCTAACCGGCCTTACATAGATCTTTTTCGGCTTCAAACCAATGGGCCTTTGGGCGTTGCAGACGGCTACACTTACTTAAGCGACAACTTCTATCCAGCCGTACCATCCTCACTGCCAGAGCCAGTGTTCGACCTTACGGCTACTACGCTTGCCAACAACCGGGCAGTGGCGGTGACTTGTATCGGCAACTTCGATCTGCTGGCATTTTCCCGCAATCGCACTGGCACCCCCAATATTCAATGGGATGTAATTACCCAACCGGCCAATGGCATTGTCCTGTACATCCTGCCAGATGTGCCAGAAGCGTTGGCAGACCTTTACCCTGCTTTGAAAAATTACGATTTCAACACCCAGGTTCGTGCTCGCGCCGAAAAGTATGAACGACTAAATTATGAGCAAATCGTGCGCCACCGCTTAAACAATGCCGACCCGCTTTGGCAGGCACGGGGAGGGTATTTGGGGAGGGAGGAGAGTTTTTAGGTCTGCTTCAGGCCAATTTTAGCACTGGCTTCTAGGGGCAAATCGTCGTTCCAAATTGGATTCAGCACCAAGCCATCAAGCTCGTCCGTATCCCCTTCTCCGAGCACGCCATCGTTTTGGATGTGGAAAGGGCTTTTGCCAAACTTGGAATAAGGCTCCACGCTGACGTACAATTTATCAAAGAACTCCCGCTCAAAATAGAACTGACTGGTCAGCAATTCTTTTTCGTCAATCAACACTTTGAAGTGAATATGTGGCATCCGGGGATCGTACCAGCCGGGAAAAATCGTGAGGAATTCGACCACACCGTTTGCATCGGTACGCTGTGCGCCACGCAAAAAACGGGTTTCATTGGTAGGCGCAACATTGCCTTCCTTTGCTCCAATCAAGTTGAGTGTCTCCCAGATATCATGCGCAATTTCTGCCGGGTAGCCACTATAAACACCCTCCGCATCACAGTGCCAAATTTCTACTACCGCGCCTTCTATTGGGTTGCAGTCGGGCATGCGCAGTATCTGCATTTTCAGGTTCATCTCTTTGCCTTTCCGATCTTCGCGAATGTCTTTTCTAAATGGGGAAGCAATAAAAAATGGCCCTTCAGTCTGCGAAGAGGTCAGGACACATAGATCTTCACCGAGCAGGGGCGCAGGATTCAGCTTGAGTCCATCGTTGCTGTTTTTCAATACCAGCCATCGCAGGATGCTATTCTTGTTGAACCAGGCAACAGCACCTGCTCCTGCCAGCGTGAGCGTACCGAAAAGGAATTTTCTTCTTGTTGATTTTTTCATGATAGCCAAATTTTTATTGTAGTAATCGCCATCCCCAGGGCAACTGTGAGCAATATAAACCTTAGATGATTCGCCATCGTCCAGCGTTTCACCAAGCGGTGCAGCTTTTCGGCTTCATAGTCCTGACCTTCAAAGTATTTATTCATGGGCACGAAGTAAACGATGCTCCAAATACTGGAGGCGAAATTGAGCCCGAAAGCCAATTTGGAATACAAACCTGCCTGGCTTTCATGTCCCCAAAGCAGAATCATGGCGATCAATGAAAACAGGAAGCAGGTCAGGTGCATCCAACCAAAAAAAGTGCGGATCTGACCTTTGCGAAAAAACGCTTTGTTGCGCTGCATGTCGTCTATTTCCCCGCTGTTCCAGTTAGGGATGATGGCTATTTTGTCAAAAACATGACCACCCAAATGGATGGTGAAAAGCAGGATTGTGGTCCAAAGTATGATTTCAGTAAACATGATTGTGGTGTTGAATGGTGATAGGATGCGGGCTGCGCTTTAACTCAAAGGGGCTGCGGAGCATCTTTGAATTTGCTGTATTTGCCCGTCAGTTTGCCAATAAAATAGGCAATCGGCATGATCACATTTTTTACAAAACCCGGCATGTCCGGCACATCGTACTCCTTGCGGCAACGGCAAGTGAGATAAGCCCCGTCAAACATTTCCGGGCGTTTGTCAGTACCCTGATTGAGCGCATCATAAAGGGTGGAGAGGAAAAATATCACGTTTTCTGCCGGATCAATCCAACCCGTGATGTGCAGTTCTTCTTCACCGGCATTCCAGAAACGGTGCGGTACGCCGCGTTTGAAAGTCACGCTATCGCCGACGCCTCCGAATTGCTCCGCTTCACCAAAGATCTGGTACCCGATTTTGCCTTTCACAACAGTTACACCCTCATCCTGGCGCAGGTGCGTGTGGAAACCGGGGCCTGCCATCGGTGCGCAAAAGCCTTCAAGAAGTAGTTTGTTGCCCTCCATGCGGAGGAAGTTGATTTTTTCGCCGTATTTGGTTTCGATGGAAAAAGGAAGTTGGTGTTGCATTTCCGTAGATTTTAGTTTTTGATTTCGGCAGTTGCCAAATTGGGTTGAGCCATTAAATATGCGTAGATGGCCTGCAACTGATCGTCCTCATAATTGCCGAGTTCTTTCCAGGGCATGAACTTGTTGTTGAGTTCTTTACCCAAAGGGGTGACACCCGTTCGCATTGTTTTTACAAAACCCTCCCCACCCCAACTTGACAAACTGCCTCCGGGGGTAAGATTTGGCCCCATAGGCGCCTCAGGATTGGGGTCTTTCCCGCCATTGAGTTGAGGACCATGACAGCTTCGGCAACCGCTGATTTTTACCAGGTAGTTGCCATATTCAGCAGTAGCACCCCGTTGCGGTGCGTAGTGAGCAGGCTTCATGTGATCTATTGTTTCTGCATTCAGCGCATCGCCAAATGCGCCTATTTGGAAAAGAATATCGCATAAGAAAGTGGTCTTGGGCGACCCCCAGGATTGCTCCACGGCTGGAAGCGTTTTCAAATAAGCGATGATCTGGCCAATGTGCTCATCGCTCATGTACTGAAAGTCTTTGGATGGCATAATGAGCAGTGGCCGACCGTCTTTGGCAACGCCGTGACGGATCGCCCGGTCCCAATCCAGATCGGTATAAGGTTTACCTGCACCCCCGGGGGTCAGGTTAGGAGCGTTGATGGTGCCCAGGTCAGGCGAATTGAAAAACTCGGTACCCGCCAAGTTTTCTCCATGGCAATTGGAACACAGTACAGCAGCCCATTTCTGTCCGGCTTCGATGGAGGCCGAATCTGAAGGAATTGGGATAGATTTAGGCTGAACCTCGTATTTTTCGGCGAGCCGGTTTTGGGCTGTGCTGCTGAGATAAAACGCTGTTCCTGTAGCCACCAGAAAGAGCAAGGCGAGGATCCCCCCAGTCCATTTGAGTATCTTTTTCATGTTGTAGAAGAGAGTTTTATGTAAAAAACTGGTGATTGAGGGAATTGAAGTGACCAGCACTCAAATCCCCAATCCACCGATAACCAGATCAAGTTTGCTCAATTGACCGTGACGGCTTGACCCTGACGAACAGTCTGACGCGATTGCGACAGGGTTTCGGGCAGCGGCACTTTTTTAGCCGCGCCAGTCATCTTTGCAATGCCTGCCCCAATCCCAAAGATTACATCCTGAAGCCAATAGGGCATCCCGGCAAAGCGATATTCATGGCGCAATTTGTAGAACATATACATCGCAGGCAGTATGGACATCTTATCCCAATCGCCGCCATTTTTCATGGCGTCCTCGCCCATGGTTTGCAGCATCCATTCGGTATTGAGTGCTGGCTCGTACCAGAATTTGGCCACCAATGGCTCGGTCGCGCTGCCGTTGATAAAGGAGTGCGACTCCCCGGGTTGAACCAGGATTGTTTCCCCGGCTTGAGCAACAACTTCCTTACCATTTACAATGGCTACCATCCGGCCACTTATGACTTCAAAGCCTTCTGTTTGAAGCATGTGTTTGTGCGCACCAGGTCCTTTTTTACCAGCACCAATGGTCATAATGCCTTCGCTGCGTTGGCCGTTGCTGCGCTCGCGGGCGTCGTTAAATTCGAGTTTCTCCCCAATTTTGAGGAGATCAATTGCTTTTTTCATAAAGAGGTAAATTTTAAATGTTGTGTAATTGACGGGGTGACTCGAAGTCACCCCGTCAATTAATCAGGGTGCTATTTCAAGATCAATTTTTTCGTTTTCAGACCCGTTTTCGTCCGAATATCTACCCAGTAAATGCCCGCGGGCTGATTTTGACATTGCCATAAAGTGTTATGCACACCAGCCTCCAGAGTGCCCATGTTTTTGGAAAAAATGGTATTGCCTATTACATCCAGCACTCGGATTTGCACGGGCGATGCAGTTTTCAAAGAAAAATCAAGGCGCACAAAATCCACCGCAGGATTGGGCGAAAGGCTTAAATCAGTCAAGTCGCTCGCTTGCTCATAGGCATCCGAGACCGCGTCATCAAATCGCAATACGCGGCCTGAACCGAGTTCCGCAACATAGAGATTCCCTTGCCCGTCCAATGCCATGCCCGGCGAGAGGTCAAAATTTTCGGCAATTACCGCACGCGAACCGTCGGGGCGCAAACGCCATACTTTGGAAGAATTGGGCGCGAAATTGAAGATGCTGAGGTCAAAAGTGCCGATCTGCAAGGCGTACAAATCACCGGTATTGGGATTCAGAATCAAATCGGTCAACATGGTAAAACCTGTGGCATGGGTGCTGACTACACCGTTTGCACTAACTTCAAATATGGAAGCAGTACCTTCCAAGAATGGAAAACCAGTGAGGTTGCACACATAAAAACCGCCGCCTGGTTTTGCGATGATCCGTGTTGGAACCGCATCATAAAATGGCGGGCCTACCGGCGTTGGGTTGGAGATCGGATCAAATTTGCAGAACACTGAGCGCTGCCCTGAAGCATCCACCTTTACGATACCGTTGAACCCGGCATCTGCAAGGAACCAATTGCCATTAGCGTCTACGACTCCGGTGTAAGGATTGGAGTCTGGCATATTGGGTGGCTGGTTTTGATAGACAAAATCGGCAATGATTACCGAGCCAACGGTATCATTTACAGTAAGCGGTTGTGATTGGCCAGGTGTAAAGCCCGTCAGGTCAAAGACCAAAACGCCACCGTTAAGAGGCGAGAAGACTCCCAGTTTGTTGTTTGGCAAAGCTATGGTATGCCAAGGGCCGACGCTTTCCTGGCTGATGGTGTCAAAAAAAGCAGGTAGTCCAACGATTACCGGGAGCAAAGTGCCATCTGCCAGAAGGATCGAAACTGCACCGTCATCGAACCCGTAGCCTGATTCCACGACCCACAATCGGCCCTGAGCATCGAATTCCAGCCCATTTGGTAGGCGAAGACTATCGGCTACGACGGTGTAAGTTTGAGCGGAAACGAGGTTTCCAATAAAAATGAAAAGTAGAAAAAAGAAGGTTCTCATGTTAAAATATGGTTTTGAAAGAAATGAACAATAGGGGGGAACCTCGTAGGTTTTAGAAACCTACGAGGTTTGGGCGAGTTCTTTTAGCAAGGCTTAATTGCCCATTTCCGGCATCGGGATCACTGGCGTAATCGAATCAAATTCGAGTTTCCATACGCCCTTGATTTTGCGCAGAACAGCCATGCCCTTGGTTTTGCCGCCCAATTGCTGGCCGCCGACTTTGATGTCGGCTTCCGAATCCCATACGGCCAGGGCGATGTCGTTGGAGAGCATGCGCACCAGCACGTTCGAGTATTTGAACTTGGGGGCTTCGTCGGCGACTTTCATAAAACCGTCCCAACCTTCACGGAGGGCTTTTTTGCCGAAAGTGATGTTGCCGTCAGGTCCGATTTCGGTGGCTTCCTCAGTGTAGGCAGCCCAGCCAGCTTCCACGTTACCGCCAGGCATGAATGCATCATAGGCTGATTTAATGGCCGAATGGACTGCGTTGGCATTGGCGTTGGAAGAGCCGCTGGCGCCCCAAATTCCGCCTTGCGGCTGGGCAGACATTTTGACTGCAAATAGTAGCAGTATAGCGGTGCTAAAAATGAAGTTTTTCATAGTGTGAAAGAAAGTTTAGAATGGTGAAAAAAAGTTATAGCATTGACATTCTGCACCGGCAACCAATGCAGTTTTGTATTCAAAGTCAATAATTTAAGAGAGGAGATAATCGAGACCTATAAGGTTTTGAAAACCTTATAGGTCTCTGCCTTCAGTTAAGGATACACCGTGCGGTGCGCCTGCATCAGCAAAATCATTTGACCGAGCTAGATCCGCTGGCTTTCGAATACCTGATACAGGCCCTCCAATACCTTGAAACTTGATATAGTGATGGCGCCAAAAAGATTCAAGAGGAGCATCGCGCTTCATAATCCTGACGTTTGACACAAGCTCAAGCGAAATTTTACTTGCCCATATCAGGCATCGGCACTACAGGGGTAAGCGTGATGAGATCCGCCAGCCATTTGCCGTTTGATTTTTTGAGCACCACGGCAGTAGTTATTTTTTCAACTTTCGTTTGGTTGCCAAAATTGATGGTATTCTCCTCTGTGTAGGTGGATAGGATCACATCTGGCGCCAGATAACGGTTTTGAGTGCCAAGATTTTTGGTTTCATACTTATCAGGCTTAGGCTGGCTTTTCAGGAATTCCATATACCCTTTAATGTTGGCGACCACATTGGCACGGCCTCGGGTAAGGTTCCCTTCTGGTGTAATTTGTTCTGCATCCTCGGTAAGCAAGGCCTCAATACCAGAAGCATCCATTTTTTCAAAGGCCGACATAAAATCAGTGTAGCATGCTTCGATACCTTTTTGATCGGCGGCGGAGATGGTTTGAGCTTGGAGGGTTTGGGCAAGAAGTGCGAATACACAGAAAGCAAAGAGGTTGAACAAAAAGTTTTTCATTGTGAAAAGTTTTATTGTGAAAAGGATGTTGTAGTAACCCTGGTCGCCAGGCGACTCGGGTTTGTTTGAATGGAAAATGAGTATTTTGGAAATTTTTTAGCCGTCTTTATTTGGCAACCGGTTAGTGGGGAAACACCGTGCGGTGCGGCTGCATCAGCGAAAGGCTTTCGCCGAAGTTGTGCCACTGGGTTTTAAACACTGAATAAATGTCAGTTAAGGCATCAAGGCTGGTCATGGCTACTGTACCAAAAAGGCTGAGCAATAGAATCACGCCAAGTAGGCTGCTGGAGGCTTTGAAAATGCTGGGCTTTTTCATCGGAGAATTTGTTTTGAAAGTGATTTTGTTTGTTCCGTTTGATGGTACAAAGGTCAGGGGGACAAAGGGGTCGGCGTATTGGCAGACCTGCGTAAAGTGTCTACGCAGATCTGCGTAATTTCAGGAAAAAAGAGGTAAAACCAGTTTTGGAAACTTAAGTCGTCCCGAATAATCTCACAACCCAATCACCATCCCTTCCTCCGCAATCGAAAACCCAGCCTCTAGTACTTCTTTTTTTGCTTTTTCATACCAAAGCAGCGGGTTGGTGTGGTTGAGGTGGATGAAGGTCACTTTCTTTTTTTCGGTGGCAAGTTCCGTGGAGAAACGCTGCATGGTCTCTGATACAAACGGGTGGGGAACTTCTTTAATGGCGCGGCCCTGCAATTCACCGTCTTTGAAAAAGGTGGCATCGAGTAAGGCATAGTCAACCCCCTTAACCTCGGAAACGATATCACGCGGCCATTTTTCCCATTTGTCAATGTCGGGGATGAAAATCGCTTTTTTTCGCGGCGTTTCGATGTGGTAACCGACCGTTTCAGAAAATTCATCGCGGTGCGGAACGAGGAAGGGGGTGATGCGCAGGTCGACAGTAAGTTGTACAGAGCTGTCGGCGCGGAGTGGCTGTAAATCAATGTTTTGGAGTTGCACCAATTGACTCCAGGGCCCGTCCTCCCGCAGGAATTTTTCCATGCGCGGCATGGCCCAAACCGGGAGCATTTTTTGCGCCCATGACCTCACGACCCAACTGCATCAGGCCCGTGTAATGTCCAATGTGTGCGTGGGTGATAAATATGCCATCGGGGGTGCGTTTGTCCGGCATTCGGGATGCCTGTTGCAGGCTTCGCCATTGCTCAGCAAAGGCGGGTGTTGCTTCCAGTATAAATACCTTTCCGGCTTTGGGATCCACGAGGCCCAGACAAACGGGGAGTTTGGGTTGTTGCTTGCCGGAATACACCAATTTACAGCATTCACGTTGGCAACCCGCGTGCGGATAACCGCCGTCCTGGGTGATGCCGAGGACGATCAGAAAGCAGTTGTCTTTTGAAGTGGGTGTAGAAACGCGATATCTGCCTGAGATACAGGCGCAGAGGAATAGAAGTAGAAGAAAATGGAATTTCATGGACTGTTTTTTTGACAGGATCAACAGGGTTTACAGGATCGCGTCGGCTTCGCCGACTAGGTGCGGGCAAAAACTTCGGTGTTACATCGTCAGCGAAGCCGACATTATCCTGTAAATCCTGTTGATCCTGTCAAAAAAAATCGCATCCTCCAAAAAGGAGGCACGAATACCAAGCGCGGAGCCTACAAATAACCAAATCCCCAATTCCTCAAATCCCCAATTAAACAAGTTTATTCCGCACAGCAAATTGCACTAAACCAGCAATTCCTTGCACTTCCAGTTTCTGGATAATATTGTTGCGGTGGGTATCCACAGTGCGCGGGCTGATGAATAGTTGCTGCCCGATTTCGGTGCTGCTGAGGCCCTGAGCCACCAGTTTAATGATCTCCATTTCACGGCTGGAGAGCAGTGCCAGGAGCGGCGCGTCGGGATTGTGGACCGGCTTGAGCAAGGTGAGTGTCACATCGCTGCTGAAGTAAGTATCGCCGGATGCGACCCGTTGGATGGCCTCGCTCAGTTCTTCCAAAGAGGTGTTTTTAAAGAGAAATCCGCTCACCCCTTCGGCTACGGCCTCTTCGATCAATGCCTTGTTTTGCAACATAGTGAGCATGATAACCTTCACGCCAAGGAAGTCGCGTTTGATCTCAACGGTAGCTTCGAGGCCATTCATTAGGGGCATCTCGTAATCGAGCAGGGCGATGTTGGGCTTCGCGCCATTGCGGAGCAGTGCGACGGCTTCTTTGCCGTTGGCGGCTTCGCCCACGATTTCTACAAAATCGAGTTCTTCGAGCAAGGCGCGAAAGCCTTTTCGAACCAATTGGTGGTCGTCGGCGAGAAGGATTTTGATACTGTCAATCATAGTTTTTAATATTTTTGGATTACAATCCAAAAATATTATGTATTTTTGGGAAAGTTTTCCAACAAAACATGATTACTCGATTTTTAGAAGAAAAAATCAGGGCAAAATTAGGCTCTGAAAAAGCAATTCTACTTTTTGGAGCGCGGCAATTGGGCAAGACTACCTTGTTGAAGAGACTTTTTGTCCTTGACCCACGCACCCTTTGGCTCAATGGTGACGAGCCGGATGTACAAGCACTCTTTGACCAAGTAAACACTGCGCGCCTTAAAACTCTGTTCGCGGGTCGAAAGTACGTTGTGATTGACGAAGCACAACGCATCTCTGACATTGGACTTAAAATCAAATTGGTCACGGACCAAATTCCAGAAGTACAAGTGGTGGCCACTGGTTCTTCCGCTTTTGAGCTGGCTAATAAAACGAACGAACCGCTCACAGGACGTAAGTGGGAGTACCGGATATTCCCGCTATCCTTTGGTGAGATGGTTCAGCACCATGGCTTTTTGGAAGAGAAACGACATTTGCATGACCGCCTTATTTATGGCTATTACCCTGAAATCGTAACCCATCCAGGTGAAGAACGCGAGCGACTCAAAGTGCTGACGGACAGTTTTTTATACAAAGACATCCTTCTTTGGGAAAACATTATGAAGCCTGAAAAGCTCATCAGATTGATGCAGGCATTGGCTTTTCAGGTTGGCAATCAAGTGTCGTACAACGAACTGAGCAATTTGGTTGACTTGGATACAAAAACAGTTGAGCGTTATGTCAACCTTTTGGAACAGGTTTTTATAGTGTTCCGCCTGGGTACTTTTAGCCGCAACCTTAGGAACGAATTGAAAAGCAGCCGCAAAATTTATTTCTATGACAACGGAATCCGCAATGCGCTCATTGCTGGTTTCCAGCCTGTTGGGCTACGGCAAGACATTGGTGCGTTGTGGGAAAATTGGCTGATGAGTGAACGGATGAAGTATCTGCATTATAACGGGGTATGGGCCAATAGCTTTTTCTGGAGAACAGCCCAACAACAAGAAATTGATTATGTGGAAGAAAAAGATGGCAAACTTGCTGCTTATGAGTTCAAATGGGGTACTTCTAAAAAAAATGCGATACCCAAATCTTTTACCGAAAAGTATAATCCCTCTGTACAAGCAGTGATAACTCCTGACAACTTCGAGACTTTTTTAGGGATGGACGAAGCCAAGGGTTGACCAATTCAAACCGGCACCCTAACCATTGCCACCGTACCATGCGGCAATTTCCTTTCCGAAAAAAACTCCCCTCCAAGGGTGCTTACCCGGCTCAGAATGTTAAGTACGCCCATTGTGCCACGCGAGCGGGCGGCGTCAAAATCAAAGCCTGTGCCGTCGTCCTCCACGCGAAGCACCAACTGGTTGTCTGATTGGAACAATTCGACGATCACCTTGGCGGCGCGGGCGTGTTTCACCACGTTATTTAAAAGCTCTTGTGTTATTCGATACAGCCCAATTTCCGTTTTTTCATCCAATTGAAGCGGCAGGTCGTGAGCATTGAATTTCGCCTCAAGTCCGGCGTGTTGCAAGGTGTGGCGGAGCAAAAGTTCAAGGCTGGGTGCGAGGCCCTGTTGTTCGAGCACGGGCGGCGACATGACATGGGCGATACTGCGTACTTCAGTACAGGAGGAATTTAGCTGCTCGCTCAATTCAGTAAGTCGAGGAGCTTCCTCGGGGGCAATTTTACCCACCCTCCGACCAAGTGCATCAAGGCCGAGTTTGAGCGCTACCAGTTCCTGTGCGATGCCATCGTGCAAGTCGCGGGCGATGCGCTTGCGCTCTGCTTCCTGGGCTTCGATGACGGCGCTCAGTCCCAGTTGTTGTTCACGGATTACGGCAGCGTCGAGCTCGGCTTTTTTGCGCAAGCGGAAACGGTTGTAAAACAGGTAGCCGAAGCCGAAAAAGGCCGCTAGGGTTGTGGCCAGCGAATACAGGGCCACTTGCTGGCGGAAGTTTTGCGCGCGCTGCTCGCCCAGTTCGCGCTCTTTTTTCTCTGTGCCGTATTTGGCTTCGAGGGTTTGGGTGTTGCGGCTGTAGGTTTGTTCGTTCAGTTTTGCCTCTGTTTCGTTCAGTTTTTTCTGAGCCGTCAATGCGGATCTGTAATCGCCCAAGCCTTCGTGCACACCTGCCAATCCCATGTGTATGCTGGCCACCCCTTCCACATTCCCGCAGGATTCGCAAACAGGCATCGCCTCGACATACCAAGGTTTGGCCTCCGTCCACGCTTTGATTGATAGATAGGCGTGCCCGATATTGAGCAGACTGAAACAAAGGCCAAACCGCTCGTCCGCTTGTTTGTCATACGTCGCGGCTTCCTTGTAGTATTGGATGGCTTGCCCTATATCCCCTTTTATGTGATAGTACACTCCGATATTGTTCAGCAATGCGCCTTTAGTGTCTGGCAAGTTGTGTGCCTCCGTCACTCGAAGCGCACGTTGGTAAAACAGCAAGGCGGAATCTTGATTTTGCGGAGGAGAAGCATAAACACTCGCGATGGCTGCGTAATCTGCGCAGAGTTCGCGCCAGTTTTGCAATTTTTCGTGCAAGCGGGCGGCCTCCAAAGCGCGCTGAAGCGCCAAGTCCAATTGTTTTTGTGCTCTGTTCAGGGTGGAAAGGTTAAGCAATGTGCTCGCGCGCAGGGAATCGTTGCGCTCGCTTTCCGCCTTTTCCAAAATAGGGAGAAGAATGCTTCCCGCTTTTTCGAATTCCAACTGTCGGGTGAAGGTGGCGGCAATACGCAGTTCCACAAAGGGCACATAATCGGGCTGCGATTGAGCGGCCACTTCCTTGAACTGCTCGCAGATCAGCAAAGCGGAATCGAGGTGATACATCCTGTAAAACTTCTCCAACGTTCTGAATGCCTCTTTTTTTGATTCAAAATTGGGAGCGTTATCATAAGCCGCCCAAAGCTCCTTTGCGTAAGGCGGTTGAGCCAGGGCTGAAGCCATGCAAAAAAGCCCTAAAAAGAGTACAAAGCCAATTTTTCTCATATTGCTTAGAATTGACCTCACAAATATATGCTGGATGGGGGTAACCCGTCTGTCTATTAAACAGGTACACGCACCAGAGCGATTGTACCTTTCGGCAACCTCCTTTCCGATAAAAACTCGCCACCGAGTGTACTCACCCGGCTCAGGATGTTCAGTACTCCCATTGTACCCCGGCTGCGGGCTGCTTCAAAATCGAACCCTGTGCCATCGTCTTCTACCCGGAGCAACAGATCAGGGCCAACCGAGTATAGTTCAAGCATTACTTTGGCGGCGCGGGCGTGTTTAACCACGTTGTTCAGCAATTCCTGCGCGATGCGATAAAGGCCAATTTCGGTCATTTCATCCAATTGAAGTGGCAGGTCGTGGGCGTTGAATTTTGCTTCAAGTCCGGCGTGTTGCAAGGTGTGGCGGAGCAGTAGTTCGAGGCTGGGCGCAAGACCCTGCTGTTCGAGCACGGGCGGCGACATGACATGGGCGATGCTGCGAACTTCGGTGCAGGAGTTGTCCAATTGTTCTCCCAACTCGGCAAAACGGGGCGATTCTTCGGGAACAACTTTGCCGACCCGCCGACTCAGTGCATCGAACCCGAGTTTGAGTGCCACGAGTTCCTGCGCGATGCCATCATGCAAGTCACGGGCAATGCGTTTGCGCTCGGCTTCCTGGGCTTCTATGACGGCGCTCAATCCCAGTTTTTGTTCACGGATAATGGCGGCATCTAGTTCGGCTTTTTTGCGGAGGCGGAAGCGATTGTAAAAAAGATAGCCAAAACCTAAGAAGGCAAGTAGGCTTCCGCCGAGGCCATAATTCAAAGCATTGGTGCGGAATATCTCGCTTTTCTGCTCGGCAATTTTGAGTTCTTTCTCTGTCGTTTCATATTGGATTTGCAACTCGCTGATGCGGTCGCGCACGTCGGTGGTAAGCACCGAATCAGCGTAATTTTTAGAAAGTTCTTTGTATGATTTAGCCGTTTCGTAGTCGCCTTGCAAGCAGTAGAGGTCATTCATGTAATCGTATATGTTTTTCAAGACAACATGGAGACCCGCAGGTTTGGCACTTGCTTCGGCTTGTTTGTAGTAACCCAAAGCGGTCGGGTAATTCCTCTTTTCCATCTCGATCACCCCTAAACCAGTAAAAGCCAAGGCGCCCAGTTCTGGCTCCTGGATGGCTTTGTTGCCCTCCAGGATATTGCGATAGGCCTCGCCTGCTTTTTCGGCTTGGCCGTCGTTAAGGTAACAATCGGCGACTTGTAGCGAAGCAATCAAAGCCCCAATAGGATAGCCAAATTCAATAAAATACTGCCTGCCTTTTTCAAAAAGGGCAATGGCCTCGGGCCTGCGCTTCAGGCTAACATACACTTCGCCGAGGTTGACACTGACACGACCTTTTTCAAAAAGGCGCTTGGGCATGTGCTCGAGCAAAGCGATTTCCTGTTGATAAACTTTGATGGCTTCTTCGAATAAGTGGAGGTCTTTGTGCCCGGCGGCGATGATTTCTAAAGCATTGAGTATTCCCACCGAATCTTTTAGCTCTTCGGAAATTTTCAAGGCTTCTTGCGCAAAAGGAAGTGCTTTGTCGGTTTGTTTTCTTCCTGCCAAGGCCGTGGCTTTGAATTCAAGGCACTCTAAAAGTTGAACCCTATTCCCGTTTCTCCGGGTTATCTCGATGGCACGATCAAGGTATTGGTTGCTGCTAGGGTGGTCGCCACAATTCTGGTAGGCAGCCGCCAAATTATTGAGGCAGCGCACGATGAATGTATCGTTGCTGAGCTTTTCGGCTTCGACTAATGATTCTTTAGCATATCCGATGGACTTTTCTTTGTCAGCCCCAATGTAGGCGCGGCTCAGGTGGCGGAGTATCTCGACACGATCGTGGCCTTCAGCCTTGTCCAAGACCTGGAGGAGAGAATCGGGATTGTAGCGCTCTTGGGCAAAGGCAGAGAAAGACGCTAGCCAAAAGGCGAACCAGAGGATGGAAGGAAAGACTTTTCTCATCTCAGCGACTTTTAAAAGGTTTCCAATTTGAAAAAACCGTCGAAAAGTAGCGTATTTGGTATTGGTATTGGAAAAAACTTGCGTGTCAGGCAAAGAAACAAAAGCCAGGATTGCATTGAAACCTATAAGGTTTGAAAAACCTTATAGGCTTCAATGCCCATACTGCTCGCGCAGATGCAACAACATATCCCGAGTCATCGCATCCAGGTCAAATTCCGGTTTCCAACCCCAATCCTTGCGAGCCGCAGAATCGTCAATAGAAGCCGGCCAGGAATCCGCAATAGCCTGGCGAAAATCAGGCTTGTAAGTAACCCTGAAATCTGGAACTTCCTTTTGAATGCTGGCGGTAATCTCGCCGGGATTGAAGGTCATGCCGGCCAGGTTGTAACTCGTTCGTACTGAAAGCACATTGGCTGGAGCCTCCATCAGCTGAAGCGTAGCGCGGATGGCGTCGGGCATGTAGAGCATGGGAAGGGGGGTATCGGCACGGAGGAAGCACTCGTAGGGTTTGCCCTGCACGGCGTAGTGGTAGATGTCCACCGCGTAATCCGTCGTGCCGCCACCAGGCATACTTTGGTAGCCGATAATGCCGGGATAACGTACGGAACGCACGTCCAATCCGTAGCGGCGGTAGTAGTAGTTAGCCCAGTTTTCACCTGCCACCTTGCTTATGCCGTACACCGTTTCGGGAATCAAAACAGTGTACTGCGGCGTCATGGCTGGTGCGGCCTGGAGTCCAAAAACAGCAATGGAAGAGGGGAAATACACCTTCGACAATTGTTGCTCGCGGCTGACTTCCAGCACGTTGAACAAGCTGCGCATGTTCACATCCCAGGCCCACATGGGGTTCTTTTCGCCTGTGGCGGAGAGGATGGCGGCAAGGTGATAAATCTGCGTGGCGCGGTATTTTTTCACCAGTTCCGCCAAGGCATTTCCATCCAGCGCATCAAGGATTTCGGAAGGGCCGCTTTGGTTTTCCAAAGTGCGGAGATCGGTAGCGATTATATTGTCAGGACCATAGGCTTCACGAAGCGCTTCGGTGAGCACGGCGCCAATTTGGCCGCCAGCGCCTACGACGAGGATTGTGTCTTGCATACTTTCATTAATGTGGTCAATGTGAGTAATATGGACAATGTGTGGAATGTGGCCAATGAGACCAATTTGGCCGACCATGCACATTGACCACATTCCTCACATTGACCACATTTATTCTGGTGGCGAATGTATGACGGGTTAGGCAAATTGCAAAGCAGCCTAAGTCACGGCCCATGTATCTTTGGCAGACAACATTCCAATCACTTCCCTTTTCTTTTTTATGAAAATCATTCCTAATCCCCGTCTTTCCTTAAAAACTTCTGCCATCTTCCTAGCGCTCCTTTGGCTCCCTAATCTGCTCTCCGCACAAATAAACATCACCATTAATTGGACCAACGTCACTTGTTATGGCGGAGCCAACGGTCAAGCCACCGCCACCCTAAGTGGCGGAACACCGCCCTACACATTCGCATGGAGCAACTCAGCAACGACCCAAACCATTCAAAACCTAGTAGCAGGCACCTACACCGTGACGGTCACCGATGCAAGCCAAAACACCAAAACCAAGTTTGTCACTATCGCTCAGCCCCCCCAATTGGGTGCGACGGTATACGGCCAAAGCCAACTTTGCGATATCGCCCCCGACGGCATGGTGGGCGTTGTTCCGCATGGCGGCACACCACCCTACACCTACCTGTGGAGCAATGGAAGCACGACTCCGGAAGTCCATAACCTCGTGGCCGGGACATACACGGCGACCGTTACGGATGCAAAGGCATGTACCAGCGCGGGGTCCTACCTATTGAACTTTTGGGATGAGGGGCTTTGGTTGATGGCGCAAGAGACACCCGTTGACTGTGCATACCAAAACGGCGCAGCCCAAGTTACGCCTATGACTGGCACCGCGCCTTACCAATATATTTGGAGCAACGGAGCCACCACTCAATCCATTGATAGCCTGGCCGTTGGAACATATACTGTAACCGTGACCGATACCAACGGCTGTTCCAATCAGGCTGATTTTGATATCGAGTATGCCCAGTACTGGCTTTCCGTTTTAGTACAAATCCCCACGCCTTTCTGTATGAACAGCATCGCAGAATTTAACAGGAACCCGCCATCGCCCATTTATCCCCAAAGGCTTTGGACGCTCAGCGACACACTTGACGAAATAGTGTCTGGGCAAGGCACCGATTCTATCAAGGTACAATGGGGATCACCAGGGTCGAAAACGGTCAACTATAAATTTGGCGCCAACAATATCTATTGCAGTTCATTCACTTACTCCCTGGATGTTGTTGTCTGCGCCGCCACCGACGAGCCGGCCCTGACCGGAGCCTCCGTTTCGCCCAACCCGTTTTCCGACTTTTTGCAGGTTGATTTTTCTGCAGGGATGCCCGCAGAGACCGAGGCGGTGTTGACAGATGTTTCGGGGAAAATTGTATTGGAAAGGAGCTTGAGCGATTCCGGAGAGCACTTGCCGACAGCAAATCTTCCGGCTGGCATTTATTTTCTAAAAATCAAGTCAGGAGATGGCGAACGGATTTGGAAGCAGGTGAAGCAATAGAGATGTGTGAATAATGCAACTCTAATATAGAATTGTGTAACGAGCCGCAATGTAAAGACACCCACCTTTACATGGTGAAATTTCGTTCATAACACGTTGCAATGTTGAAAAAATATACTTTCTCGAAAGGGATAGACGATTATTTTGTTGGTGTATATAATGCTTACAAATTTATCGCCCGATTTTTCAAACAAGCATTTCAACGCCCTTTTGAATTTCGTGAAATTGTCTACCAATGTTATGAAGTAGGTGTTAAGTCTCTACCGCTTATAACGCTTACCGGTTTTGTGGTAGGCATGGTTTTTACCAAACAATCCAGACCCTCTTTAGTATCCTTTGGCGCAACTTCCTGGTTGCCTTCTTTGATCGCAATTGCGATGATAAGGGCCTTGGCGCCCATGGTGACGGCGTTGATAACCGCTGGCAAGGTTGGCTCTAATATCGGGGCTGAACTTGGCTCTATGCGGGTTACGGAACAAATTGACGCCATGGAGGTCTCCGGTACCGAGCCTTTCAAATTTCTGGTGGTCACACGTGTTATGGCGACTACCATTATGATCCCCATTTTGGCATTTTACTGCACTTTCGTTGGTATGATGGGGTCTTTTGTGAATATATATCAACATGAAAAAACCAGCTTCCCCACATTTATCGCGGAGGCATTTGCACAAGTCAGTTTTCTCGATATTGGCACCTCTGTAGCAAAAGCCATCACGTTTGGATTTACCATTGGTATGGTAGCAAGTTATAAAGGCTACAATGCCGAAAAAGGCACGCAAGGGGTGGGCAAAGCCGCCAATGCCGCGGTAGTGCTTTCCATGTTCCTGATTTTTGTAGAGGAATTGGTCATTGTTCAAATATCTAACTGGATCAGGTACTTTTAATATGGAACATAAAGCAGCGCAAATAGATAAGAGCGAAACAGTAATCTCCATTAAAGGATTGTACAAATCCTTTGGTGAATTGACCGTTTTGCGAGGCATTGATTTAGATGTATTTAAAGGAGAAAACGTGGTGGTGCTTGGGCGATCCGGCAGCGGAAAATCTGTATTGATTAAAATCATTTCCGGTCTGCTGCTGCCGGATGAAGGCTCTGTGAAAGTACTTGGGAAAGATGTGGAACAATTAAGCGAAAAAGAAATGCGCGGCCTCCGCATGAAGATCGGGTTTTCATTCCAAAGCAGTGCCTTGTACGACAGTATGAATGTGCGCGAAAACCTTGAATTTCCATTAACCAGAACCAATAGGACGCTCAGTCAAAAAGAAGTTGACATAGTGGTGGAAGAAACCCTCGAGGCAGTAGGCCTGTCGGACAAAATACACCAGATGCCCTCGGATTTGTCGGGCGGACAGCGGAAACGGATCGGTATTGCCCGCACCTTAATGCTAAAACCGGAAATCATGCTGTACGACGAACCGACCGCCGGTCTTGACCCCATTACCTGTATAGAAATCAATAACCTGATCAATGAAGTACAGGAACGCTATAAGGCCAGCTCTATCATTATTACCCACGACCTGAGCTGCGCAAAAGCCACTGGCGACCGCGTAGCGATGCTTTTGGAGGGTAAATTTACGCGTACAGGAAGCTTCGATGAAGTATTCGATACAGAGGAAGTGCAGGCAAAAGAATTTTACAATTACAACTTCATTCAATAGTTATGAAATCAGCATCAAATAAGCGTGCAATCATTGTCGGGCTCTTTATTGCCCTGGGTTTAATTTTTCTACTGGCGGGTATTCTGGCCATCGGCAACCTGAAAAGCACTTTTGTCAAAAAAATCCATATTTCAGCTATTTTCGAAGATGTGAATGGACTACAATCTGGCAACAACATCTGGTATTCAGGCGTCAAAATCGGAACGGTGCACGAACTTGGCTTTTACGGAAAATCTCAGGTAAGGGTAGACGTGAAAATTGACGAAAAAGCCCGACAGTACATTCGCAAAGACTCCAAGATGAAAATCAGCACCGACGGATTGATCGGCAACAAGATCATCATCATTTATGGAGGCACTGAATCGGCACAACTAGTAGAAGAAGGCGACACCTTGGCGATCGAAAAAATAGGATCAACAGAAGAGATGATGAGTACTTTGCGCGAGAACAATGAAAACTTGCTGGCCATCACCACCGATTTTAAATCTATCAGCAAAAAACTGGCTGGAGGAGAAGGGACGGTAGGTAAATTATTGAATGACGAGACGTTGTATAACACGATGGGCGCAACGCTCGCTTCCTTGCAGCGTTCTTCTGTACACGCCGAAAAACTGACAGCTTCCATTGCTGATTATGGTGTAAAACTCAATCAAAAAGGCTCCCTGGCAAATGATCTGGTAACGGATACAACAGTGTTCAAAGACGTACAAGCCTCCGTACGACAATTAAAGAAACTTACCATTACGGCTTCAGAAGCAACAGATAATCTGAAAACTGCCAGCAGCAATGTTAGTATAGCTACCAGTAAGCTGGACAATAAAAGCTCGCCATTAGGGGTATTGCTATACGATGAGGCATCTGCCACGCACCTTAAATCAACGCTCAAAAACCTGGACGGTGGCTCTCAGAAATTGGATGAAAATATGCGGGCTGCACAGGACAATTTCTTATTGCGCCGTTATTTTAAGAAGAAAAGGAAAGCGGAAGCGGCAGCTGGGAAAGTGGATACCCTTGACAAGCAAAAGTGATTTATTGTATTAAACCTCGTAGGTTTTAAAAACCTACGAGGTTTAAAGCGAAGTATACTTTAACCCTTTATGAACTTAATAATTTTACTGTACAACAGCTTTTCGTCAATAGGTTTGGAGATGTAATCATTCATGCCAATCTCCAGGCACTGCTCAAGATCCACCGTAGTTACATCTGCTGTGAGGGCGATAATGGGAATTTTAGATTTCATTTCTTTGCGGATGTACGTAGTGGCCTCAAAACCATTCATTTCTGGCATTTGCAAATCCATTAAAATTATATCATAGTTATTTTTTTGAAGCATTTCAATGGCAATTTTCCCATTGTTTGCCACTGATGTTTCAAATCCAAACTCTGCAAGTATTATTTTAATTAAAAGTTGGTTCAATATTACATCTTCTACTACCAATACCTTCACATTTTCTGTATTAATTGCTGGAGAAAAGAGTATTTTTCCTACTGGTGACAAAGATGTTTCGACCGCTAAGCTCACTTTCTCAAAACTTAATATGCAACTAAAGGTGGAGCCTTTTCCAAGTTCGCTTTTTACTTGTATTGTCCCATTTTGTAGCTCTACGAGTTTCTTTACAATCGCCAAGCCAAGGCCTGTTCCTCCATAGGAATCAGTACTATCAATATGCACTTGTTCAAACTCATTAAATATCTGTTCTAGTTTGTTTTCTGGAATTCCAATGCCAGTATCCGTTATCGCAAATTCAATGGTAACCATTTCTGCGTCCTCATTCAATAATCGAATACTCAGCGTTATTTTCCCTTTTGAAGTAAAGTTGACAGCATTGCTCAATAGATTTAAAATAATTTGACGCAAATGAATCGAATCACCTACTAAAATAGAAGGGATTTTGCCATCAATCACTTTTATCAATTCCAGATTCTTTTCTTCTATTTTTGCATCAAACAATTGAAGTATTGAAGTTATAGAAGCCGTCAAATCAAAAGGAGTTCGTTCAAAGGTCATTTTCCCGGCGTCCACTTTTGCAAGATCAAGAATATCATTTATTAAAACAATCAATGCGTCGCCCGACAATTTAATGGCATTGATGTATTCTTTTTGAGAATCACTTAATTTCGTTTTCAGCACTACATTTGTAAACCCGACAATTGCATTCATGGGCGTTCGGATTTCGTGGCTCATGTTTGACAAAAACTGTTGTTTCGCCTGAAGAGCCGCTTCTGCCACTTTCACCTTTAATTCTGCATTTATTTTGGCCTCTTCCAACACCTTCTTTTCTTTCATCTGTACTTCAATGGTCAACCTTTTTACTTCTGTAATATCTGCAATGGTGAGCACAATTAATGCTTCATTTTTACTTTGTTGAATAATCTGGTGCGCATTGAGCAGCATTATTTTATGCCCTATAAACGGAAAGGAACTTTCTACTTCAAAATCGTGAAAGGTGTTGTTTTGTGGGACAATGTCTTCAAGCAGTTCGCGGAGGCGCGGAATGTCCCATTGATTATCTCCTAATTTATACAGGGATTTTCCAATTATATCTGGTTCATTTACACGAAAAGTCGAACAGAAAGAATTGTTGGCAGATTTAATCCGCAAGTTATTGTCAAGAATAAGCACTGGCTCGTGAACCGTAGAAAGTATAGCTTCATAATAAGCATATAATTCTTCTATTTGTAGAATACGCGCATGCAATTCGTGATTGCTGGTAATCAGTTCCTCATTGGTAGACTCAATTTCTTCCTTGGAGGTTTCGAGTTCTTCATTCAAGCTTTGTAATTCTTCATTACTGGAAATAATTTCTTCATTGGAGCTCTGCAATTCTTCGTTGGCCACTTCCTGGTCGTGGGTTATAACGCCCATTTCAGCACGGGCAGCAGCCAATTCTTCCTCTAATTTTTTAATCCTACGGTCTTTGGCTATCGAATTGTTATTTCCTTTCGCGTTCAGATATTCTGCTATTTCGACCTCATGCCCACTGAAGACCACGACCAGCAAGGGTTCTTCTCCTTCTATTCTGAGCGGCGCCACCTCTATATTCACGATTTGCACCGTATTTGATATGATATCACGGTTAATCTCTATGCCCGTTTTGCGCACCACCTGATTTGTTTTAATGGCATGGTGGATTGCATTGCGCAATTCAAAAGTGAGCTCAATTTGAGCCATCTTTAAAATATTAAAACTCGCTTTACCAGATGCATTTTGGAGGTACGTGGAAGTTGCCCCCCTGAACTGAAGGATTTCCAAATCGTGATTGATAATCACACTTGCAGGCACATAATTTGCAAGCAGCACGGCATCAAAAGCGCTGACCGGATTGCTATTGCCAAAAGCGGATGTTTTTTTATGAACAGTGGCTGTGGATGTGTTTTTTTCGGGCATGGAAGTCTGTGTAATACTTGAAATAATATCCGGTATTCTGAATACCCCCGAATTTTTTTTGCGCGTATAAATTTTATACTTTTTATCAAGCGCAGTGAATTGCCCTGTGGAGCCTCCAATTGTCTCTGATTTGCCCAGCATCAGGCATCCTCCCTCATTTAGTGCATAATGAAAAATGGTTATGGCTTTTTTCTGCGCACTGGTATCAAGATAAATCAGAAAATTGCGACAACTTATAAAATCCATTCGCGAAAAAGGCGGGTCGCTCAATATATTGTGCTGAGCAAAAACACAGATGTCGCGCAAGTATTTAGTAATGCGGTATTTGTCCTTGGATTTTACAAAAAATTGCTGCAGGCGTTTGGGAGAAATGTTTTTAACCTGTTGAGCGGTATATTCCCCGACACGTGCAATCCCAATAGCCTCTGTACTGAGGTCGGAAGCAAAAATTTGAAATGGGATATTTGTTCCTTTATTTCCTTGTATTTCAAGCAATAACATAGCGATGGAGTAGACTTCCTCGCCTGTGGCACAGGCTGCCACCCAAATACGGAACGGTTCGCCCGGCGCTTTGGTTTTTAGCAATTGGGGAAACACCTTGGTTTTTAGCAGTTCAAACGTTTCGGCATTTCTGAAAAACTCGGTCACATTGATGAGCAAATCCTGATAAAGCATATCTATCTCACTATCCGATTCCTCCAGGAGCCCTGCATATTGCTTGATTGTTTTAATTCTATGAATCAGCATCCGCCTGAGCATCCGCCGCTTGATGGTGTTCATTTTATAATGACTGAAATCCACCCGCTTTCTTTGATGTATCAGCCGCAGGATGTTTTTCAGATCGGGATCGGTGTTTTCAATCTCATCTTCTGGGGTGCGTTTTATAACCTGCCTTCTCATCAGCGGATGTGCACTCATCCAGTTTAGTTCTGCTGCAATTTCTTTTGGTGACAATACAAAATCAACAACGCCTTCTGCAATGGCTGAGTTAGGCATGCTGTTGAATTTGGCAGAATCATCTTGCGCAAAAGTTATGCCTCCGGCCAGTTTAATTTCTTTCAAGCCGCGGGTGCCATCTGTGGCACTGCCAGATAATACTATTCCAATAACATTTTCTTTGTGCGTTTCGGCCAGGGAGGAGAAAAGGATATCAATGGAAAGGTTTGAGCTTTTATCTTTAGAGCGCGGAAGCAATTGAATATGCCCATCCATCACCTCTATCTCCTTGTCATACGGTATTATATACACATTGTCGGGTCGCATCTTTTCCATGTCATCTATTTCCTGCACTTTCATCGCGGTCAGCTTTGACAAAAGCTCCGGCAGCATACTTTTATGGTCGGGACTAAGATGCTGCACATAAATAAAAGCCATGCCTGTGGTAGGCGAGAGATTTTTCAAAATCTCTGTTACAGCCTCCAATCCGCCTGCGGAGGCGCCAATAGCAACCACCGGGAATGGTTGCGCCGAATCATTAGATAATGACTTGTGGTGGGTTTTAGGCCGGGCCGTTTGGGGTATTGGGGTATCCTGTCCGATGGCGCTGGATTGGAGCGGCGGGGCTTTTTGCGCAAGGTTTTTTTTCCCTTTTGGAATACGGACCGTCTTCATAGTTGAACGTGTTTTCTATTCAAAAAGGATCATGGCAAAGATAGCCATTATACCTTGGTTTCTTCTGTAGTCAAAACCATTTGCGTTACTATGATTTCTTTGTGCTCCACAAAAACGGCAAATTTGCTGGGCGTGATTTTACCCCCATACCGGTTGGCATACACTTTAGTGAACTCTGCGCCCAAATAAAGGATGATCGCAGAATAATAGACCCATAAAATAATGAGTACCACAGCGCCCGCAGCTCCATAAGCCGAAACCGTGCTCGAACGACTGAGATAAAGGTTGATAAGATATTTGCCTATCAAAAACAGTACGGCAGTAAAAAATGCACCAATCAGCACGTCGCGCCATTTTAGTTTGGCATCCGGCAAAACCTTGAAAATCACGGCAAAAAGAAGCATCACAACAGCAGTTGAAATCAAATTGCTGATGATATGGGCCAGCCAAGCAAAGGAGCTGATATTAGAAGCAAGCCAGCCGTCCAACAAGGCCAGCGCCGCGCTCAAAACAAGCGAAACCATCAAAAGGAAACCAATACCAACCACCATCGAAAAAGAAACAATCCGGGTGAAAAGGAATCGCACCCAGCCTCGTTTGGGTTTTGCTTTGATAGACCAGATGGAATTGATAGAGTCCTGAATTTCAATAAAAACGCCGGTTGCTCCAAAAAAAAATGTGGCCACGCCTACCACAGTCACCCAGGGTGTATCTCCTGATATTCGGACGTTTTTTATCATTTCCTGCAATTGCAGGGCACCCAATTTGCCGATCAGCCCTTCAAATTGAAAATAAAGGTGTCCTTCTATCGCGTCCTTGCCTAGCAAAACACTGCCGATTGATATGACGATAATCAGCATGGGCGCCATTGAAAAGAGCGTGTAATAGGAAAGCGAGGAGCTTAACCTTAGTCCGTTGTCTTCAATGAATTCCGCTACGGCCAAGTGGAGCAAGCGTCCTAAAGCGATGGTTCTTTGCCAAAGATTTTGAAAGGAAAGGCCAGACAGTAATGGGATTTTCATGTTTCGGAATAATCCTAGTTACACTGCCCAAGTACAACCCATAAAACAATAAATATAACAATGGTACTAAGGCAGCCACCCCCAAATTTCATGGCGCCTGCGCCGGAAAGTATTCCTCTGAGAAAATTATTCATGGTTTGTGTTTTGTTAATATTTGACTTGCAAAGTTGCCGTCATTGGAATTCAATGAGGTTGCACAATTCTAAGAATAAGTTATATAATTCACACAACGGCACTCTTTTTCCCCTCCCAAATTGTCAATCCCTTTACCTTTCTCACCCTTTTAACTTAGTCCTAACAGCTCAAGCACATATTTTTTGCGTCTAGCGTTGTTAAACCGCCGTAAGTATTTGACAGGCCATAATTTGGCATCAAACGACTTGCATTCAAACACTCGCATACCATGAAACACACACTTGTTTTCGCGCTCTTTTTTGCAGCGCTTTTTGCCAGCCCATTGCAGGCGCAATACTTCGGGCGCAACAAGCCCCGCTACAACCAGCAGCCTTTCAAGGTGACTGAAACCGAGCACTTTGTCATTTATGATTACCTCGACAATCCTGAAAAACTGAAGGAACTCGCCGCTGCCGCCGAGTTGTGGTACTCCATGCACTCCAAGGTGTTGGGGGATACTTTTACGGTCAAAAACCCGCTCATTATCTACAACGACCACCCTGGTTTCCAACAAACGAATGCCATCCAGGGCGATATCAGCGTCGGCACAGGTGGCGTGACAGAAGGCTTGCGCAACCGTGTTATTTTCCCGGTCGCACCCACCAATCAACAGACCCACCACGTGTTGGGCCACGAACTGGTACACGCTTTTCAGTACAATATGATCCTGAACGGCGACTCCACGAGCATGCGTAACCTCGCCAATATCCCGTTGTGGATGATAGAAGGCTTGGCCGAATACCTCAGTATCGGGCGCATTGACGCGCATACGGCACTATGGATGCGCGATGCGGTGCTGAACGACGAGGTACCGCGTATCAAGGACCTGGACTCCGGAAAATATTTCCCTTATCGTTGGGGACAAGCGTTTTGGGCTTTTGTCACTGGTGTTTACAGCGACGAAGCCATCAAACCGCTTTTTGAAAACACAGCGAAATATGGCCTAAAATCCGCCGTGCCAATGACGCTTGGCATTTCGGTAGATTCGCTGTCTAACAGTTGGCGTCGCACCTTGAAAGACCACTACGGCCGCTGGGCCATCAAAGGCAAAAAGGAAGATTTGCCCGGAAAAACCCTGCTCGATGATGACAACGCGGGGCAAATGAACATTTCCCCCGTACTCAGCCCGAATGGTAAGCACGTCATTTTCCTTTCTGAAAAAAACCTGTTCACTACCGACCTTTTTCTTGCCGATGCTAAAACGGGAAAACTCATCCGGAAAATTGCCAGCACAGCTTCCGACGGCAATGTGGACCATTTCAATTTTTTAGAAAGCGCTGGCACCTGGAGTCCCGACTCCAAACGTTTCGCATTCGATGTGTATGAAAATGGGCGCAGTGTGTTGGTTATCAAGGACATTTTTAAAGGAAAGAGAACGCAGAAGGTCAAAATCCCCGGCGTTCCGGCATTCAGCAACCCAGCCTGGAGTCCCGACGGAAAAACGATCGTGGTGAGCGGCCTTGTAAATGGCCAAACTGACCTGTACGAGTACAATTTGAAAAGTAAAAAAGTAAAACGCCTCACCAACGATCCTTACTCGGAAATCCTCCCAAGCTGGAGCGCCGACGGCAAATCGCTGGCGTTTTCGACCGACGAACTGAGCATCCAACGCGGTCGCACTAACGGAGCCTGGGTAATGAATCTTGCGGTGATGGATATGGCTGCTGGCAAATCAGAAAACATAGACATCTTCCCTGGCGCTGACAACATGAACCCCCAGTTTGACAAAAACGGCAACCTCTTTTTTCTCAGCAACCGCGATGGGCGCCGTAACCTTTACCGCTACGATCTGGCAACTAAAAAGGTGTTCCAACTCACCGACCTGATGACGGGCATTACGGGCATCACGCCTTATTCTCCTGCCATCACAGTAGCCGACGACCGCGACCGAATCCTGTACACGCATTACAACAAAGGCAAGTACACGATTCACCAGGCAAAAGACGCTGATTTCGAGGCCAAGGAAATTGAACCCCTGGCTGTGGACCAGGTACCTGCTTCCCTGCCTCCGTTTTCTCCAAAACAACGCGATATGGTGAACGTGGGCCTCCGCCTCATGGACTCGGCAGCAGACAGCACTGGGATGAAAGCCAAGAAATACAAACCGAAATTTCAACTTGATTACCTCGGGGGCAGTACGGGCGTAGGTGTTAACACGGGCAACAGCAGTTTTGGTACACAAACAGGTTTGGTTGGCGGTGTAGATGCGCTTTTTAGCGACGTTTTGGGTAATAACCAACTGTACGCTGGTGCCGTGCTAAACGGTGATATCCAAGATGCGGGCGGCCAGGTGTCGTATATCAACCAGAAAAACCGCATCGGTTGGGGCGTAAATGCCTCGCACATAGCCTATCAGACAGGGGGGTATCAATACCTCGAATATGTGCCCGTAGAAATAAACGGGGTGCAAACGACCTTGTTAAAAAGCGTGTTTGGCTTGGGACGGGTATTCCAGCAGCGCGTCGGCGGAACGGTTTTTTATCCATTTTCCGTCACCAAGCGAGTAGAGGCGGGGGCCGCTACGGAGTTTTACAGCAGCCGGGTCACGGAGTATGCTGACTATTATTTTCTCGACGGCAGGTACTACGGTTCAGATCGCCAGAAACAGCCAAAGGGGCCATCGCTCAACCTGAACAACATAAACGCGGCATTCGTCGGCGACAACTCTTATTTTGGAATGACCGCACCCCTGCAAGGCTGGCGTTACCGTTTTGGCGTGGAGCAGTACTTTGGGGGCGATTACCAGTTCACGGCTTTTCTGGCGGATGCCCGGAAATATCTGTACGTCAAGCCTTTCACCTTTGCGGTTCGGGGCTTGGGTTATTTGCGCACGGAGAAGTACGAAGAAAACACCTTTAGTGTTGATTATCCGCTATTTGCAGCCAACCCTTTCTTTGTACGAGGCTATGACCGGGCAGTGTTCAATACGGAGGAAGACCCATATTTCTTCCAAAGAACCATCGGCAGCAAAATGTTCGTCGGCAATTTTGAAGTCCGGATTCCTTTCACCGGGCCGCGCAGGTTGTCGTTGATCAAATCGAACTTTCTGGTTACTGACTTGAATTTGTTTTTCGACGCGGGCCTGGCATTTTATGAATTTGACGAATTGAAAAAGGGGTCTGATTTCTACCACGAACCGATCTTTTCCACGGGTGTTTCATTACGTGTGAATTTGTTTGGCTACATGGTGCTGGAGCCGTACTTCGCCTTGCCACTTACGGCGCCGGAAAGCGAAAGGAACTGGAGGTTTGGGCTGAATTTTATTCCGGGCTGGTAGGTTTTTGACAGGATTTACAGGATGAACAGGATATTAAAAGGGCTTTGCCCTTTTTTGGAGTAAAAATCCTGTTCATCCTGTAAATCCTGTCAAAAATTTAACCTTGTAAGACACGCCCTAGTTTTGCCGATTTTACCCCTTCATACCAAAGTACGATTTGGTAGCTGCGAGGAATGTGCGGGCGTGTTCGAGGGCGGTGGAAACTTCCTGTTCGGCCAGTTCGTGCGTGAAATCATAATCTGCAGTTTGCCTTAAATCGAATACGAACAACAACAGCGAATTCAACTTGCTATCCATCAGTTGGGTCTTGATATATAGTTCATTGAATTTAGTGTGCGCTCCTTGATGGGTTTTGGCAAAGATTTCCTTGTCTATCAAAAGTGCAGCTATGCAATCAAAAACACAATAGTAAGAGCGATTGGCTGAGACCAGCAAGCGGCCGTGTTGCAGACTAAATTCTGCA
This sequence comes from Saprospiraceae bacterium, assembly GCA_046160625.1. GTDB lineage: Bacteria > Bacteroidota > Bacteroidia > Chitinophagales > Saprospiraceae > M3007. The sequence continues at coordinate 141,129 of JBJXGZ010000032.1, forward strand.
TCAGAAAGGCAATCTTCTGCACGTTCTAGTACTTTTTGAATTTCTACGCTCATACCTCTATGCCCTCCCGACGCACGTTTTTGTAAAAAAGAAAATCTGAATTTTCAAACCGATCCAAAGAGGTTGGGTGGCGCGAGATGTAGATATTATAGTCAAGAAGCATTGGAGCGAAGTATTCACTCATAAAAAGCAATTCCGCTCCCACCTTAATCTCCTCATCCTTCAATACCACCAGAAAATCAATATCCGATTCCTCATGAAAATCTCCACGCGCATAGGAGCCATAGAGGATGACCTTGGCAAGGCGGTCACCGTAGAGCAATTGCAGTTGTTCTTTCACCGCTTTGGCGATGGCATCTTTGTCTACCATTTGTACTGGTATTTTGATTGCGAAGGTACGCTTGAAAGGAAAAACTAGGATCGTTTATACCCACCATTTATTCATCTATATACTACTCCCCTATCCGCACAAACCGCGCCACTTGCCTTCCCCCTTTTGGCGTGATGATTTCGAGGAAATAAAGCCCATTGGGCAAGCTCTCTGGCAATCCAAGCGAAATAGATTCCGTAATTGCCAATACACTGCGAAGCAAAACCATTTGCCCCCTACTGTCTATTACCCGAAGCTGCAAATCCTGCCCAGACCAGGCTGATAAGTCGGCATACAAAGCCCCGCTCGTCGGGTTTGGGTACACCCGAATTTCAGCTGAAACGATGGGCGCAATTTCACGCTCCTCGCTGGGCCGTTCGCCAAGAGGAGTGATACCGATGGGACAGTAAAAGGTATTTAAGTGGGCTTCGTAAAAAACCTGTGGCTCCAAACGAGACCTGATATTGATAAATGTTGGGTCCGCCTGAGCGGGTAATTTGTAGCGAAAAATATCCGATTGCCCGCCCGAAATACTGTCGTTTATGGATTTGAAGCGGACAGAGTACATTGGTGAAAAATTCGGGTTGCGAACCAGGTACTCACGACCAGAAATCGCATCAGTGTAAACGGAATTGGTTGTTGGACTTATCGCCGTTATGCCATCAGGGATTTGGATTGCGGTGTAGCTCATCGGGTTCGGGCAGTTGTTGGTGACCCGAACCTTGTACGTGCGGTTTTGTCCGGCATCTGCCGTGATGGTTAACAGTTCGTATTTCATACACCCGACGTTTTTTATGTCGCAGGGGGATTCTTCACTCACCGTGACCAGAAAACAGCAAGACGATGTTTGGCCACAACTATCTGCGGTTTCCCAACAAACCTGAGTGGTGGCCACTGGGAAAAGGCTTCCTGACGGGAGCCCGGCTGTGAGCGAAAGTTCCAGTCCGGGACAAGCGCAATCGCTTGCAGCCGTGGGCGACGAGTAGTTGACCACGAAGGGCCCTGTGCCCGACGATGTCACCACACTCACATTATTGGGGCAAAAGATGCTTAGGTTGGATGGAGCAGGGGTCAGGGGCACCAGGCTATAGGTCGCGATGGTATCGCAGCCCTGAGCTGCCGGGAGCGTGAGGGTTACAGTTGTCGGTTGTGTATAGTCCACTCCGCCGAGCATTACCGTTTCGCCCGGACAAAATTCGATCGTTTGGCTGAGGGTAGGCTGTGTTAGCAAGATCAGTTCGTAGGTGGCTAGAGTGTCGCAATCGTCGTTTGAGCCGGGGAGCGTTAAATTGACCGTAGCAGGAGCAGTATAGTTTTGACCACCAATCGAGACTGTTTCACCCGGACAAAGCGCGATGCTCTCATTGATTGAAACTTGCGTTTTCAAGGTCAGATGATACGCTGCCAAAGTATCGCAAGCGTCGCCGGAGCCGACATATATCAGATCGATTAAAGCCGGAGCGAAATAGTTTTGTCCGTTGATCGAAACCGTTTCGCCGGGACAAAGGGCGATGAATTCACTGAGCGTAACAAGTGGTTTTAAAGTCAGGTTGTACGTCGCAAGGGTGTCGCACGCGTCGCCCAATCCAGGGAGTGTTAAACTGACCGTAGCAGGAGCAGTATAGTTTTGGCCGCTGAGCGTGACTGTTTCACCAGGACAAAGCGCGATGCTCTCATTGATTGAAACTTGTGGTTTCAAGATCAAATTATAGGTCGCGAGGGTATCGCAATCATCCCCTAAACCAGGGAGCGCAAGGTTGACTGTTGCAGGAGCGGTATAGTTTTGGCCGCCGAGCGCAATGGTTTCACCGGGACAGAGCGCAATGATTTGGTTAAGGGATTCCTGATTTTTCAGGATCAGTTCGTAGGTAGCCAGGGTGTCACAATTGCCGCTTGAACCGGGGAGTGTAAGGTTCACAGAGCCAGGAGCCGTATAGTTTTGGCCGCCTATGGTGGTGGTTTCGCCGGGACAGAGGGCGATGGTTTGGCTGAGAGATTCCTGATTTTTCAGGATCAGTTCGTAAGTGGCCAGGGTATCGCAATCATCCCCTAAACCAGGGAGCACAAGGTTGACCGTAGCAGGAGCAGTATAATTTTGCCCGCCTATGGTGGTGGCCTCACCGGGGCAAAGGGCAATGGTTTGGCTGACTTCGACTTCATCTCTTAGCCCCAACTCAAAACTTGCTACTGAGTCACAACCGTTTACAGCAACGAGGGTGAGCGCAATAGATGCAGGCGCCGAATATGAATTGCCGCCAATTTCAACTGTCTCTCCCGGACAAAGTGCAATGGAGGAATCCGTTCTGATTTGAATGCCAAAATCAGAGAAAAAGCCAAAGCGACATCCCGTGTTGCTACCTCCATTTAAAAACCCCATCTGAAAAAGCCCCTGTGAATTTGAAACGACAGACGACTGGCCTTCAGGCACTTGGGATGTCTGGAAAGGAATGATAGCAGCGACAAATTCGCCATTCGAGCCCGGCACAATTTGGAACGCGCTCGGCAGTATCAAGTTAGGGTTTCCGTTGAGTGAAAACCCATCTTCAACGCCACTTCGCGTGGTCAAAAATAAATAGAACAGCTCATCAGTGGATCGCACGAAACGAACGGAACTTGAACCACTGCAATCGAGTGCAGGCATGATTTCACCCGCCACCTCGCATTTGTTACCAGTCATTTGAAGCACATAAATCGGAGCGGAAGATTCGATGTAATGAGCTCCAGCAGTGATACTCAGGTTGAGCATTTCCCCAACGTTGATAGTTCCTGCCACCGACCCGTCGAATGTTACTTGTGTGGCATTTGCAGTAGCTAAAACAAAAGCAAATTCATCACCTTCTAATAAGCCTTTGTGTACGACATGTCGGGTGCCAAGTTTTTCAACCGGCACTATCTGGTCCCCCATCACATCCCGGCAAGCACCTCCAAACAATAGCCCACCTTCCAGCAAATCGTCCTTTATGGTTACTGCGATCGGTTTGTCAGAAACGACTTTTGAGCCAGTCGGGTGTTGATCTGCCAGTTGGCTTGAAGCCCTGGCAGCATAGGTTTGGCCTCTGTTCAGGATAATATTGAAGGGTACATTTGCTGCGTGACCAATGATATTGCGGGTTGGAGTGATGGTCACAGTTGTATTGTCTTCCGTGGCTACAATGTCGAAAGATGCATATGGCAATGGGGTATAGTCCGTAGAATTGCGGGTTATATTCTGAAAAGGAGTGTAAAACGTGGTTCCAAGTGCATTTTTTCCTTTCAAAGAAAACAGTTCTGGATTGTTTTCAACCGTTCCAATCACTTCATAATAAGCGGTGATTGGGCTGGTAGATTGTATAAGAAAGCCCTTATTGAGGATTGTATTAGGCGGCAAATTCTCCACCTCTGCGAATAAAGGAGGAAACATTAATGCCCCACTTGTATTGGCTGCAATGTTGAGTGTTTGTACCGGAAAAGCAGGGTTGGCAGGTTGAGAAACCGTGACTATTGCGGGCACTCCATAAGTAGAGAATCTGAAAGCTACCGGGCGATCAAAATTGGCGGCATTGTTTTGTGAAATCTCCGGGGCCACAAACCAAAATTCTGTGTCTTTTTGGGCTTGGGCTTGAAAAATAAGGGTGAAAAATAGCAAAGAAAAGAAAGCGGTTTTTAAAAGAGTAGTTTGTGTCATACTTGATTAGTGTTTAAAAAAAGAGGTAAAAACTCCTCCAAAGTTTTGATAAATCTATCACGGCCAAGAATGTTTAAGCCAAATTGACGGCAAAAGGACAGAATAAATTTACGCAGTAAACCTGGCCAACCGCGGCTAGATAGCAATTATTAGATTGTCCTTCCTTTTGAATTTTAGACATTTGCCATAATTTCTTCCAACGCACACAACCCAACAGCCCGCACGCCGTTTGAACGTTTTGCACCTGATCCCCAAATCACCAATTAATCAAATCACCAAATCCACAAATCCTCGCATCAACAAAATATCATGACCAAAATCCTCTGGGCAGACGACGAGATTGATCTCCTCAAGCCACACCTGATGTTCCTCCAAAACAAAGGCTACGATGTGGTAACCGCCACCAACGGCCACGATGCCGTGGAAACCTATTACGAGCAGGCCTCCGACATTGATGTGGTGTTCCTCGATGAGAGCATGCCCGGCCTCACAGGGCTGGAGGTTTTGATGAAAATAAAGGCCCGCAACCGCAACGTGCCCGTGGTGATGATCACCAAAAACGAGGCTGAGCACGTGATGGAAGACGCCATCGGCGGACAAATTTCTGATTACCTCATCAAGCCCGTCAACCCCAACCAAATCTTGCTGACGCTCAAGAAAATACTTGACAACAAGCGGCTTGTGAGCGAAAAAACCGCGCAAAACTACCAGCAGGAATTTCGCGAAATTTTCATGGAAATCACAGGCGGCCTCAACCAGACAGAATGGGTGGATGCCTATAAAAAGATCGTGAACTGGGAGATGCGCGTGGACGCCAACGAGGCCACAGGCGTGAGTGAAATCCTCTCGCAACAAAAAGAGCAGGCCAATACGGAGTTCTCGAAGTTCGTGGTGAAAAACTACTTTGATTGGGTGGACAAAAACAAAGAAGTCGGCCCAATAATGTCACACTCCATGATGCGTAAGCATATTTTGCCGCACGTCGCCAATGGAACACCGACCATCATGTTGCTGCTCGACAACCTTCGTTACGATCAGTGGAAAACCATTGAACCCATTTTGAACGAGCTGTTCAGGACGGAAGAGGAGGGCTATTTCTTTAGCATTTTACCTACCGCAACCCAGTACAGCCGCAATGCCATTTTTGCCGGTATGATGCCTTCCGAAATTGAAAAAAACTTCCCCGACAAATGGAAAAACGACACCGACGAGGGCGGGAAAAATATGTCGGAGGATTTCTTTTTGGGCAAACAGATCGAGCGTGCCTTCCGTAAACCAATCAAGTGGGATTACATTAAAGTCACCAACGTTAACCACGGCAAAGACCTGAATGACAACATCCTGAACTGCCTGAACAACGACCTGACGGTGATCGTCTACAACTTCATAGACATGCTCTCCCACGCCCGCACTGAGATGGAAGTGTTGAAAGAACTCGTGGGCGACGAACGCGCCTACCGTTCACTCACACGCTCCTGGTTCCTGCACTCGCCCCTCTGGACGGCTCTGCGAAAACTCGAAGGCCGTGAGGTGCAACTGTTCGTTACTACCGACCATGGCACCATTCGGGTGCAAACACCTTCGAAAGTCGTTGGCGACCGCGAAACCACCACCAACCTCCGTTATAAAGTAGGCCGAAACCTCCAATTCGAAGCCCGGGATGTGCTCACCATCAAAGACCCCTTAAAGGCAGGGTTGCCCCGCCCCAACATCAGCAGTACATTCATATTTGCCAAGGAAGACTACTTTTTCCTGTACCCGAACAATTACAACCACTACAACAACTACTACAAAAATACCTTCCAGCACGGAGGGATTAGTCTGGAAGAGATGATTTGTCCGGTGGTGCGGATGAGGAGTAAATAGTAAAATAAACCGCAAAATGTAAAACAGGAGAACCGCAAAATTTAAAATGGTTAGGAGGTCCCCGGCTGAATTAGGTAGCACTCATTACCCATTCTGGGGTTCCCCTTTCAGTTTTACATTTTGCGGTTCTCTTGTTTTACATTTTGCGGTTTAATCTCTCAGTTTTGAATTTTGCGGTTCTCCTGTTTTACATTTTGCGATTTATTCCACTAAAGAAAAATCCCCCTCCACATTGCTGCGGAAGAGGACATCCCAAAAACCGATTACATCTTTATATCGGCGGCGCGATGGCCGTGATAAAGTCAATTTACTTTGCCCGATTGGGGCACATCATAGTGTTGAAATATTACTGAGGCCAGCAGTCACTAGACTTAAAAGTCCTTGAAAATTCTGGCAGGGATTAAAAGGAGCACTGAAATTGTTAACGCAAAAGTAACGCCACTTTCAATGTTTTAGCATACTATAATTTGGTAATTAATCGAACCATGAGGGCTTCCCAAATTGAGAAAAAGGGTTTCATCAAAAAACATTTGCGATCTTATTCAGGTGATTTCCAGTGCATTGTCTAGTGCTTCCAGCCTTTGCCGCAATGCCAAATGTTGTGTATTGAAGTGCGCAATTTGGGTTTCTTCATTGGCTAAAAGCGCATCTATTTCTCCAAAATTGTCTCCAATACGACCCTTTATGGTACGTACATAGCCGCGCAACTTGCCCTCCAGCGCCTCTTGCATCTGGGTACGGCCTTTGAATATCTCATCGTCATAGCCTTTCACAATTTTGCTTCGTTGTGCCCGAGCGGTAAATCCGGCGAACAGCACCCCAATCCCAGTCAGCACTCCGCCAGTGATGTCAAACACCGCCATTTTGGTTACGCCCGCCAAAATGAGGCCGATGATAGCCACCCCACTCCCCGCTGCGATGTTGGGTGAAACGCTGGCATTTTCGGGAAACAACTTTCCGTCGTTGAAACTTTCGGACCGCGACATAAATCGCGCAAACGCCTCCTGTAGTTCCTTCATCACCGCAGCGCGCTTTTCAGAAATGGTCTCGAAAATGTAGGAATCGCTTTTGACCACCGTGTTGGCGGCGCGGATTTTAAGGTCAATCATTTTCGCCATTTGCTGCACGGAGTCGGCGAGATCCACCACGCCATCGTTGAGTTTGGTGCGGAGTTCGGCGTTAAGTTGTAGTTCGAGTTGTTTGGCAAGACCATTGAGCCAATCAGTGATGCTGGCTTGTTTGCTGAAAAGCCCCATGAACGAGCGCTTCAGGAGCGAAGGGAACGAAAGCCCGTCGGCAAGTTCCTGACCAATGGTACGGGTAATGCGGTCGTAACCATTGAGCAGGTTTTCAATAAGAAGTGTTGCGTGGTGGTTCGATTTTTTCTCCTGATTGTCCAGCGTCAGGCTAATATCGTTGCGGAATTCGGTGTCTTCCCGGAATTGCTCCGCTCGGGTATCCAAATCACTGCGCAGGCGTTCGAGGATATGATGCGAAGTCGTAAGGTTGTTCTTGAGTTTCAAGGCTGCTCCACGCCCGCCTGTAACATGTGTGCGGATGTAATCCCGCACAGCGGAGAAGTTGCTTAAATCAAATCGGCCTTCGAGTTCGGCCTTGGCACTGGTAGCAAAAATGGCAGGTTCCTCCATGCCTTTTTTGATCGCAAAATCATACAAACCGCGTTCGTTCACTGCCAAATCGGCCTCCGGAAGCAGGTCTTTTTGCTGGAGCACGAAAATGATTTTTTTGTGCCAATCGCGATGTATAAAATCGAAAAAATCCCAGGCAGACTGACGGTAGGGATTTTTGGCCTCAAAAACAAAAATGACCAGGTCGCTGGCGGGGATAAAATTCTCGGTGATTTCCTGGTGCCTTTCAATAATGCTATTGGTACCTGGCGTATCCACCACCGCGATGTCGCGGAGGATATCAATAGGCAGGAATATCTTTTTCAGGTATGGATTTACGATTACCGTTTCCTCTTTATCGCCGTACAAAATCTGCTGCACCGTGTCGGTCATGGGCTGTGGCGCAACGGCACAGATTTCACGTTTTGACTCCAAAAGGGCGTTAACAAAACTACTCTTGCCGGCCTTCACTTCGCCCACGATGACAAACATGAACGGCTCGCTCATCCGATTGCGCAACTCGCCCACCATGACGGCCAATTCCTTGTGGCCGATTTCCTGGCTGAGTTGCTGGAGGTCTTTCACAAGGTCTTCGCATTGGGCGCGAAGCGCGACGGTGTGTTGGTTCAGAATCATGGGGTAAACGTATGACGTTTTTATGAAAATGAAACGCCGAAATCAAGTTGAATTCCATTATGCAACGCAAGATTAATCTTCCACTTTTACAAATAAGTGGGAAAACACCTTATCATTTGAATAAACCTTTAGATAATATACGCCTGAGTCAAGCGCATGTAAATCTAACCAGACTTGATTCGCCGACACCCTGAGGGGGTTGATAGACGCTGCCTGCCCCTGCATGTTGAAAATCTGGATAAACCCCAGCGTTTGTTCCTCATTGGGTTCTATGACCATGTAATCTATCACCGGATTGGGATAAACTAGAAATGGCGGTTTTTCAAACGGGCGCTCTGAAGTTCCCACCGTTTTGATTTCAAGTTCCTTGCATAAGGTATCGCAATTACCTACAGCATTGCAAACAGTTAAACAAACGTTATATTTTCCAGGTGACGAGTAATGGTGCGTAGGGGATTGTTCCGAACTGGTGAATCCATCTCCAAAATCCCAATGCCAATTCGCCGGTTGGTGATAGGAAATATCGGTGAAATCTATTTCCGTTGGTCCCGACACGCTGTCCTGTTCATACCGCCAATAAGCGACCATGGGCGTTTGAATATTGAGTGAATCGCAAGAACTCCCTTGAAGGTTGTACAAGCGATAGAATGGCATATTGGAAAGGTAAAAAGGGTATGGTGAAAATAACTCAAGGTCGTGTTGCCTAAAGTCGCATTGCAGGCCGGGTTCATCAGGATGATGTATGGTATGAACAAAATTGACACCGCTTCGACACGACATATAGATCCGCTGGTCCGGCCCTAAGGTCAGGGAGTTAAACCTGGTGGATAAACCATACATGCCTTTAAATCCATCATAAATGCCTACCAGTTGAATGGAGGCATTTATGTCTGAGGCCCAGGTATCAAATTGATACAACTTGTCGCCATTGTTTTGCACATATAGAAATCGGGAATTGGGCGAAAAACAACCCCAGGGGCCATAACATATCGTATCCGGCAGATGAATCGTAACCGGATCGTAAAACTGACCATTACAACGATCAAAATGATACATTCTAAATGCTGTCGGCGAATCGCCTCCAAAACGCACAAACTTGCTACCATCAGAAGAAAAGACGTTCGAAAGGGCAACTACATGCCCAGGTATCCAAGAGGAATCGGGTATTTGAATATTTGGGGTATGTACGCCACCATTATCTAGCTTTATAACATAATATAGGGAGGATGTGTCACGCGCCGTTACAATCCACCAGTCCCTCCCATTAGCATGTCGGGTTGCAGTAATTGCCCAGGAAAGAGTATCTTCTAAAATTAGCTGATTTTTCGCCTCAACCTTCCCCAATCCCCCATTAGCATTCATGTCAACCAGTGAATATAAAAGCTTACGAGCTAAATAAACATCGTCAACCCAAGTGTGAAAATAGAAATATTGGTTAGGATGGTCGGGGTACGGCAATAAAAGATGCCCTTGATATGATGGATAGCCTACGGAGCTGCCTGGATCATTGCAATACGATTCATAAATATCGCCGGCATTTATTTCATCACCATTCTCCAAGAGTATATCCTCCCGATTAAAAATCTTACATCCATTTGCGTAAAATTCAAGTCTTCCGCTTTCATCCGAAATGATGGAGGGATACCACATATCAACCGGAAGATCTCTGTCTTGTATCAAAAGATTTCCATGCCCGAAATCAATAAGATTCCCCCCAATATAAGGGTTTGAGTTATTTGGGGTACCTAATATCCAATTGAAATCATGTTTGTTTTGTGCAATAAGGCTTATACAATTTAGACCTAACAGTAAAATAAGCAGTCTTGGGCTAGATGAAGCGGAAAAATTCATGAAAAAATAAATTTAGGATTTAGATAAATTAGGCAAACACGTTCCGCGTGTTTGCCTAATAAATTGCCGCCGCGCCTGGGTCTTGTGACCCAGCGCCACTTCGGTGAGTGCCCAGGCTAGGCCCAGATATGATTTTAAAGGCCATTAAGAGTATTGTACAATTGCTTCAATACCCGTCGGAGTGGCACCGGGTCAAAAGACCCAGGCGCGGCATGGAGAAACCTGGTATTTCTTAACATGGTGGACTGCCAAGGAACACCGCGCAGGGCGGAATAGAACAGGAACAAGGCTTGTTTTTCTTTATCCAGCATTCTACGCCACCCGTATTTTTCCATCCAATCCATCGGATAAAATATGAGCGTGGAAAGCACGAAAATGAAATCTTCATTCGGGATTCGGAAATTGCCGTGAATCTTGTTCATCTGGGCAATGGCGCGCTGGCCAAAAGGCCCATCATAGCCGTCTTCGGCAAATTTGGTGATGAGGAACCGCGTGTCATCGTATCGTTTTTGGCCGTGTTTGCTGAACTCGCCCGTTCGGTCGAGCAGGGAGGAAATACTCACGCTGGCGTATGTGGCAAACAAAGCCAGTTCGTTGGCGCGTACCATGTCGAACGGAAATTCATAGCACAAGCCAAGGTGGACCATGCGCTGATGATCTTTATGGGGGTCAAGAGCCTCCATTTCTTTGAACACGGCGGGGTTTCGGAAAATGCCAAAGATTTTTTTGTATTGTTTCATCGTGTTCACAAGATTTTATTTGACAGGATTTACAGGATAAACAGGATTTAAGAGGGCTATGAATCCTGTTTATCCTGTAAATCCTGTCAAAAAAATGAAATGCAAGAAACCACCCCTTGTGCCACTAGGGATCGGTTTTCAAAACTCCAATACAAACCTAGCCCCGCCGCCCGTCGAAGTACTCACCCGAATATCTCCCCCGTGCAATTGCATGATCTGCTTGGAAATACTCAATCCTACCCCGCTGCCGGTAGCCTTGGTGGTAAAAAACGGGATGAAAATCTCCTCCAAAAGTTCGGCGGGAATACCTGGGCCATTGTCTTCTACTTCGATGAAAGGATGGCCTTTTGCATCAGCGCCAGCACGTAGGGTGATGCGGGATTGGGAGATTGGGGGATTGGGGGATTGGTTCGATTGGGGGATTGCGGAATTGGACAGCGTCCCCAAAGCTTCGCGCGCATTTTTGACGAGATTTAGCAGCACCATTTCTAATTGTCCGGCATCTGCGTGGAGACGGAGTGTTTCGGGTTGCACAAAGGACTCTATCTTGATATTCAGGTCTTTACTTTCAGAAACGGCCAGTTGCACCACACGCTCCAGCAGGGTTTTGGCCGAAATATCCTCCAGTCTCGGCTGAGGGATAGCACTGAACGAACGGTATGCTTCTACAAAATTGACCAGTCCCCGGCTGCGCAATGCCACCACTTCCAAGGCTTCTTTAAGGTCAGCACTTGCGGCATTTTTGGGCAGATCATGTTCAACAATTTCCTGTGCCGTTTCTACCAGGGAGACAATGGGCGTGACGGAATTCATGATCTCGTGGCGCAATACCCTCGTCAGATTGCGCCAGGCATCTACCTCCTTGCGCTGCAATTCAGGGTGGATATTTTGAATCGTAAGCAAACGTACAGCGCGGCCCTGAAGGCTTACGCTCACTCCTTGCACGGCCAATTGGCGGTTGGTCTCGGGTTGGTAGAGCATTTTGCCTTTTGAAGTCAGATTTTGAACAAATTGGGTAAGCGCCTTGTGTCGTTCCGGCAAATCGTGCAGATGGTGTAAGCGGTAAACGCCCAGCAGTTGGAACGCTGCGCTGTTTGAAACTAGTACGCCCGACTGTGCATCGAACACCAAAATACCAGCGCTGAGGTGCTGCACAATGGTGTTGAGAAACAATAGGTTGGCTTCTTTTTCGGCGCGTGTTTGGCGGAAAGCTTCCAGCACTTCGTTGAACTGCCGGTTTACCTCGGCAAACGAATCGCCCTTGTCTTTGGCCGACGAAAACCGGATGGCAAAATCCGAATAACGCACACTTTCAAAGAAACGGGCCAGGCGGCGGTTGGTGTCGTTCACATAACGGAAAAGGTTGAATGCCAGGCCAATAGCGACCATTCCGAACAAAAAGGAAAGCGCAATCTGTGGCGCACTAAGCATCGCAGCCGTTACTGAGCAGGCAATGGCCACACCCAGCGTCGCGATGCGCCAGGCGAATGCGAACGAAAAGCTGCGAACAAAGGGCATACCTAAATTAGTTCGTGAATGTGGATTTGAATCCCGCGAGACATTTTGCCTAATGGCAAGTCATTTTCATCTGCTCCAAATGGCTCCTCGATTTCTTCTGCGATGAGCTCCAAACTCACCAAAACATAAAAGATAAAGCCAACAATGGGGATTACCAAATAGCCCAATGTAAATACAAAGCCGAAGGGCAAAGTAGCCACATAAAACAGAATAAATTTTTTAATAAACACGCTGTAAGAATATGGAATTGGCGTGTTTTTGATTCGCTCACAGGCCCCGCAAATGTCGGTGAATGATTGCAACTCTGTGTTGAGGAAAAGTAGTTGTTCTCCGGTAATTTTTTTCTCTTCCAACATATCATGCGTTTGTCGCAACATCAGGGCTGCAATCTGATTGGGGATGTGTTTGTCCAAATCAATTTTTTGTTGGGCATCTGGCGGTAAATCATCAAAAAGTTCGAGTCGGGCATCTTCCGTGCGCAGGTGATTTTTAAGGGCAATGGCGTACATCGGAATCGCCTGTCTGAAAAAACGGCGATTGAGATCGCCCACCGGCAAAATGGCCGAAAGCTTCATGGCCAAATTCCGGCTGTTGTTGGTCAATGAACCCCAAAGTTTGCGGCCTTCCCACCAGCGCTCATAGGCGGTATTGGTACGAAATACCAACAAAAACGATAGCACAAAGCCCAAAAGCGTGTGCATGACCGTAATATTCCGGAGTTGGTTATTTTCGCTCAGCTGCCATACTTCCATTTCCAGCCAGGCAACCAGGCCCGAGTAGACGCAAACCCCCAAAATCCAGGGAAACAGCCTCCGAGCTGTATCGGAGCGATGAAAATGAAAAGGCCAGGAGAACCATGCTTTCGGGTCGTGTGCGATCATTGGAATACTTTTGCAGGCAAAGAAAATGGGTATAAAACCACAAAAGGCACAAAAGGACACAAAAGTTGAACAATCCACCCTTTTGTGTTCTTTTGTGCCTTTTGTGGTTCAAAAATCAAAATCATGGTCGAGATAAAAACATTCCATGCCTTCGTGCTTTCGTTGCCCGAAACGGAAGAAAAACCACACTTTGAAATCACTTCTTTTACTTTAAAGAAAAAGGTGTTTGCCACCTTAAATGCACCACAAAATCGCGCCACGCTCAGGTTTTCGCCAGAAATGCAGGACATATTTTCAGCCATCAGCAAAGGCGCGATTTTTCCCGTACCAAACAAATGGGGGCACTACGGCTGGACGCACATCAACCTCGAAACCGCCGAGTGGGAACTTTGCCAGGATGCTCTGCGAATGGCTTGGTGGGAGGTAGCGCCCAAGGCAATTCAGGCGAAATACCCTGATATGATGTATGATGTATGATGTATGATGTATGATGTATGATGTATTAACGATGAACATTTTCGTGCACGGAGTTGACACATCATACATCATACATCATACATCATACATCATACATCACAACTGATACTTCTCCAGCCTTCGATACAACGAAGCCCGCGTCAGCCCCAACTCCGTCGCCGCTTCCGTAATATTCCCGTGGTATTTTTGCAAAGCCTTCATAATCAATTGTTTTTCCATGTCGTCGAGGTTCATGGTGGGTAAATCTACTTCACGGTTTTGCCCCGCTTCGCGGAAAAAGAAATCTTCCGGTTGTAATTTTTCGCCTTTCGTCATGATGACAGCCCGCTCTACTGCGTGCTGCAATTCGCGGATATTTCCAGGCCATGGATAACGATGCATTTCTTTCAAAAGGGCGGCGCTGAGGCCATTCACCGGACGTTTGTATTTCCGTGCAAAATCCTTCAAAAAATGCTGCGCCAAGGGTTCAATGTCATCGGTGCGTTCGCGCAAAGGCGGCAATTGTATTTCGATGGTATTGATCCGGTAAAGTAGATCCTGCCGAAACGTGCGGTTCTTCACCGAATCAAACAAATTTTGGTTGGTGGCGGTCAACACCCTCACATTCACCGGGCGCGGGCGATTGGAACCAACGCGCGTGACCGTGCGGTTTTGAAGCACCGTGAGGAGTTTGGCCTGCGAGCCGAGCGAAAGGTTTCCAATTTCATCCAAAAAAATGGTGCCTCCATCTGCAGCCTCGAAACGGCCTGGGCGGTCGTCACGAGCATCGGTGAACGCACCTTTGACATGTCCAAAAAGCTCGCTTTCGAACAACGTCTCGGTAATGGCGCCCATGTCTACCTTCACAAAATTCTCCCTGGCCCTGCTGCTCTGCGCATGGATGGCCTGCGCGACCAAATCTTTACCCGTCCCGTTTTCGCCCAGCAGCAGCACATTGGCATCCGTTTCTGCCACACGTTGAACCGTTTCCCAGACCTGATGCATAGCACGGCTTTGGAAAATCATTTCCGGCAGATCACTCGTGGCTGCAAGGTTTCGGCCCAATTGCTTGGTTTTCAACTGATTATTTTCATCCCTACTGGCTTTGAGCCGAAGTGCGGAAGAGAGTGTGGCAAGTAATTTTTCATTGTCCCATGGCTTGAGTACAAAATCCGTTGCGCCGTTTTTAATGGCGCGTACCGCCAACTCCACGTCACCATAAGCGGTGATAAGCACGACAACGGCACTGGGATCAATTTCCAAAATTCGGGCAAGCCAATCGAATCCCTCTTGTCCGGTGTTTTTGGCACTTCGCCCAAAATTCATGTCGAGCATGATGAGTGCATAGCGTTTTTCTTTCAAGAAAACGGGGATTTCCTCGGGGTCGCGGGTAGTATCCACTTCTGCGAAGTGTCGTTTTAAAAAGAGCTTGCCCGCGCTGAGTACGCCGGGGTTGTCGTCCACGATAAGGAGGGAGGCTTCGTTCATGTCCATGATTTGGTTGCTGGTGCAAAGACAACGCTTGCAGCCTAGCGAATGCAAATCAAGGGATTTTTTTTAGAATCAAGGCTCAAAGAAACCCACACTCGAGCCAACCCACTCCTTGCCTTTGTTGTAGCGCACGCCCACCATCTCGCCTTTGCTCATGCGCACGAGGTTGTTCACGAGACGTGGCGCAGGCCAGCCCTTGTTCCAGAGGAGCATCATGCGGATTTCGCATTTGGACGGCTCTGCCGGGTTTGTCGTTTGCACGCCAGGGATGTATTCCACCTTTTGTTGAAGAATAAAATTAGTTGGGTCGTCCACAGATTCCACGTCTTCTCGGGTGATGTTGATCTTCACGCCTTGCCCGGAAAAGGAGAAGAGCGGCTTCAAAACCCAATTTTGGAGATCATCCGGGATAGATTTTAATTCATTGACAAAGAGCGTTTTAGGCACAAATTCGCTTTGAATAAATGGCAGCGAATGCTTCGAGATACGAAAAAACCAGTTGGGGTGGCCCACCCATTCGGCATTCACCTCGGTAGTCATGTCCCATTCTCGGGGGAGATCGGCGCGACGTTCGAGTTCGTCAAAAATGATGCGGTTGTAAATACGTTCCACGCCTACGCGCCGTCCGCTCTCGTCAAGATAGTACAGATCGCGGCCCTCACGTTTGAGTTTAGAAAGACATAAAACCTTGATTCCCAGATATTTTCTGCTTCCCCAAAAATCAATGCGCGTGTTTTGTTTTTCGGGTTCCACCTCCAGCAAGATGGTGTTTTCTGGCCTGGAATTGCCTACAATCAGCTCCCGAAGCAGCTCAATATAGCCGGCTTCGTCAATTCCCCCGAAAAGATGATGAAATTCAGAAGGAATATCAAAATGCTGCCGATAGCTTTTGGCCAGCAAGTGCTGAAAAAAATAGAGCGACGGAAACCCTTGCATTTCAATGAGTTGCGGACTGAGTTCCCCATTCTCGTCGCGGCAAATGCCAAAGTCAAGTTGCAAGAATTGCGTGTGCGCATCTTCTCCAGGTACCCGCAGATGCTCAGACAAGGCAGATTCACTACGGCCCATGAAATCAGGCGCAGTAATGACTTTGCAGATATCCTCCACACCTGTCAGAAGTTTGTTCTTCAGATTCTTGGGTACAAAAATCGGCGTCTCGGCCATACGGAAAGTGCATGGTTCACCGTAGGCAGTGTTTACCGTGTTGAGGAATGCCTCATATTTTTCTTGTGTGAAAGCGGCATTGAACCGCTCGCGGATTTCTGTGTGCATTTTATAAGAATGTGAACTTTTGGAACTTGTGTTCTGAATCTGAAAAGTACCTTTGTCGGCTTTTGAGAAATATGCCCCGTAAGTCTGTTCCTGGGTGATTATTTGGAAAAAACTTAGACCAGAATTAGGGATACCGCCACTTTTACAATGTCTGACCTTAAATCGCAAATTAACCCTGACAATGTTCCGCAGCATATTGCCATAATCATGGATGGCAATGGGCGCTGGGCCAAACAAAAGGGCATGCCCCGGGTGCTGGGCCACCGCAGCGGCGTTAAAAGTGTGCGCGAAGTTACAGAGGCTGCCGCTCAAATCGGCGTAAAATACCTCACCCTCTATGCTTTCAGTACCGAAAACTGGAACCGTCCACCCGCCGAGGTGATGGCCTTGATGTCGCTTTTGGTAGAGACCATCAAAGGCGAGATCCGCGATTTGAATAAGAATGGCGTCCGCCTCATGGCCATTGGCGACATTGACGCGCTTCCCAAGTCTACCCTGAAAACCTTGCGGGATGGTATCGAAAAGACGAAAAACAACACCCGGGTTACCCTGGTGCTCGCGCTCAATTATTCGGCCAAATGGGAAATATTGCACGCCACACGCCTGCTGGCCGAACAGGTAAAAATGGGCAACTTACAACCGTCCGATATTACTGAAGCAATGTTTGAACGAGAACTAAGCACCCATGGCATCCCTGATCCGGAACTCCTTATTCGTACCAGTGGAGAAGCGCGGCTATCCAATTTTTTGCTTTGGCAAGTGGCGTACGCAGAGCTATATTTCACCCCTGTTTTTTGGCCAGACTTTGGTAAAGATGAATTGTTCAAATCCATTTTGAATTACCAAAACCGTGAACGGAGGTTTGGTTTGATCAGCGAGCAATTGACCTAAGTACCTGAGTTTTATTTAACCGCAGAGACGCAGAGGCGCGGAGTGTTTGAAAATCAACCCTTTGCGTCTCTGTGCCTCTGCTGTTTATTTTGCTCACTCATATAAGTTACTGCCGTGCCTCAAAGGGTAATATTTCCACCCGCTCAATTTTTTTATCCTTCAAAGCCTGTGGTAAACCTGCATAATAAACCTGCAGGCTAAACCCTCTTTCCTCCTTGGGCTGCATCGGCCCCTTTCGATCAAAATAAAAGATGGGCTGTATTTCTGGATCATCAGGATTGATCAGGGTGTTCATCCAAAGTTTATTGTCGGTTCCATACACGAGGATTTCCAATCTTGGGTTGGAAGCAACCATATCGAGCGGATTACTGATTTTGCCGCTTAACTGCCAGCCCCTTTCCGCTGAAGATGCTTGCCCAGCCACACCTGGTTCAAACATTTTTATGCCACTCACCCCGGAAGCTGCCAGAATCGGGCCGGGGTCTTTCGGGATAGCTCCTGCTACTTTGAACTTGCAGGAAGCCGGCTTTCCCGAGAATTCAGTCAAAGGCCAGGATGCAGAAAACGACGTGCGTCCATTCGGCGGCACCGCATCCGAAAAAGTAGCAACAATAACGGAGGCATGCCTGGAAATAGAAACTGGCTTCCCATTAGCATCAAGCGGCGTAGCATCCAGCCATATTTTTTGCCATTTACCCGATGTGTTTGAGCAGATGCCTGTGACAATAAAATACTCCTTCTCCACCCAACAGTTAACATTGTTTATGTTCAGTTCCAAGGGTTGGGCATTGTCTGGCAGTATAGCCGCATTAAGCGGGGTTTTATTTACGGGAGCTTTTTCCGTGCAGTTTTGAAAGGGAAAAAGGAGGAGCAAAAAGACGAAAGGGCGAAAATGTATCATAGAGACAAACAATGAACTTGTTCATGGCGGATGTTTGGTGCAAATTTGCAGTAGGATTACAAATTTTCACCCATTTTTGATTTGCTTACTTTATGCTAGCATGGCAGCCTTTTCAATAGAATATTCGTTCTGAACCAACCATGAAAAATTTACTGCAACTTTTGATCTCGTTCTTCCTAGGTTTGATCTGGCTTTTTTCATGTAAGGACAAATCGCCAGAATGGATTGACGAAAACATGCTCCCTGACCGTGTTCCCTTATGGGACGAGCAACCC
This sequence comes from Saprospiraceae bacterium, assembly GCA_046160625.1. Lineage (GTDB taxonomy): Bacteria > Bacteroidota > Bacteroidia > Chitinophagales > Saprospiraceae > M3007. The sequence continues at coordinate 159,569 of JBJXGZ010000032.1, forward strand.
GAATTTGTCACATTTGGGTGGTTTTCTGGTGATGCAAAGATTGCAGACTATCGGCAATTGATTGACAGCACTTTTTTGCTGAATATAGAGCATTTAGACATCCTTACGGGCGATATTTCCGGCACTTATTCCGGGGTTTTTGTAAAAGAGTTTCCGCTTGAACAAATTGGCGGCCCTGATACCGTAGGAATTGAGCAAGGTGTTTTCAAGACAAAAATTAGCAAACCGAAGCAATGAAATATACTATCTTTCTCATTTAGATCACGTTTCTCGGGCTTTCAACTGACCGAGCTTTTGCGCAATCCGACACTATTCTAGTCGGCTATACCCAATCAGATATAGGCTCATCTTTTATCAACGAGATGACCATTTTATCCGACATGAAAATCGGATTTACCCAAAGGACTACGCAAGGCTACAAGGCATTTGTGACCGATACTAAGGGGCAGATAATTCACCAACGTCTATTAGATGAAGTTGATGATTACGTAATTACTTCGAGCTCGTACATCTTCGATGATTTTTCCAGATACGTTTACATCGGGAACGCAACACGGGATGGAAGGAATTATTTTATTTCCTTTGAATTGGATACAAATTTCCAAAACATTAAGCTGATAGATACAATACACCTGGAAAACAACAGCAAAATATACTTTGACGTAATAAAATTTAACACCTTTAAATCAATTTGGGAAGGTTTTGGAATTGTTCAACAAAATTCAACCAACCAAATCACGGACAATTGCTATATCAGCTTGGACGAAACATACCATTTCACGAAATATAAAAAACTCAGTGGGGATTATCACCCTGCTCCGGTCTTGGAATTCAGTTGTATTGAATCATTGGATCGTTATTATCTGTGCTTATTTATCTCTGTCTCTGTAATTGTTGACGAAGAATTTAATGTCTTGCATCATGGGGGGATAACCTTTGTATACGAGCACAACAACTCTACGCATATTGCAGGGTTGGCTATGTATAACTGTCTTGAGCCTATCGGCAGCACCCTATTTTGTTATGGAAAAGAATCTTTTAATCATCCATACAATGCGGCGTTTATTACCTTGGACTTACATGGAGACAGCGTCCACGTTGCCGAAGCTATTCCTTTGAGTGACCCGCCTTTGGGAATGACTGTTCACCCAAAAATGGTTGTGGATTTGAACGGCAATTTTGTGGTCGCGAGTGTTCAGGATCTCAACCCGCCTAGCCCCAATAAAATCAGGGTAGCCAAATTCTCATCTTCCACTTATGAAAAAATCTGGGACTTTACTTACGAAGCTGATATGACATTCGCAATATGGGATATGGAAATAGATCAAAACAACGACATCATTCTGGTGGGTCAATCTTGGAACATCTTTGGCGATGGCCAAGCACGTGGCTTTCTAATGAAGGTGTATTCTAACGGCACACTCACTTCTTATCACGAAATACCGGATGACCTCAGCGATCAATATTGGGTAAATATCAGCCCAAACCCTACCTTCTCAGAACTATGCTTACAGGCAACTACACAGCCTGCATTACTGCGTTTGTGGGATGTCAGTGGGAAATTGGCTTTGGAAGAAAAAATCGTACGGGGCAGCACAAACGAGCCTTCTTGTTTTGATCTGCCACTTAACTTGATGCCTGGTTTTTATGCTGCAGAAGTAATTTTTCCTGATGGCCACAGGGTGACTAGGAAAGTGGTGGTGGGTCGGTAAATACCATCCAAAACCCAATTTCCTGCCTTTTACTCTGCATGGTGTTGTCATCTACGGGATGCACACAAAATAGGTTGATTGTCAATTATGTGCCATTCCCTTGGTTGCCAATCCGAGAAACCAAACTTTGTCTTCTTGACGAGCCCCGTCCGCATCAAGTGCGCTTTGCCCGAGTGCTTGTACTTCCAGCACCAAAAGTGTACGCACTCGGGCAAAGCGCACTTGATGCGGACAGGTCCCGACTGGAAGACAACCCACGTTGATCTATTGATAAAAAAAGCGGCCTCCGAGACTCATCTCGAAGGCCGTAATAATTTCAGGATCACCGTTGGGCGTGCTTAACGCACCACCGTCACGTCTCCCTTCATCAAAATCTTCTGCCCGTCCACCAGTTCCACCTCGGCCCACCACACGAACACTCCGGGGTTCACCGGCTCGCCCTTGAAGTCGCCCGCCCAGCCCACTTGCGGGTCGTCGGGAAGGAAGTTCTTGT
>JBJXGZ010000033.1:0-3712 GCA_046160625.1 Saprospiraceae bacterium
CATTTGTTGGAGAAAGGGGTGGATTTGCGCTATATTCAGGACTTGTTGGGGCACGAAAGCAGCAAAACGACCGAAATTTACACGCACATCACCAAAAAAAGTTGGGAAAAAATAAAAAGCCCGTTGGATGATTTGGAATTCTGAAATTTCACCTTACGTTTACGCGGTTAAACAACTACCGCATGGACCAAACACTTCCCTCATTTGTCAGCCCGCCAGTTGCGTGAAACCAGCCGACCGGGTTGGATACCCAGGGCAGACGCATTAAAAATCCGACGGAACATTTGTAAATTAAGAGATTTGCATCTTTTTATTGCAAATGGACACAAAGAATCAAAATCAGTTGGCCCTGCTTTCGGGTTTAGGGGGGCTCAACGACCCGCGATTGGAGCGCAAGAAACTTTACCCTCTGACGGAATTGCTCTTTTTGACTGTCAATGCGGTTATGTGCGGTTATTCGGAATGGGACATGATTGTGGATTTCGGGGAGGCTAAACTGGCTTGGTTTCGGCTTTACCTTCCCTACGAAAACGGCATATCCTCCCACGATACCTTGAACCGGGCGATTGGGTTGATAGATTGCCGTGAGTTTGAAGTGTTCTTCATTAGTTGGATGCAGGGTTTGGTGGAGACCATTGGCGGTAAATTGGTCAACATAGACGGCAAAAAACTCCGTTCCAGCGTGGACAAGCGTTTGCAGCAGGTTGCCAAAAAGGACGGGGGCAAATCGGCCGTCCACTTGGTGGAAGCGTGGTGCTCGGAATTGAAGATGTGCCTTGGCCAGTACAAAACAGAAGACAAATCAAACGAAATCACGGCCATTCCGGCCCTGTTGGACCTCTTGGAAATTCAGGGCTGCTTGATTTCCATTGATGCCATGGGCTGTCAAAAGGACATAGCGGCCAAAATTATCGGCAAGGAAGCCGACTACCTTTTAGGCTTGAAGGGCACCAAGAAAAGATTCACAGGGCGGTCAAGGGGCTTTTTGAACAACAAGAGGCGTTTCAAGCACCTGTTTTTCACCGAATATAATTCACTACCAATGAAGAAAAAATCTACCCTCCTTTTTGGCATCTGTTTGTTCCTGCTTTCTTCCAGTCTTTTGGCTCAAGATCCACACTTTTCCCAGTTTTATGCCAACCGGATTTATTTGAACCCGGCATACGCTGGTTTTGACCCGGGCAGGACCGTGCTACTTAACTTCCGAAATCAGTGGCCTGGTATCCCGGACGGCGATGCCGGAGCTTCTCCCACCTCGTATCGGACCATTAACGCAACGGGCGACTTTCGCCTTCCTTGCTTTGAAGGTATGCAACACTTTAGCCTTGGCCTAGCAGGCTCCTTGTTTCGCGACGACGCTGGGAAGGCCCCTTTAGTAAGTCAAGGGGGGGGCCTTGCCTTTAGCGCGGCAAGGCGATTGAAATTCAAAGGCTATCGGAGTCGGGGAATGCTCGACTACCTGGACATCCGAATCGGCACGCAATTGAGCATGATGCAACGTCGAATTGACGATGACTGGTTTATATACTCCAATCAGCTGGATCCTGTTTATGGACTTATCAGCGACCCCAGCATACTCAACCTGCGCAGCAAATGGTATCCCAATTTGAATGCAGGCCTAATGCTCAATATGGGGAACCGGAAATTTACTTTTTCCAGCGGGATCAGTATTTCAAATGTATTAGAACCCAATCAGGCGCTTCGAGATGCGCCGGCAGCCGACCTCCTCTTGCGCCGCTATACCGGGCATATAGGGGCGACAATAGAGACGTATGACAACGTCTACCTATCTCCTCAGGCACGTGCGGATTTCCAGTCGGGGTTCGATTTGGGGCTTTTTTCAGCGGGCACTTACCTGCAAAGCGATAAAATGTACTGTGGTGTATTTTATCAGTGGAATAAAAACAGTGTGTCCCAAGTGACTTCAACAAACTTCTCCACAAGCAACGTAAACCACCTCATATTCAATCTTGGTATTGATATTCAATCCGTTATACACTTTATTGGAGGCGAAACGAATGAGAACCGATTCGTACTTGGCGCTACCTATGACTTGAGCCTAGCCGGGTTAGGCCAACAAACCACTCACGGAGCCTTAGAGTTTTCTATCCGCATGTTTTTTGACGGAGGCAAAAAGTTCAATTGCCTTGAAGAAAAAAGATACAACTACAAGCGCTGTCCGATTATACACTAAACCCTTCTTACAAAATCGTACCATGAAATATTTCTACTCTATCTCCGCCCCTTTGTTCTTTTGCCTCGCGCTATCCGGATTTTCGCTGAACGCCCAAGCCCCTGCCTGCGACTCACTGGCCTATTTTAGCTGGAACGCCCAGTGCAACTCAGTAACCTTTACGCCCGATTCCATAAGTCCTACAATCAGTTATTCCTGGACATTCGGCGACGGCGGCACGTCAACAGCGGCGTCGCCTACACACCTTTACAACAATCCTCCGGGCACTTACACGTTCAATGTGAATCTGAGCGTCGTTTCCGGTGCCTGCATGAACAATACCACCATCATGGTGACGGTGACCATACCGGCCAATGGTGGTGTGCCTACGGCCAGTATCGCTTTGCCCGCCAACCCCGACCTCTGTGCTCCGGCTGCCATCACTTTTGCCTATCCGCCCAGTGTGCTGACAGGCAATGGCCCAGGCACTAGCTACACCTATACTGTGCAGACAGGTTGTGCGCCGCCATTTACCACGACCATCCCGCACACTTCTCCTTTTACGCCGTTTACCCACACCTTTTTGCGCAGTTCCTGCGATCCAATGTGCACGGTGCCAGGGGCATCTCCCGGAAGCTTTCGAGTGATTATGGTGGCTACCAATTCCTGTGGCACGACGCGCGATACGCTGGAAGTACGCATTGCCTCACCGGGCACGCTCGGTTTTACGGCCCCTACGGTTGCCTTTGCAGGGGATCTGGTATGCCTTGCCGACACCTCGGCCCCAGGTTACGCCTGGAACGCTGTTACGCAGACGTGCGGCAATGCCAAATACTGGCAAATCATGCCGAACACTTTCAACCTGGTCAGCGGCAACCTCGGCAATGCAGGAAACCCCGGCAGCAGCAACCCTTGCATTCGTTTCACCCAAGCCGGCACTTACATGGTCTCCTTGATCCGGCCTGCCGGCAGCTGTCCCGCCGATATGCTGAAAAAGACCATCGTTGTGAAGCCACCGTGTGATTCACTGGCTAATTTTACCAGCAATGTTACCTGCAACTCGGTGATCTTTACGCCTACGTTTATTGACTCCAGCGCCATCTACACTTGGAGTTTTGGCGATGGGAGTAGTTCGAATGAGATCAGTCCCACACATATCTATTTCCCTCCACCTTCACCCCCCACCCCACCCCCATATAACGTTATCCTGACAGTAGTTTCGGGGAATTGCATTAAAAAGGATACCCTGGCGGTGACGGTCTCAATTAATGCAGGGGGGCTGCCAGTGGCTTCTATGTTAAGCTTAGGGGTGGGTTTTACGCTAAAAGATGATTTTCTGCATTGTAATGGCTCTAACATTAACCCTGATTATGATCTTGAAGTAGAGAATACTTCAACAAACACATCGCCTACAACCCGCAGATTCAACAATCAAATGCAACGGGCGGGGGCGATTGAGGGTTTTTCTGTAAGAACTCTATTGGTGTCAAAAAACCGAGAGATTTTCGGGGCCTGTTGTTGAGTTTGTCTTGCGCGGTT
>JBJXGZ010000034.1:0-33865 GCA_046160625.1 Saprospiraceae bacterium
TTCTTCGGTCATGAGGTCTGCTATTTCTTTGTAAGATTTATCTTCGTAATAAAACCAGGTTACACAAGTGCGTTGAAGCTCCGTAAGTTCGGCCAGACAACGTTCGAGCGTCGATGCGCCTTGTGGCAATTCATACTCAAAAACAGGCTCCACAGCATCGTAACGTTCCATGTCTTCTGGCGCGCGGTGGTCTGTAGGTCGGCGTTGTGCTTTTCGCCATTCCATCAGACAATGATTCCGCGCCAGCACGTAAAGCCAACCCCTGAATGATTCAATCTTATGCGCTGTCACCTTTCGAGTTAGTTCTTCATAAATCGCCATCACTGCATCCTCTGCTTTACCCGCATCCTTCAAAATCTTGACACTCACCCCATATACCATTGGCATGTACCGCTCATATAATATTCCCAAAGCACGTGGAGCATTGCCACTAATATAGTCGGCCAGCAACTGCTCGTCGCTCTGGTGTTCAGGAATATTTTGGCGGAGAAATCTCAACATAAAAAAGGATCTCGGGAAAGCTCCGCCAAAAGTAGAACCTTAGATGAAATTGAAAAGGAAAATACACAATCTGTCCCATTTTGTCAGCCACAAGGTTAACAACTGACACAACACTGCAGTATGTCTGAAAAAATGGCAGTTCCCGGCTCGTAGCACGAAGTTTGATAAGGGGCGTTTAGTTGACCGTTGACCGTTGACTATTGACCGTTGACTATTGACCGTTGACTTTTGACCGTTGACATCTATACTTTGGGGAAAACTGTTTTCATTGCTCCCCACGCCCAAAGTCAACGGTCAATAGTCAACGGCCAAAAGTCAACACTCAACAGTTATTTTCACCAAAATTAAAATAGTTCAAACGTTATGAAGCCAATCGCTGACCGCGTGATTATCAAGCCAGCACCCGCCGAGGACAAAACCAAAGGTGGTATCATTATCCCTGACACTGCAAAAGAAAAGCCACAACGTGGCGAAGTCGTAGCCGTCGGCCCAGGCAAAACTGGCAAAGACGCACACTCCATGACCGTTCAAGTGGGCGACATGGTACTTTACGGCAAATATTCCGGCCAAGAAATCAGTCATGAAGGTCAAGACCTCCTCATTATGCGTGAAGAGGAAATCCTTGTGATCCTTTAAAGGTTATTTGTTGATTTGGGGATTTGGGGATTTGTTTGGCCAGCGCTTGGTATTAATTCTTGCCGCTTTGACAAAACAAATACCAAGCCCTGGCCAGACAAATAAACAAATCCCCAAATAAACAAATCCCCAATTTAAGCCACTCATCACTTAACACTTACCACTAGCAAAGATATGTCTGCAAAGCAAATCAACTTCAATACTGAAGCTCGCGAAAAACTTAAAGAAGGTGTTGACGCATTAGCCAACGCTGTAAAAGTTACCCTTGGCCCAAAAGGACGCAACGTAGTAATCCAAAAGTCTTTCGGCGCACCAGCTATTACCAAAGACGGTGTAACGGTTGCCAAAGAAATAGAACTGGAAGACGCGGTAGCCAATATGGGTGCCCAGATGGTCAAAGAAGTAGCCAGCAAAACAGCTGATGCTGCAGGTGACGGTACCACTACCGCTACCGTACTGGCTCAAGCCATGGTAACCGCTGGCCTCAAGAACGTGGCTGCTGGTGCCAACCCAATGGATTTAAAGCGCGGAATCGAAAAAGCAGTAAAAACCATTGTTGCCGACCTCAAAGGCCAAACCGAGCAAATCGGGGAGGATTTTGACAAAATCCAACAAGTAGCTGCTATCTCTGCCAACAACGACGAAGAAATTGGCAAACTTATCGCTAACGCCATGAAGCGTGTCAGCAAAGACGGTGTAATTACTGTTGAAGAAGCCAAAGGCACTGATACCTACATGGAAGAAGTAATCGGGATGCAATTTGATCGCGGCTACTTGAGCCCATATTTCATTACTGATGCTGAAAAAATGGTGGCAGATTACGAAAACCCATTCGTACTCATCACGGACAAGAAAATCAGCAACATGCAAGACCTCGTACCTGTACTTGAGAAGTCTTTGCAAACTGGTCGCCCGCTCCTGATCATCGCTGAAGATGTAGATAGCCAGGCGCTTGGTGTGTTGGTCGTAAACCGCCTTCGTGCTGGCCTTAAAGTAGTTGCTGTAAAAGCTCCAGGCTTCGGCGACCGTCGCAAAGCCATGCTTGAAGACATCGCTATCCTCACGGGTGCAACGGTTATCAGCGAAGAACAAGGCTACAAGCTCGAAAACGCAGGCCTCGAACAACTCGGCCAATGCGGTCGTATCACGGTAGACAAAGACAATACCACCATCGTAGACGGCAAAGGCAACGCAGCTGATATCAAAGCCCGTACGGGTCAGATCAAGCAGCAGATTGAAGCTACCACCAGCGATTACGACAGAGAAAAGCTTCAGGAGCGCCTAGCCAAATTGGCAGGTGGCGTGGCAGTTCTTTACATCGGTGCTTCTACTGAAGTGGAGATGAAAGAGAAAAAAGATCGCGTTGACGACGCACTTCACGCTACACGCGCGGCCATCGAAGAAGGCATCGTACCTGGTGGTGGCGTTGCGCTTGTACGTGCGATCAGCAGCCTCGACAAGCTCAAGGGTGTGAACGAAGACGAAAACTACGGTATCGCCATAGTGCGCAAATCACTCGAAGCACCTATTCGCATCATTGCTGAAAATGCTGGTGTAGACGGTTCTTTGGTGTTCCACAAAGTGCTGGATGGCAAAGGTGCTTTTGGCTACAACGCCCGTACCGATGTGTACGAAGACCTGAAAAAGGCAGGCATCATTGACCCAACCAAAGTAACCCGTGTTGCGCTAGAAATGGCTGCATCTATCGCCGGTCTCGTGCTCACAACCGAGTGCGTGATCAGCGAAAAGCCTAAAAAAGGCGACGGCGGCGGCGGACATGGCCACCCGGATATGGGCGGCATGGGTGGAATGATGTAAAGCCCCACCCCGACCCTCCCCAATTGGGAGGGAGGAGATGTTTGGGTATTAAAATTGGGCGCGTCGGCAACGGCGCGCCCAATTTTTTTTGGGTTCGTTTCGTTCAAGGATTTTATCTGGCTCATTTTGTTTTGCCCAAATCCCAATCAATATGTCAAAGTAGTCTCCTTTTACTTCGATATTTTTAGCCCCCTCCCAGGCATAGCAGCTGGTAAACTTCCTGAAAATCGTTATTTTTTTTGACCTCAGGTTCCTCCACCTTTGACTCCATATTGATCTGAAACAGAAAAACGCACCAATATTAATCAAAATTTAGAGCCAATAATCGACAAAAAAATAGTTATTGTGTTGAAAAACAACACTATAAATAAAAAAAATCTCAACAACCGCCAGAATCTGTTTTTTTCAAATGTCTGATTACCCAAGCACCTTTGATCATGTAAAATTTTCTTTCACCCTTAATTTAATTTATGCTCACCTATGAAATTTCAATCTTTTTCATCCGCCTTTTGGCTTTGCCTCTTTTTTCTTGCAAATTCCTTCTCCGCATTTGCTGAGCCAGATCCCGCCCCGACCAACAATACGCCCGGTGACCCCATAGTTTTGGGTCACTGTCAGCCAATCGTCATTGCCGACACCAACTGTGTTACCCATACAATTGAGCTATCCGCTTTTGTAAGCTGGATTTTTACTGGGCTTCTGGAGCCTGTAGTCGCCACCTGGACTACCGGCGAAGTGGCGCACAAAATCACGGTAGTACCTCCCGGAAATTGGGCTTGGGATCCTACTATTACTAGCTGCGAACCATTTCATTATCATACAGATTATAAGCAACCCGGAACGTTTTTCCTGGGTACAATTAATATTCAGGGTCCTGCATCGATCTGTGTCGGGAGCCTTGATGAACTTGTAGTGGAGTCTGGCGGGTATAATTTCACAACCTTCAACTGGGATCCGGCTAATCCAAGTGGCACACTTTCCCCGTATGAGATTTCAGCACCTGGAACATACACACTAACCGTAAATGACGATTTGGGCTGCCCTTTTACAGATCAAATTACGGTAACCACTTCCACTGTTTTGCTTGAAACAACCGAACAATTCTTTTGCCCAGGCGAGTCCATCACGATAAATGGAGTGGTGTATAACCAAACCACAACAGTGCTGGATACCTTGCCCTCCAACACCATGGGTTGCGATACCATTGTAAAATATACGCTCACCTTTTTGCCAGTCCAAACCTATTCAGACAGCCTTGTTTTGTGCATCGGCGACTCCATAACCATTGGAGGACAAGTGTATACGCAATCTGGTATCGTCGTGGATACCATTCCTGCCGGAGCTATTGGCTGTGATACGATCATCACATACACCCTAACATTTATGTCCAACCAGGTACGTTCAGAAAGCATCTCCTTCTGTCCAGGCAGTTCGGTTAGTATTGGCGGACAAATATATACTCAGTCAGGAATCGTGGTTGACACCATTTCTGGCATTGTTGGCTGTGATACCATTGTCACTTATACCCTTACACTTTTACCACAACCTGCAAGATCAGAAGGCATTGAATTCTGCCCGGGAGAAACCATAAGCCTTGGCGGAACAAACTACACCCAACCTGGAATTGTAGTTTTGACTATACCGTCCAATTCCAATGCTTGTGATACAATTGTTACGTACACCTTGAGTTATTTGAGTGATGCGCCTTCAACGGTCAACATTACTTGCCCGGCACCCATCACTGTCAGTCTGCCCAATAGCAATAGTGGAACAGTGGTAAACTATGACCCACCTTCAGCGAGCACGGATTGCCCGTGTCCTGGCTTAACAATGGCGTTAACGAGCGGGCTAAGCACTGGCAGTAATTTCCCCCAAGGAGCTACTTCAGTCTGTTTTTCTGCCACCGACGTCTGTGGCCAGTCTAATACCTGCTGTTTTACCGTAACGGTAGAAGAAGCAACTGAGGTCGCTTGCGATGTCAAGGTAAATGGTTGTGTCAAATATGAACTGCTTAGCATCACAAAAGACCAGAGTAATAATCGGACCTACAGTATCAGGGTGACCAATAACTGTACGGCTAAAATGATTTACACCGCGATGGGTCTACCCAGCGGCATAGTTGCAATAGCCCCAGCCAATCAATCGACCTATACGGCCCCTTCCGGGAATACGTATTTGATTCGAAACCCAAGTTTTGCTCCGATTTACAGCATTAGATTTAGTGGTGTTTCCGACAAGATCAACAACGGAGAATCGGATATTTTCAAATATACATTACCTGCTCAGGCTCAGGTGCAGTTTATCCATGTGGTCACGCGTTTAGAGCCCAATACTTATGTAGAAGCTTATTTGGATACTTACAATTGCCCTGTAGGTAATACCCCATCTGGAGCTCGTCCGTTTGAAACCCGGGAGGAGACTTTGGCAGAAATTGGATCAGCGGGGTCACTGTTCGTTTACCCGAACCCTGCCAGCCAAATTGTGCAAGTAGAAACAGGAGGCCAATCTGGTGAGCTCATCTTATTAGACGCAACTGGAAGACTGGTATTGCGGCAAAAAACTGACGCACAAAATCTGGAATTTTCAGTAGCAGAATTTCCAAATGGGCTTTATCAAGCTATCTTTTCTAGCGAAAAATCAGTGTTGTACGGGTCCTTAGTAGTCCAACATTAAAGATGTTTTGGTTTTCCAAAGTTATTGAAGCGCTTATCGAACCCAAATCAGGGCAGCATTGTTTCCTTTTTCGCTTAGTATTCTTATCCAATAGGTCCCACGACCAATGTTTGAAGGAATGTCCCAGTTAGCGGTATAAGTGCCTGCGCCATTCACAGCGACTGGGAATGAAGCTACATTCCGTCCAAGAAGATCATATACTTCGATAAGTATTTCGCCAAAAACATCATCATTGAGCTCAATTTGGATTTGAGCACGGTTAGTAGCCGGGTTGGGCGATATGCTCAGGATTTGAACACTTTGGGTCCTGTTTCTATGCGAGGGGGTTTCCAGGATTCCGACGGCGCCTCCGCCTGAATTATCAACAAAGCTCGTGAGATTGGTGATAACGCCATAGCAAATGCTAAGGTGTTGAATTTGGGCCTTAAGGATTTCAACCTCAGCCGGATCTGTGGCGGCGTAGTATAACTGGGACAAATATTCAGCCTTTTGTTTTGCCCAAATTTTTGGCAAAAAACGCATGAGAACGCTGTCTTTATCTGTAAGCACCATGGGATAATTATAAGTAACTGGCGAGCCAAAAGCCGATCCATTAAATGTGGCATTCACCAGGCCAGGCGTGTTGTACCGCCCAACTACAAGCATTTGAGAACCTTTGTAAAGATTGGGCAAAGGCAATGGATAGGTTTCATAAACCAAATCAGGGTCAAATGACATACTTGTATTGAGCAACACCGGGTTGCGCACGGTCTGGTAAAATTCACTGATAGCTATTGCGAGTTCATCATTGTCAAGGAATTGTGCAATTCCATTATTCTGGTTTGCAATCTGAGTTAAAAGTGGTTTGTTCACGTCAGCACCCACCCCAAATGTGAAAATACTCAGTTCCTTTTCAAGCGGAATGGTCAAGTTGTTGATATGGGTTAAAATGCTCGCAGGGTCCGTAATTCCTGCTGTCGGGACACCATCGGTAAAGAAGATTATGATGTTATAAGTATCCCCGTTGTCGTTGGCAAACTGCGGTATGGCTGTACTGAAAGCCCCTGAAATATTGGTAGAGCCCGATGCCGTCAGCGCAGCGATGAAACTAAGCGCAGCGTCGCGGTTGGCAGGAGTATAGGGCACATGGTCCGGTTTGAAACTGGTAATTTGGTTGTCAAAATCAATTACATTGAAAAGGTCGCCCGGATTGAGATTATTAACGATAAAGCTAGCCCCATCTCGTGCTTGCTTCATTTTATCCCCCGACATACTTCCTGAACGGTCAATGATCAAGGTAAATACCTTTGGGATGATGTCTGAATCAGGGTTGGGATTAGGCTCCACGATGAAGGCGCAATAGCCATTTCCAAAATCGTCGCAACCCAGGGTGTCGCTTAATAAAATGCTGAAACTGAACAACCCAAGGTCGTCGGCATTCAAAACATATTCAACTTGAAAATCTAAATTCGCGGGCTGTTCCCAAATGTCATGTTGGATAGAAGCCTGATTATCGGTCTGGATTGGCGAAACGTTTGGATGTGAGCTAAAATTCACCGTTTCTATTTTCCTGCCTGACGACAGTTGAAAATCAAAATGTTGCTGTACCAAATTGTCGTTTTGAATATTCAGGTATTTCCCAGGGTATCTGTATGTAACGGTGCCGTTTTTATAAGGCAACAGTTCTACATAAGAAAGCTCAATGGTAATTAGCGAATCTTGAGGCAGTGGATTTTCGAGTTGAAAATAGAGTGGAAAAGCCCCCAAATATTGCGACAAGAGCACATTGACATTCCCTCCGCCAGTTCCAGGCAACGTGGTATCCTGAGCTTCGGCATTAAAATCGGCTTCGTTCCAAACACTACCGATTTTCCAACGAAGCCCGACAGCACTCCCCCCCGAAGGCATTGGGAAGCCATACTTAAACGATTGGGCGCCAATCAGGTTGTTCCGAAAAACTTGAGTAGTAGTTGTGATAGATACTTGATTTTGAACTTGAACTTGTACAGAGGAAGATACCAATTGCAAATAAATGCCTTGGTCTGCATTTACAATAGCTACGCCATTCGATAGGGCGTTGAAGGACAAAAACAAGAATAGAGCAAGGAAAAGGTTGTTTTTCATGGTAAGAGCTAATATATTGGTTAAAGCATTGTGATGGCAGAAAGGCAACGCGTATGCGGCTGCTATATCTGCCAGATTTTCACAGTAAATGTGTAAGGAATAAATTCCATATCTGCTAATTTTTGAATGATTTGCCCAATCCTGGCAAAATAAAACCAATACCGGAGTTGCAACCCTGGATTTGAATGCTGGAAGCAATGCCAAAATTTGTGATTGGACTTCTGGCCGCGCAATGCCCACCTTTGCACCAGCGTTTTGTCCTCCCCCATTCCGACGCTTCAAACCCAGTTGAAAGTCCTTCAATGCCATGCTCACGACAATTTTTGGAATAAACCGTCCTCACCGCAACTGGAGTCCAGTATATCTGCCTTACTTTCGGGGCAGGGATTTTCTTGCCCGGTTTGTACGGTTTTTTTTAGAAGGGGAAACCGACCTGCTGGCTTGAAGATCCCTTTTTTGCTACCAAAATCCTCTACATTCCATTCAATATTTTCAATACTATGAGAAACCGTTCCAATACAATCTTGTGCTTTTTCTTTCTGTTTTTAGGGTTGTTTTCGACCTCAGTATTTGGACAACAAAACCCTGTAGTACAATTGTCGGGAGCAAAAATGCGCGCGCCGCTCACCCTGCCTAAAGGAAACTCCACCGTGCAAATCTGCGGACTTGAAGTGGGCAATTCGTACAAGATAATCGCCGTGCCCATGGGCTTCGGACAGCGTGCGGATTTTGAAATCGCTCCAGCGCCCGCCTTTTCAACAGGTACAAGTAGCATAGCCTTTATGCGGGAACGTAAAAATGCGGTGAGTTTCTCTGCACCCAACGATTGTGTAGAAATTCAGGTGATGACCACAAGCACCGAACAAGGGAAGGATGTACCCATGTTTCTTTCCATCCGATGCGAAACCTGCCCTGAAGCGAATGCCTGGCTTGACAAGGTAACTGGTCTGGCAGAACAATCCATACTCGAGGTGGAAGATGGGTTTAGTGCAGAACAATTGATAGAAGACGTTTTGGTCGGTGGCGGCTGTTTTCAAATCAGTGACGTGACATTCAGTGGGCAGGGCAGCCAAATTGGTACTTTCTCTAACGGCCTCTCGAATATTGGATTTAACAGTGGCGTTATCCTCGCTACCGGCAACATATCCATTGCCCCAGGCCCAAACGACCTAAATGGTGCAGCTTTTGGCTTTGGTATCAATACCCCTGATCCTGATTTGGCAAACTTGACTACCGGAAGCACCTACGATATGGCCAACATCGAATTTGATTTTGTACCCACCCAATCTCAGGTTTCTTTTGAATTTGTTTTTGCTTCAGAAGAATACTGTGAGTATGTGAATACAAAGTTCAATGACGTTTTTGGATTCTTCATTTCAGGCCCCGGAATTGTAGGCGCACAAAATCTTGCCGTCATTCCAACCACCAGTACACCAATCACCATCAACAATGTCAACCACATGGTGAATGCAGGGCTTTATACCCATAACACCCCTGTAGGTGGGAACAATTGCCAAGGCGGCAACCTGCCAGGCATTCCGCCTCCGGCCCCAGTACCACCCGCTACTGGCCCAGCAGTAATCGAACTCCAATACGATGGTTTTACAAAAAAAATGACTGCTACTGCCACCGTTGTTCCTTGCCAGAAATACCATATAAAACTGAAAATTGCAGACGTTGCAGATGGCGTGTGGGACTCTGCAGTATTTCTTCGTGCCAATTCCTTCGATGCTGGCGGTGAAGTACTGGTAACCCCAGCCTACCCAGGGGCTCAGAGTACTGCCTATGAAGGTTGCAGCACTGGAAATGTTCGGTTTAAGCGAGGCAACGCCGATCTAAGTCAACCACTAGTCGTCAATTTCGCTGTAGCAGGGACTGCTACGCCCGGCGTGGATTATGTTCCGATCAACAGCCCAATTGTAATTCCAGCCGGCCAGTCTGAAATGCTCATTCCCATAAATGTTATTCCAGATGCCTTGACCGAAGGAACAGAAAACATCCTGCTGACCGTTCCAAATGCCTGCTCTTGCACACAGGGTACCATTGAATTTTTGATAAAAGACCGCCCTGTTTTGACCGTGGAAGCTGCTGACCAATTCCGTTGCATCGGCGAACAGGCAATCCTTCAAGCTGCTGTTTCAAATAGTTTGCTCAGCACGAACTACAGCTACCTCTGGAGTACCGGCGAAACCACCCCAACCATAAGCCCGACAACTACTGGCACCTATAATTTGACCGTAACGGACGGTTGTAGCACCCCGGCAACGGCGTCTATCAATTTGATTTTTACCGCTTGTAGTTGCGCTTCTGAAACATTTATCAAAACCCTGGGCGATATCGGTCAAAACGTGCGCGGATATGGTATTTATGATAGTAAAGACGGCAATTTGTACGTGACTGGCTTGAAACAAGATAGTGCTGCGATAATTAAAATGACCCCAACGGGCACCATTCTTTGGATGCGTACTTTCGATGTGCGAGATGGCGCAAACGACCATATTTCAGAACTTCTGGTAGACTCGGAAGGTATGCTCGTAGGCTGTGGCCAAAGTGGCGATTTTCAGCCTGGCATTTCAGGTTTTGTATTCCGATACAATCCCAACACCAACAATATACAGTGGCTCAGTACCTACGGTTTCGAATCTGCGTATGTAATGGGACTGGTAGAATTGCCCAATGGAAACTATTTGATTTATGACAACCCACACCAGCCAACAAACGACAATCGAATGTTGGAAATCACTCGACCTGATGGCACCATTGAGCCCGTAAGCCCTTTGAGCCAAAAGCTGAACTTAGGTGGTGGTGACAACTTCAACAGTGCCACGATTCACAACGGCAAACTTTACGGTGCTGGGCGATACACCAATGGCGATGATTTTACTGATATGCGACACACCCTTTCTCGCATAGATTTGGCGACTGGAAACGTAGATTGGACCAAATTGAGTCACGTTCAAGCAGGTAATCCAGCTCGAATTTATGGCAAGGATCTGTTGATTGAGGAAGCGCATATTATCTCCGTGAGCTACGGGAGCGAAACAAACGACAATTTGGGTGAAGCAAAAATCTTCCTCCAAAAAAACAATCTGGACGGGGATCTGCTTTGGATAAAAAGAATCAATATCCCGGAAGCCATTGGCGGTTTGGTCGTTGAAGAAGTAGTCAGTGTTCCAGACGGATTTATCCTGTATGCTTTTGGCGGTGTAACTCCCAATGATTTGTACCTGATTAAAACGGACAAAAACGGCGAACTCAAATGGTCAAAAAAAGTGGATTTCGGTTTTGATGACACCCCGGCTTTTTTGCCTATTTTTCAATCCCAGATTCTGGCAAAAGGCAACCACTTGTACTTCATGGCTACCAGGCAAGGCAATGCCGGTGAACATCAAATGGTTGTAAGCAAAACAACCCTTGATGGCACTGTGGAAGGGGATTGCGATTTTATAAAACCTGTACTTGCAGAAATCAGTGATGTAACCAACCCCGCAAATTTCTCTGTTTTAGTGCAAAATGTACCTTTTGAAGAGGAGACTGTGACCCTCGTCCGTGAACCGAAAAGCACCATTTTGACGGTAGAAAATCAATGTGAAATTTTTGTAGAAGACCAGGTTAACTTCAGTTTTTGCCCCGGAGATTCCGTGATCGTCAATGGCGTAGTATTTACACAACCTAGCATCTTTACGGTACAAACTCCCGGAAACGGCGGTTGCGACACCCTGCGCACCTATGTCGTTGAAGTGCTACCGCAACCTATGGGTGCAGAAGAGATTATCCTTTGCCCTGGTGACTTTGTCATCCTTGGTGGACAAGTAGTTAGTCAGGCAGGCATCTATGTTTTATTGGTTGACGGCTTGAATGGCGATTGTGATACGATGATGACCTATACCATTACCACTGCACCCTATTTGACCCGTTCGGAGAACATCTCGTTTTGCCCCGGCAACTCTGTGACCATTGGCGGACAAGTTTATACCCAGTCGGGCGTCGTTATGGATACCCTTACGGCTGAATCCGGGTGCGATACTATTGTGACTTACACGCTCACGGTACTGCCTTATCAGACTGGTTCGGAAAACGTTTCGTTCTGCCCCGGCAGTTCAGTGACCATTGGTGGTCAGGTATATACGCAATCGGGGATCGTGGTGGATACCATCCTGTCTGCCCCCGACGAATGCCCAAAGATTGTGACCTATACCCTCACGGTATTGCCGCAACCCACCCGATCAGAAACAATCACCTTCTGCCCTGGCGAAACCATTACATTAGGTGGAGTCGCCTACAATCAGCCCGGTACGGTTATCCTGACTTTGGCCTCTAGTTCGGGGGCTTGCGACACCATTGCGACCTACACCCTGCAATTCAGCACCCCTGCGCCTTCTGTACTGAACCTCAGTTGTCCGGGAGCCATTACCATCAGTCAACCCAGCGGAAGTGGCGCCGTGGTGACTTACAACCTGCCCACAGCAACCAGTGATTGTGTCTGCCCAGGAATCGCAGTTACGATGACCAGCGGATTGCCTTCCGGCAGTACTTTCCCAGCGGGAACTACTTCTGTTTGCTACGCCGCCAAGGACAGTTGTGGCCAAACGGCCTCTTGCTGCTTTAATATTACCATCGAAGAAGACGATCCCTGCGACACAAAAGTAAACGGTTGCATCAAATACGAACTTCTGACGATCACGGAGGACATGGGCAAAAACCGAACTTATCGGATTCGGGTGACCAACAATTGCGCAAACAAGTTGATCTACACGGCCATTCAAATACCTGATGGTCTTGTAGCGATTGAGCCAGAAAATTTCTCGACCTACACCGCCCCTTCAGGCAATACCTACAAGGTACGTAGCCCCAATTTTTCGCCGCAATACTCCGTACGATTCTCCTCCATAGCAGACAGCATCAACAACGGCGAATCGGATATTTTCAAATATACCATTCCCGCACAGGCGAATAATGTCTTGTTTATCAATGTAGTATCTCGCCTTGCTCCGTATGTATATTTAAGTGCGCACCTCAACACGTTTTATTGCCCAATTGGAGTTACGCCTGCCGATGATCGTCTCAGCGAAACAAGCAATCAACGCAATGACGCCCCTCCTTCGTCCCGAGAACTCGGGACTACGGCGGGTAAAAATGACCCTAATGACGATAATGACCAAAATGACCCTAATGACCTAAATGCCCAAATCCTCCTCTTCCCCAACCCCACCAGCGGCGAACTTTTTGCCGACTTCAGTTACTGGCAGGGCCAGCGCTTAACCGTTCAGGTGCTAGACAGCCGAGGACAACGAGTACAATATCAGACCCTTACGGCCATTGATGATGCTCAAAAACTGGAATTGCCTGGTGAATTACCGAATGGACTATATTTTCTGGAGGTCGTAACGGAAAATGGAGCAAAGCAAATGGGTCGTTTTGTGGTGCAGCGATAAGGTAGAAAACGCTGTATATTGTACGAAATCGCGTAAAATTTAACGTTTTTTGATTAAATTTGGATTTAGGGAACACGGCCAAGCCTTTGAGCGTTAGCCGTGTTCCTACCCTTTTGAAAATAAAATAGAAAATCTTTCACTTAGGCTTTGTGAAAAGGGGAAGGTCGTAATATCTTTGCGGCCCATTTTGGATAGGTGGGTGAGTGGCTGAAACCACCGGTTTGCTAAACCGACGCACGGGTTAAACTGTGCCCCGGGTTCGAATCCCGGCCTATCCGCCCTAGTAGATTGGTTTATTGGTGACTGGTTATTGGTTGAGTAGTGATTGGTGACTAGTTTATCTGGGCAGACGATCATTTCTTTACCGAGCACCAAAATACCAATCACCAATAAACCAATCACAATTTTCGGGATGTAGCGCAGCCCGGTAGCGCATCCCGATTGAGATCGGGAGGGTCTCAGGTTCTAATCCTGGTATCCCGACAAAAGAGTTAAATTAAGGTTGTCACAGATTCAAATCTTGGCATCTTGACAAAAGAGATAGTTTCGGGATGTAGCGCAGCCCGGTAGCGCACCTGCTTTGGGAGCAGGGGGTCCCAGGTTCGAATCCTGGTATCCCGACAACATAACAACGCAATTATCTGACAATCAGATAGTTGCGTTTGTTGTTTTGGGCGTTTGGGTAGTTTGTGGGTAGTTTCATAAAATTATCTGATTAATTGATATTCATATTTCACAACTTTCAGACATCTTTTTCTAAAAGAAGTATAATTTTGTTCGATATTTGCATCTGTTCACCTTTTGTAAATTACTTAAATCATGACCGAATCGGACATTTTATACACGGCAGTAGAAAGCCTCGAAAAGTTGATGGACGTGCAGACTCAGATTGATTGGCCTTTAAATTCCAATGGACATAAATGGGATGCTCAACTCTACATCACAGCGGGAGCAAACACAAGTAGCTTTAAGGTTGAGGTGAAACAGAGCGTGTTGCCCTCAGGAATGCTTCATTGGGTGGATAAATTAAAAGAAACACAAACCCTATTGGTGGCAGAGAGCATTTCAAATCCGGCCAAGGAAATATTGAAAAAACAAGGTATTAATTATTTGGACACCTCTGGAAATTGCTTTATCAGAAATGATAACGGGATATTCTGGCACATAAAAGGGCTTGGCAAAATAGCGAAAAGTGGCGAGATTAAGCACCGTGCGTTCCAGAAAAACGGTATTAAGTTGATTTATGCCCTGCTGCTAAATGAAGCACTGCTGAACAAGCGATACCGCGAAATTGCTTCTGTGGCAGATATTTCCATAAGCACAGTTGGAGATATTTTGACCGATCTGCAAGCAGCCAAATTTTTGATAAAAGTGAATGAAAAAAAATTGGCACTAATCAATAAGGCTGAACTTTTAAGCCAATGGGTAACGGCTTTTAACCAAAAACTTAAACCAAAATTATTGCGTGGAAGATTTAGGCTTAGAACACAAATTGGGTCGCAGATGGAGATTGGAGACCAATCCTTTTGGGGAGCTGAACCAGCAGCAGATTTATTGACAAACAATCTATACCCGGGCGCCTGGACGCTGTACTCCAATCTTGACCGCAAAAGTTTGATTAAGAAGTTTCAGTTGATACCTGATGAAGATAAAGGCAATGTTACAGTTTACAGCCTTTTTTGGAAGGTAGAAAACAAGGACTTTGTCTTGCCGGAGTTGAAGACGGTCCATCCTTTATTGGTTTATGCAGACCTGATTGGCTCTGGCAACGACCGAAACTTTGAAACAGCAAAAAAAATCTATGAGCGATACCTCAAAAATCTTATTGACTAAAATTACAGAGCTGACTTGAAAAAAAGAGTGCAACATCTATTAGAAGGAGAGTCGAAAAAATCGGGGATGGCACGACTGATGCCACAAGCGTATGTTGAAGACAGTCAGCGTATTATCACTGCTTTGTTAGTTGGGATGAATGATACAACGTCCAAAGAATCCTAATGGCCAAAGCCCTTTCCATTCCCCGTCCCTACCCCCCACCACCTACGATTGCAGCACCTCTGAAACCTTCGACTTCGCCGGGAGATTCAGATACTGTAAAAACTCATTTTTCCTCGCTTCCTTCATAAAAGCACCGCCGTAATAGGCTGTGATGGTGCTGCTGTTCACGTCTTGAACTCCCCTGGAAGAAACGCACAAATGGTGCGCATCCACCACAATGGCGACGTCATCAGTACCAAGGACAGCGCACAGATGATGTGTGATTTGCATGGTGAGCCGCTCCTGGACCTGCGGACGTTTTGCAAAATACTGCACGATCCGGTTGATCTTGGACAAGCCAATGACATTGCCGTTGGCGATATAGGCTATGTGGGCTTTTCCAATAATCGGTACGAAATGGTGTTCGCAGTTGGAATAAAACGTAATGTCCTTTTCCACAAGCATTTCACGGTATTGGTACTTATTCTCAAAAAGGGCGATTTTAGGCTTGTTCTTCGGGTTCAGCCCGCTGAAAATTTCCTGAACGTACATTTTTGCGACCCGTTTGGGCGTACCGCGTAGGCTGTCGTCGGATAGATCAAGACCCATGGTGAGCATGATCTCGCGGAAATGGTGTTCTATCCGCACTATTTTTTCCTCATCAGACAGCTCGAACGCATCTGGTCGCATGGGTGTTTCCAGAGAAGTCATGATATGATCGTCACCAATGTCGTCATCGGTCAGCAGGAGGGTGTTGTTGAAATATTGAGTGGCTTGGTGCATGATTTTGGATGGTTAAATCAACATAGATTTGTTACCAAGTATTAACGGCGCCCAATCTTCTTTGTTTAATTTATTTCATTAAAATGTTAAACAAAAAATTCGTGAACGATCCAAAAGATCCGCCTGTCCCGAACCAACAATCAATTCCCTTGGGTAGCGGTTCCGCCGTCGTTGACGAAGACGCCAACAACAGCGGCGGAGGGAGTCTAAAGCAAGGGATAAATGCTTCATCCGAAAACTGTTACAAAATCCCAGTAAGCTCCTTCGGTGCTTTTGTAGGAAGAAGAATACTTGTCCGCTTCGGGTGGCTCTGCTAATTTTCACTTATCCGAACAAGGATTCCAGTGCATATACTGGGCTTTCTGCCAATACACCTTGTCAGTGGCACTTTTTACGGACACAATCGTATCAGAGAAGATAGGCTACATATAGCAATCCGATACAACCAAAGTGGCGGTTAGCTGGTGTGCCAGAAGAATATCCATGGACTTCTGCTGGATTTTACCTGCGTACAGAATGAATTGGGCCTTTTTGACGCACTTTTGGTATGGGAGTGATTGGCCACCTCCGTTTGAATAAAGCGGAGATTTTGGTACAGCATGGCTACCCATAGGAGAGGCGTTGGGTCAAAAGACCCACGCGCGGCGGGGTATCAGTTATTGGCGATGGGCGATGGGTTGAAGCGGGAACACCATGCGAGGCGAAAATGGAGTTATACAGGAAAGTTGCATAATCCACTATATATACTTTCCCATAGCACTATCCTTTTATGACGGAAGTACTGAATATTTTACTTTCTATTCCTTTTTCTTTTCTTTTAAATTCCATCCGTCAGTTATAGCATAACTAAAAGCTACAGCAAATAATATAGTGATTAGAGCGGCAAAATATGGTATGAATTCAATCATTATTTTTGTTGTTTATTAGTTTCAAATAAATACCAAAAGCTAAGATGCTTGGAACCCATAGCCCAATAAAAATAGCTTGATCCGTATTTCCGCTGAAAAATAATATTTCAGAATATACCAACGAAAGTATAGCTGAAATAAAGAGTATTTTGTCTGCGAGTGTAAATTTTTTGAACATTTTATATTTCATTTCCTACTCGTAAGGCTTTTCGGATTGCGCCCCGTTTTTTTAGTGGGTTCTGGTCTCCACTGTATGATTTTAGTTTTACGTCAAAAGTGACAAAAAACCGATTTGCAAAGATACAATTTAATCTCTCACAATTGCTTTACAGGTTTTTAAACTTGCCTACAGCGGTTGGCAGATATGCCCATTAGCCTTTTGCGGGCTTCGTTCATATCACCTGCGACAAATTTTCTGCGGGGTATTGCAGTTTCAATTTGCTCCTTCATAGGCATTGGGCATAGATGCTGTAGCAAAGTGCCCTTCTTGCTATGATTTTTGCGATTGTATCTATCCTCACTTTATTTCAGTTTTTCAAAAATGCTGAATTCTTGTAATGGGTGTTGTTGCTTTTTAGAAACAGATAATAGATTTCATTTGAGAATTGCGAAACGTCTATTTGTTGAGAATAATTACCTGATTTTTTTGCCCTGCGTGGTGTTCCAGTCTTTTGTTTCAGCATGAATGAGGGGGTGTCACCTCGTTTACCCTAATGGTTACAATTATTTAAAACTTCCTTCGATCAAGAAAATATGCGGCAAGGTAACACAAGCGAGTAAGATAAAGAAAAGGCTGATGAGTGAAAAACCAGAGAAAAATAGCGGTTGGCCAAGCGCCATTCCCCACAAACCCAAGAGCGACAACAGGGTGTAGGGCGCCGCCTGACGGTAATATTCAAGCAGGGTAAAAGAAGGCCAGCTCCTGCGAAAAAAAGTCAACTGCTGGAATAAGGAACCCAATGAATGCCAAAGCGTAAAATACACCGTAAAACCGACCAGCAACGGTGTCTGGTACAACATAAAAGACAATACGACTAAACTGGCCATTTCAAACAACCCTTGCCTGCGATCTATCCGCCCTGATACCCAAAGCACTACTATGGCCAGGATGTTTATACAAAGCAGTCCCCATTGAATGTTAGCCATGGCAGATGTGGACCACTCAAGGCGGCAGCCGATTAATTGGCCAATGATCAGGCTGCTCTTATCCCAATGCCAGAGCAAGGCGCCACCCAGAACAAAAGCGCCCCAAAGCATATACAACCAAAAAGACAGCCCGGAGGGCACGCGCGAAGATTGCCAATTGGATTGTCCAAAATGAAAAGCGGAAATTACTAAAAAAAAGAGAAGGGCGGGTATGGGCCAAATCAACCAAACAAGCAGATAGCAAAATGCGGCCAGCAGGTAAAAGAGGAAAAAGCGGAAAATTTGCTTCTTACTCAATACTTTTCCCTGTAAGCGTCGGAACAAAAGAAAATCCGTCGCGCCATGCGGGAGGCCGATCAACACCATCAGGACGCCCAGCAAGGGATACTGGAATTGGAGTAACCATTCAGGCCTCAGCCAACCCAAAAGGCCAAACGCCAGGGTGATGCCAATAATAAAGAAATAAATACTGTTATTTCGAATATCTATCATGAGAATGAGACCGTATTTACCTCAATAATAGTATAGAAGCGCAAAAGAAACATGAGTCATCCCGATTTTTTGAAACAGATGCGTAGCACCCCAAACGTCGGTAGAAATTGATAATGCAATCGTTTAGCAGGTGCGTAGCGCCGAAACCTGGCACTCTCAAGGCAGTTTAGTTCCAATGCTACGCGGCTCCTAACTGATTGAAAACGAAAAGCCTACCGACGTTTTGGTGCTACACACCTTTAAAACTCCGAAAAGGGCAGGAGAGTCCACAAAATTCGGGATGACTCATGTTTTCAGGTAAATTACAACCGGGGGTGGATTAAGCAGCGCTGCGGGAGGAGCCAACAGCAAGGGCGTAAATCACCAGGCCAAAGCCGATCTTGTTTACAGCATCCCCGATGTTGTAAATCAAATCCATGTTGCGAACGTCCACGACATTGCGCAACCACCCGTCTGTTTCAATAGCCATGTAGCCAATAGGATAGATCGCCCATCCAACCAATACGAACCAGGACAAAGCCTTGAAAGCAGCTTGCAGCTTCGGATCATTGGAATTGCTCGCCAGCTTGCGCGCCGAACCGAGCCATACTTCGTAGAGGATACCTGCGTAACCAAGGGTAGAAATAATGCCCCAGATTACGCTGCTGCTTCGAAAAGCCGTTTCACCCAGGTAACCCGCTACCAGCATCACCATTGAGTAGCCTATCATCTTCCAAAGGAGGCTGATCTTCGCGCCAAAAGCTTTTAAAATGAGGTAAAATTCCACACACATGAGCGGTACGGTCAGGATCCAGTCAATGTAGCGGAATTGGGTGGGAGACTGACCGGTCGTCAACCACACATCACGCATGTAAAAATAGTGAACCGAAGCGATCAAGGTGATTAATCCGGCGATCAACATGGAAGTTTTCCACTTGCCTTCTACTTGCTGGCGCTCAAAGAAAAAGAAAACAGATGCCGCAAACATTGCCATATAGCCAATGAAAAATGTAAAGCCTACATAATCATTCGGAGCAAGGCCAGAGAATAAGAACACTGGATTTGAAAATAGCGATTGCATAGAAATAATGATTGGTTAAGCGTTGAATATACAACTACACCCAAACATTATGACTTGCGGTTGGTTCATGTTTTGTTTAACTTTTTTGTATTTTTTTGCATAAATTGTTAAACAATATTTTCGATGGGGTTGAAAATAAAGCGGCGCCTCCTACATCGCGAGAAGACGCCGCCTCAACGGCCCAACGAGCCGACACCTTCTACACGCCGGAAAGGTGTCACCTCTACCCCCTGATAATGATAAATCGCTCGCCCGATCTCATTCCATCGGCTCGTCTGAACATCAGGAAATAATTGCCCTGTGGCAAATGCCCGATTTGGAAAGCGCATTTTTTGCCTGGTTCAAGCTGGACATCCTGAATCAGGACACGCTGCCCGATCGGGTTGAAAATTTCTACCCGCCCGAGGACCAATTCATTTCCGTCAAAAACGATATGTAAAACGTCGTCAGCCGGATTCGGGAGGAGGATGAACTGGATACCTCCTGCTTGATTGCCAATTACCGGCTTGACCGAACTGACTACCAGGGTATCGTCAACGATGCTATTGCAGTCGTCGTCGAGCCCGTTGGGAATTTCAGTGGCGTTCGGGTAGATGGCGCTGTTGTTGTCGTCGCAGTCGTTATTGCTGGCAACATAACCAACCGGCTGACTGCAAGCCGTTTGCACATTGGCAGCATTCCCATAGCCGTCGCCATCTGTGTCCGCGTACCAAACCTGACTGACGCCTTCATCAACAAAGCCGTCGCAATTATCGTCGAGGTTGTTGCAAATCTCCGTTGCGCCAGGGTGAATTTGGCCATTGCTGTCATCGCAGTCCGAAGTGTCGCTGACGTAACCAGCAGTTGCACTGCAAGCCTGTATGCTGGCCGCGGCATTTCCGTAGCCATCGCTGTCAGCGTCGGCATATAACGTAATGGGCGTAGAAGGGAATCCAATGCTCCAGGCGTTCAAAATACCGCTGTCTTCATACACATCAATCACCGTCAAAGTCCAGGTCCCGTTCGGATTTTCCCCGTCGAAAGCGGACAAAGGCGATAAGGGTTTATACGTCCCGTTATTGACTGGAGGGCAGGGAAAAGTGCCATAGTCGGCCATTGCTTCATCGTCGAAATTGATTAAAATATCGTCCTGATCACCACAAATAGCATCCAACAAAGTAACTTCCGTGCCTTGAGGACTTTTTAATTTGACCGTTAAATCTGCTACCCAGATGTGGGAAATGTTGAGATTCAAAACATTTAAATCCAACAAGGAAGTTGTAGGAGTGCTAACCGGGATGGTGGAAGTAATAGTCTGCCCTGCAGGTATTGGAACAGGCACATTGGGACTGGAAAGCACATTCGGGATGTCGTCTATAATACCGCTGCAGTCGTCATCAAGCCCGTTACAGATTTCGCTGGCATTCGGGTTGACGGCACTGTTTTGGTCGTCGCAGTCAGTCGAATTTGTCACGCTCGGACCCGTATAATTGCACCCGACGTTTGCGCCACCAAAGCCATCGCCATCAAGGTCTTGAAACAAAAACGAGGGCAGATCGCCGGAAACGACGTTCGATGCGGTGCCGCTCATCGCCATATTCTGGACGGAAGCCACGCCGTATGCACTTGCCAGATTTGTAAAATTCGTCACCGCCAGGTTGTCGCCATACGGCTGCCCGGATTCAAAATCATAGTAGGCTTGCAAATTTGGTTCGTTGCCAAGGGGAACACAAACCATGTCTTGCTTCAACTCCTCATCTGTGCGAATGACGCTCCAAATCTTGATCTCGTCGAGCGCCCCTTTGCAATGGGACCAGAAACCATTCTTTCCTGCTCCAAAAATCATATCGGTTGTATTATCGCCCGGTTGGGCGGAGGAGGCGCCGTAGGTTTGGGTTTGGACTAGATTGCCATTCGAATAAACACTCACGCTTCGGTTGTCAACCGCACGAGTGATCGCAATGTTGGTCCATTTCCCAGTCTCCAGGTTGGCAGGAAAGACCCTGTCAACAGTATTATCATATCCACAACAATCGTCCGAGTGCTTATACCTGATTTGATTGTTGCTCAAACCGACGATAAATTCCCGACCGTTGAAGATCAAGGTCTGTTCTCCGGTCAAAAGATCCGGTTTTATCCAAAACGAAAGGGTCAAATCGCCAGATAGGGCCTGGCCATTTTGCCCGACCGCGAGGTGGTCATTCTCCCCGTCAAAATGTACCCCTCGACGGCAGGGGTTCGAATTTATAGAGACTGAAAGCGCCTGTTCGCTCGAAGTGCCGCAGTCGTTCACAGCCATTACTTTCAAAAGGCCACCTGTGCCATTGGACGTTACGTTGATGCTCGTTGAAGTAGAATTGCCGGTCCAGCCCGAGGGTAATGTCCACGCATAACTAGTCGCGCCAGCAACCGGGGCGATTGAATACGTCAAAGACACGTCCGGACAAATCGGATCGCCGCCGAAAATCGCACCAGGCTGAGATGGTGCGGAAGATGTGCAGTTTACCTTCAATGTTGCCAGCTCAGAAGTCTCCGTTAGACAAGCATTCGAGACGATACAGCGGAACCTGCGTTCGTCATGCGAAAGCGCCGCTGAAGGAATGGAGTAAGTGGCTGCATTTGCTCCGGGAATGTTTGAATAGCTCGAGCCAAAGTCGCTGCTTTCTTGCCAGACATAAGTCGTTGTGCCACCGTCATTCGACACGGCCACGGAGAATTCGACTACTGTGCCCTCGTTGACCGTCTGCGAAACAGGCTGCGTTGTGATGGCCACTACCACAGGCGCAACCGCAAAGGTTTCCGCAGCCGTTTGTGCGCCGCAGGCATCCGTTCCGGTCACACTAAGCGTGCCAGAAGTAGGGCCAGCTTGAACAAAAATCATGTTCCCGTTATTCGTCACCGACCAATCTGCCGGGGTCGTCCAGGACCAGGAAGCGATGTTCGAATTGGGCGTTACAAAATACGTGTAGTAATTGTCCACACAAGGCGCTGCGGGTCCGGTGATACTGCTCAAGGTTTGGGTCGGACAAGGCAAACTCAAGGTCGCAGCGGCGGCAGATTTTACCTCGCAGCCGTTCGAGACAAAACATTTGAATTGCCAGCCATTCTGCCCACTGCTGGCGACGATGAAACTGTAAACGTTCTCTGTAGCACCGACGATCTCCGTAAAAGTAGCACCGCCATCCGTGCTGCGATACCATTGATAAGAGAGGTTATTGCCCGAAGCGGCAATGGTAAAAGTGGCCGTTCCGCCGATGGATACGGATTGGTTGGCGGGGTTCGTGACGATAGCAATTGGGCCGTTTGTACAGTTTGGGCAATCGGTAATATTGACCGTCGAAAGGCTGGTAAAGGCGCCGTTTTGCAGGATGCCGTGGTTTGCATTGGCTGTTTTATCTGTAAAAGTGTTTGTCCCCCCGGAACAAATGCCACAATCCTGGCTGCTCACAGGATAGTAGGCGAGTAAACCGGCCTCGTTTCCTGCAAGGGTACAGTTCATTTTTTCGTTGATCTCGGCCGTGCTGCGGGCGAGGTTCCAGATGCGAATTTCGTCCATGCTACCACCGAAATTATGCCCTCCACAAACAATATTCCCGAGGGTAATATTAGCCGGATTGTTAAAATTATGGCTGGAAAACGTGGTCAGGTCCAAAACCCCATCAACGTAAAAACGAAGGCTTGTGCCATTGCGGACAAATGCGATATGATGCCAGTTGCCGTTGGCCAACGTGTTGATTGAACCGGTAGCATTCAGATAATTACTGCAAGTGTTTGATTCCGAAAACTCTGCTCTTAAGCGTCCGTTGTCAAGGAAAAAATTCCAAAAATTATCGCAGTTACAAATCGCTCTTTTGCCGATGAGTGCACAATTGTTGTCCGTCGTTTGCGCCCACATTTCGAGGGTAAAATCGCCTGTGCCGAAGTTGCCAAGGCTTGGGTTCTGTATTTCAACCTGATCGTCTGAGCCGTCCAATTGCAAGGCGTTTGCCTTCACAATGGGTGTCCCATTGGATTCAATATTGAAATCGGCATTGGAAATATCGAAAAAGATGTTGCCCACGGCCTCGATTTTGATCCGGGATTTATTGGAGCAGATTCCGGTGGGCAGGGTTACGGTTTCGGAGCCGTCGTTTGGCGTGTTTGCCGCCAAAACGTAGGTATAGTTGTATCCTCCGTCGAGGGAGAGGCTGATCTTTGCATTTTGGCAATTGACGCTGGCGTTGTCGGTATTGGCCACATCCCAGGTGATGTTCTGGCTGCTGCCTGCTTGCCAGCTAACACAAGTGTTCGGTTCTGTGACCAGGAAGGGGCCCGCCGAGCCATCCACTTCAAAACTGACTTGCTCGTGCGTCGTGCCCCCGGCCCCCGGATGGTTGTCGCGCACATACATCCGGTATTTGATGTTCCGGGAATAGGTCGGGAGGCGTTCGTTCACCGACGAAGTGTTTGACAAAATGTCAGAAAGTTGCGGGATGGTACGGCGTGGTGAGCTCGAAGGATTGAAAATCCGCGCAATCGGCACATTGCCATCGGCGGGGGTAGGCGGCGTTTGGATAGATATGGTAGACGATGTAAAATCAATGTTTCGGATATTCACTTGCTCCCAGGAGTAAGTCAGATGGTCTCCGTCAACGTCGCTTGCAGTGCCGACGAGTTCAAAAGGTGTGGAGATCGGGATATAAAAGCCGCTTGCAGGCACACTAGAAACGGGAATATGGTTGCCGGTCTCGAGCGTTTTGTAGCAAGTCCGGGCATTGATATGATTCGTCATCTGGATTTGCGAATACACCCCGAAGTATCGCTCGTCGCCGACGGGCAGGATGTTGTCTATGCCGCAGATATTGGCGTATGACAAGATACTTGTGCCCGAGCCGTATTCGTTGGTGCCGAATTGCCCGTTGTTGGAAGGTCCGCAACTGGTCCAGGTATGATCACCGTCGAATTGATGCCCGATCTCGTGGGCGGTGACCCTCAGGCTCCAAAACGCGCTAAAATTCCAGGCCTTGTAGTCGCCGCAAATCACCGGTTTACCTGCCGCGCAACAAGCGCCGGTGACGAAGATCAGGCCGACGTCGAAGCCTTCCTGGCCGATGAACTGGTTGATCACCGCAATGTTTTCGTTGGCTGCTTCGCCACCACCCAGGGCCGTGAAAGGGTCGGCAGCGCTGCTGACAAAAATGATGTTGTCCTGAGCGGCGGGCAGGACAAACCGCACGGACAAATCCCGCTCGAATATCGCGTTCAATGTACCTAAAAAGGCAACCAAAGCGCCCATTGCCTGGGCTTTTGTGGCCCAGCCATAGTTTTCGGAGAGTTTGCCCGGGATCGTCATGGCCAATCGGAAAACGCGCAGCACATCGCCCGTTTCGTTGGAGCCAGCCATCCCGTTTTCAGGGGCAGCGTCTGGTGTATCGTTTTCCGAGCCTTCCCAAAGGCAATGGAAAGGTTTTTCACCCGTGGGGTCGTCTTTTCCCCAATAACTGAGGTAAATGGCGGCGGAATTTTTCAAGGCTTTTCGGATGAACACGTCCTGCCCAAATTGGCGCGAAGTAAAAAATGCGCCGAACTCATCCGGGCTTACCGACATGCGCCCGCTCGCGAAAGGGTCATCAACGCCCTTCAAAAGGTAGGTTTTAATGTTCGGGAATTTTGCCGCCAGTTCGGGCTCCATCAAGGGGCTTTCCCAGATTTTAAACTTTTGGAAACTGCCATCCGGCAAGGGCAGATCAACGATCGTCGTGGCATTGCGCGAGTCGCCGAACTCTTGTTGGGCGGTTTTGCCCAGGTGTTGCATGGCCGCCACGTCAAGTTGCAGGAGCACTCCTTTTTCGAAATCCGGCAGATCGGGGGTATGCGCTGTTTTTGCCTGGTCTCTGGCAAAGGATGCCGGCGACCAAAGATTTGCCTGGGCTTGCACACGGGCTGTAAAAAACAAGGCGGCGAAGAGGAGCGCAATTTTGAAGGCGGAGTTTTTTTGTAAAAACGCAGCGCCGCGCAAACAGGGAGAGAGACGGGTTACTTTCATAGAGCGGGAAAAAGTGGATGATGGCAAGGAGAAGCGAGGTGACATCTCCGAACCCGAGAATCGGGAGAGGAGGTGTCACCTCGCTTCTCAATAAACTGTGGCAAAGATGGGAAATGCGGAATTGGGTTGGGGTTTCTTTTTTGGGGGGGGTAATTTGATGCCACGCTGGGTGTTGTTACCTACGATATGCACACAAGTGCGGCGAAGGGGCAGAGTGGTGAAGGATAGAAAAGAAGACCACGCGGCCCCAAGGTTTTCTAGAGTGTGTCTTTGTGTGCAATTGGGTGTAAAGAAAGTGAAGGCGTTTACAATCAATTTCCATTGCAATCATCTCCATTACTGATACGAATCATTGCAATTTGACTGGTCAAAGTTGGAAATTTGTTCAAAAAGATTAGCCATGAAAAAGATGCTTTATCTCATTAGTGTATTGTTTTTTATGAGCACATGCACAAAACACCAAGATTATGAACCCATTGATTATTCTGTGCAAATGGATGTCAGAGGTAGGCTCATAAATGCAAAGACTCGGGAACCGCTTCAAAATATTCCTTTACACGTCGAAGAAGCAAGTTTAGGCCCTAAATGGGAATGGTATTATGCTGCGGTGGCGCACGACACTACGAATTCCGATGGCACCTTTCAACTAAACTTTAAAATAGATTACCCACTCCATCTTTTTTTGGGAAATCTTAAAATCGATAGCATACCACCCAATTATCAGCGTGGCGTACGTATCGACGATGAGTACAGCAACATCTTTTGCAAGCTTGACGGTGCCGGATATCGAATCGAGGCAAATAATATTAATTATCTGCTTGAAATATTCCCACTTACCAAAGCATATTTTGTGAAACCCAATATTCCGACAGGCTGGGAACAAGATACCTTGACTTTAAAGGTGATTAACCTTGTGGAAACCCCTGGGGAATTAGGTTGGGAGTGCCTGAATATCAACGCTTACCCAGCTATTTTTATCTTTCGTTTAAATAACACCCAAAAGTGGTTGACAGACCTCAAAAAGGTTCGGAATTTATTCCTTGGAGATAGGCTGTATATAGAATATACTATCAGAAACGGGACAGTTAAAAAAAGTGGAAGTTTCTCCAAAGTTTGCGCTATTGGTGACACTACAGCGGTGGAACTGCCTTTGTGGTAACCCTGTATTAAAAGCGCACAAAATATCCGCCAATTCCTGCGGCCTACTAAAAAATGGCGAATGGCTTCCGTTATCCCACCGTTAAACTTCCAATAAAGCAAGCAATGAATATCCACCAAAAACACTCTATGTTATCCCAACAACCCCACTCGTTTAAAAAAACAAAATAAAACTATTTGTTTTTTTATATCCGCAAATAAAAAACATTAAGTTTATTTGCGCTCCCCTTCTAATTGCAATCTGTTTTAAACAGCCTGCCCCTGCCTCGCCTGGCTGGTAGCAACAACAGCCATCAATCTCATTTCAGCGCACTCACAAACCCGCGTCGGTCATGTACCTCAACGCACACAGCTTCTTTAGCCTCCGGTATGGGACGTTTTCGCCAAAACAATTGGTGGAGACCGCCGCGCTGTATCAGGTAAAAACCCTGGTGCTGACGGACATAAACAACACGTCTGCGGCGCTTGATTTTGTGCGGGCTTGCAAGGACAAGGGAATCAAACCGGTGTTGGGTATTGAGTTTCGCGACGAACAACACCGCTTTCTTTTTACCGGAATTGCCCAAAACAATGCTGGTTGGGCAGCACTCTGCGCCCTGCTGACCGAACACTCGCTGAGTGGAAAACCCCTGCCCGCCGTTCCTCCACCCTTGGAAAATGTATTTATCGTGTATGACCGCGAAGTAAAGCCCCTTGAACTTTTTCGCCCCTATGAATTGATTGGCATCCGCCCTTCCGAGGCAAACAAACTGGTTTTCTCCAACTGGCGGCGCTACCCGGAGCGGCTGCTTGTCTGGCAGCCCATCACTTTTTTAGATGCCGAAGGCTACCGGCTTCACAAACTGCTCCGCGCCATTGATGCCAATACGCTCGTGACTAAATTGGAGGGTGTGCAAATCGCTCAAGCAGATGAATTTTTCCGGGCGGAAGCCTCCTTGCTGGAGCCTTTCCAAAACCATCCAAAAATTGTGGAAAACACCCGCCGTGTGCTCGATGCCTGTTCCATTCGATTCGAGACTGGCTTGCAACTCAACCGACGCACGTTCATGGGCACAAAAGAAGGCGACATAAATCTGCTCACAAAACTTGCCGAAAGCGGTTGCAATCGCCGCTACGGGGCAAACCACCGCCGGGCAAAAGAGCGCATTGTCAAGGAACTTAAAGTGATCGCAGAACTGGATTTTGGTGCCTATTTCCTTATTACCTGGGACATCGTGCGCTACGCCGAATCGGCTGGTTATCACCATATTGGGCGGGGCAGCGGGGCCAATTCCATTGTTGCTTACTGTCTTTTTATCACGGATGTAGAACCGCTCGAACTCGACCTTTATTTCGAGCGGTTTATCAACCCGCAACGCAGCTCGCCGCCGGATTTCGACATCGACTTCTCCTGGGACGAGCGAGACGACGTGACCGATTATATTTTCAAACGCTACGGACGTGAGCACACGGCCTTGCTCGCCACCTACAGCACTTTCCAACACGCCGCCATCATTCGTGAACTGGGCAAGGTGTTCGGCCTGACAAAAGAAGACATTGATGCCGTAGTGGATCATTGGCAAAGCACCACCCCCGGCACCTGGGAATGGACCGGGCGTAAAATGTCCAATGTCCAACAAGGAATGTCCAATGTCCAGCAAGAAATGTCCAATGTCCAACAAGGAATGTCCAATGTCCAGCAAGAAATGTCCAATGTCCAACAAGGAATGTCCAATGTCCAACAAGGAATGTCCAATGTCCAACAATCGCCCCAATCGAATCAACCCCCTCAATCGAATCAATCTCTCCATCCCTGGGCCAAGCACATCCTCCACTTCGGCGAAATGCTCGTGGATTTCCCCAACTACCTCTCCATCCATGCGGGTGGAATCATCATTTCAGAAAAACCGCTGAGTCAGGTTACGGCCCTGCAAATGATGCCCAAAGGTTTCCCTATCACCCATTTTGACATGTATGCTGCGGAAGAATGGGGCTTTCACAAATTTGACATCCTGAGTCAGCGCGGTCTGGGGCACATCAAAGACTGTGTGGATCTGGTGCGCGAAAACCAGGGCAAAGCGGTAAACGTGCATGACGTCGAACGCTTGAAAACCGATGAGCGGGTGCGCACCCAGTTGCGCAGCAGTCATTGCATGGGCTGTTTTTACATCGAAAGTCCTGCGATGCGCGGACTGTTGCGCAAACTTCGCTGCGACAACTATATACATCTCGTGGCTGCAAGCAGCATCATCCGTCCGGGCGTGGCCAGTTCCGGCATGATGCGCGCATACATTCAGCGTTTTCACCAGCCGCATTCTTTTGAATACCCTCACCCGGTTTTTAAAGAACACCTCGCCGAAACCTTCGGGGTAATGGTGTATCAGGAGGACGTGATGAAAATCCTGCACCATTTTGCCGGACTGGGCCTGGACGAGGCAGATGTGATGCGCCGCATGATGACGGGCAAAAAACGCTCCTCGGAGGCATTCGCCCGACTGCGGCAAAAGTATTTTGACAACTGCGCCGCCCGGCGTTATCCCGAAGAACTCAGCAAGGAGGTGTGGCGGCAGATTGAGAGTTTTGGCGGCTATTCGTTCTGCAAAGCGCACTCGGCGAGTTTCGCGGTGGAATCGTTCCAAAGCCTTTACCTGAAAACCTATTACCCGCTGGAATTCATGGTGGCGGTGATCAACAATTTCGGCGGGTTTTACAGCACAGAATTCTATGTGCATGAACTCAGAATGTCTGGCGCGACCGTCCACGCACCCTGCGTTAATCACAGTCGCAACCTGACGAGCATCAAAGGCAAGGACGTTTACCTGGGACTGACACATGTGCGCGGACTGGAATCGCAACTCATAGGGGAAATCGAACAACAGCGTGGAGCATTGGGAGGCTTCAAATCTCTGGAGGATTTTGTGCGGCGGGTGCATATTTCGCCGACGCAATTGGATCTACTGATCCGTATTGGAGCTTTCCGATTTACGGGGCTGAAAAAGAGCGAGTTGTTGTGGGAAAAAAGTCGGGTGTTGACCCCGGAAAGCGGCATGGGAGCGAATCTCTTGTTCACGGATGAGGCCGATACGTTCCGTTTGCCGACGCTTGAAGACGGCCCTTTCGATCAGGCCTTCGACGAACTGGAATTGCTGGGTTTTCCGCTTTGCTCGCCGTTTGATTTACTAGAAGATGGGGTAAAACAGGAAAATCCAAGCCTCCTGGCGCGCGAGATGGGCGAGCACATCCATAAACTTGTCACCATGACCGGCTACTATATCTGCCGCAAAGACACGCGAACGGTCAAGGGCGAACTCATGCAGTTCGGCACCTGGCTCGACATCGAGGGGCGATTTTTTGACACCGTGCATTTCCCCGATCAGGTAAAAAAAACGCCTTTCCGGGGGCGTGGCATTTACCGCATCCAGGGGCGCCTGGTGGCGGATTTCAATTTCATGAGTTTAGAAACCCACAGCATGGAACGATTACCATATCGGGTAGATGGGCGGTATCAGGGATAGTGCTGGATATACAATTCCCGAATTTTGACCTAATTTGTTTGAATGATGATTGACGAGTATCCCGAGTTTTCGGGATTGATTTTTGATGTGATGGACAATGTTTTTATTGACGAGGGCGGCACATCGGCCATTATCAATCCACCATTCCATCAAAAATCAATCCCGAAAACTCGGGATACTCGTCAATCGTCATTCAAAACCACAATCACCAGTCCAATTCACCACTCCACCATGAACCGCTTTGACCGCTCCATTCTTCACCTCGACCTCGACGCTTTTTTTGTCGCGGTAGAACAACTGCGCAACGACAGCCTGCGCGGAAAGCCTCTCCTGATCGGGGGCAGCAGCAACCGGGGCGTGGTGGCATCATGCAGCTATGAGGCACGCGCTTTCGGGGTGCGTTCGGCCATGCCCATGCGACAAGCGTTGCAACTTTGTCCTGATGCGATTGTGTTGCGCGGCGACATGGAAACCTATTCCAAACACTCCTCCCTCGTGCGCGCCGTCATCGAAGAACACGCCCCTCTCTATGAACAGGCCTCGATTGACGAGTTCTACCTCGACCTGAGCGGTATGGACAAATACATCGGGTGCTGGAAATGGAGCACCGAACTGCGGCAGCGCATCATCAAAGAAACAGGGCTACCCTTATCGCTCGGGCTCTCGGTGAACAAAACGGTATCCAAAGTGGGTACCGGACAAGCAAAACCCAATGGGACAAAACTGATAGCAGCAGGCACAGAAAAGACTTTTCTTGCGCCCTTGCCCGTGGGCAAAATCCCTTCGATTGGTCGTGAAACAGAACGCCGCCTTTCGCTCATGGGCGTACGCACTTGTCAAATCCTGAGCGAAGTACCTCCACGCCTCTTGCAACGGGAATTTGGCAAGCACGGCCTCCTCATGTGGAAAAAAGCCAACGGGGAAGACGAAAGCCCGGTAGTGCCTTACCGTGAGCAGGATTCTATTTCCACCGAGCGAACTTTCCACACCGATACCATTGAAATGCGCTTCCTGCACGATGAAATCCGAAAGCAAACGGCTCAACTGGCTTATCAACTGCGCAGTCTCGGAAAACTGACCGCCTGCGTGACCGTGAAATTGCGCTATTCGGATTTCAACACCTTTACCAAACAAGCCAAAATCTCCTATACCGCACAGGATGGCCTGCTCGTGGCACATACGCTGAGTTTGTTCGACCGATTGTACGAACGCCGCCAGGCCATCCGTCTCGTGGGCGTGCGTTTCAGCGAACTGGTACAAGGAACCAGTCAACTAAACCTGTTTGACGATACGGAAAAGGAATCGCGGCTATTGGATGCTATGGACAAGATTCGGGACCGGTTTGGAAAGGGGGCGGTGCGGCGTGGGGGAAAGGGATAGGTTTTTTTAAAAAATAGCGTCAGTGCCGCGGCACCTGGTGTCATCTTTGGCTATACCTAAAAACCAATTGCTCTTTATATTCCATTATATACTCGCATAATGCTTCCATTTTGTCAAACCTCGGTGAACTCCGGCCAACAAATTGATAGGTCCTTTGATCGCACACGGCTGCTTCGGGCTTGTTGCCTTCCAAAAGGAATGCATAACCATCCGCTACTTCATTTTTTCTAAATGGTTCGGCTGTCCAAAAGTCGAATTCATAAATCATTGCATTGAGTTTATTCCAATCTTCCTCCGTAATTTTTGTTTTATAATTAAGGCATTCCGAATTGAAATAGCCTCTCCCGATACATTTTACGGTTAAAAAACAGCCATAGTCATTGATTTCAAATTTTATAGATTCTCCATTACGGAAGGCATCATAGAAAAGCAAATGATAAGCCTTGTAATTTAATCCTTTAATGGGGGTCTCGCCAAACCTATTTAACAACGTGTCCCGAAAGACGGCCGCTTGTTGTGCAAAAACCGAATCAACTTGATCGTCCAAGTATTCATACCGATTAAATTCTGGGCATTCCTGTTTCGCCTTGCAGCCAAACAAGCAAATCAGTCCAAAGACTATAGAACAGAAAATTGATTTGACTGGCATATGTTATTATCTTAATCTTCCAGAACACTTTCTCCGTTCAAATTGGTGGTCAGCACCATGCTCATATAATCGAAATATGGCCGCATGGCCCGAAAGGATTGTATCACTTCCTGTAGAAACAGATCGCCTGTTACCTCGGCGTCCGTAAAATTTCGTTTCACGACAAAACTCTTTTTTCGGAGCAAATCGAGCGCCGGATGATTCTTGTCAAACCCCTGTGGCGCTGTTTTTAATTCCTCTCCTTGCAGCGTACCAAAATATTTCCGGAAGCCAGGGTCTGCCATGATTTCCCGGATCAGCTGGTCGTCAATGGCGAATTCGGCGCGGATCCGCTTCAAATCTTCCGCATTCGGTTGCCAGAAACCTCCGCCGACAAACGACCCGCCCGGTTCTATCTGGAGATAATACCCACCCCGGAGGCGTTTGGTGGCCCGGCTCAGGCCCAGGCCAAAGTTGTTTTTGTACGGCGATTTGTCTTTGGAAAAACGCACATCCCGGTAAATGCGGAACAGTGTAGCGGATTCCAGCAAATCGGTTTCGCCCAGCGCATTTTCCACAGACCGGGCAAATGCTTTCATATTGTCGAGCGCCGCTTCATAGCGGCCTTTGTTGGCCTGAAACCACTCGCGATCGTTATTGGCTGCGAGGTCCTTCAAAAACTGGAGGGTGGAAAGTTGAATTTTCATATTTGGAATGACTGTAGCGCAAATGTAGGGAGGATTACATCAGTTCTTTCGGCCTGGCAACGCAGGGTAGTGGGGCTGGGTCACAAGACTGCACCGCGGTACCAAACCGCAGCACCTCCCCGCCGCACGTGTTGTCTTAATTGGAACATAATCAAGTCTTTCTCGATAAAACCAATCTCAAGCCGCCGCGCCTGGGTCTTGTGACCCAGCGCCACTTCAGCAGGCCGCCATGCTCGAGCTAGAACCTACTCAAACGGCGGCGGCCAATCACTCCCATACCAAAAGTGGGTCAAAAAAGTCCAATGCATCTCTGCACTCAGATAAAACGCCGCAGAAGACCACGGATACTTTTCTGGCACATCGGCCAAACGCCACTTAGGCTGCACCGGATTGCGATGAATATATTCCATTTTCTGTGCCACGATTGGATCATTAAAAAGCGGAACAGACAAAGGGCGTTCTTTAAAAAATTGATATTCCCGGTCTTCCCGATCCACTTTGAAATATTCCAACACCTTAGGATGATAATCAAACAGGTCAAACTTAATTTGCTGTGCTATATACTTCATAAATCGAAGTTGAACCTTCGATAAATCCTGTTCTGCGACCATCTGCCAGATGAGATGAAAATGGTTGGGCATGATGACAAAGGCATGAACCCTTACAGTTTGCTCTTTGACAAGATAGTCCAAAGAATCGGTGATGATTTTCTTGTATTTATCTGGTTGAAGTAGATGCCTCCAATCTTTAACAGTGGCAGTAGTGAAGTACAGATCAGTGTATTTGTAATAGAAGTTGCCGGGATACATAATAATGATTCATTTGGTTACTACACAAAGTTAACCCTTATCCTCTACGGTGCAAGTCCTTCCAACTGCTTTGTTGGTATTCACTGCTGTCATATTTAGTGAATCAGTTCTTTCGTTTGGAAAACCACCGAAGTGGCGCTGGGTCACAAGACC